>JAEYRD010000056.1 GCA_023435725.1 Pseudomonadota bacterium | reverse complement strand
GAACGAGACCGAACTCGGCTTCCTTTCCGGCACCGAGCTCTCCGAGGACGATACCGCGGAGCGGATCATCGCGGTCGCGCGGCAGCTTCAGGCGCGCGAGGACCAGACCATCTGCGTCACGCTCGGCAAACGCGGCGTGCTCGCGCTCGCCGGCCGCGAGCAGCTTTCGGTGCGCGGCCGTGTGGTGAAGGCAGTCGACACCACCGGCGCGGGCGATTGCTTCGTCGGCGCGCTTGCCGCGCAACTGGCTGGCGGCGCGGCCTTGCGCGCCGCGCTGACCTTCGCCAACGCCGCCGCCTCGATCAGCGTGCAGCGGATGGGCGCGGGTCCGTCGATGCCGACGGCGGCGGAAGTCGCCGCTATCGTCAGGGCCGGCTGATCAAGCCAGCGCGCTCTTCAGGTCGAAACTCTCGTCCGCGGCCTGCTCGGGCGTGATCGACCGGTCCATGCCCAGCAGCCTGCGGCCGAACATGTGATCGCCGGCGCGATTGATCGATTCGATGCCGAGCAGCTTCTCACCCTTGTAACAGAACGCCGAGAACGCCTTGCCGGCGGGATCGCCGCGCAGGACGACGCGGTCATAGCCGGTGGTGAGACCTGCGATCTGGAGCTTGTCGTCGCCCTGGTCGCTCCAGAACCAGGGATGGCCGTCATAGGCCTTCCTGTCGCCGGTCAGCCGCGCCGCGAGGCAACGGGCGTGGTCGGTGGCGTTCTGCACCGATTCCAGCCGCAGCGATCCGCCAAAGCGCGGGCTGGCGAACAGCGCGCAGTCACCGATCGCCGAGATATCAGGATCAGCCGTCGAGAGATATTCGTCGACGATGATGCCGGCGGCGACGGGAAGCCCTGCCTCCGCCGCAAGCTCGATGTTTGGCAGCACGCCGACGCCGACCACGACGAGGTCGGCCGGCAGGTGCCTGCCATCGCTCAGACTGACGCCGGTGACCTTGCCGCCCTCGGCCTCGATGCTGGTTGCCTGAACACCGAGGTGAATGCGGATGCCGGCCTCGCGATGCCGCGCCTGAAAATACTCCGAGACCTCCGCCGTCACCGCGCGCGCCATCACCCGGGGGGCGAGTTCGAGCACGTCGACCTCGAGCCCCTTGATCCGCGCGGTGGACGCGAATTCGAGACCGATGAAGCCCGCGCCGATGATCACGGCCCGCTTCTTCGACGGCATGATTTTGCGCAGCGCCTCGCTCTCGTCGAGGATGCGCAGGTATTTCACGTCGGGCAGATTGGCGTTGGGCAGATCGAGCAGCCGGTTGCGCGCGCCCGTCGCCAGCACGAGGTGGCCGTAGGCAAGCGTCTCGCCCGAGGCGAGGAGCACCTTGCGCCCCGCGCGGTCGATCGAGACGGCGCGGCCCGCGATCAGTTCGATCTTCTGGTCATGGTAGAATTTCTCCGGCCGGAACATCAGGCTCTCCGGTCCGGCGGAGCCCTTGATATAGCCCTTGGACAGGGGCGGCCGCTGATAGGGCAGATGCGCCTCGTCATTGATCAGGCAGACGCGGTCGGAAAAGCCAGCCTGCCGCAGGGATGCCGCGACCTGGTAGCCACCATGGCCGGCACCGACGATGATCACCGGACCCTCCGTCATTGGAACAGCCCATTTCCGGAGACACGAGCGTGACCCATGTCGTCTCCTCTCTCGCTGATATTGGCTTGGCTAGCCTAGGAGGAGCCGGCGCTCGTGTCCGTCCCTCAACGAAGGCAGGCCCATTTGAACCTATCGCCCCGCCTTAGGCAAGGGCATCGGAAGCAGCACAGCGAGACCACGGCCGGGGATTGTCTCCCCTCGCCTTCTGCGATTTAGTTGCACCAACGACCTCTTGCCGGGGATTTTCCGATGCCAGCTCCCATCTCCCAACCCGATGATCCCGCTTTGCTGCGGATCGACGGCCCGATCGCGACCATCACGCTCAACCGCCCCGCCGCGTTCAACTCGATCAACCTTGCAATCGCGCAAAAGCTCGAGCAGCTGGCGACCTACATCGAGAGCGCCGAAGAGATCAGGGTCGTGGTCCTCGAAGGCGAAGGCCGCGCTTTCAGCGCCGGCGGCGATCTGCAGACGATCGGTGCAGCCGCCGAAGCCAACACGGTGACGCCGGTCGTCGGCGAGTTGCTGAAGCACTATCATGCCTTCATCGAGATCATCCGGCGCATGCCGAAGCTCTCACTGTCCAGCGTGCACGGCTCGGCCGCCGGCGCCGGCATGGGCCTGGCGTTCGTCACCGACCTCTGCATCGCCGCGGATGATGCCAAGTTCACGCCGGCCTATGCCAAGATCGGCGTCTCGCCCGATGGCGGCAGCACGGTCGGCATCGTCGGCACGGTCGGCTCCCGCCGCGCGCTGCAGATCTTCCTGGCTGAGGACAATTTTACCGCACAGCAGGCCTATGAATGGGGCCTGGTTGCGAAGGTCGTTCCCGCCGCGGAGCTGAAGGCGGCCACGCGCAAACTCGCCGAGCGCCTCGCGCAGAACCCGCCGGCAGCGATCGCCGGCACCAAGTCGCTGGTCTACCAGGCCGCCACCACGCCGGTGAAGCAGCAACTCGACGCCGAGGAGCACAAGATCATCATGGCGATGAACACGGAGGAGTTTCGCGTCGCCGTCAAGAAATTCACGAGCAAGGGCAAGTGAGCGCGCCGACGCCGACACGCTCGTTCTACAGCCTGCGCCATGGAGCGACCGACTGGAATCGCGAGGGGCGATTCCAGGGGCGCACCGACAACCCGTTGAACGAGGACGGCCTCGGGCAGGCGCACGCTGCCGCGGATGTACTGCGGGGCATCCGCATAAGCCGCATCGTCAGCAGCCCGCTGGTCCGTGCGCTGAAGACGGCCGAGATCATCGGTGCGGCAGTCGCGGTGCCCGTCGAGGTGGACCCCGGTATCATCGAGTTCGACTTCGGCAGCTTTGAAGGCCTCCCCGTCCGCGACATCCAGGCATGGCGTGAAGTCGGCGGAAGGTCTCGTGTCCATTCTGCCCGCCGACGGCGAGCATTGGAGCGCCATGACCGAACGCTCGCTACGCTGCGTTTCCGGCTGGCTCGACCGTCATCCCGGCGACGACCTCCTGTTCGTCTGCCATGACGCGGTGATGCAGGGTATGGCGAAATCGCTTTGTGGCAGCTATTTCAAGAACGGCCACGGCACACCGTTTCGTTACGTCCGCGAAACAGCCAACTGGCGCGTCGAGCAAGTCATCACTTAGGACAGATGTAGCCCGTGCCCGCCGGCGGCTTGAAGCAGCCGACCGACTCCGGCAGCACGTGCCGCGGCAGCCACAGCACCACGCTTGGAAAGTAGATCGCAAAAGCAATCGTGGCGAAGAACACGAGGTAGATCGGCAGTGCCGCGCGCAGCGCCTTGGCAAAGCTGATGCCGACGAATTTCGAGGCCATCAGCAAGACCAGTCCGTAAGGCGGCGTGATCAGGCCGAAGGCGAGCGTGGCAATCAGCACCACGCCCATGTGCACGCCGTTGATGTCGCCTGCTTCCGTCAGCGCATTGACCAGGGGCATGAAGATGATGATGGTCGGCACCGGCTCGATGAAGTCGCCGACCACGGTGAACAGCAGCACCATCAGCAGCATGATCAGGTGCGGATCGTTGCCGGCGATCGAGGTGATCCAGTCGGCGATGTAGCTGGCGCCGCGCAAATAAGCGAGCATCCAGCCGAAGGCGTTGGCAGCGCCGATGGTGATCAGCGGCAACGAGAAGATCAGGCCGGCAAGGCAAAAATCGTACGGGATCTTCTTGATATGCCCGCGGTTGAGCGCGGGGATCACGACGAGCACGATCCAGGCCACGGCGACGACGCCGGCTTCCGTCGGCGTGAACCAGCCGGTGAGAATGCCGCCAAGCAGGATCACCGGGATCATCAGCGGCAGGGCTGCGTCGCCGGCCGCGAACACCACCTGCCGCAGCGGCGCGCGCGGCTTGCGCAGGCCCGAGGGACCGAAGAAATAACAGTAGATCATCAGGCCGAACCCGATCATCAGGCCCGGCACGACGCCCGCCATGAACAGGCCGGCGATCGAGACGTTGCCGACCGCGCCATAGACGACGGCCGTGATGCTCGGCGGCACCAAGGCCGCAATCGTCGAGGCGGATGCAATAATCGCCGCGATGAAGGCGGGCTCATAGCCCTCACGCCTCATCGGGCCGCCCAGCGCGCGGCTCATCACGGCGACGTCGGCCGTGGTCGAGCCCGACATCTCCGAAAAAAACATGCTGAAGACGACAACGACCTGCGACAGCCCGCCCCTGATATGCCCGACCAGCGACACCGACAGGTTCGCGATCCGCACTACCACGTTGGCCGAGCTCATGAGCTCGCCGACCAGGAGGAAGAACGGGATTGCCAGCAGCGCCTCGGAATCCACGCCGTCGAAGATCTTCTGGATGATGGCGGCGAGCGAAACGTCCGACAGGATCGCGCCGATGAAGACGCCGGCCATCAGCGAGAACGGCACGGGCACGCCGAGATAGCCGAAGGACAGGAAGCAGACCGACATCAACACCAGGACAATTGGTGCACTCACGGCTGCGCCCTCATCTGCGCGTCGCTGACGACAGGCGCCACTCCCTCATCCGGCGGCTCGGGATGGTCGAAGCCGTTGCGCAGGCCATTGACGAGTTGCTCGATGGTGAACAAGCCGATCAACACGCCCGACAGCGGAATGATCGCATAGAGCGATGCGATCGGCGTGCCCGACGGCAGCCTGAAACTGCCGAAGCCGCGCAGATAGTTCTGATAGCCGTACCAGATCAGGCAGAAGGCGACGCCGAGCACGACGAGGCGGATGAGCACTTCGACGATCAGCCGCGGCGTGCCGTGCATCGCCTCCGAGATCGCAGTGAGATAGAGGTGATCGTTGCGCCGGGTCGCGGCCGCGGCCCCAATGAAGATCGCGTAGATGAACAACGTCGAGGTGACTTCCTGAAGCCACAGCCAGGGGTGGCCGATCGTACGAGTGACGATGTCGGCAGTCACCGACAGCGAGAAGCCGAAGCAGAGCACGCCACAGAGGATCATCAGCGTCAGCTCGAGCCAGTCGAGCCAGCGCCATTTCAGGTGACGTTGCCGTTGCACCAGCAGTTTGTCGGCGATGGCCATCAATGTCCCCGTCGTCCTGGCATGGACGAAATGGTGTCAAGTTGAATCAGCGGCTGCGAGTTGGTTTAACCTCGCCCGCTTGCGGGAGAGGTCGGCGCGGAGCGCCGGGTAAGGGCTCTCTCCTCATTGGGAGTCTCACCGCGGAAACACCCTCTCCCCCGCCCTCTCCCGCACGCGGGAGAGGGAGCGCACCGTCGTCCGGCGCCGCCCTAATTGATCGACCGGATCAGGTCTTTGACCTTCTCGGCATGCGGGCCGAGTTCCTTGGCTAGCTTGTCGAGATACGGATCGGCGATCGTCGTGAAACTCTTCTTGTCGACGTTGTCGACGATCTTGACGCCCATCTTCTTCAGCTTCTCGGCCGCGGTCCGCTCGAGCTCGAACGCCTTCTGCGGCTCCTTGGAGCTGATCTCGTTCGCCGCGGTCTGGACCCACTGTTTCTGTTCGGCCGACAAGCTCTGCCAGAGCTTGTCGGAGATGAACACCAGGGCGTTGTTGGCCTCATGCTCGGTGATGTTCAGGACAGGGGCAACCTCGTAGTGCTTGTTGACGAGGTAGACGTTGATGCTGTTTTCGGCGACATCGACCACACCCGTTTGCAGCGAGGTGTAGACGCTGCCGAACGGCATGTGCACCGTCTGGGCGGCGTAGGCCGGGAACATGGTGTCCTCGGTCGCGGTCGCCTGCACGCGGATTTTCAAGCCCTTGATGTCACCGACATTGTGGATCTCCTTCTTGGAGTACATGTGACGCACGCCCTGCGAGCCCGTCGCGATCACGTGCAGGCCCTGCGTGGTCTCGTCGATCATGATCCTGAGCGCTTCGAACACACGGGGATCGGCCAGCCCCTTTATCACGTGGTTCTCGTCGCGGAACAGGAAGTGCAGCGACATCACACCGGCTTGCGGCGAGATCGTCGCGGTGTTGGCGGAGGAGATGATCGCGAACTCGATGTCGCCGGCCTTCACGAGCTGGAGCACCTGCGGCTCCTGCCCAAGCTGCGCGCCCGGATACTGGTCGATGATCATGGTGCCCTTGCTCAATTCCTTGAGCTTGTCCGCAAAGAGGTCACCCGCGATCGAGTAGCCGGTGTTGCGCGGCTGGTCATAGGCGAAGCGATAGTGCTTCACCTCCTGCGCCCCGGCCCCAGTGACGAACAGGACAGCGGCTGCCACCACCAACCCACGCATGGATCGTGCAATCATCGTTTCCCCCTGTTTTATCGCCCGCCGCTTGTGCGGTCTGAGCGTTCGTTCGAGTGTTGATCAGCCCGTTTCGGTCTTCTTCCCAGTCCTCTGCATGAAATCGAAGTCGCAGCCCTCGTCGGCCTGCATGATGGTCCCGTTGAACAGCCAGGCGTAACCGCGCCGCGCCTCGTCCGGCGCAGCGGCCGGCTTCAAGGCGGCGCGCCGGCGCTCGAGCTCCGCGGCATCGACCAGCAGCTCGATGCTGCGCTTGGCAACATCCAGGCGGATCAGATCGCCGTTCTGCACCAGCGCGAGCGGTCCGCCGACGGCGGATTCCGGTGTGATGTGGAGAACGATGGTGCCGAACGCGGTGCCGCTCATGCGCGCATCCGAAATGCGCACCATGTCCTTGGTGCCGCCGCGCGCGAGCTTCTTCGGAATCGGCAGATAGCCCGCCTCGGGCATGCCCGGCGCACCCTTCGGGCCGGCATTGCGCAGCACCAGCACGTCATCGGCGGTCACGTCGAGATCGGGATCATCGACCCGCAAGGTCATGTCCTCGACGGATTCGAACACCACAGCGCGCCCGGTGTGCTGCAGCAGCTTTGGGCTCGCGGCCGATTGCTTGATGACCGCGCCGCGCGGCGCGAGATTGCCATGCAGGACGGCAAGGCCGCCTTCCTTCTTGATCGGATTGTCGCGCGAACGGATCGCGTCCTGGCCGGGCACGTCTTCCGCATTCGCAACGACGTCGCGCAGCGTCTGACCCGAGATCGTGTTGGCGTCGAGATCGATGAGATCGCCGAGCTGCGCCAGCAGCTTCGGCACGCCGCCGGCGTGATGGAAATGCTCCATGTAGTGCTCGCCGGACGGCTTGAGATCGACCAGCACCGGCACTTCGCGGCCGATCTGGTCGAACACCTCAAGATCGAGCCGGTGCGGCGAGCGATGCGCCATCGCGGTCAGATGGATCAGGCCGTTGGTCGAGCCGCCGATCGCCTGGAGCACGACCTGCGCGTTCCTGAACGAGGCCGGCGTCAGCACCTCGCTCGGCCTCGGCCCCTTCGTCTTGGCCATCTCCGCAGCAACCCGGCCGCTCGCCTCGGCGAGGCGGAAACGCTCGGCGTGCGGCGCGGGAATGGTCGCACTCATCGGTAGCGAAAGGCCCATCGCCTCGATCATGCAGGCCATGGTCGAAGCCGTGCCCATCACCATGCAGGTGCCCACCGACGGCGCGAGGCGACCGTTGACCGCCTCGATCTCGGCATCGTCCATGTCGCCGGCGCGATATTCCGCCCACAGCCGGCGGCAATCGGTGCATGCGCCCAGCACCTCGCCCTTGTGATGACCGACGACCATGGGCCCTACGGGGATGACGACGGTCGGCAGGTCGGCGCTGATCGCCGCCATCACCTGCGCAGGAAGCGTCTTGTCGCAGCCGCCGATCACGATCACCGAATCCATCGGCTGGGCGCGGATCATCTCCTCGGTGTCCATCGCCATCAGATTGCGCAGATACATCGAGGTCGGATGCGCAAAGCTCTCGGCGATCGAGATGGTCGGGAACACGAACGGCATCGCGCCCGACAGCATCACGCCGCGCTTCGCGGCCTCGATGATGTCAGGGACGTTGCCGTGGCAGGGATTGTAGTCGCTATAGGTGTTGGTGATGCCGACGATCGGGCGCTCCAGCGCATCGTCGGAATAGCCCATGGCCTTGATGAACGCCTTGCGCAGGAACAGCGAGAAGCCGGCATCGCCATAGCTCGTCAAACCCTTGCGCAAACCACTCGTCATCATGCCACTCCTTTCAAGTTGCCATTGTGGTACAGCCTGCCCCTCGATTGTCAATAAGACTGGTCCGCATTGTCGCACTTTCTGGCCCAGGCACCGCTTGATGACCCGAATTATTGACAATCTGCGCTGTCCCTGCTCCACAAGACGGACCGGCGAGGCGCCGGGAGGCTGAGGGATGTCCGACATTCGCACCGCAGACGCCATGATGGTCCGGCGCGACGATCCGGACGACGTCGTTGCGCGGCTGGAGGAGGACATCATCTTCGGCCGCCTGCCGCCGGGCGCTCGTCTGACCGAGGACGCGCTGATGTCGCGCTACGGCACCTCCAGGCATTTCGTGCGCCAGGCGCTGGTGGATGCGGAGCGGCGCGGCATCGTCCGCCGCGAGAAGAATGTCGGCGCCACTGTGCGGTTCTACTCGGCCGAGGAGGTCCGGCAGATCTACGAAGTCCGCGAAATGCTGACGCGACAGGCCGCACTGATGATCCCCCTGCCGGCACAGCAAGCCCTGATCGACGAACTCAGCGCATTGCAGCGGCAGTATTGTGCGAAGGCCGATGTTCAGGATCTACGCGGCATCCACGAGACCAACGACGCCTTCCACCTCGCGCTGTTTTCGGCTTGCGGCAATCCCTATCTGGTGCGCTCGCTCCAGGACTACATGAACCTGACGCTGCCGATGCGCGCGAAGAATCTTGCAGATCGCGAAGGTCTGGCGCAGTCGCGGCGCCAGCATGAACTGATGATCGAGCTGCTTAAAGGCCGCGACAGCTGGGCGCTGGCCCAACTCTGCGTCGACCACATGCAGTTCAGCAAGTCGGATTATCTGGCAAGGATTGTGGATGAGGAGCGCTAGCGCGGCCGCTCCTTCGCCTCCGCGAGTCATATGCTCACTGGCAGCAGCGCTTCCCCAAACACGTCATTGCGAGCCCAACCTCTATCGTCCTCGCGGCGGCAGCCCCTCACCCCAACCCTCTTCCCGTAAGAACGGGGCGAGGGAGCGCACCTGCATTCGCGTCAACCCTTACCTCTTGTTCCAATCGACGATGCGGCTCGCGTCGCCATCGAACTCGTTGCTGCAGAACGCGCCGCCCTGGTAGTGGTCGCCGACCGGATCCGGCTTCAGCCTGGCCTGCTCGGCCATCGCGTGCTCGCGAAAATCCTCGGCGCGTCCCGTCGGGCGATAGCCGAATTCGTAGGCGCGGTGGTTGTCCCACCAGGCGCGCTCGTTGAGGGAGGCGCCGTAGAAGACCTCGAAATGGATATCGGGATGTTCGAGCCCGATGCGGCAGAGCTGAACGAGGTCCTCGGGCTTCAGCCAGATCGCGAGCCGGCGCTGGTCGAGCGGCATGTCGCCGAAATTGCCGATCCGGAGGCAAGTCACTTTCAGCCCGTGCTTGTCGGCATAGAGTGCGCCGACCGCCTCGCCGAACACCTTGCTGACGCCGTAGCGGCTGTCGGGGCGCGCCGTGACGTCGGTGCCGATCTTGTGGTGACGGGGATAGAATCCGACGGCATGGTTCGAGGACGCGAAGACCACGCGCTTCACGCCCTTCTTGCGTGCCGCTTCGAACAGATTGTAGCCGCCGATGATGTTGGCCTGGAGGATGTCGTCCCAGGGGCCCTCGACCGAATAGCCGCCGAAATGGATGATGCCGTCGACGCCTTCGCAGATCGCCTCGACCTGCGCCATGTCGGACAGGTCCGCCGCCCTGAACTTCTCGTTGGGGCCGAGATCGGCGGGCTCGCGGATGTCACTGAGCAGCAGGTCCGGATAGATCGGCGGCAGCAGCTTGCGCAGGCGCGTTCCGATTCCGCCCGAAGCTCCCGTCATCAAGATGCGCGGCATTTCTTCCCTCATGTATTTGCGACCGATTTGCGGTCGTGGATCACTGATGATAGCAGACTTGGGCAGAGGGAACGCAACAACGAGAAATGCACATGAACGATGCACCGTCCCACACGCAAGAACGAACACAGGGGTGGCGGCCGGCGACGTATTACCCCGATCAAGCGATAAGTGCACTCGATCCCCGCTTCGAAAAATACTGGCTGAAGCTTTCCGCCGTTGAGCGACTGACCACGGGCCTGCGCTGGGCCGAGGGGCCGGTCTGGTTCGGCGACGGGCGCTATCTGCTCTGCAGCGACATTCCGAACCAGCGCATCATCAAATGGGAGGAGGAAACCGGCGCCGTCTCGGTTTTCCGAAAGCCTTCCAATTTCGCCAACGGCAACACCCGCGACCGTCAGGGCCGGCTCGTCACCTGCGAGCATGGCGGCCGGCGCGTGGTGCGCACCGAATATGACGGCACCATCACCGTGCTGATGGACTCGTTCAATGGCAAGCGGCTGAACTCGCCGAACGACGTCGTCGTGAAGTCCGATGGCTCGATCTGGTTCACCGATCCGACCTTCGGCCTGCTCGGCAATTACGAGGGCTACAAGGCCGAGCCCGAGATCGATCCGAACGTCTACCGGTTCGATCCCGCGACCGGCAAGGCAACCATCGTCGCCGAGGGCGTGCTCGGTCCGAACGGGCTGTGCTTCTCGCCTGACGAGAAGATCCTCTACGTCGTGGAATCCCGCGGCGTTCCGAACCGCAAGATCCTCGCCTATGACGTCTCGTCCGACGGCACCACGATCGCCAACAAGCGCGTCTTCATCGATGCCGGTCCGGGCACGCCCGACGGCATGCGCTGCGACATCGACGGCAATCTCTGGTGCGGCTGGGGGATGGGCGATCCCGAGCTCGACGGCGTCGTGGTGTTCGCGCCCGACGGCGTCATGATCGGCCGCATCGCCCTGCCCGAACGCTGCGCCAATCTCTGCTTCGGCGGCGTCAAGCGCAACCGCCTGTTCATGGCGGCGAGCCAGTCGATCTACGCGCTGTATGTGAACACGCAAGGCGCGCTTGGGGGATAGGCGCTCCGCGCCGGCCCGTAGCCCGGATGGAGCGCAGTGCAATCCAGGGACCGGCCCCGCATTCCGCTTCGCTCCATGCGGGCTACAAAAAAAACGCCGGAGCGGTTTCCCGCTCCGGCGTCATGTGTTCAGGCGATGAGGCTTACGCCGCGTTGAAGCCGGCGACGGCCTTCACTTCGAGGAAGTCCTCGAGGCCGTACTTGCCCCACTCGCGACCGTTGCCGGACTGCTTGTAGCCGCCGAACGGCGCCGTGCGGTCGTTCGGCACGCCCTGGAGGTTGACGTTGCCGGCGCGGATCTGGCGACCGACGCGCTTGGCGTCCTCGACCGAAGCGCCCGAGACATAGCCAGCGAGGCCATAGGGCGTGTCGTTGGCGATCTGCACGGCGTCGGCTTCGTCCTTGGCGCCGATGATGGTCAGCACCGGTCCGAAGATCTCTTCACGTGCGATCGTCATGTCAGGGGTGACGTCGGCGAAGATGGTCGGCCGGACGTAGAAGCCCTTGTTGACACCTTCGGGCAGGCCCGGGCCGCCGGCGACGAGCGTTGCGCCCTCGTCGATGCCCTTCTTGATGAGGCCCTGGATCTTGTCCCACTGGCCGCGGTTGACGACCGGGCCGATGGTGGTGCCTTCGGCGCGCGGATCGCCCGCCTTGGTCTTGTCGGCGACGGCCTTCGCGATCGCGGCCACTTCCTTCATCTTCGACAGCGGCACGATCATGCGCGAGGGCGCGTTGCAGGACTGGCCGGAGTTGTTGAACATGTGCATCACGCCGCCGGTCACCGCCTTCTGCAGGTCGGCGCCTTCGAGGATGACGTTCGGCGACTTGCCGCCGAGCTCCTGGCTGACGCGCTTCACGGTCGGGGCCGCGCGCTTGGCAACATCGATGCCGGCGCGGGTCGAGCCGGTGAAGGAGATCATGTCGATGTCGGGATGCTCGCTCATGGCGGCGCCGACCTCGGGGCCGAGACCGTTGACGAGGTTGAACACGCCCTTCGGCACGCCGGCTTCATGGAGGATTTCCGCGAAGATCAGCGCCGAGGTCGGCGTGAACTCCGACGGCTTCAGGATCATGGTGCAGCCGGCGGCGAGCGCGGGCGCGACCTTGCAGGCGATCTGGTTGAGCGGCCAGTTCCAGGGCGTGATCATGCCGACCACGCCGATCGGCTCGCGCAGCACCATGGCGGTGCCGACCGGCTCCTCGAAATGATAGTTCTTGAGCACGTCGAGCGTGGTCATGAGATGGCCGAGGCCGGCGCCGGCCTGGAGCTTCTCCGCCATCGGCAGCGGCGCACCCATCTCGTCGGAGACGGCGGCGCCGATCTCCTTGAGACGCCCCTTGTAGATCTCGATGACCTTGGTGAGCAGCGCGACGCGCTCCTCGCGGCTGGTCTGGGAGAAAGTTGCAAAGGCGCGCTTGGCGGCGGCGACGGCCTTGTCCACGTCAGCCTTGGAGCCCAGTGCAACCTCGTACATCGCCTCTTCCGTCGCCGGATTGACCACGGCGGTGGACTTCTTGACGGCGGGATCGACCCAGGCGCCGTCGATGTAGAATTGCATACGATTGACCATCATTAACCTCTTCTTGGGGCATGGAGGGGGGCGTTTCGGCAGGTATCCTTGCACGAAAGCGCCCGCAATTGAACCCGCCATATGCGGGGCCAGCGTTGCGGCAGACGGAGACTATATGAGCGGATGCCGGGGACGTGGCAAGGCGGCTTTTGAGGTCTTCATTCCGGGGGCGCGACAACGTCGCGAGCCCGGAATCCATTCCACCGCCTGTACCGAGGCCCGATGGATTCCGGGCTCGCGCTAACGCGCGCCCCAGAATAACAGTGAAGTTACCTCGATCACACCGCCATCTTCCGATGCAGCACCGGCGCGCCCGTGGTGAGGCTTTCCGCCGCATCGATGATGGCGTTGGCGTCGATGCCGTAGTGGCGATAGAGGTCGGCGATGGTGCCGGTCTGGCCGAACTGCTCGACGCCGAGCGCCTCGACGCGATGGCCGCGGACGCTGCCGAGCCAGCCGAGCGCCGATGGGTGGCCGTCGATCACGGTCACGATACCGCAGTCGCGCGGCAGCGGCGCCAGCAGCTTCTCGATATGGCTGAGGTGCTGCACGCCGCGACGGTCACGCCGCAATTTCCGTGCGGCAGTCCAGCCTGAATGGAGTCGGTCCGCCGAAGTGATCGCGAGCAGGCCGATATCGCGGCGGCTCTCGCCGATGAAGCCGGTTGCCTCGATCGCTTCCGGGGCGACCGCGCCGGTATAGGCAATCACGACTTCGGCATTGGGGCCCGGCTTGCGCAGCCAATAGGCGCCGTCGGTAATGCCCTGCGCAAGCTCGGGCGTCATGATCCGCTGCGCCTGCTCGATGCTGCGCGTCGAGAGCCGCAAATAGACCGAGCCGCCTTCGCCCGGATCGCGCTGCATGTGGTCAAAGCCGAAAGCCATGATCACGGCGAGTTCGTCGACGAAGGCCGGCTCGAACGAGGCGAGGCCATCCTGCGCCATGCCGATCAGCGGCGTTGCGATCGACTGGTGCGCGCCGCCCTCGGGCGCGAGCGTGATGCCGGACGGCGTCGCCGCCACCATGAAGCGCGCGTCCTGGTAACAGGCATAGTTCAGCGCATCGAGCCCGCGCTCGATGAAGGGATCGTAGAGCGTGCCGACCGGCAGCAGCCGCGCGCCGTTGATCTGGTGCGACAGGCCGAGCGCCGAGAGCATGATGAACAGGTTCATCTCGGCAATGCCGAGCTCGAGGTGTTGGCCCTTTGGCGAGAAATCCCAATTGAACGTGGATGGAATTTTCTCGCTGCGGAATAAGTCCGCCTTCTCCGCGCGCGCAAACAGGCCGCGCCGGTTGACCCAGGGGCCGAGATTGGTCGAGACGGTGACGTCGGGCGATGTGGTGACGATGCGCTTTGCCAGCTCGTTGTCGCTGCGCGCAATCTCGTTCAGCACGAGGCCAAAGCCCTGCTGGGTCGACATCTGTGGCGACGACTTGAAGGTAAGCTGCTCAGGCACCTCGACGACGGGCGCGGTCAGGCGGCGGCCGTCCTGGTTGAACGGCACGCGCGCGAGGAAAGCTTCGAGCTCGGCCGCATCCTGCGTGAGCCCTTCGAACTTGTCCCATTCGTGCCCGGGCCGGATGTTCTGGCTGGCGCGCCATTTCTCGAGCTGCGCGACCGTCATCAGACCGGCGTGGTTGTCCTTGTGGCCCTGGAACGGCAGACCGACGCCCTTGATCGTGTAGGCGATGAAGCAGACCGGACGGTCGTGATCGATCGCTTCGAAGGCCTCGAGCATGCTCGCCATGTCATGGCCGCCGAGGTTCGACATCAGCGCCAGCAGTTCCTCGTCGCTGCGCTTGTCGATCAGCTTGGTGATCGGGCCCTGATCGCCGATCTCGTCGTGCAGATGTTTGCGGAAGGCGGCGCCGCCCTGGAAGCACAGCGCCGCGTAGAGCGCATTCGGGCAATTGTCGATCCAGCGCTTCAACGCTTCGCCGCCGGGCTCGGCAAACGCCTCGCGCATCAGGCGGCCGTATTTCACGATCACCACGTCCCAGCCGAAATTGCGGAACATGGTCTCGAACTTTTCCCAGAGCCCTTCGCGCACGACGGCGTCGAGCGACTGGCGGTTGTAGTCGACCACCCACCAGGTGTTGCGCAGGCCGTGCTTCCAGCCCTCGGCGAGCGCCTCGAAGATGTTGCCCTCGTCCATCTCGGCATCGCCGACCAGCGCGATCATGCGCCCTTCGCGGCGATCCTTCATCCAGCCATGCGCCTTGACGTAGTCCTGCACCAGCGAGGAGAACAGCGTCTGCGCGACGCCGAGGCCGACCGAGCCGGTCGAGAAATCGACGTCGTCGACATCCTTGGTGCGCGAGGGATAGGACTGCGCGCCCTTGAAGCCGCGGAAATTCTCCAGCTTCTCACGGGTCTGCCGCCCGAACAGATACTGGATGGCGTGGAACACCGGGCTCGCATGCGGCTTCACCGCGACGCGATCTTCGGGCCGCAGCACATGGAAATACAGCGCCGACATGATGGTGGCGAGCGAGGCCGACGAGGCCTGATGGCCGCCAACCTTGAGGCCGTCCGCATTCGGGCGGATGTGGTTGGCGTGATGGATGGTCCATGACGACAGCCACAGCGCCTTGCGGGCCAGCGCGGTCAATGTGTCGAGACGGGTGGTACCAACGGGCATGGCAGTGCTCCCGGACATAACGCCCGGATGATACGCCTGCCGGCAACGCCAAACTTCTCAATTTTTCGCGCCATACCCGTCAATATTGGGATAATTTATCAACGGAACACCACAAAACACAGGTTTCATCCCAATGCCCGAGCTCGACGCCATCGACCGCAAGATCCTCGCCCTGCTCCAGACCGACAGCCGGCTGACCATGCAGGAGCTTGCCGACAAGGTCGGGCTCTCGGTCTCGCCCTGCCACCGCCGGGTCAAGCTGCTGGAGGAGCGCGGCGTCATCTCGCGCTACATCGCGACCGTCGACCAGAAGGCGCTGGGCCTGCATGTCAGCGTCTTCATCTCGATCAAGCTGGCACGGCAGAAGGAGGAAGACCTCAATCGCTTCGCCCGCGCGATCTCGAAATGGGACGAAGTGCTGGAGTGCTATCTGATGACCGGCAACCGCGACTATCTCCTGCGCGTCGTCGCCGCCGACCTTGCCTCCTACGAGACCTTCCTGAAGACCAAGCTGACCCGGCTCGACGGCATCGCCTCAATCGAGTCGAGCTTTGCACTGAGCCAGGTGAAATACTCGATCGCGCTGCCGGTGTGACAGCATGGCTGCCGTACCGTTTCGGGATCATTCCATATGAAGCGGTCTTTGCGGCCGCCGGTGTCATATTGCCGCAACAAACCCCGCCGATGGTCTTGGGCGACAGCACGCCTGCCGAGAGAAGAACCCATGACCGACCGTACCTCCGAAACCGCCAAGCGCGATCGCATCATTCAGGAGATGGCCGACGATCTCGACGAGGAGCTGGAGATGGAGCTCGACGACAGCAGGCTCGACGAGCTGCTGGACGAGACTGACGCGCCGGGGCCGACGGTGGATCGCAAGCTCTATTTCCGGGAATTGCTGCGGCTCCAGGGCGAGCTGGTCAAGCTCCAGGACTGGGTGCAGAGCGAGAAGAAGAAGGTCGTCGTGCTGTTCGAGGGCCGCGATTCCGCCGGCAAGGGCGGCGTGATCAAGCGCATCACCCAGCGCCTCAATCCCCGCATCTGCCGCGTCGCAGCGCTTCCTGCCCCCAGCGAGCGCGAGCGCACACAATGGTACTTCCAACGCTACGTGGCGCACCTGCCGGCCGGCGGCGAAATCGTGCTGTTCGACCGCAGCTGGTACAACCGCGCCGGCGTCGAGCGCGTGATGGGCTTCTGCAGCGATGAACAATACCAGGAGTTCTTCAAGACGGTGCCAGAGTTCGAGCGGATGCTGATCCGTTCCGGCATCATCCTGGTCAAATACTGGTTCTCGATCACCGACGACGAGCAGCAGTTCCGCTTCACCATGCGCATCAAGGATCCCTTGAAACAGTGGAAGCTGAGCCCGATGGACGTCGAGGCGCGCAGCCGCTGGGAGCAGTACACCAAGGCCAAGGAGACGATGCTCGAGCACACGCACCTGCCTGATACGCCATGGTGGATCGTCGATGCCGTCGACAAGAAGCGCGCCCGGCTTAACTGCATCTCGCATCTCCTGAGCCAGATGCCGTACCAGGAGGTCGCGCGCGCGCCGGTGGTGCTCCCGCCGCGCGTCCGCAACCCCGACTATCACCGCGGACCGATTCCGCAGGAGATGTACGTGCCTGCGAAGTACTGACGGCACCCGCCGCATCAACCGGCGGGCGCGCTTCCGGATAAGGAAAGCGAGATGCCCGTGCCGAGCGATCTGAGCGTGAACATGGGCGCCTCGTCTCGCCGCCGCAATCGCTTTGGCCCGTGGCTCGCGCTCGCGAGTTCTCTTTCGTTGCTCACGGTCGCTCTCGCCCTCGGCTACTGGACCTGGCAGCCGGCGACGCTACGCATCGCCGTCGGACCGGCCGGCGGCAATGACCAGGCGCTCGTTGCCGGCATGACGAAGGCGTTCGACGCCAGAGGCGGCGCGGTGCGGCTCGCGCCGACCGGGACCGACGGCACGCTGCAAAGCCTCAACCTGCTCGGTTCCGGCGAGGCCGACCTCGCGGTAGCGCGCGGCGATCTCGCCATGCCGCCCGAGACCAATTCGGTCGCAATCCTGCGCCGGAACTTTGTGGTGCTGTGGGCACCGGCGGGACGCAAGGGCGCGCCGAGGTCGAAGATCACCGAGATCCCGGCGCTCAGCGGACGCCGCATCGGTGTCGCCGGGCTCGGCGATGCCAATCTGAACCTGCTGCGCGTCATCCTCGCGGAGTCCGGAGTCAATCCGCAGAAAGTGACGATCACCCAGTTCGGCACCGAACGCATCGCCGAGATGACCCAGGACACCACGCTCGACGCCTTCATGATGGTGGGGGCGCTCGACGACAAGGTCATCGCGAGCACGATCGCCGCGACCACGCGCCTGCGCGGCGAACCCAAATTCCTCTCGGTCGACGTCTCCGATGCGATCGCCGAGCGACACCCGCTCTACGAATCCGAGGAAATCCCCGCCGGCGCATTTGCTGCCACGCCGCAGCGCCCCGACGACAAGATCGACACCATCGCCGTGAACCATCTGATCGTCGCGCCGGCGGCATTGTCCGAGGACACGGTCGCGGCCTTCACCCGCGAGTTGTTCGCGGTCCGTCAATCGCTCGCGAAGGACTTGCCCGGCGCCAGCCACATCCAGAAGCCCGACACCGACAAGGACGCCGCACTCCCGGCCCATCCCGGAGCAGCCGCCTTTATCGACGGCAATGAGCGCAGCTTCATGGACAAGTACAGCGACTACATCTGGGGCGTAGTGCTGCTGCTCTCGGGCCTCGGCTCGATGGCTGCCTGGCTGCGCCACTATCTGAAGCGCGAGGAACGCAGCCTGAACGCGCGGCATCGCGACCGCCTGCTCACGGCGATCTCCAGCGTGCGCACGGCGACGTCGCAGGGCGATCTCGCTTCCATGCAGAGCGCGGCCGACGACATCTTGCGCGAGACACTGGCCTGTCACGAAGACGGCGCCATCGAGGATGGCGACCTCGCCGCCTTCGGCCTCGTGCTGGCGCAATTCCACCAGGCGATCGTCGACCGCCGCGCCGTGATCGCCCGCACCAACGACATCGAGGCGCCTGCGGCGAAGCTGGGCGGCGGTGCGCTTCAGCCGGTCCCTATCTCCACGGCTGCACGATGATCTTGGTGTGCGTCTCGGGATTGGCGAGATCGGTGAAGGCTTTCGCAACGCCATCGATCCCGACCTCGGCGGTCACCATCGCGGCGGCATCCACCTGCCCTTCCGCGATCAGGCGCAGGGACGCCGCGAACTCGTCCGGGGTGTAGCCGAGCACGTACTGGACGTTGAGCTCCTTCATGATGCCCAGCATGGGTTCGCTCCTGTCGGTCTCCATGCAGACCCCGACCACGACCACCCTGGCATCACGCGGCGCGCCTTCGAACACCTGCTGCAACAGGCCGGGCACGCCGACACATTCGAAGATGATTGCCGGCTTCAGCGCCGGCAGCATGGCCTGAAACGGCGGGCGTGCGGCTTTCTCGGCTTCCGACATCTGCGCATGCTCGGCCCAGCTCGCATAGGGCTGCGACACCTTGGGATCGACGACGATGTCGGCGCCGAGCTTTGCCGCGAGCACACGCCGCGCCGGCGAATAATCAGCGGCGACGATCGGGTGCAGCCCCCTGATCTTCAGCGCGGCGATGACCGCGAGCCCGACCGGTCCGCAGCCGATCACGAGCGGCACCTCGCCGCCGCGAATGTTGGCTTTTGCCACGGCGTGGACGCCGACCGCGAGCGGCTCGGTCAGCGCGGCGTGTTCGGGAGCTAGACCATTGGGCACTTCGAGCAGCAGCGCTTCGCTGAGCAGCATCGCTTCGGCATAACCGCCGACATTGTCGTTGGAATAGCCGATGCCCTCGATGCCATTTGGAGTCACGAGCGCCGGCAGCGAGCAGACACGCGTGCCGGGCTTGAGCTTGCGCGCGGTGCCGGGGCCGTAGTCGACGACCTCGCAGCAGAATTCGTGACCGAACACGACGTCACGGGTGAGGTCCATCGGCTTGCGCCCGACCTTCCGCGCCATCTCCACCATGCGGTGCGCGTGCTGGCGTGCGTGCAGGTCGGAGCCGCAGATGCCGCAGGCGAGCGTCTTGACCAGCACCTGACCGGCGCCCGGCTTCGGCTCAGCCATCCGGTCGACGACAATCTCACCGTTCCTGAAAATCGCAGCGCGCATCCGGCCCCTCCCATGTTGTTGGAGCCGTTGATAGCACGAAGCGGGACGTCAGTATTGCGTCAGGGGTTCGGAGAACGCTCTTCCAGCACCAGAATCCGGACGCGGCGGATGCGCTCGCGATGGGCGATGTAGAGGCCGCTGGCGACGATGAAGGCCGCACCGGTGACGGTCCAGACGTCGGGCATTTCGCCGAACAGGAAGAAGCCCAAAATGCTGACCCAGAGCAGCTGCATGTAGGAGAACGGCGCCAGCACCGAGGCATCGCCGTAGCGGTAAGCCAGCACGATGATCCACTGGCCGACAGTCGAGGCAACACCGATCACGATGCCGAGACCGATCGCGGTCCAGGTCGGCATCACCCAGACGAACGGCACCATCAAGGTGAGGATCGCAACGCCCGTGAGCGCCGAATAGGCCATCGTGGTGAGGACGGCTTCACGCCCGCTCATCATGCGCGTCAGGATCAACGCGGCAGCCCAGCAGAATGCCGAGATAATCGGGAAGAACGCTGCGACGTGGAACGCGCTCGAGCCCGGCCGCAGGATGATCATCACGCCGATCAGGCCGATCGCGGTGGCGATCCAGCGGCGCATGCCCACCTTCTCGCTCAGGAAGACGATTGACAGGGCGGTCACGAACAGCGGCGAGACGAAGCCGGTGGCGGAGGCTTCCGCGATGGGGAGGAAGCGCAGGCCGGAGATGAAGAACAGCGAGGAGCCGAGCAGTGCGACGCCGCGCATCAGCTGCAAGCCGAGCCGTTCGGTGTGCATCGCATGGAGCGGCGAGCCCGGCAGCATGACCGGCGTGAACATCAGCGCGAAGATCATGAAGCGGATCCAGGTGATCTCGATCGACGGCAGGCTCGACGACAGATATTTCGCGGTAACGTCGGAGCAGCCGAGAAACACCGTCGACAACAACACCAGCGCGATGCCCTTGAAAGGATGATCGACGCGGGCAGGCGCGCGTCGCGCCTCCTGCTTCTTCTCCGGCACGGGCATGGGAATACTGTCGAGCCTTGCGGCTACGGCGGGCGGCGGTGTCACGGCTGGGAACCCGGGCAAAATGCGAATCGAGAACGATCGTAAAAAACGACAATTGCGCCGCGTTCACAACTTCCGAAAACAGGATGCCGATATGCGCCGATCGCCGCGCGCGTCAATATTCCATTAATAATGAGCGTTTGTGCACTACAGCATGGGCAGGCCGCGCGGCCTTGAACCGCGCGGAAACGCCGCATCCAGCGCAACAATCTCCTCTTTCGTCAGCACGAGATCACCGGCGGCCGCATTTTCACCGGCGTGCTCCGCGGATGAGGCCTTCGGGATCGCGAACACCGTAGTTGCACGGGTGAGGAAGCTCAGCGCGACCTGCCGCGGTGTCACGCGACGCGCGTCCGCAATGCACGCCAGCACCGCGCCGCCCTTGCTGCCGCTTGCAGGAAAATCGTCATGGCCGAACGGCGAATAGGCGACCACCGCGACACCATGCTGATCGCACCACGGAATCACCGCATGCTCGATCGCGCGCTCCTTGAGATGATAGAGCACCTGATTGCAGGCGATCCTGCCCTCGCCGGCGACGTCGAGAATTTCGTCGAGATCGTCCGCGTCGAAATTGGAGACGCCCCAGGATTTGATCTTGCCGGCCTTCACCAGATCCTCGAACGCCGCGACGGTGTCTTCCAGCGGATAGGAGCCACGCCAGTGCAGGAGATAACAGTCGAGCCGATCGGTCTTGAGCCGCTTCAGCGAGCGCTCGCAGGCGGTGATGGTACCGCGGCGCGAAGCGTTGCTCGGCAGCACCTTTGAGACAAGAAACACCTCATCGCGACGGCCCGCGATCGCATCGGCAATGACGAGTTCGGCATCGCCGTACATCTCGGCGGTGTCGATGTGCGTCATGCCGAGATCGAGCCCATGCTGAAGCGCCGCGATCGCGCGCCTGCGATCACCATGGTCGAGGTACCAGGTGCCCTGCCCGATGACGGAGACGTTTGCGCCGGTCTTGCCAAAGGATTTTGTGTTCATGTCTGCTCCGATGTCTGTTCTCCCTCTTCCCCGTTCCTGTGGGGTGAGGGGCCGCTTCCGCAACAACGCTGGCAGTCGCATTCGCGGAGACTCCCCCTCACCCGCCGCGCTTCGCGCGTCGGCCTCTCCCCGCACGCGGGGAGAGGCGAAGAGGCTACAATCCGCCGACATCTGCGACCAGCACGCTGCCGGTCGCAGACTCCGTGATATAGAGCCGGTCTTTCTTCGCGCCACCGATGGCGACATTGGTGCAGTTCGGCCCCGCGCACGACTTGACCCGCGCGATCAACTCGCCGTTCGGCGCAAAGACGAAGACATGGCCGAGCGAGGCGTGTCCGACGAACAAACGACCATTTGCATCCATCGTCATGCCATCGGGGCCTGACGTGCCGAACAGCGAGCAGAAGCGGCCGACCTTCGACACGCTGCCATCCGTCATGAACGGTAACCTCCACACCGCATTGTCGCGCGTCATCGCGACGAACAACACCGTTTCAGTCTGGTCGAGCACCAGGCCATTCGGACTGATGCCGGTATCGATCAGGCAATCGAGCCTTCCGTTCGGTGCCAGCCGATAAACCCGACCGCTCGGATCGTGCAGGCCGGTCTGGCCCTGATCGGTGAAATAGATGTCGCCGTTGGAAGCCAGATGCAGGTCATTGCAGCCGCGGAAGGATTCCGAGTTGCGCGATGTCAGCACCGGCTTGATGCGGCCGGCCCCGGCATCGAGCTCCATGATGCCGTGCATGTAGTCGGCGACCAGGATGCGGCCGTCGGCCGCGATCTTCAGCCCGTTCGGCCATCCCTCATACTCGATCACCAGCGACCACTCGCCGTCGGGCACAATGCGAAAGATGCGACCGAAGGGAATGTCAACGATGTAGAGATTGCCGTCCCTGTCGAACGACGGCCCCTCGATGAAGCTATCGGTCGGCACACCCGGCCGGTTGGCATCGGCCCAATCGGTCCGCACGCCCTTGCGGCGGAATTTGTCGGGCATGGCGGAGAAAATCTTGGTTTCGATCAGGCGCGGCGGCGTTTCCAGGTACATCATTGTTTTTACGGGTGTTGAAGGGAAGAGCGCGGCAACATAGGGCACAAAGGAGGCCCCGTCGATTGGTGCGGAGGACATGGCTGCGTTGGCGCCAAGCCTGGCCCAGGATGCCCATGGAGGGGTGTCGCGCACAACTGCGTCAACATCGTCATTGCGAGCGTAGCGAAGCAATCCGGATTGTCATCGTCGAGGAACTCTGGATTGCTTCGCTCGCAATGACGATGGACAGAGCGGCGACTACCCCGCCGCACCTGCGAGCTTGGCCTGCTTCGCCGGCGCCTCGGTCTGCGCGATCAGGCGCTTCAACTCGGGGATGCAGGAACCGCAATTGGTGCCGGCCTTGAGCTTGGCGCCGATCTCGGCCGCCGTGCGCGCGCCGGCGGCGATCGTGTCGCAAATCGTGCCGCGGCCGACGCCGAAGCAGGCGCAGACGATCGGCCCGGTCGAGGCGTCGCCTTCGCCGGACTTCCCCGACAGCAGCATGCGGCGCTGCTCGTCGGTGACGAGGTAGGCCACGAACAGACTCTTCACCACCTCCCAGTCGCCGGCATCATGCGCGGGACCGACGAACAGGCAGGTCTCGATGCGATCGCCCTCAAACGACGCAGCGCGGTAGACGCCACCGCCGAAGTCGCGATATTCGGCGACATCCTCGCCGGCGACACCATCGAGCCAGGCTGGCCAGCGCGAAAGATCCGCATTGTCGGCGAAGAGATAGCCGAAGCCGTCCGCGATCGTGACACGGGTCCACAACAAGTTTTGCGGCAGATCCAGCTGCTTGCGCGACAGCGCGAAGCCTCGAAAAACGTATTCATAGGGCGAGATCGCGGCCGGTGTCGCCTTCGACTCCGGCTGGCCCGAGAACGGATCGGTGAATGGTGCAACCAGTGCGCCGACGCGGCCGTGCGAGGCATTCATCGCGCTCCAGTGGATCGGCGCGAACAGCGTGCCGCGCTGTTGCCGCTCGCTCACGACGGCCTTCAGGGTGCACTGGCCATAGTCGGTGGTAACGCGCGCAAAGCCGTCATGGACGATGCCGTATTTGCTGGCGTCGTCAGGGTGAATCTCGACGAACGGCTCGGGCAGATGAGCACCCAGCCGCGGGCTCAGGCCCGTGCGCGTCATGGTGTGCCACTGATCGCGGATGCGTCCGGTGTTGAGCCGCAGTGGACGCGACGGCCCGATCTCGCCGCGCAGTGACGGCACCTCCGGAGCGACGAAGCGGCCCTTGCCGTCATTGGTGAAGAAGCCGCCGTTCGCAAAAAAACGCTCGCCGGGCGCCGCGCCTTTGCGCGCGGGCCACTGCACGGGCTTTAGCTCATCAAACGCCTCGTCGGACAGCCCAGTCAGTGCGCCGATATCAAAATCGCGGCTGCCGTTGTTCTCGAAAGCCGAGAGCGCGGCGTGCTCCCGGAAAATATCGGCGGCGGATTTGTAATTGAAACCGTCGCCGAAGCCGAGACGCTTGGCGGTCTCGCTCACGATCCACCAGTCCGGCCGCGCCTCGCCCGGCGCCGGCAGGAATGAGCGCTGCCGCGAGATGCGCCGTTCCGAGTTGGTCACCGTACCCGACTTCTCGCCCCAAGCGAGCGCGGGCAGCAACACATGCGGCCCCGCCTCCACCGTGTCGTTGGAGAGCACGTTCTCGGAGACCACGAACAGCTCGAGCTTCTTCAGCGCCTCGCGTACGAAGTCTGCATCGGGCAGCGACACCGCAGGGTTGGTGCCCATCACCCAGAGCGCCTTGACCTCGCCGCGGCTGATCGCCTCGAACAGCTGCACCGCCTTGAGCCCCTCATGGGTGGCGATGCGCGGCGCCTTCCAGAACCGCCTGACACGATCGATGTCAGGCGGCGTGAAGTTCATGTGCGCGGCGAGCTGGTTGGCGAGACCGCCGACCTCGCGGCCGCCCATCGCATTGGGCTGCCCGGTCAACGAGAACGGCGAGGCGCCGGGCTTACCGATGCGGCCGGTGGCAAGATGGCAGTTCAGGATCGCGTTGACCTTGTCGGTGCCCTGCGCCGACTGGTTGACGCCCTGCGAATAGAGCGTGACGACACGCGGCGTGTCGCGGAACATCTTGAAGAAGGTGGCAACATCCTGCTCGGAGAGGCCCGTGGCCAGCGCGGTCGCGGTGACGCTGCCGGCGATGTTGCGTGCGCGCGCCAGTGCGTCGTCGAATCCGCCAGTGTTCTGCGCGATGTAATCCCGGTCCAGCGCCCCGTTGTCGGCGAGATGGACGAACAGGCCGGAGAACAGCGCGGTGTCGGTGCCCAGCTTGAGGCCGAGGAACAGATCGACGTCGCTTGCGGTGTCGGTGCGGCGGGGATCGATCACGATCATGCGCGCGCCGCGCTCCTGCCGGTTCCTGAGCATGCGCTGGAACAGCACGGGGTGGCACCAGGCGGCATTCGAGCCGACGAAGACCAGCAGATCGGCCTGGTCGAGATCCTCGTAGCAGCCGGGCACGGTGTCGGCGCCGAAGGCGCGGCGATGGCCGGCGACCGAGGACGACATGCATAGCCGCGAATTGGTGTCGACATTGGCGGTGCCGACAAAGCCCTTCATCAGCTTGTTCGCGACGTAATAGTCCTCGGTGAGCAGCTGGCCGGAGAGATAGAACGCCACCGCATCCGCACCGTCGCGGGCGATGATATGCTGCATGCGATGCGCGACGTGATCGAGCGCATCGCTCCAGGCAACGCGCTCCAGCACGCCCTTGCAGCGGATCATCGGATAGAGCAGCCGGCTTTCGAGCCCGACGGTCTCGCCGAGCGCGGAGCCCTTCGAGCACAGCCGGCCGAAATTGGCGGGATGATCCGGGTCGCCGGCAATCGCCGCGCCGCCTTTGCCGTCGGGCATCGCGAGCACGCCGCAGCCGACGCCGCAATAGGGGCAGGTCGTTCGCGTCGTGCGGAGCGTCGGGTCGATCGCCGTCATATCAAGCCGCCTTGGATGGACGCGGAGACGCGCGGCCGAACATCATGTCGCTGCGGATCGCCGTCACTTTCTCACGATTGCGGATCAGCTCGAGATACCAGAGCGCATCGACGGTATCGCCAATCAGCACAGCGCCAGTGAGCCGGCCGTCGGCGATGACGAGCTTCTTGTAAGTGCCGCGCCTGCGGTCGGTGAGCACGAGGCTCTCGCTGCCCTCCCCGCCCATGAAGTCGCCGGCCGAGAACACGCTGACGCCTGATACCTTCAGATTGGTCGAGACCACGCTCCCCTGGTAAGCGGCGGCACGGCCGGAGAGATGCCGCGCAAGCACCCGCGCCTGCTCGTAGGCTGGCTCGACGAGGCCATAGCAGGTGCCGCGATGCTCGGCGCATTCGCCGAGCGCGTAGATGTCGGGCGAAGCCGTCTGCATCACGTCATTGACGACAATGCCACGGTTGACCGCGATGCCGGCGTCCTTGGCCAGCCCAATGTTGGGCCTGATGCCGGCAGCAAAGATCACCGCATCGGCCTCGATGCGGGTACCGTCAGCGAGTTCGACCGCTTCGACATGGCCCTCGCCATGAATGCGGGCCGTCGACGCCTTGAGCAGGATGCGGATGCCCTTGCGTTCGACCAGCGTCTTGAGCAGATCGGCCGCAGGCAGATCGAGCTGGCGCTCCATCAAGCGGTCCATCAGATGCAGCAGTGTCACCGGCGCGCCGGCCTTGGCGAGGCCGTAGGCCGCTTCGAGACCGAGCAGGCCGCCGCCGACCACGACGACGCGTTTCTTCGCTGCCGCAAGCGTCAGCAGCAGATCGACATCGCGGGTATCGCGGAAAGTATGCACGCCGGCGAGATCGGCGCCTGATACGTTCAGCCGCAACGGCGTCGAGCCGGTGGCAAGCACCAGCTTGGAATATTCCATGCTCTCCTCGCCCGCGATCTTCAGCTCGCGGCGGCCGGTGTCGATCTCGGTGACGCGATAGCCGTAGCGCACGGTGACGCCGCGATGGCGCCACCAGTCGGCCGGCCGCAGCTCGATCTCGTGCGAGGCGGTCTCGCCGGCCAGCACGGACGAGAGCAGCACGCGATTGTAAGCGAGCCGCGGCTCATCGCCGATCACGGCAACCGCGTAGCGGCCGAGTGCGGTCTTGGCGAGTTCATCGACTAGACGCGCAGCCGCCATACCGTTACCGACGATGACCAGCGGTTCGCTCACAACGCGTTCTCCTATTCGGCAGCCTGCGGCTGCGCGCCGTAGGCCTCGGAAATCATGTAGCCGGACAGCACGCCGTAAGCGTCGGTCCAGGCCTTTGCCAGCTCGGGCGTCCAGGCTTCGCCAAGCCCCTTCTCCAGCGTCCACAGCAAGGTCGCGCCGACCACCGGGTAGTGCTCGGCCTTGGTACCGTAGGCGACGTGACGCTTGGCGAGCGCGGCGGCCGTGGGAAGAATCGAGTCCAGGTTCGACAGTCCATTAACGACGGCGGCCAGCACGCCCATCAGCTTCTTGCGCTGTTCGGTCATGTCCTCGGGAAACATCGCCCGCACGGACGGCGCCACCTCGAACAGCCGATCGTAGAATAGTACCGAAGCCGCTTCCGAAATCGGCGCGACCTTGGAAAAGCTCTGCTGGACGAGGGCGATCTGTTCTGGCGTCATGATATTCTCCTGCCTGTTGGGTTTGCCTTGGTGCGCGCCATTGCGAACCAGGTTCATGGTCAAACTGTCGGGCAATGCTTCTCCCCGCGTATGGGGAGAAGCGAGATTCGTACCAAGTCCCTATTTTTGCAGCATGTTCCTCTCGGAAAATCGCTGCACACTTTTCCGGATCATGCTCTAGACACGCGCCTCCGCGAGGCTTGGCGCGCCCTCACCTTGCGGGCTGCGACGCAGGTAGAACCACCAGGTCAGTGCGAGGCAGGAGGCGTAGAAGACGAGATAGATTGCGAGCGCAAGCTGCGGCCCGCCTGTCATGGCGATCGACTTGCCGAAGCCGCTCGGGATCAGATAGCCGCCGACGGCACCGACCGCGCCGATGAAGCCCACCGCCGCACCGCTCTCGATGCTCGCGGTCTTCAAGGCAACGGCACGCGCTGCATCGCCCTTGCCGCGCACCTTGAACAAATTTTCCTCGCGGAAGATCGATGGGATCATGCGGTAGGTCGAGCCGTTGCCGATGCCCGTCGTCACGAACAGGATCAGGAACATCGACAGGAAGCCCGTGAAATCCTTCTGCCCGACGAAATAGAGCACGCCGATGGTGGCGGCCGCCATCACGATGAAATTCCAGAACGTGATGACCGAGCCGCCGATCCTGTCGGCAAGCCAGCCGCCGAAGGGCCGCGACAACGAGCCGACGAGCGGTCCGAGGAACGCGATCGAGATCGTCACCGCCGGAAACTGCGTCTTGATCAGCAGCGGAAACGCCGCGGAGTAGCCGATGAAGGACCCAAACGTGCCGATATAGAGATACGCCATGATCCAGGTATGCTTGCGCTTGACCACCGCGAGCTGGTTCCTGATCGACGACTTGGCCGTGGTCAGGTTATTCATGAAGAACACCGCGCCAAACACCGCGATCGCGATCGGCAGCACCCACATCAGGCCGGCATTCTGCAGGAAGATGCCGTCGACGGGCGTCGCCTGGAACAGGTTGATGATTGCGAGCGTCATCAGGATCGGCGTTAGCAGCTGCACGCTGGAGACGCCGATGTTGCCGCCGGCTGCATTCAGGCCGAGCGCCCATCCCTTCATCCGGTCGGGGAAGAAGAAGGAGATGTTGGTCATGCTGGAGGCGAAGTTGCCGCCGCCGAGACCGGCGGTCGATGCAACCAGCAGCATCAGCCAGAACGGCGTTTCAGGCCGGCTGACGAAATAGGCAAGCGACAGCGTCGGAATGAACAGGATCGCCGCGCTGAAAATGGTCCAGTTACGACCGCCGAAAGTCGTGACCGCGAAGGTGTAGGGAAAGCGCATCAATGCGCCGATCAGCCCCGGTACTGCGACGAGCTGGAACAGCTGGTCGGTGGTGTAATGGAAGCCCGCCTGCGGCAGCTTAGTGGTGACGATGCTCCAGATCAGCCACACCGAGAAGCCGATATGCTCGGCCACGATCGACCAGATCAGGTTACGCCGGGCGATCGTTTTACCGCCCGCATTCCAGAACGCCTCATCTTCGGGGCGCCAGTCGGAAATCCAAGTTGGACTCTTCGTCATTGCATATCCCTTCCAGGCTCACCGCTGCGTCGTTGCAGGCTCAGCCTCCACGCGGAGGCGCGCGCCGAGGCTTCACCCCGGTGGCAAGTCACGATGCTGATTGATGATGTTGAGGGACGTCGTCGTTGGCGTCGAACAAAGTAATTCAACTTCCGTGCCAACTGTCCGCGATCGGGAAATACTGGGAATTCAGAAGCTTATTCGAGTTGCCCGAAATTTTCGCAGGGGGATTTCGCACGCAAATTTTGCGTTTCGCTCAATCCTTGTGCGTCGCACAGGGATTGAGCTCGATGTTTCAAAATTAGGCGTGGCGCATGTCACGCATGACCGACGCGTTTTACGCGGCTTCGACGAAGCGATGACGCTCGTAGAGGAATTCGAGCACGCGCTGACGGCACTTGAGATAGGTGGTGTTGGTCGCGAGCTCGAGCCGCTTGCGCGGGCGCATGAGCGGCACGTCCAGCACCTCGCCGATGCGCGCGCTCGGTCCGTTCGTCATCATCACGATGCGGTCGGACAACAGCACGGCCTCATCGACGTCGTGGGTAATCATCAGGATGGTGTTGCCGAGCTTCTGATGCAGCGCCATCACCGAGTCCTGCAAATGCGCGCGAGTCAATGCGTCGAGCGCGCCGAAGGGCTCGTCGAGCAGCAGCACCTTGGGTTCCATCGCAAGCGCACGTGCAATGCCGACACGCTGCTTCATGCCGCCGGAGATTTCGGAAGGACGCTTGTCCCTCGCATGGGCCATCTGCACGAGGTTGAGATTGTGCATCACCCAGGCGTCGCGCTCGGCCTTGGTCTTGGTCTTGGCGAAGACCTTGTCGACGCCGAGCTTGACGTTCTCGAACACGGTCAGCCACGGCAGCAGGCTGTGGTTCTGGAACACCACGGCGCGATCGGGTCCCGGCGAGTTCACCTCGCGGTTCTCCAGCAGCACGCCGCCGGTGGTGGCGTTGGTCAGCCCTGCGATGATGTTGAGCAGGGTCGACTTGCCGCAGCCGGAATGACCGATGATCGAGACGTATTCGCCCTTCTCGATCGTCAGGTTGATGTCCTTCAGCACCTCGGTCGTCGCAGCGCCGCGGGTGAAGATCTTGTCGATGTGGTCGAGCTTCAGATAGGCAGTCATATAACCTCTCCCTCAGTTCTGCGCGGTGCCGCGGGTGACGATCTTGCCGAGGCCCGCGATCAGGCGGTCGAGCACGAAGCCGACGATGCCGACATAGAACAGCGCCAGGATGATCTCGCTGATATGCGAGGAGTTCCAGGCGTCCCAGATGAAGAAGCCGATCCCGACGCCACCGATCAGCATTTCAGCCGCGATGATGGCGAGCCAGGACAGACCGATGCCGATGCGAAGACCGGTGAAGATGTAGGGCGCGGCCGCCGGGATCATGATCTTGGCGAAGAATTCGAGCGGATTGAGCTGCACCACCGCTGCGACGTTGCGATAGTCCTGCGGAATGTTGCGGATGCCGACCGCGGTGTTGATGATGATCGGCCAGATCGAGGTGATGAAGATGACGAAGATCGCCGAGGGCTGCCCGTCGCGGAAGGCCGCGAGCGAGAGCGGCAGCCACGCCAGCGGCGGAATGGTGCGCAGGACCTGGAACAGCGGATCGAGCCCCCGCATCGCCCAGACCGACTGCCCGACCAGCACGCCGAGCGCAATGCCGACAATGGCAGAGAGAGAATAGCCGAGCGCAACGCGCTGGAGACTGGCGGACAGATGCCAGAACAGGCCCTTGTCGATGCCGCCATGGTCGAAGAACGGATCGAAGATCAGCTCCTTGGTGTCCTTGAACACCTTTGACGGAGGCGGCAGTGCCGAGCCGGCGCGGCGGCAGACCAGCTCCCACACCAGCGCGAGCAGCGCGATTACGACGATCGGCGGGATCACGCGCACGGCGGTCTCCCTCGCCATCCGGGCGTAGGTCTCGGCGCGCGGCGGCCGCCGCAGTGTCATCGCGACGACCGGCGCGGCAACGGCAGCAGGCGTCGCGGTCTCGACCTCAATCTTCGTGGCAGGCATGTTCATCGAAAATCCCTTTCCGGCTCCACAAGACGATGCGGCCGCCTGACGGCGGCCGCGGGCTCCATCAGACTTCAACGCGCTTGATCGCGAGTGACTTCAGATAGGCAGCCGGATTTTCGGGGTCGAACACCTTGCCGTCGAAGAACGTCTCCTTGCCGCGCGAGGTGGAGGTCGGGATGTCGGCGGCCGCGACACCAAGTGTTTTGGCCGCATCCTTCCAGAGGTCCTCGCGATTGACCTTGGCAATCAGCGCCTTGGTATCGAAGCCAGGCTCGTACTTGCCCCAGCGGATGTCCTCGGTGAGGAACCAGAGATCGTGGCTCTGGAACGGATAGGAGGCCTGGTCCTTCCAGAAGCGCATCTGCTGCGGTGAGTTCTCGACCACGCGGCCGGTGCCGTAGTCGAACTTGACCTTCATGCGGTCGGTGACGTCCTCGACTGGACAGTTGATCCACTGGCGCTTGGCGCAGATCACTGCAGCCTCTTCGCGGTTCTCGGCCTTCTCCGCCCACTGCTGGGCTTCCATCACCGCCATCAACAATGCCTTCGCCGCCTTCGGGTATTTGTCGACCCAGGCCGCGCGCATGCCGAAAGATTTTTCGGGATGCTTGTCCCAGAGCTCGCCGGTGGTGATCGCGGTGTAGCCAATTTCCTGATGGATGAGCTGCAGATTCCAGGGCTCGCAGACGCAGAAACAGTCCATGGTGCCAACCTTCATGTTGGCGACCATCTGCGGCGGCGGCACCACGATGGTTTCGATGTCCTTGTCCGGGTCGATGCCGCCGGCGGCGAGCCAGTAGCGGATCCACAGATCATGCGTGCCGCCCGGGAAGGTCATTGCGGCCTTCACGGCCTTGCCGCCGGCCTTTTTCTTCTCCAGCGCCGTCTTGAAGGGCGCGGTGTCGATTCCGACCTTGAGGTCGGCATACTCCTTGGCGACCGAGATGCACTGACCGTTCAGGTTCAGGCGCGCCAGGATGTACATCGGCGTGGGCTGGTTGTTCTGCGTCACCTTGCCGGCCGAGATCAGGTACGGCATCGGGGTCAGGATGTGCGCACCGTCGATGCCGTTGCCTTCCGAGCCGAGCACGAGGTTGTCGCGCGTGGTGCCCCACGAGGCCTGCTTCTGCACCTCGACGTCGGGCATGCCGTATTTGGCGAAGATGCCCTTCTCTTTCGCCACGAACAGCGGAGTGGCGTCGGTGAGCGCGATGAAGCCGAGCTTGGCGCCCTTGACCTCGGGGCCTGCGTCCTGTGCGAAGGCGCCGGCGGGGAAATTCAGCTTGGCGGCGGCGAGAAGAGCGGCGGTGCTGCCGGTCGCCTTCAGCAATTGACGGCGGGTCAGGTCGGAATCCGAGGGCCGGCGAATGCGCTTGGTCATGGGCGGTGTCGTCCTTTGCGTCGTTGCGAATGATTGCGTCAGTGCGCACGAGCAGCCCGTCCGTCCGTGACGCCAGAAAAAGGCGCGCGCGAACGCACGACGGGGAAACCCCGCCTGGCGGCGTCAGCAAATCGGATGAGAAGTCTCGCGGGACGGCTTCAATGGCGTCAGCTTGAATGATTCAAGCTTCATGCCAAGCTAACGATTGAAAAAAGTCTTTTTAAATTAGATGGTTAGAGCGTGCGCGCCAGATTGCCGCAGCAATCCGCACGCACGTCAAATTTGCGATTCGCTTAAATTTTGCGCGCCGCACACAAACTAGGCAGGCGCGATTCACACCATGCTAGGCCGGCTCCGCCGCCTTGGTCCCCAGCGGTTTCGGCGCCATGCCGCCGCCCGGCTTGAGGTGGAATTCGTAGGTCATCAGATGCCATTGCCCGTTGGTCTTGGTACCATCGGGCATGGCCGGATCGTTACGCGGCTCGACCTTGGCGATGAGGTCGTCCTTGACCCCGAACACCACGTCGGAATCGAGATATTTGTCGCCGCCGATGAAGACATGGGTGATCAGCGGCTCGTAGCCCTTCGCATTGACCAGGAAATGCACATGCGCCGGGCGCATCGGATGACGTTTGGTCTGCACGATCATCTCGCCGACCGGGCCATCGGTGGGGATCGGGTAACTGCACGGCAGGATGGTGCGGAAGAAGAAGCGGCCGTCGCTATCCGTGATGAAGCGCGCCCGCGCCGAAGCGCCGACCTCGTCATAGTTCGGCTTCTGAGAGTCATAGAAGCCGTCATCGTCGGCATGCCAGACGTCGACGGGGACATTGGCCAGCGGCTTGCCGTTGAGATCGGTGACGCGGCTCTGCACGAACATCTTCTCACCGGTCAGGTTGTTCGGAGAGATGTCGGTGCCGTGCGCGGTCACCTTGTGCTCGCCGACATAGAACGGGCCGAGCACGGTGGTCTCGGTGGCGCCCTCGCGATCCCTGTGGTTGACCGCATCGACCAGCATGGAGACGCCGAGCACGTCGGAGAGCAGGATGAACTCCTGGCGGGTGTCGGTGCATTTCTGGCCGGTGCGGGTCAGGAAATCGATCGTGTATTCCCATTCCTCGAAGGTCAGACCCGTCTTGCTCACGTAATCGTGCAGCGACTTCACCAATTCCTGCAGCAGGAATTTCGCGCGCGGGTTCGGCGTATCGTCGAAGCTTGTCACGACGGCTTCGGTGAGTTCGGTCTCGTTGAACTGGGTCATGGTGCGTTTGCCTGCGATTTTCTCGTTGGCCCCGGCGGGCTCCTTGGATGCGTTCCAAGGGCAGCCTACACCAGTCAGCGGGGGCGCGTTAAGCGCGGCGTGCTTGGAATGGGACCGCCATTTCGCTATCAACCTACCGACAAAACTGCCCGGAGGAACTCATGCTCGCCCCTACCCCCGCCTCGCCCGAATCCGTGGGCATGTCCAAGGCCGCGCTCGACCGCGTCGATGCGCATCTGAAGAGCCGGTACATCGATGCCGGCCGTTTCCCGGGCACGCAGCTCCTGGTCTACCGCCGCGGCAAGATCGCCCACCGCTCGGTGCAAGGCTTTGCCGATGTCGAGCGCAAGGTGCCGGTCAAGGACGACACCATCTACCGCATCTATTCCATGACCAAGCCGCTCACCAGCGTCGCCTTCATGATGCTGGTCGAGGAAGGCCTCGTCGCGATCGATGAGCCCGTCGCCAAATACATTCCGGAATGGAAGGATCTCGGCGTGTTCGTCGCCGGTACCTCGCCGGCCTTCCTGACCCGGCCGCCGTCCCGGCCGATGCTGATCGTCGACCTGCTGCGCCACACCGCCGGCCTCACCTACGGCTTCCAGCAGCGCTCCAATGTCGATGCCGCGTATCGCGCCGAGAAGATCGGCGAGGTCGAGAAAGCCGGCACGCTGCAGACCATGATCGAGAGCCTGGCGAAAATCCCGCTGGAGTTCTCGCCGGGCGAGTCCTGGAATTACTCGGTCGCGACCGACGTGATCGGCTACCTCATCGGCAAGATCTCGGGGATGCCCTTCGAACAATTTCTCAAGCAGCGCATCCTCGATCCGCTCGGCATGACTGACACTGATTTCCACGTGCCGGCCTCCAAGGTGCACCGCTTCGCGGCCTGCTACTCGGCGGATCCGGGAGGCGGCATGACCTTCCATGCCGGCCAGCGCCGCGAAGGCCTGACGCTCCAGGACGACCCGACCAAGAGCTCGTTCCTGTCGCCGCCCGACTTCATCTCTGGAGGCGGCGGATTGTGCTCGACGGTTGCCGACTATCTCACCTTCTGCCGCGCGCTGCTCAATGGCGGTGAGCTCGGCGGTATCAGACTGATCGGGCCGAAGACGCTGGCCCTGATGACGAGCAACCACATTCCCGGCGACCGGGCGCTGCCGGACGTTTCACGCTCACTGTTCTCGGAGGCGACGTATAACGGCATCGGCTTCGGTCTCGGCTTCGCCGTCACCATGCGCCCGGCCGAAACGCTGATCGCCGGCAGCCGCGGCGAATATAATTGGGGCGGTGCGGCCACGACCTCGTTCTGGATCGATCCGGCCGAGGAGCTGATCACCATCTTCATGACGCAGGTTCTGCCGTCGAGCGCCTATCCGCTCCGCCGCGAGCTGCGCAGCATGGTCTACGCCGCGATCACCGAGAGCAATCTGTAGGCCCCACGGCCATAAATCGCGAAACCGGCCTTGGCGCTTCGGCACCGAGGCCGGTTCGCCCACGCTCCAAATCCGGGAAAGGACCTAACCTTCGTTTCGGTCCTCCCAATCGTCCCACTTCACATTGCTGATTTCGAGATAGCGGGAAACGGCGCCCCCGATGGTTGGGAAGAAATAGTTTTCTCCGAGCTGCGCGAACAAGCCGAATCTTTTCAGCTTGTCCTTGACCGGATCCTTGAGCTCCGCAAAGCACAACTCGACGCCCCGCGCGTGCAGTGCCTGGTCCAATTCGGCAACCACGTCGCACGCCGTGACGTCCACACTGGTCACCGGCTCGGCCGCAATGACCAGCCAGCGCACGGGTGTGGGCGAGGTCTCCACGGCATCCAGAACACGCTCCCTGAAGAATTCAGCGTTGGCGAAGAACAGCGGCGCGTCCCACCGAAACAGAACCAGCCCGGGGATAAGGCGCGCATCCGGATATCTCTTGATGTCGTGATAGCCTTTGACGCCGTCGGCGCGGCCCAAGACGGCGGAGTGAGGGCGCCAGCCATCCCACAGAAACTCAATGATGGCGATTGCGATTGCCAAACCTATTCCCGGAATCACTCCGAGCACCGCGACGCCCACAAAGCAGACGATCGCCAACCAGAATTCCCACCGCTGAATGCGATAGATTCGTTTGAGGTCCGCGATCTCAACCAGCCCGATCGCCGCGGCAATGACCACAGCGGCCAAGGCCGCACTGGGCAAATGCCGAAGGAGATTGGGTGCAACCAGCAGGAGCGCGGCGATTGCAAGCGCGCCGACGACACAGGTGAGTTGGGTCCGAGCGCCGGCGGCTTCCGCAACCGGTGTACGCGAACTGCTGCTGCTGATCGGGAATCCCTGAAAAAAGCCAGTCGCCAGATTGGCGGCGCCAAGCCCCACCAGCTCCTGGTTGGGATCGACGCGCGCCCCCAATCTCGCGGCGTAGGCGCGTGAAAGCACACTCGTATCGGCAAATGACACCAGCGCGATTGCGGAGCCGCCGATCAGGACCGGGACCAGATCGCCGTAGCTGATCGAGGGAATGACGAAACCCGGCAACCCCCGAGGCAGGGGACCCACGACCTTCAGGCCGTAAACCGCTCCAAGATCCAATACACCGACAACGACCGTCGCCCCGACAACCGCGATCAGTATGCCCGGGAGCCGCTTGCTGTCCTTGAGAAGCAGGATCACGAGCAACGTGGCGAGCCCGACCGCAAACGCGACCCAGTTTGTGCGTCCATCGAGGATCGCACCGCCGATCGCCCATAAGCTCCGCAGCGGCCCTTCGCTCTCGATCGAGAAGCCGAAGAGCGTCGGCAGTTGGCTGATCAGGACCGTCAACGCAATGCCATTCATATAGCCGTATCGAATCGGCTTGGAGAGAAGCTCGGTGACGAAGCCCAGGCGCGCCAGACCCGCCAGGATACAGACCGTTCCCGAAACGATTGCCATCATGCCGGCGAGCGTCGCGGCGCGCAGGGGATCGCCGCCGGCCAACGGAGTGACAACGCCCAGGATGATCCCCACGAGAGCCGAGTCCGGGCCCAGGACGAGTATGCGGCTTGGACCGAACAGCGCGTAGACCAGCAGCGGCACGATCGTCGCGTAAAGACCATAGATGCCGGGCATGCCCGACGCCACCGCGTAGGCGATTCCCACCGGCACCAGCATTGCCGCGAGGACGATCCCGGCGAAGATATCGTGCGGAAGCCACGCGGCTTCATACTGACGGAACGTCCCCACCCCTGGGAGCCAGTCGATCCAACGCTTCATTGGCAATCACTCCCAAGCCCCGATCGTGCCTTTCAGCGGCGCATAATGGGTGTCCGCGACCGGCGGACTCGAAGCCACTATAGGCCAAATGCGCATGGCATGTTGAATCCCGGCGTAGATCGAGCGATCTGCAGGCGCTTTTGCACTGCATCGATGGCATTGATGGTGACCAACCACATTCGGTTGGCCGCGCGGAAGCGTCCGCGTTCGCTGTTCTCGGGTGATCGACAATGGCTTCGACCTCGCCGTGACGCAGGTGCTGCCGTCCAGCGCCTCGCCGATCCGGCGCGAGCTGCACAACATGGTCTACGCCGCAATCATCGGGAGCAATCTGCAGTTCGCAAGAAAAACCCGTCACGCAGCCGAGTTGCAGATCGAGCCGCAATCAAATCCGACGTCACCGAGCATCACCTCCGCCCCGTGACGACCAAGGAGAAGATCATCGTCGACGCGACGTATCGCTATGTCTGCTCCGGCGAGCGCTGGTGGATCTCGGCACGCGGTCACCATCCAGGAAGTCGATTGACGCACATGACCGCGCTGCACAATCCCCTTCTTCGAACAGCTCTCTGGATGCGAAAATCATGGCGCGACCCAAATCCTGCCCGTATGGTCTGGCAAAATCATAATGCGGCGCTGCTGCGCTGGAACCGGGACGCCCGCGTTTGTCAAAGCTCACTCTGCCGGTCCGGCTCGCTCTCCTGGTCACGGGAACGATGTTGCCGTTGATCGTCTTCGCCGTCGGCCTCGCCTATTCCAACTATCGCCAGGACCGCAGCGACGCGACACGGCGGGTGCTCGAGACGGTGCGAAGCATGCGCCTCGTGATCGACTCCGAGGTCCAGCGGATGACAGGCGGCTTGCAGGTGCTCGCGCTCAGCGACACGCTGCGCAGCGGTGACTTCGACGGCTTCCGTCGCCTTGCAACCGGGTTCATCAGCCAATACGGCGAGGACAGCGTCCTGCTGCTGGCTGACAGGTCGGGGCATCAGCTGTTTTCGACCGTCACGACCGAGACGGCGAGCCTGCCGCCGCGCAACAATCGCGAGATCGTCGAGCGGGTGTTCGCCAGCAAGACACCGCAGTTCTCCGATCTGTTCACCGGATCGACCAAGAAACGGCCGATCGTCACGGTCGAAGTCCCCGTGCTGCGCAACGGCGAGGTCGTCTACACGCTCTCATTCAGCCCGCCGATCGACATCTTCCAGCACCTGGTCGAGCGGCAGCGCCCCGACGAGCAATGGACGGTGTCGCTGCTGGACAGCAAGGGCGTCGTGTTCGCGCGCGTCCCCAATCCGAATGAAACGTTCGGCAAGCAGGCGTCGCCGTCGCTCTATGAGACGATGTTTCGCGCGCCCGAGGCGACCCTGTCGAGTGTCTCGCTTGACGGCATTGCACTCGCCGCGGCCTATGCACGGTCGCAGCTGACCGGCTGGACTGTCGCGGCCGGCGTCACCGAGAGCTCGCTGATCGCTCCGCTCTGGCGCAACATTGCGATCACCAGCCTGATCGGCGGCATCCTGCTGCTGATCGGCCTCACCTTCGCGGTGCGGATGGCGACCACGATCGCGCGCGGCGAGATGCTGCACAATCTACTGATCGAGGAGCTCAACCATCGCGTCAAGAACACGCTGGCCTTGATGCAGGCGATCGCGGTGCAGACCTTTCGCAGCGCCAGCTGCGACGAGCGGACCACATTCGAGGGCCGGCTCGGCGCACTTGCCGAAGCGCATAATCTCCTGAGCCAGGAAAAATGGCAGGGCTCCGAGCTGAGGGACGTCATTGCGCGCGTGCTCCAGCCGTTCCTGCTCTCAAATCCCGATCGCATCCGGATGGCCGGTCCCGCTGTGCCGCTGTCGCCGCGGCTTGCCGTGGTGCTGTCGATGATCGTGCACGAGATCGCCACCAATGCAGCGAAATACGGCGCGCTGTCCAACGAGACCGGCCGGGTGACGCTGGACTGGGAGGTCATTGCCGACACGCCGAAGCCGCGGCTGCGACTGATCTGGACCGAGATCGGCGGCCCGCCGGTGACGGCGCCGGTGCAGCGGGGCTTCGGCTCGCGCCTGATCGAGCGCAGCGCGCGCGACCAGCTCGGCGGCGAGGCGACCGTCGATTTTCTGCCGCGCGGCGTCGTCTGCACGGTGACTTGCGCGCTGGACGGGGCGCGCTGAACGGGGGACATCGGCGATGAAGATCACCCATGTGCGCACGCACATCCTCGAAGCAGGGCTCTCGCAGCCCTTCGCCTATTCGCGGGCCTGGTACGATACGCGCACCGCGATGCTGGTCGAGATCGAAACCGACACGGGACTGACCGGCTGGGGTGAATGCTACGGGCCGGCGCGAATGACGGCGGCGGTGGTCCGCAGCGTCGTGCCCTGGCTGATCGGCGAGGATCCGCTGCGCACCGACGTGTTGTGGCAGATGGTCTATGCGCGCTTGCGCGATCATGGCCAGAAGGGCGTCGTCATCCAGGGGCTGAGCGGCATCGACATCGCGCTGTGGGACATCAAGGGCAAGCATTTCGGCGTGCCCGCGCATCAGCTTCTCGGCGGCGCGGCGCGCAACGATGTGCAGGCCTATGCGACCGGTCTTTACCGGCGCAAGTCCGGCGATCCGCTCAAATACCTGGCGGAGGAGGCGGCCGGTTACGCCGCCGAAGGCTTCCGTGCCGTGAAGCTGAAGGTCGGCTTCGGCATCGCGGAGGATGCCGCGGTCACGCGCGCGGTGCGCGAGGCGATCGGTCCCGACGTTGCATTGATGGTCGATGCGAACCACGCCTATGACGCGGTCGCGGCGATCCGGCTCGGCCGCATGATCGAACGCCACGACATCGGATGGTTCGAGGAGCCGGTTCCGCCGGAAGACGTCGCGGGATATCGCGCGGTACGATCCGCACTCTCCATTCCGATCGCCGGAGGCGAATGTGAATTCACGCGCTTTGGCTTCCGCGACCTGTTCGCCTCACATGCACTCGACATCGCCCAGCCCGACACCTGCGCGGCCGGCGGCCTCTCCGAATGCAAGAAAATCGCCGACATGAGCGAAGCCTTCGGCATCCGCTACAATCCGCATGTCTGGGGCACCGGGATCGGGATCGCGGCCTCGCTCCAGCTCCTCGCCGTGCTACCCTCGCACACGCCGAGCTCGCTTGCGCCGCTCGCGCCGATGCTCGAGTTCGACCGCACCGAGCATCCGATCCGGCAGGCGATCCTGAAAGAACCGATCGAGCACGAGAACGGCGTCGTTCGTATTCCCGACGGCCCCGGTCTCGGGATCGAGATCGACCGCGAGGCGCTGGCGCGGCTTGCCGCGAATTAAGACGTACTCAAGAGAAGTCGCGTCCGCTTTGCTCTCGAAGACCACGTTGAGACTGACATGGCTGCACGTCGTAATCGCTACCCAATCGTCTGCAGCGCCGGGAACGTCTCGAGCAGCCAGATGCTCACATTCGAGACCGCGCCGGTGAGGAACCCGATGCCGGTGACCACCATCAGGACGCCCATGGCGCGCTCGACATTGACGAGGTGGCCCTTCATGCGCGCGAACAGTCTTGAGAACTGCTCGATCATCAGGGCTGCGATCAGGAAGGGAATGCCGAGGCCCGCGGAGTAGACTGCGAGCAGGCCCGCGCCCTTGGTCACCGTCGCTTCGGCCGCGGCGATCGACAGGAGCGCGGCGAGGATCGGGCCGATGCAGGGGGTCCAGCCGAAGGCGAAGGCGAGCCCCATCACATAGGCGCCCCAGAGGCCGACGGGCTTGGGAATCGGCAGCCGGCCTTCGCGCATCAGAAAGCCGATCCGGGTCAGTCCCAGGAAGTGCAGGCCCATGACGACAATGACGATGCCGGCGAGGATCGAGAGCTCGGCCGACCACGCGCGGATCAGCCCGCCGACCAGCGAGGCGCTGGCGCCGAGCGCCACGAACACCGTGGAGAAGCCGAGCACAAACAGCAGCGCCGACATCATGATCGCGCGCTTGGAGGCCGAGGCCGGCTCCTCGCTCTCGACATGCTCGATCGTCGCGCCCGTCAGATAGATCAGGTAGGGCGGAACCAAGGGGAGGACGCAAGGGGAGAGGAAGCTGACGAGGCCGGCAATCAGCGCCGCCGGAATCGAAACATTTTGCATGATGCAGTCAGAGCCATCTCGGGGCGCCGGTAGGCGCGCGGGGATTGCGCGCGGCCCGGAGCCGAACCGGCTCTGGTGTACCTGATGCCTGAGAATGCGCAACAGAGGCGCACAAAACCAAGGCTCCTCCCGATGCCGTCTGCGATCACAGATGCGGCATCGGGACGCGCACAAATCTCGCCAAAAAGCGAGGCTCGGCGGCGCGGCTACTTCACCACGCGGAGCAGCGGACGCCGGGGCTGGTCCTGCGTCTGCTTGGAGGAGGACTGCGGTTCGCTCACGGCGCGCCGCAGCATTTCGTCGCACAATGCCTTGAGATCGGCATCGTCAATCCCTTTGAGCTTCATCCGCACGTCGAGGATGACGATGGACAGCAATTCGGCCGACTCGCGGTTGTTGATCTCGTTGAGGACCTTGCGGCACCCCTCAAGCGTCTCAAGCACCGACTGCAACTGTTCGTCTGAATGCGACACCGGCGTTCTTTCCGTTAATTCGGCCTGTGAGACGTGTTTGTGGTGATCCCCTCGGCCCCCATGGAGAGCCGAGGATAGCACGAGGCCATTGCGCCTCTGAACATCATTTCAGCGTGTTTCTGCGCTGAAACCAGGGTTCCAGCGACGACACGACGTCGGCTCTTTTCGAAACGTCCGGGGTTAGAACGCGTGGCGCGCTGAGGTTGATCCACCCCTAGAGGCGGCGTCGGCTCAAGCGCAAGAACATCGACTGCGGACAGCGCCGACAATCCCGCAGCCACTTCGCGGCTCGCAACGGACCTCACGCGACACCCCTCATCCGGGCGATAGTCTACCCGATTCCCGACCCCTGGCGGCATTTAGATACCACCCACGAGACAACAAGGATGGCGTTCAAAACTCGCCGATCCCCAACCCGTCGTGGTTGTGGTTTGCGCCAGATTCTGCCAGTTTAGCGACCCGAAGGGACTTGTATGCACTCCTTGGCGGAAAGGGGCGTTCCTCTGGAGGAACGCCCAAACACAGGTATCAGCGGCCTCTCCGATTGGGACGCGGCCCGCATTTTTTTGGAAGTCGTCCGCTGCGGCAGTTTCCGCTCGGCGGCCGAGCGCTTGTCGCTGTCGATCAACGCTGTCCGCCGCCGGATCGATGATTTCGAGCGCCAGACCGGCACCACATTGTTCACCCGCGACGTCCACGGCACGCATCTGACCGACGAGGGCGCACTGGTGGTCTCCGCCGTCGAGCGGATGGAGGCCGCTGCCTTCGACGTCCTGCGCACCAGCGATTCCACGGCCAACGCGCTGTCGGGCGAGGTTCGCGTTGCGGTGACCGAGGGACTAGGAACGTTCTGGCTCGCCCCACGCTTGGTCGAATTCCAGCAAGCCTATCCGAAGATCCTGGTCGACCTGCACTGCGCGATGCGCTCGGCCGACGTCTCCCGCCACGAGGCCGACGTCGCCATCCACCTGTCGCGGCCCTCCGCGCTCGACGTCAAGCTGGTGCGGCTCGGCCGCATGCATCTGATGTTCTGGGCCTCCAGGCAGTACGTCGAAAGATATGGCGCGCCGCAGTCCGCGGCCGAATTGGTCAAGCACCGCCTCGTGCTGCAATTCGCCGACCAGATCGCCGCCAAGGAAACCTTTGAGAGCTTTTTCCCGGGCGTTCCGGAACGTGACCTTCTGGTCATGAAGACCAACGTCTCGAGCGCCAACTACTGGGCTGTCGCGAACGGCGCCGGGATAGGCGTATTCCCGAGCTACGCGATTGCGCTTGGCGGGAAGCTGATTCCACTGGAGGTCGAGCTGAACCGACCGCTGGATATCTGGTTGTCCTACCACCCCGGTAGCGGCCGGATTCCACGCGTGCGGCACATGATTGACTGGCTCATCGACGCTTTCAATCCGGCTCGCTTCCCGTGGTTTAAGGAAGAGTTCGTGCATCCGCATGAATTCAAGGACTCGTATATGGGCGAACCCCTGACCCAGCTCTTCGGGGGATTTTCAACCGAAGAACAACGGTGAGAAGTATGAAAGCAGCGGCGAAGAGAATGAAGCAGCGCAGTGCCGGCAAGCCCGACATTGAGCTTGGCAAACGAATCCGTTTGCGGCGTGTCGAGATGAAGATCTCGCAGGCCGAGCTGGGCGAGAAGCTCGGCGTCAGCTTCCAGCAGGTCCAGAAATACGAGAAGGGCGTCAATCGCGTCGGCGCGGCTCGGCTTCAGCAGATCGCCTCCGCCCTCGATGTGCCCGTGACCTTCTTCTATGACGGTGACAACAAGGCGCGCGAAGTCGAGAGCCTGCTCTTCCTCGACTCGGCCTTCAGCCTCCGCCTGTTGCGCGCCTACAGCAAGATCAAGGATCAGACGGTGCAGCGTCAGCTCGTCTCGCTGATGGAATCGATCGCAGCGAACGAAGGCTGAGCCGATCGGTGCTCCGGCCCTTGCGGCCGATGTTCGATCCACCGCGTCGCGGGGGCGTGGACGGATTGAGCGAGATTTCGGCCCGCGCGCTATCCGCGCGCGGCCTTTGCGGGCGGCTTGGCCGCCCCATTTTTTTGGCCGTTTGCCCGCGATTTTCGCGAACCCATCCCGGCCCAGTCGCGACCCAATCGAGAGCCTCCGCACCGCAGGCGCGGAGTTTTTGATTCGCCGTGCTTAATGGGACCTCAACCCTGACGCCTTAACTTCCAACCGATTTTACCGATCGGCGCATCCGGCACGGCGGCCGGGAATTGCCAATGCGGGTGCCCGTCCGGGCCTCGTCCTCACGAGAAAACGGGACACATGTCGAAGCGCCACGCGATGATCGTTGCCATTGGCCTGTTCGCCGGCGCCTCCGCGCTCGCGCAGAGCCAGACCGCGCGCGAGGCCAGCCCCAAGCCGGCGACCGCCGCCGGTACGGTGCCGGCCGCTGCCGATCCGGCCCACGCGACCGCGCCGAAAGCTGCCACGTCGTCGCCCGCTTCGACGGCGGAGAGCCGCTCGACCGCGGCGCTCGCGATGACGCACGAGCCGACCTACGACGAAGGCTCAGCCCAACGCATCAAGGACGCCGCGCTCAGCTATTCGGACCTTGCGGTGCGCGGCGGCTGGCCGACGATCCCGGCGGACGCCAGATTTGCGCTCGGCGTCCAGGGCTCCAATGACGATCTGCTGCGCAAGCGGCTGATCCTCTCCGGCGATCTCGCCGCCGACAAGGCGAGCGGCGCCTTCGACCAGGATCTCGCGGAGGCGGTGAAGCGCTTCCAGGCCCGCCACGGGCTGGCGCCGACCGGAACGATGACGCCGCGCACGCTCGCTGCGATGAACGTGCCGGTGCAGAAGCGTATCCGACAGCTGGAGGCTTCGCTGGAGCGGCTCGAGAATATGAGCTTCGGCTTCGGCCAGCGCTATGTCGTGGTCAACATTCCCGCCGCCTTTGCCGAGGCAGTCGAGAACGATTTGGTGGTGCGGCGCCATCGCGTCATCGTCGGCAAGACCGAAAAGCCCTCCCCGACGCTGACGGCCCAGATCACCAGCGTCGTGCTCAATCCGACCTGGACGGTGCCGTCCTCGATCGCCAAGACCGAGATCTCCGCGCATATGCGCAAGGACCCGACCTACTTGTCGCGCATGCATATGGAGGTGCTCGACGCCCACGACAATCCGATCGATCCGCATTCGGTCGACTGGTCGGGCACGCACACGCCGAACTTCACCGTGCGCCAGCAGAACGGCACCTTCAACGCGCTCGGCGCGGTCAAGATCGACATGCCGAATTCCTACTCCGTCTACATGCACGACACCAACCAGCGCAATCTGTTCAGCGACGACTACCGCTTCGATTCCCACGGCTGCTCGCGTGTCGACAACGTGCGCGATCTCGCGGCGTGGCTGTTGAAGGACCAGCCGAAGTGGAGCCGTGCCGCGATCGACGCGGAAATCGCCACCGGCCAGCATCTCGAAGTCGCCATGGCGAAGAAGGTGCCGGTGGCCTGGATCTATCTCACGGCGTGGATGACCAGGGACCAGACCGTCCAGTTCCGCAACGACGTCTATAACCAGGACGAGCAGTTGCTGGAGGCGACCGCCGAAGAGGCGGCATTCTTCGGTAACGCCGCCAACCATCCGCTGACCGCGCACATGACGAGATAAGTCGGGCCATGCAATCGCCGCACAGGCGGATGCAGAGCCCCTCGCCTCGCCGCGATTGACCCCGGCCTCGCCCCGGCCGCACATTGCGCTCGCCAACGACAAGCGAGCGCGCAATGCCCGACATTTCCAGCACCACCGAAACTCCCTACGCCGGGGGCAAGATCCTCAAGCACGCCTCCGACGGCGTCGGCGTGATCACCTTCAACAATCCCGACAAGCGCAACGCGATGTCGCTCGAGATGTGGGAGGGATTTGGCGAAGCGCTGACGAGCCTGCGCGACGACGAGAAGGTGCACGTCGTGGTCCTGCGCGGCGCCGGCGGCAAGGCGTTCGTCTCGGGCGCCGACATCAGCCAGTTCGAGAAGGTGAGGCACAATGCTGCCGCTTCCGAGGAATATGCCAGGCGCAGCGTCGCCCAGCGCGCGCTGCTTGCCGACTATCCCAAGCCGACCATCGCCTGCATCCAGGGTTTTTGCCTCGGCGGCGGCATGCAGGTCGCGATGCTCGCCGATATCCGCATCGCCTCACATGGCAGTACGTTTGGGATCCCCGCGGCGAAGCTCGGCATCGCCTATGGCTATGACGGCTTGCGGCATCTGGTGTCGTTGGTCGGACCGTCCTGGGCGCGGCTTCTGATGTACACCGGCATGCGCATCGATTCCGCCGAGGCGCTGCGCATCGGACTGGTCGAGCGCGTGATCCCGGACGATCAGCTCTGGGGCGAGACCATGGCGATTGCCGAGACGATCTCGCAGAACGCCCCGCTCGCGATCAAGGCCGCCAAGATCACCATCGCGCAGGTGTTGAACGACGAAAGCAAGCGCGACATGGAGGCGATCAAGGCGATCGGCAACGCCTGCATGGACAGTGCGGATTTCCGCGAGGGCCGGCAGGCCTTCATGGAGAAGCGCAAGCCGCAGTTCCAGGGGAAGTAAGCCTCGACATTGCGCGCGCCCCCTCTCACCATTGTCATTGCGAGGAGCACTTGCGACGAAGCAATCCAGACTGCCACCGCGGTGAAAGTCTGGGTTGCTTCGCTGCGCTCGCAATGACGATGCCGCGCCTCACAGCGCCGCAAGCACCGCTTTCGCGATGTCGGCCGTGCCGTTGCTGCCGCCGAATTCCATCGGCTTGATGCCGCCGGCATAGGCCTGGTCCACCGCACGCTCGATCGCCTCTCCGGCCTCGGCCGCGCTCTCGACGCCGTGCTTGTCGGCAAGCCAGTCGAGCATCATCGCGGCGGACAGGATCATGCCGGTGGGATTGGCCTTGCCCTGCCCCATGATATCGGGCGCGGTGCCGTGGCAGGGCTGGAACACGGCATACTTGTCGCCGATGTCGGCCGACGGCGCCATCCCCATGCCTCCGATCAGTCCGGCGGTAAGGTCGGAGAGGATGTCGCCGAACATGTTCTCCATCACCATGACGTCGAAATCCCAGGGACGCTTGACCAGCATCGCCGAGCAGGCATCGACATACAGGCGATCGGCCCTCACGCCAGGGTGGCGCTTGGCTGCCTCGTCGAACATCTCGCGGAAGAAGGCGAAAGCCTTGAACACGTTCGCCTTGTCAACACAGGTGAGCGCGCCCGGCTTGCCTCGCGACTTGCGTCGTTCGGCGAGACGGAAGGAGAATTCGAACAGCCGCTCGGAGGTCTTGCGCGTGATGACCAGCGTCTCGCGCGCGTCTTCATGCGTGACGATGCCCTTGCCCATCGAGGCGAACAGGCCTTCGGTCGACTCGCGGATCACGACAAGGTCGATGCCGCGTGCATCGGCACCGACGATCGGGCTGGGCACGCCCGGGATGAGGCGCGCCGGCCGCACGCCGGCATAGAGATCGAAGTGAAAGCGCAGCTCGACCTGCGGCATGATTTCGGTGTTGTCGGGATAACGCACCGACGGCAGGCCGCAGGCGCCCAGCAGGATGGCGTCGGCGTCTTCGCACAATTTGATCGTCGAATCCGGCATCGACTTGCCGGTGGCGAGATAATTGTTGGCACCGGCGGGCGCCTCGGTGAAGCGGAAGCTCAAGCCGGATTTCTGTTCGACCTTGCGCAGGACCTCGATGGCCGGCGCCATGACTTCGGGACCGATGCCGTCGCCGGCGAGCACGGCGATGTGGAAGGCATTATTTGCGGACATGGCGGGTTCCTGCGCGATGGGGAGAGAGTCCCGTCATTGCGAGCGCAGCGAAGCAATCCAGACAGCTGCCGCGGAGAAAATTCTGGATTGCTTCGCTACGCTCACAAATGACGGAGGAGCGAACGGTCGACTACGGCGTCAACACCGTCCGCCCGACCACCGCGCCCTGCTGCAATTGCACGAGCGCGTCGTTGGCCTTGGCGAGCGGCTGACGCGTCACCGGAATCGGCGGCACGTTCTTGGCGCGGACGAGATCGAGCAGCTCCTGCGTCTCGCGCAGGTTTCCGACATAGCTGCCCTGGATCGTCACCGCCTTGATCGGGATCAGCGGCAGGGCCCAGGTCGCGCCGCCGCCGAACAGGCCGACGATGACGAGCTTGCCGCCCTTGGTCAGGCAGTCGAAGCCGAGCTGCGTCGTCGCGGCGTTGCCGACGAGATCGATCACGGCGCGGATAGGTCCGCCCGCTTTCTTGGCGAGCTGCTCAAGCGCATCCGGCGCCTTGGGATCGACGGTTGCGAGCGCGCCGGCCTTCTCCGCTGCTTCGCGCTTCTTGGCGTCGATATCGACCATGATCGCGCCCTTGCCGCCCATTGCCTTGAGCAGCGACAGCGCCATCAGGCCGAGACCGCCGGCGCCGAACATCACGATCGGCGTATCGAAATGCTGCTCGACCTTCTTCAGCGCGCTGTAGGTGGTGACACCCGAGCAGGCGTAGGGCGCGGTCGTCGCGGGATCGAGCCCCCTAAGGTTGAGCAGGTAGCGCGGATGCGGCACCAGCATGTGATCGGAATAGCCGCCGTCGCAATAGACGCCCAGCGAGCGCGGCGTCAGGCACATGTTCTCGTCGCCGGCGAGGCACGTGGCGCACTTGCCGCAGCCGATCCAGGGATAGACGAGGCCGACGTCGCCGAGCTTGAGGTCACCCTGTTCGGCCGGCTTCACGTCGGGACCGAACGCAAGGACCTCGCCAACGGTCTCGTGGCCCATGGTCAGCGGCAGATTGATGCCGCGATCCTTCAGCGACAGCGGCTTGCGGCCGTGGCCAAGATCGTAGCCGCCTTCCCAGATGTGGAGGTCGCTGTGGCAGACACCGGCCGCCTTCACCTTGATCAGCACCTGCGTGCCCGACGGCTGCGGCGTGGCCTCGTCGAACTCCTTCAGCGGCGCCTTGAAATCGGTAACCTTGAAACTCTTCATCGGCGTCCTCCCGCATACTTCTCTCTGTCGCGCCACCATGCCATGGCCGGCGAGGCGAGACAAACCCGGAGCTGTCTTAGTTTAGGCCAGCGGATGGTGGCAAGCCGCGAACTGGCCGGGCACGACCTCGCGCAACTCCGGTATCTCCGCGCTGCATCGCTGGTCCGCCCGCGGGCAGCGGGTGCGGAAACGGCAACCGGACGGCGGCGCAATCGGTGATGGCGGCTCGCCGGGCGCCACACTCTCGGCGGGACGCACATCCGGATCGGGCACCGGGATCGCCTGCAACAGCAACGCGGTATAGGGATGGGCGGGTTTCGCGAACAACTGCTCGGATGGCCCGACCTCGCAGAGCCGGCCGAGATACATCACCGCGACGCGGTCGCTGACCGCCTTCACGACCGCAAGATCATGCGCGATGAACAGCAGCGTCAGGCCGAAACGCGCCTTCATCTCCTCCAGCAGGTTGAGGATTTGCGCGCGGATCGAGACGTCGAGCGCCGAGACAGGCTCATCGCAAACGATGAATTCGGGCTTGAGAACGAGCGACCGCGCGATGCAGATGCGTTGGCACTGTCCGCCGGAGAATTCGTGCGGCAAGCGGCCGGACACCAGCTCTGGATCGAGCCCGACCGCGCCGAGCACCTCGTGTACGCGCCGCTTGCGCTCGGCCGCATCCTTGACGCCGGCGATGATGAGCGGCTCGGCAACGATGTCGCCGATGCGCCTGCGCGGATTGAGGGAAGCAATCGGATCCTGGAAGATCAGCTGCACGCGGCGGCGCATCTTGCGCAGCGCCTCGCCCTCCATCGCGGTGAGATCCTCGCCGTCGAACAGCACGCGGCCGGACCTGGCGCGGCGCAATTGCAGCACCGCGCGCCCCAGCGTCGACTTGCCGCAACCGGATTCGCCGACCAGTCCCAGCGTCTCGCCGCGCGCGACCTGAAGGCTGACGCCGGAGACCGCGTGAACCGTCTTATTGCCGAGGCCGTATTCGACGACGAGATTGTCGACGTTCAGAAGCGGCGTGCCGGATGCGGTGCGGGCGGCGAACTGCGTCATGCGCCGGTCCTCTCCGACATCTGGATCGGGTGGAAGCAGGCATAGAGATGCCCCGGCATCTCGGCACCCTTCAATTCGGGTTTTGCTTCGTGACAATGCCCCGTGGCATAGCGGCAGCGCGGCGCGAAGGAGCAGCCTTTCAGCGGCCGTGTCGGATCGGGCGGACGCCCGGAGATGGCCGGTAGCGGCGTGTGCGGGGCGGTCTCCAGCTTCGGAATCGCCGCCAGCAGCGCCTCCGTGTAGGGCATGTGCATGCGCTTGAACAGCGCTGGCGTCGGCGCGCGTTCCACCACCCTGCCCGCATACATCACCGCGACCTCGTCGGCGCGGCCGGCGACGACGCCGAGATCGTGCGTGATGATGATCATCGCCATGTGGCGGCGGCGCTGCTCGCGCTCGAGCAGATCAAGGATCTGCGCCTGGATGGTCACGTCGAGCGCCGTGGTGGGCTCGTCCGCGATCAGCAGCTTCGGCTCGCAGGACAGCGCAATCGCGATCGCGATGCGCTGGCGCATACCGCCGGAACATTGATGTGGATATTGTGCGAGCCGTTGCTCCGGCGCCGGAATGCCGACCGCCGCGAGCAGCTCTATGCTGCGCGCCTTCGCCGCGGACGCATCGAGCTCGAGATGCTCCTGGATCGTCTCCATCAACTGTGTGCCAATGGTGAGCACCGGATTGAGCGAGGTCATCGGATCCTGGAACACCACTGCGAGGTCGCGCCCGCGCAGGCGCCGCAACCGTTCCGCATCGAGCCGCACCAGATCCTGGCCGTCGAATATCACGCGTCCCGTGAGCCTGGCCTTCTTCGGCAGCAGCTGAAGCACCGCGCGCGACAGCATGGTCTTGCCGCAGCCGGATTCGCCGACGATGCCGAGCGTCCGGCCAGCTTCCAGCGACAGGTCGACGTGATCCACGGCGCGTAAGTTGCCGCGCGGGGTCGGCAGCTCGACCGCGACGTCCTCGATGGTCAGCAGCGGCGCGCTCACAGTGCCCCCTGGCGCGGGTCGGTGAGCGCCCGCATGGTGTCGCCGACCAGGTTGAAGGCCAGCACGGTCAGGAACAACGCCGCCGCCGGCAGGAAGGCCAGCCGCGGCGCGACGTCGAGGCTGTCGCGCCCCTCGCCGATCATGCTGCCCCAGCTCGCCATCGGCGGCGGTACGCCGAGACCGAGGAAGGACAACGCGCCCTCGACCACGATGGTGACGGCGACGCCAAGCAGGAAGAAGGCCAGCAGCGGCAGGATCACGTTCGGCAGCAGTTCGCGCAGCAGAATGCGCGCATGGCTGGCCCCGAGGGCTTCGGCCGCGATCACGAATTCGCGTCGCGCCAGCGTCAGCGTCGCCGCGCGCGCCACGCGCATGAAGGCGGGAATGCCGAGCACGCCGAGGATCAAGGTGAGATTGGGAATGGACTGGCCGAGATAAGCGGTCACGGCGAGCGCAAAGATCAGCGGCGGAAAGGCCAGCAGCACGTCCATGCTGCCGACCACCAGCGTCTCGAACCGGCCGCGGAAATAGCCAGCGAGCAGGCCGAGCGCGCCGCCGATGCCAAGACCGATCATCGGCGCGATCAGCCCCACCGTCAGCGACACGCGCGCGCCAAAGATCAGGCGGGCGAGCTCGTCGCGGCCGAGCCCGTCGGTGCCGAGCCAGTGCTCCCCCGAGAACGCGGCGCGGCGCTCCAGCATGTCCATGTCGGTCGGGTTCTGCAGCGGCAGCACCGGCGCGAGGATCGCCAGCGCAAGCACGACCACGAGCCAGGCGCTCGCAAACCAGAACAACAGGCCGAGTTTGCGTTTGCGGCGGACAGGGGCGGACGCCACCTCGTCCTGAACCGAGAGCTCAAGCGTGGCCATGGCGGATCCTGGGGTCGAGCACGGCATAGAGCATGTCGACGATGAAATTCACGATGACGAAGCCGCAGGCGACCAGCAACACCACACCCTGGAGGATGACGAGGTCGCGGGTGTAGATCGCGCCCACCAGCAGCCGGCCAATGCCGGGCAGCGCGAAGATCGATTCCACGATCAGCGTGCCGCCGAGCAGGCGTCCGATATTGATGCCTGTTACCGTCACCAGGGTCAGCGACGAGGGTTTGAGCGCATGGACGAACAGGATACGCGAAGGCTTGAGGCCCTTGGCTTTGGCCAGTGCGATATAATCTTCCTGTAAGGTCGCGATCATGTCGGAGCGCAGCACCCGCATGATGCCCGGCCATTCGGCGAGAGCCAGCGTCAGCGCCGGCAGCAGGAAGAAGCGCAAGTTGCCGAGCGGCTCCTCGGTGAACGGCACATAACCGGTCGCTGGCAACCAGTGCAGTTCAACAGCGAACAGATAGATCAGGAGGATCGCCACCAGGAAGGACGGCATCGACAGCATCGCAAACGCGCTGCCGGTCATGAAGCGGTCGAAGGCGCCGCCGGCGCGCGCGGCGCAGGCGATCGCCAGCGGCACGCCGATCAGGAGCCCGATGAACTCGGCCATCAGCATCAGTTGGAGCGAGACCGGAATGCGCTCCGCCACCGCCTGCAACACCGTCTGCCCGGTGCGGAATGAGCGGCCGAGATCACCCTGCAGGACGTGCCCGAGCCAGCTCAGGTAACGCCACCACAGCGGCTGATCCAGCCCCATGTCACGGCGCAGCGCCGCGACATTCTCGGGCGTCGCCTGATCGCCGAGGATGACATAGGCGAGATCGCCCGGCAGCAGCGAGGCGATCAGGAATGTCAGCAGCGAGACGGCGAGCAGGACCGGCAGGATGGCAAGCAGCCGCCGCGCGACGAAGTTCAGCATCGCGCCTTCATTCCAGCCAGGTGTTCGAGACGTCGATCACGCCGTTGTAGATCTTTGGAAAGCCCTTCAGCTTGGCGCTCGACAGCGCGTAGTAGGTGTTCTGGAAGGTCCAGAACCAGATCGCCTCCTTGTTGATCAGGCGGCTGATCGCGCAATAGTCCTCGGTGCGCTGACCGAGATCGGCGGTGACGCGCGAATGGTCGAGCAGCCGGTCGAGCTCCGGATCGGCGAAGTTAGCGAGCGCCAGCGGGCTGCCGCTGCGGAAGTTCGCATACATCTGCGGATCGGGATCGGCGAGATCGACGATGCGCCACGGCACCAGCTGGAACTGACGCGTGAAGGCGCGCGGCGGGATGGTGGCCTGGTCGACCTGCTCGATCTCCATGTTGGCGCCAGCGCGCTTCCAGAATTGCTGCAGCACCTGACCGATTACCCGGCCGCGCGGCGTCGCGGTCACCAGCATCTTGAATTCGACCGGCTTGCCGTAGTCCTTGATCAGCGCCTTGGCCTTCTCGACATCGAACGGCAGCGCGCCGTCGTCCTTGCACTTGACCCAGGAGCCGTCGCCATAGGGGTTGGACGCAGGCCGGCTCAGGCCGTTGCTGATCGCCTGCGACATCTTGGGACGGTCGATCGCCATCACCAGCGCCTGGCGCACGCGGACGTCGTCGAACGGCGCGACCTTGGTGTTGAAGGCGTAGACCTGCGCGCCCGAGCCCTTGTAGGTGTGCACGGTGAGCTTGGAGTCCTTCTGCGCCTTCAGGATGTTGTCGGCGTCGTTCTCGTCGTCCCAGATGATGTCGGCTTCACCCGATTGCAGCGACGCAAAGCGCGACTGCGCATCGGGCAGCGGCTTCAGGATGATGCGGTCGAGATAGGGATGGCCCTTGTTCCAGTAGTCCGGGTTCTTCTCCAGCACCATGCGGTCGCCGGCGGTCCATGATTTCAGGATGTAGGGACCAGTGCCGACCGGATTGCGATTGTAGTCGGCGCCCTTGGTCTTCCAGGCCGTGGGCGACTGAATGACGTTGTTCGAGCTTTGGATGGTGATCGTCGCCGGCAGGTTCACGGCGGGATCGGTCAGATTGTAGACGACTGTGTATTCGTCCGGCGCCAGCACCTCCTTGACGTTGGTGATGTAGAAGGCGCAGCGGCACTTGTTGGCGGGATCCTTCTGTCGGTCGAAATTCTCCTTGAAAGCCTGCGCATTGAACGGCGTGCCGTCGTGGAATTTCACGCCCTGGCGCAGCTTGAAGGTCCAGCTCTTGTAGTCGTCGGAATGGGTCCAGGACACCGCGAGTTTTGGCGCGGCCTCGCCCTTGTCGTCGAGCGTCGTCAGCGTGTCGAAGATCGCGGCGGCGGCGGTGAAGGTCGAGGTGTCGTAGACGCCGACCTTGAGCGGGTCGAACCCCGGAATGTCCAGCTCCTGGCCGACGGTGATGCTGCCGCCAGACTTCTGCGCCTGCGCTGGCGTGGCCATGGCAAATGCCGCAACAAGGAAAATCGGCGCGCACTTTCGCGCTGCGGCGGCGATATTCGTCATGGTTCCTCCCGGGATCCTCGTCCGATGTTTCGGATCGTCGAATGACTCGGGCGCGAGATTGGCGACAAATGCTCGCCACGGCAAGAGGAACACACGAGAGATCAAATGCCGCATGCGTGCGGCGCAACGCGCTCAGTTCGTCGCAATCATTTTGCCTGACGGAATTGGCGCGGCATCGGCGAGGCCAATCTCGTCGCGCAGCGCATCCGTGTGCTCGCCGAGCACCGCCATGGTCTTGCCGGGCGTGGTGTCGGCGCCCGACATCCGGAACGGCAGATTGAGCACCTGGAACGAGCCGCCTTGGTCCTCCACAGGCGATAGCGCTCGGCGATGCGCGAGCTGTGGATCGGCCAGCGCTTCGGACACGGTGCGATAGGCTGAAGCCGGCACGCCGGCGGCGCCGAGCGCGACGAGACATGCGTCGGTCGTGAGCGGCCGCGACCAGGCTTCGACCCCGTCCATCATGTCGGCCCAGTTGTCGCGCCGCGCGCCATAGGCGGAAAAGCGGGCATCGGAGATCCATTCGGGGCGACCGATCACCCCCATCAATCCCTGAAACGTCTTCTCGCTGGCGACCGTGATCATGACGTAGCCGTTGGCCGTCTCGGTCGGGCCGAACATCGGGCGCGGCGGCGGCTTCACCGCAAATTGCGAGCTCTGCAACTCGATCACCGTCAGCGTCAGCATCGATTCCAGCATGGAGACGTCGACGTGCTGGCCAAGGCCGGTCACGGTGCGCTGATAGAGCGCAGACGCAATCGCGCCGAACCCGTAGGTGCCGGTGACGACATCGGCGTGGTAGATGCCGCAATAATCGGGGCGGTTGCGGCCGGGCTGGTAGGCGAGATGCGCCATGTCATAGCCGGAGGCCGCGTGGATCACCGGTGCGTAGGCGGGCAGCTCGGCGGACGGCCCGGTCTGGCCGTAGCCCGAGATCGAGCAATAGATCAGCTTCGGATTGACCGGCCGCAGGCTGTCGTAGTCGAGCCGCAGGCGGTGCATCACGCCGGGGCGGAAGTTCTCGACCAGGATGTCGGCGGTCGCGGCCAGCCGGCGCACCGCCTCCTTGCCGTCCTCGGACTTGAGATCGAGCACGACGCTCTTCTTGCCGACATTGAGCTGGCCGAACACGGTGCTGCATCCCTTGCGCAGCGGTGGCCGGGTGCGCATCGTCTCGCCACCGTCGGTTTCGATCTTGATGACCTCGGCACCCATGTCGGCGAGCATCCGCGCGCAGTGCGGACCGGCGATGGTGGTCGAAAAATCCAGCACCCGCAGGCCGGCGAAGGCCTTTGTCGTCGTCCCCTCATGCTTATCTGCTAGCTGCATGCTTGCTGCGTCCTTGCCGAGTCCTTGGGTCCTTCAGGAACTATCGAAGTGCTCTCTTATTGGTGCGCCGACCCTAGATGGCGGCGGCTCAGTAGGAAAGTCTTTACCGAACGGGACGTGGCTCGCGAGCGGCTTGAGAATTCCTGGGGCAATTGGACCCGTTCTTGCATAACAGCAAGCGGGATCGGAAGAGGGCAATCGTTCTTGAGGGTCTTGTTCGTCACAACCGAGATGGACGATTTCGTCCGCGTTGGCGGGCTCGGCGCCGTTTCAGCTGCTCTTCCCAGAGCCCTTCGCCCTCTCGCCGATATCCGGGTCATGCTGCCCGGCTATCGCGACATCATCGAGCAACTCACGCATATTCAGATCGTTGGCCGTTGCCCGGCGTTGGCTGAGATGCCGGCCTGCTCGCTCGGACGAGCCGCGACCAAGGACGGCCTGCCGGTCTATGTGCTGTTGTGCTCACAGCTCTACGACCGGCCCGGCAACCCCTATGGCGACGAGTCCGGGCGCGACTGGCCCGACAACGACATCCGCTTCGCGCGCTTTGCCTCGGCAGCCGCTGAGCTTGCTGCGGGCAAGCTGGACAAGAATTGGGCAGCGGACCTGGTCCATGCCAATGACTGGCAGGCCTCGCTCGTGCCGGCTTACCTCGCCTGGCGCGGCGCCAGGCTGCCGTCGATCCTGACCATCCACAACCTCGCTTATCAGGGCCTCTTCCCGAAGGACTCGCTGCGGCGGATCGGCGTACCGGAGAGCTCGTTCCATATCGACGGCGTCGAGTTCTACGACCAGCTCTCCTTCCTGAAGGCCGGGCTGGTCTACGCCTCCCACCTCACCACCGTCAGCGGTACCTATGCGCGGGAGATCACCACGGCCGAATTCGGCTGCGGCCTGGAAGGCCTGTTGCGCCTGCGCTCGGACGCGTCCGAGCTCACCGGCATCCTCAACGGCATCGACGAGAGCTGGGATCCGCGGTCCTGCGCGAAGCTCGCCCAGCAATTCGGCGCCGGTGACTGGGTCGGCAAGAAGGCCAATGCGGATTACGTGCGCAAGCAGTTCGGACTTGCGGTGTCGCGCGGCCCGATGTTCGGCATCGTCGCCCGCCTCGTGCACCAGAAGGGCATCGACCTCGTGCTGTCGGCGGCCGACGAGATCATCGATTCCGGCGGACAGATCGTAGTCACCGGCTCCGGCGAGCCCGCGCTCGAGCAGGCACTGATCGATGCGCATCGCCGCCGCCCCGACGCCATCGGCGTCGCGATCGGCTTCAATGACGCCCAGGCGAGGCGCATCTTCGCCGGCAGCGACTTCACCCTGATGCCGTCGCGCTTCGAGCCGTGCGGCCTCAGCCAGATGTACGCCCAGCGCTTCGGCTCGCTGCCGATCGGCCACCAGACCGGAGGCCTCGCCGAGACCATCACCGACGGCGAAACCGGATTTCTGTTTTCAAAACCCTCGCACGAATCCTTCCTCGGCGGCGTCCGGCGGGCGTTCTCGACCTTCATGGCGCAGGACCAGCTCGACTCCATGCGCCGCAGCGCCATGGGACGATCGTTCTCCTGGAGCATCTCGGCCGGCAGCTATAGCGCGCTGTACCGCAAGCTCGCGGCGGTGTGAGGGCGGCGGCGCATCCACATTCTCCGTCGTTGCGAGGAGCGAAGCGACGAAGCAATCCAGACTGCCTCCGCGGAGAGATTCTGGATTGCTTCGCTGCGCTCGCAATGACGGCGTTTGTGGCACCGGCGGACGACTTCATTCCCTCCCCCGCACGTCCATCTGCGGCCGTCCGATCCAGGCCCGGTTGAGGCAGCGGGTCATCCAATCGGGTTGCAGCTCGCCCCGCAGCCGCGCCTCTGCTTCCTGGTAGGGACCGACATAGCGCAGTCGATCCGGCAATCTCGGATAGACGCGCCTTATCCATTTCAGCGCGTTGCCGGCAGACCTGGTGTCGTGCTCGTCGAGCTCAAAACCGAAGCCCAGGCGCAAGCGCTCGGGCAGCAGGCTGGCGGTAAGCGCGCGGTACCATCGGGGTGGCCGCAGCCACGGACGCGCGCCGCCAAAAATCTGCGCGGCGATCTCGCGTGCCGCCGCGCTCACAGTCAACGTGTCCGACTGCACCATCGCCGCGGTGTATTCCGCAAAGCCGGCCCAGTCCGTCGGCAAGTCGTCCGCCGTCAATCCAAACAACGCGCCGAACGCCCGGCTCTCGCTCCAATAGCGCTCGCGCTCCTCCGCCGAGAGCGGCGCCAGGACCAGATCGTGCGTCATGAGCGCGGTGTCGGCCAGCGTCGCGTGAACCCAGCGCAGCGCCGCGATGTCGTTGGCACAATAGCGCGAGCCTGCCGCGAAGGGACCGACGGTCTGTGGCATCTGACCTGATATCATACTGTGGCGCCGGTGCAGCTGCCGGGACGACAGCAGCGCCCGGTCGAGCGAGCCGAACACCATGGCAAAGACGATGTCGAAGGTGCGATGGAAGCGGCCGATCGGATCGGCAAGGGTCCGCGAGTGCTCCGCGATGGCGGCAGCGACCCAGGGATGCGCCAGTTGCAGCAACAACGCACGGCCGGCGCCGAGAAAGATGACAGCCTCCCGGTCGATCTGCCAGGTGACCGTGTCAGGACCGAACACGCCGGCAACCGGTCCCGCCGCGTTAACCCGGACAAGATCGAGCGCTGCCTCGAGATCCTTCTCCGCGACCAATTGCTAGCCTCGCCACATTGACGCCGCGACAATAACCCACACCGCGCACTCGTGAAATCGTCACCGCGCAAAAAATAGCCGACAAGGCCCTCACTCCGCCGCAATGGGCAACACATCCATATGCTCATGCAGCACTACGCCGGCGAGCGGGTCGAACTCGCCGATCCAAGGCTTTCGCTCGAGCACGGACCTCGTGTGGGCATAGCCCGCATCCCAGCGCCGCATAATGCCTGAGGGGCTGAAGTCGATGTCCTTGGTGTGGCTCTCGCGGTCGAGCTGCGGCGCCAAGAGCCGCACGACATGCATCCGGGTCGGGCAACCGTAGCTGATCAATTCCCTCACCGCGGGGTCACCGCGCTCGTTCTCGGGCAGACGCGCGGCGAGCTGGTTGATGACGTGGCGCAAGCGATGGGCCTGCTGTTGGCGAGCGATCTGGCTCGCGATGCGGCTGGAATATTGCACGTCCTTGTGGCGGTTCAGGACCTCCGCCATCGTGGTCGGCTCGGCACCGACGGGATTCCACAGATGCACGGCGAAGATCAGCGAGTCCCTGCGCGGATTGTCGTCGAACACTGCCTCAGTCGGCGTGTTCGACAGGATGCCGCCGTCCCAATAGAGCTCGCCGTCGATGCGTATTGCCGGAAAGGCCGGCGGCAATGCGCCCGAAGCCATCACGTGCCTGACCGTCAGGTCGCCGTCGCGGCTGTCGAAATAGCGCATCCGGCTGGTCCGGACGTGGGCCGCGCCGACTGTGAGGCGCGGCGCGCAGCGATTGACCAGGCTGAAATCGACGAGTTCGAGAAGTGTCTTCTCGAGCGGCGCCGTCGAATAGAAGCCGGCGTCATCTGCCCCGAGCGGATAGGAATCGCCGACATGCGCTAGCGGATTGGGCCGGAAGAAGCCGGGAATGCCGCTGGTGATCGTCGACCAATAGGCAAGTTTCTCGTTGAAGCCCGGGAATGCCGTGCGCGGATTCCAGATCGGGTTCTGCTCCATCCGCTTCCAGAACGCCTTCAGGCGCGCCAGCCGTTGCTGCGGCTCGTTTCCGGCAATAAGGCTCGCGTTGATGGCGCCGATCGAAGTCCCGATGATCCAATCCGGCTCGATGCCAGCCTCGTGCAGCGCCTGGTAGACGCCGGCCTGGTAGGAGCCGAGCGCGCCGCCGCCCTGGAGCACCAGTACGACCTGCCCAGGCAGGTCTTTTCTGCTGCTCTGCGTGTTGTCCTGAATGCCGTTCATGTGTCGCTCCCGTCGCGCCGGCGTCTGTCGAGGATTCGTCGGGCGTGGCGCCATTGTTGCGTTTTGCCATCCTCGGGGATCGGCTGCTCAAGCGGAAATGCCGCCTGGCTTCCGAATCCATACGCGCGCGCTATTGCGGCCGGGATGTCATTCCCCGCCCCGATCGGCTAGATTTCCGGCTGGTCTTGCTGGGGAGCCGATCCATGGAAATGCACCAGGTCCGCTATTTCCTCGCAGTGGCGCAGCTACTCAATTTCACGCGTGCCGCCGAGGAATGCAACGTGACGCAGCCCTCGCTGACGCGCGCGATCAAGCAGCTCGAGGCCGAACTCGGCGGCGACCTGTTCCGCCGCGAACGGCCGGCGGCGCAATTGACCGAGCTCGGCGAGCGCATGCATCCGCTGCTGAAGCAGTGCTATGACGCCGCCGTCGGCGCGCGCTCGCTCGCCTCCTCCCTGAAAAGTGGAGAGATCGGTGCGCTCCGCATCGCGCTGACGCATTCGATTGATCTGGCGCTCCTCATCCCGCATCTCAATCAGATCAGGCGGCAGTTCAACCGACTCGAATTGCGCTTCCTCCGCGGCTCGAGCCGCGAGGTCGGCGATTTCCTGAAGAAGGGCGAGGCCGAGCTCGGCATCGCCGCAGAGATCAATGAGGACTGGGACCGGCTCGACGTCTGGCCGCTGTTTACCGAGAGATTCGAGCTCGTCGTCAGCGGCGGACATCGGCTCGCCGGCCGCAGTTCGATCGAACTGGACGATCTGCGCGGAGAGGAGTTGCTGAGCCGGACGTTCTGCGAGCATTCCGGACGCATCTCCGCCAATCTGCGCCAGCATGGCATCGACATCGAACATGGTCACGAGATTTCGAGCGAGCACGATTTGATCGAGCTGGTGGAAGCCGATATCGGCGTCGCCATGGTGCCGCGTACCTCACCCCTGCCGGAAGGATTGAAACGCACCGCGGTGGCAGGACTCGACGCCCGTCGGACCGTCAACCTCTACGGCGTTGCCGGCCGGCAGCGCACGGCGGTCGCCAACACCATCATGCGCATGCTGCGCGGTGCGGACTGGCAGGCGATCGCGGGGTAAGTTCGAAGATGCTCACCCTCCACAGGGGGAGAAGGCAAGGAACTGCGCGTTACGCGAAGTTCAGTTCTCCCGGCTCGCCTGCTCCAGCGCCTTGAGCAGGTCGTCGATCTCCATGCGCTTGCGGAAGTCGGGATCGACGAAGCGGGCTTTCACGATGCCGTCACGTCCGACCACGAACACGGCCGGGATCGGCAGCATCCAGCCGTCATTGCCGTGGAATTTCGCCATGTCCTGATAGGATAGAAGGTGCTGGATCTCGGCGCCGAGCCAGATCGCGAGACTGAGCGACAGCGCATAGCCATTGTCGAGATCGGTGAGCACTGGGAACGGCGCGGCAGCGTCGATCTTGAACGCCCTGGTGTATTCCTGCGTCTCCGGCATGATTGCGACGATCTGCGCTCCCATGGCCGCGATACGGTCATGGGCACGGATCACCGCACGGACGTTGAGCCTGCAATACGGGCACCAATGACCACGGAAGAACATTACCGCGGCCGGGCCATTTGCCAGCAGCGACGGCAACGTGACGAGACGTCCGCTCTCATCGGGTAGCATGAATGGCGGCATCGCGTCACCGGGATGCGGCGCGGTCTCGCCGCCACCGTTTCCATTCAATCTGGTCACCAGATGATCGACCGCCTCGCCATAGGCCGGAAAGACCTCACGGCTCGCCTCGGCATAGGCGCGGAGCTGTTCGTTTAGCGTGCCCTCCATGTCGCGGCAGCGCTGGAAGGCGAGCTTGAGCCGCTCGGCATCGGCTGGCGAGAGAGAGGTCATCCTGCGCTCCGCTGTTCAGGGGGCGTATATTAGTTTCGCGGTCCGGCCGCCCGCAAGGGGCGGCCGTCTGCACGCGCGATCAGTTCACGTAGAAATTTCCGGTGGGATCGAGCCGCCCCGACGTCGAGTACAGCGATCCGTTGTCCATGAAGAAGACGGTGTTGTCGGGCACCTTCTTGGCGTGTTTCATCATGGCCTCGTGGTTCTTTTCGGCCGGGGCCATGGCCATCGCCGACATCTTGCCCGGCCCGCCATAGACATAGGCCATGCCGGCCTTGAAGTCCCAGGCGGCCTCCGAGAAGGCCGACGTGGCGATCACCGCGAACGTGGCGGTGGCGATCATTGTCTTGGACAGCTTCGTCATGGGGTGTTCCTCCAGATTGACGCGGACGCCCGCCAATCGGGCGCTGCGCCATCGAACGGCAGAAGCGGCGCAGGCGGAAATGCCAATCCCCAATCGGTTCGATAGCCGTCGCGCATCGCGCCGCCATAGCGCCGGGCTATCGCACCGAGAGCGAAAGGGCATTTCAAGACGAACGCCGCCTCGACGATGCTCCCGGCATAGCCGACGACCATCGCGGTTGCGGCCAGCACAGGAGACTTCCATGTTCAAGCATCGCACATTCTTGCGCGCGGTCTGGCCGTGCGTCGCCGTCGTCGGCGCATTGACGCTCTCGGCGCAGCCAATGTTCGCCGGTGAATGCCCGGCCGACAAGATCAAGCCGAACGGGCAGCAGATGGTCGACTACAAGCCTGTCGGCGTTACCGACGTCACGCTTGGCGCGATCGACCTCGGCAAGCAGCCGGCACATATCGAGGGCCGCGAGCTGCGCTTCCGCAAGCTGACCATCGAGCCCGGCGGCATTGTGCCCTGGCACAGCCATGACGACCGCCCTGCCCTGATCTTCGTGCAGCAGGGCCAGATCGTCGAGTACGCCTCCAACTGCGCCGATCCGATTGTGCACAAGGCCGGCGACCTCCGCCCCGAGACGTTCGGCACATCGCATTGGTGGAAGAATCTCGGCAAGGAGACTGTCATTCTCTATGTCGGCGACGTCCGCAGGGACCCGCACGACCACAATATGTAACGAGCGCATCCAGCCCCCAATGCACTCGTTTACAGGATGTGGCGTCCGGAATCCCCCATGCCATCCGGCATGCCGGGCGCCACATCCTCCACCGGAGATGCCGCGCCATGACCGATCTGTCCGCACCGATGAAGCCGACCACGATCACGATGGAGCCGCGGGCTCCCGCCGCCCTGTTGCGCTCGCTCGTGATCGGACTGACCGCCTTCCTGACCGTCGTCGACCTCTTCGCGACACAGGCGATCCTGCCGTCGCTGACGCGCCATTATGGAGTCACGCCAGCAGCGATGGGATTTGCAGTCAACGCCAGCACGTCCGGCATGGCCATCGCGAGCCTCGTTGTCGGCTTCTTCAGCCCGCACATCAATCGCCGCACCGGCATCCTGCTCAGCCTGACCTTGTTGGCGATCCCCACGAGCCTGCTGGCGACAGCCCCCAATCTTGCCGTCTTTACCGCTTTGCGCATCGCGCAGGGCCTGTGCATGGCATCCGCCTTCGCGCTTACGCTCGCTCATCTCGGCGAGCAATGCAGCGCAATGGAAGCCGGCGGCGCGTTTGCCGCCTACATCACAGGAAACGTCGCCAGCAACCTGGTCGGTCGGTTGATTTCGGCTGCGGTTACCGAAGGCCTCGGATTGCAGTGGAACTTCTACTTTTTTGCGACCCTCAACCTCGCCGGCGCGGCGCTGGTCCACTTCACCATCAAGCGCATCCAGCCGGCGCATGCGACGATGCTGGCGGACTCGCCACTCGCCGCCATGATCGCGCATTGGTGCGATCCGCGGCTGCGCGCCGCCTTCGGCATCGGCTTCTGCATCCTGTTCGCCTTCATCGGCACCTTCACCTACGTCAATTTCGTTCTGGTTCGGCCGCCGCTGTCGCTCGGAATGATGGACCTGGGCCTCATCTATTTCGTCTTCCTGCCATCCGTCGTCACGACGTTGCTGGCCGGCCGGGTCACGTCACGCCTCGGAACACGTCCAACGATCTGGGGCGCACTCGCCGTCTGTGGAATAGGCTTGCCGCTGACGCTGAGCGCTCGTCTGGGCGAAGTGCTCGCCGGGATGGTCCTGGTCGGGGTCGGAACATTCTTCGCGCAAGCCGCCGCCACCGGATTCGTCGGGCAGACTGCAACCGACAATCGCGGCGTCGCCAGCGGCACCTATCTCGCCTGCTATTTCTGTGGCGGGCTCGTCGGCACAGCGGTGCTCGGACGGCTGTTCGACGCCTTCGGCTGGCCTGCGTGTGTCACCGGGGTGGGCGTGGCCCTCGCGGCCGCGGCCCTGCTCACGTTCAACTTGAAGCGTTAGCGCTTCGCCGGCGCTTCCTGGGGCGGGTCATCATCGGCGATGGCACGCCAGGCGGCGCCATCGAGATCGTCGTACTGGCCGCTTCGGAGCGACCAGAGGAAGGCCACGAGGCCGGCAAGGCCGAGCATGAGCGCGAGCGGCACCAGGATGACCAGGATCTCCATCACACGATCTCCCGCGAGGCGCTGCGTGCGCGCAGCGAATTCAGCATGACTAGGATCGACGATCCGCTCATGGCAGCCGCCGCAATCAGGGGCGTCACGACGCCGCTGATCGCGACCGGAACGGCGAGGACATTATAGCCGATCGCAAGCCAGAGGTTTTGCCGCATCAGGTGCAGCGCCTTGCGCGCGGAGTCGATGGCGGCCACGACCGGCGCCAGCGGCCGGCCGAGGAAGACGAGATCGGCGGTGGCCTGGCTGAGATGGGCGGCTGAGATCGGCGACATCGAGACATGAGCCGCCGCCAGCGATGGCGCATCGTTCATACCGTCGCCGACCATCAGCACTTTTGCGCCCCGCTGCTTCAGTTCCTCGATCCGCGCGATCTTATCGGCCGGCGTGACACCGGCGCGCCATTCGGCGATGCCCAGCGCACGCGCCGCCGCGATCACCGCGGGCTCCCGGTCGCCGGAGAGGATCTCGATGCCGATGTTGCGCGCCTTCAGCGCCGCGATCACGGCCTGGGCATCCGGGCGCAGGCCCTGCCGCACCGAGAGGATGAATTTGTCGCTGCCCTTGCTGAAGGCCACGATCGAGGCTTCGGGATCAAGCGTGGTGCCGCCGATCAACGCCTCGGCGCCGCAGAAGGACGCACGGCCAAGACGGATATCGACGCCATCGACCGTCGCGCGTACGCCCTGCCCGGCCTCCTCGACCGCACCGACAACGGGCGATCGGGCCCCGGCGGCCTGCGCGACCGCCGCGGCCACCGGATGATGGCTCGACAGCGCAAGTCGGCCGGCGAGCTCGAAAATATCGGCGGGAATGTCGGCCGCGTTCATCACCTCCAGATCGGGCAGCGTCAGCGTGCCGGTCTTGTCGAAGATGACGTGGTCCGCTTCGGCCAGGCGCTCGATCGCATCGCCGGAATTGAGCAGCACGCCTGCCTTGAACATCGCGCCCGAGGCCACCGTCTGCACGGTCGGGATCGCAAGGCCGAGCGCGCAGGGACAGGTGATGATCAGCACGGCAACGCCGGTGACGATCGCATCATGCCAACCTGCGCCGGCAATGACCCAACCGATGATGGTGAGGAGCGCGGTCGCGTGCACGACAGGTGCGTAGAGCCGCGAGGCGCGGTCGGCGAGCCGCATGTAGCGCGAGCGCGCCTGCAACGCGTTGTCGAGCAACCGCGTGATCTCCGCGAGCAGCGTCGCCTCCGACGCCGCCGAGACCCGCACCCGCAGCGTACCCGAGATGTTCATCGATCCGGCATAGACCGGCGTGCCGTGCTCGGCCGTGACATAGAGCGTCTCGCCGGTGATCAGGCTCTGGTCGATCTCGGAGCGCCCCTCGATCACGGTGCCGTCGACCGCGCAGCGCTCGCCGGGCCGCAGCAACACGATGTCGCCGGAATGGATCGCCGCCACCGGCACCTGCGAGATCTCGTCGGGCCCGACGAATTTGGCCGCTGTCTCCGCCTTCAGCGCCGCGAGATTGCCCGCGACCGCGCGGGTCCGCCGCCGCATGTTCTGGTCGAGGAAGCGGCCCACCAGCAGGAAGGTGAGCAGCATGATCGCCGCATCGAAATAGGCGTGCTCGGCGTGATGGATGGTCTCGACCACGGACATGCCGAGCGCGAGGATCACGCCGATCGAGATCGGCACGTCCATGTTGGTCGTCTTCGCCGACAGCGCGCGCCAGGCCGAGCGGAAGAACGGCTGGCCGGCATAGGCCGCCGCCGGCAATGCGATCAGAGCCGACAGCCAGTGGAAGAAGTCGCGCTGCTCGGGCAGCATGTCCGAGACGTTGCCCGACCACACCGGGATCGACAGCATCATCACGTTCATGGTGGCAAACGCGGCGACGCCGAGGCAGCGCAGCAGGAAGCGCGATTCGGCGACCTCGGTCGCTTCCGCGCTCTCGGTCTCGAAAGGATAGGCCTTGTAGCCGAGTTCCTCGAGCCGATCGATGAAGCGGGCCGGGTCGAGCGTGCCCTGCTTCCACTCCAGCGCGACGCGGCGGTCGGTGAGGTTCACGCGCGCCAGCGTGACGTCGGGTATGGCCGAAAGGCCGCGCTCGATCTTGGCCATGCAGCCGGCGCAGTGAACGCCCTCGACCGCGAGATCGATGTGCTGGAGGCCCTCGCCCGCGGTCCGGACGTAATGCGAAAAGTCCCGCGTGACCTGCATGACGAAATCCCTCAGTTCAGGATCACGCGGTTGCGCGACAGGAACACGCGCTCGCCCCGCGCCTCGCCCTCGATCACCAGATCCCACTGGCCCGGTGCAACGGTCGTGGCGGAGCCGCGATAGATGCCGATACCGGTCTCCGCGAGCTCAACCGGAAGATCGGCGCGCTTGTCGGTCGGCCGCTCCAGGCGTCCGCCGAACTTCAAGCCCGTCACCGGCCGGCCGGCCGCGTCGCGCGCCTCGACCTGAAGCGCGGCACCGCCGTCGGCGCGGCGTTCGATATGGGCGTTGACCTGCCACTTGCGCGCGGCCTGGTCGTGCGCCGCCGATATCTCGCGGTCATAGGTAAGACCTGCGGCATAGGGGCTGTCGACGTCGGTGCCGGGCAGCGTCGCGATCGCGAGCTTCATCATGATCCCATTGACGCCGATGACGACGCCGAAGAAGGCGACGAGCATCAGGAAGACCTTGGTTCCGGTCAGAGGCTTGGATGCCATGGCACTCTCCTGGCCTTACGGCGAGACGAAATTGTCGGTCGCGGAAGCGGCCTCGCCGAGCCCGATATCGGTGACGTGGAAGCGGACCGGGATCGACTTCTCCGGATTGCTCTCCGCCGGAGCGGTGACGAGCAGGCGCAGCTCGCTGGTCGAGTCGCGCGGGATCACGATCATCGGTCGGTCCGGCGTCACCGAATCGACGCCGACGACATGGATCGTCGCGTTGACCGGGCCGTCCGCGTCGATCGCGATGACGCGATCATAGCCGCTCTTGTTCAGCAGCCGGACCGTGTAGGCGTTGCGGATCGAGCCGTCGCTGAGCTTGACCGCGACCGGGTTGCGATCGTGCAGCACGTTGACGTCGAGCAGGCTGCGCGTCGCCAGCGTGTACACCATGATGCCGCCGACAGCCGCGATGATGGCGCTATAGACAATGGTGCGGGGCCGCACGATCCGGTAGATCGGCGCCTTGCCTTCCTGGCGGCGATGGATGTTGATGTCGTTGTCGTAGCCGATCAGCCGGGTCGGCCTGCCGATCTTCGTCATCACGTTGTCGCAGGCGTCGATGCAGAGCCCGCACTGGATGCATTCGAGCTGCGGCCCGTTGCGGATGTCGATGCCGGTCGGGCAGACCGCGACGCACTGGTAGCAGTCGACGCAGTCGCCGACCTGCTCCCCGAGCGCACGCAGCTCGGCCGCCTTCTTGACCGACGTGCGCTTCTCGCCGCGATCGTAACGGTAGGTGACGTTGAGCGCCCACTCGTCGGTGAGCGCCGCCTGGATGCGTGGCCACGGGCACATATAGGTGCAGACCTGCTCGCGCATGTAGCCGGCGAGCAGATAGGTCGTGGCGGTGAGGATGCCGATCCAGATATAGGCGACCATCGGCGCCTGAAAGGTCACGAGCTCCTTCACCAGGGTCGGGGCGTCACTGAAATAGAGCACCCAGGCGCCACCGGTCCACCACGCGATCATGAGCCAGATCGAGTGCTTGAGCGCGATCTCGGAGACGCGCCGCAGTGTCAGACCGGATGCCTTGTCTTTCTTCATCCGCTCGCGGCGGTCGCCCTCGACGAACCGCTCGACGGCGTAGAACAGGTCGGTCCACACCGTCTGGGGGCAGAGATAGCCGCACCAGATGCGGCCGCCGACCGAGTTCATCAGGAACAACGCCACGGCAGCCACGATCAACAGGCCGGTGAAGTAGTAGACTTCCTGCGGCCACAGCTCGATGAAGAAGAAGTAGAAGCGGCTGTTGGGGAGATCGATCAGCACCGCCTGGCTGGGGGCGCCGAGGCCGCGATTCCAGCGCACGAACGGCAGGAAGTAGTAGACGCCGAGGCAGAACGCCATCAGGCCCCATTTGATCCGGCGGAACGTACCGGAGGTGCTCTGGGGATACACCTTCTTGCGGGCCATGTAGAGCGGCCCGTTGTCGTCGTCCGATATGAGTTCGTTCGGGTTCACGGTCTTGTTCATCGCTCTAGAACTTCTCAAAAAGGTGCGATTAGACCTAGACCCAACGCCGCCGCGTCAGTTGATCCAGCTCAAGCGGGGGCACTTTTGTTCGCCCCCGCCTGTCTCCAGTCGGCTATTTTCCACCGCCCAGCGAGTGGACGTAGACCGCCATCGCCTTGACCGTGGCGGGGTCGAGCCGCCCTTCCCAGGCCGGCATCACGCCGGCGCGGCCCTGGCTGATGGTCTCGATCAGCGTCGCCTCGTCAGAGCCATAGAGCCAGATCTTGTCGGTCAGGTTCGGTGCGCCCATCTCCTGGTTGCCCTTGCCGCCATCGCCGTGGCAGGCGACGCAGTTCTCGGTGAAGATCTTCTCGCCCTTGGCCGCGTCATAGCCGTTGCGGGTCGGAAGCCTCGACAGCGACCGCACGTAGTTGGCCACCGTGACGATCTCGTCCGGCTTCAGCACGCCGTCCTTGCCGAAGGCGAGCATCTGGCCTTCATGCGTCTTGGCGTGGCCGGAGCGCGCGCCGAACTGGATGGTCTGCATGATCTGCTCGAGCGTGCCGCCCCACAGCCAGTCGTCGTCGTTCAGGTTCGGAAAGCCCTTCGCACCCGCAGCGCCGCTGCCGTGGCACGGCGCGCAATTGTCGCCGAACACGGTCCTGCCCTTGGCGCGGGCGAGCGCCAGCAAGGCCGGGTCCTTCTCGATGTCGGCGAGCGGCGCCGCCGCCAACGCCGCCATCTTCTCGCCGCGGAGCGCCTCGAGATTGGCGAGTTCCACCGCGAGGCTGGCGCGCGTCGAGTAGCCGAGCAGCCCGGTCGTATGGCTCGAGATCAGCGGCCAGGCCGGATAGACGATCCAATAGCCTATCGACCAGATGATGGTGAGGTAGAAGCAGATCACCCACCAGCGCGGCAGCGGCGTGTTGAGCTCCTTGATGCCGTCCCACTCATGTCCGGTGGTGGACTTGCCGGAGACGGAATCGATGTCGCTATGATGATCGGTCATGATCTCTTACTCCTCCCGCAACGGCAGGCTCGCCGCTTCGTCGAAAGCGGCCTTGTTGCGAGGCCAGAATGCGTAGGCGATGATCGCGAGAAAGATCGCGACGAACACCGGCGTCCAGATCGTGGTCACGAGACCGGACGCGAGATTGTCGAGTGTCAGGATGGCTTTCATCGTTCATGCCTTCTCAGCGAAGATTGGCTTTCTCGTTGTAGATCTTGAAGTCGACCAGCGTGCCGAGCATCTGCAGGTAGGCGATCAGCGCGTCCATCTCGGTCGGCGTGCCGGGCTTGCCGTCGAAGTTGCGGACGGCCGCCTTGGCGTAACGCTTGCTGAAGGCATCGGTGCCGGCATTGTCCGGATCTGCCTGGGCCTTCAGGTCGGCGGCTGCGTTCGCAATCTGGTCGTCGGTGTAGGGCACGCCGACAGCCCTCTGCGTGCGCATGTGGTCGGCGATCGTGTCCGGATCGACTTCATTGTGGGCCAGGAACGAATAGCCCGGCATGACCGACTGCGGCACGATCGCGCGCGGGTTGGTCAGATGGGTAACGTGCCAGTCGTCGGAATATTTGGCACCGACGCGGGCAAGGTCCGGTCCGGTGCGCTTCGAGCCCCACTGGAACGGGTGGTCGTACATGCTCTCGGCGGCAAGCGAGAAGTGGCCGTAACGCTCGACCTCGTCGCGCAAGGGACGGATCATCTGCGAATGGCAGAGATAGCAGCCCTCGCGGACGTAGACGTTGCGGCCCGCGAGCTCCAGCGGCGTGTACGGCCTGACGCCGTCGACCGCCTCGATCGTGCTCTTGAGGTAGAACAGCGGCGTGATCTCGACGAGACCGCCGATCGAGATCACCAGCAGGATGCCGACGATCAGGATGATCGAGTTCTTTTCGAAGATTTGGTGGCGTGTCCAGAACGACATGGTGGAGCTCCTCATTCCGCCGGCTGAAGAGCGACGGGCATCTGGACTTCCGCCTCGCCGACGCGAACGGTCATCCAGAGATTGTAGGCCATGATCAGCGAGCCGATCAGGAACAGCGCGCCGCCGGCGGCACGGATGATGTAGAAGGGATGCATCGCCTCGACGGTCTCGATGAAGGAATATTCGAGGAAGCCAAGCGAGGTATAGGCGCGCCACATCAGACCCTGGAGGATGCCGGACACCCACATCGCCGAGATGTAGAGGACGATGCCGAGCGTAGCGATCCAGAAGTGCCAGTTGACCAGCTTGAGACTGTAGAGGCCCTTGCGATTCCAGGCCCACGGCACCAGGCAGTAGAGCGCGCCGAAGGAGACGAACCCGACCCAGCCGAGCGCGCCGGAATGCACGTGGCCGATGGTCCAGTCGGTGTAGTGGCTGAGCGAGTTGACCACCTTGATCGACATCATCGGGCCTTCGAAGGTCGACATGCCGTAGAAGGCGACGGAGACGACGAGCATGCGCAGCACGGGATCGGTGCGCAGCTTGTCCCAGGCGCCCGACAGCGTCATCAGGCCGTTGATCATGCCGCCCCAGGAGGGCATCCACAGCATGATCGAGAAGGTCATGCCGAGCGTCTGCGTCCAGTCCGGCAGCGCCGTGTAGTGCAGATGGTGGGGACCGGCCCAGATGTAGAGGAAGATCAGCGCCCAGAAGTGGATGATCGACAGCCGGTAGGAATAGATCGGCCGCTCGGCGCGCTTCGGGATGAAGTAGTACATGATGGCGAGGAAGCCGGCGGTCAGGAAGAAGCCGACCGCGTTATGGCCGTACCACCACTGGAACATGGCGTCCTGGATGCCGCCCCAGGCGACGTAGGACTTGGAGCCGAACACCGAAACGGGCAGCGCCGGGTTGTTGCCGAGATGCAGGACCGCGATCGTCACGATGAAGGCGAGATAGAACCAGTTCGCGACGAAGATATGCGGCTCCTTGCGCTTGATGACGGTGGCGAGGAAGACGAGCAGATAGACGACCCAGACGATGGTCAGCCACAGGTCGGCGTACCATTCGGGCTCGGCATATTCCTTGGACTGGGTGACGCCGAGCAGATAGCCGGTGCCGGCGATCAGGATGAAGAAGTTGTAGCCGATCACGACGAACCAGGGCGCGAGATCGCCGGCAAGGCGCACGCGGCACGACTTCTGCACCACATAGAAGGACGAGGCGATCAGCACATTGCCACCGAAGGCGAAGATCACCGCGGAGGTGTGCAGCGGGCGCAGGCGGCCGAAGCTGGTCCAGGGCAGATCGAGGTTCAGCGCGGGCCAGGCCAGCTGCGAGGCGATGATGAGACCGACCAGGAATCCGGCAATGCCCCAGAACATCGCCATGAAGGAGGAGAACTTGATCGGGCCCATGTTGTAGTTGACACGCCCGTTGATCTCCGCCGGCGCCAGCTCCGGCGGACGATCGAAGTAGCGGTTGATGATGCCAAACACCGCAACCAGGCTCGCCAACGCGCTGAGCCCGGCATGGAAGGCGAAGGGCCCGTCGAGCGCCTTGGCCGCGGCGATTACGCAAAGGAAGGCGGTGACTGCGAACACGACAGCCAAGCCGCTTTCACCGATGGTCATGGATTTTGAGTTGGAGGGCTGGCTCATGCGGATTCTCTCTGAAAGAACACGGGGCCAGAAACCACATTCACCCTCGCGGGGAATTGATTGAAATCAAGACAGATGGATTTCTGTTAATCCGAGCGAGCCGGCCATGAGGCAGAAAAATCAAATACTTGCGTGGCCCATCGCACGACGCAAATGGCCACCACCTCCGTGAAATCACGGAGGCGGCAATCCCCTCTTCTGTTGCGGATGTTCCGTCAGTCGCGCGCGGTCGCCTTGAGCGCCGTAATCACGTCCTCGCGGGCGATGATTCCGACCAGCTTCTGCGCACCGTCGAGCACGATGATGCTCCTGATGCGGTGCTCGACCATGATCTGGAGCACCCGCGTCAGCCGCGTGTCGGGGCTGACATAGATGAACTCCGGCGTCATGACGTCGCCGATCTTGCGGCTCATCAGGTCGTGATAGCGCGGCAGCATCTGGCTCGGCGTGAAGGCGAAGCACTTCAGGATATCGAATTTGGTGACAATGCCGACGACCTGTCCGTCGTCTTCGACCGGATAGCTGTTGAAATCGTCGCGTTCGAACATCTCGCTGAGCTCGAGCATATCGAGCTCACGATTCACCGTCTTGACGTCGCGCGTCATGTAGCCGTCGACGGTCTGCTCAAGAAATCTGTACACGGCGCGTCCTCCTCGCTTCGCTTTTGGCCGGTGGCAGTCAGTGCGACAGCAGCACGCAGCGGGCGGATTGAGTGACCAGATATTGGGTGACGCCTCCGAGGATCAGCTCGCGAAACCTCGAATGCCCATAGGCCCCCGCAACGATCAGGCCGGCCCCGACGTCGCCTGCAATCTTGTCCAATTGCGCGGCGGCGGTTTCGTTCCGCACGGGCTTCGCGCCGCGCGCCGTCGCGGTGACGCCATGGCGGGCGAGCCAGGCGGCGACGTCGGTGACGCCAGCCATCACGGCCGAAGGGTCGTCGTCCTGCTCCGGGATCTCGACGATGGTGACGTCCCTCGCCTTGCGCAGCATCGGCAGCGCGTCCGCCACCGCGCGCCGCGATTCCGGCGTGTCCTTCCACGCCACCAGCACGCTGCGCAGATCGAGCCAGTTGACCCGGTCGGGGACGACCAGAAGCGGGCGGCCCGTCTGCATCACCAGATCCTTGGGGCTTGCGAGCGCGAAAGCGTCGGAGAAGGCCGGGCTGTGTCCGCCGCTGACAACGATATCGGCGCAGCGCGCCTGCGCCAGCACGAATCGCGCCGGAAAATCCATGGCGCTGCGCCACTCCGCGCGTCCGCCGAATGTCTTCGTGGCGGCGCGGAATTGCGCCTCCAGATCGGCCAGCCGACGCTTGACGGAAGCCTCGCCCTCATCGATCAGCCCCTGGGCCTCGGCGCCATCGGTGAAATAGAGCGGGGGCGCGAACTGTGCCGCGGCGACCCCGACGATGGCCGCCTCGAATCGTTCGGCCAGTCCGCCTGCGACCTGAAGGCGCGAATCGTTGGGCTGATCGAGCGCCAGACTGACCATCACGGTCGCATAAGACATCGGGATTCTCCGGGGCAATGAACTGGTGCCAAATCTAGCCTCGCCGACACGGGGCAGGATGAGGTAGATCAAATCGCCGGGCGGCCAGCCCCGGGAAATCCACCAATAGAATCAGACATCCGAACTTGCCTCCAGCGGAGCCTTGGGCGAAATTACCGCTACGGTGGCGGCAAATCGGCCGGCCGCGAGAAGATTGGAGCTGCTGTTTGTCGCCGACCCGCGTAACGCATCCGCAAGACGACAGTCGCGGCGAGCACTTCCGGGTCCGAATCGAGGGATTCGGGGTCGGTACCTGGGATCTCGACCTTAGGACGCGGGAGCTGGAGTGGTCGGAAACCGCGAGGATGCTGCTCGGCATCGAGCGGGACCAGCCGACGAGCTATGAACTCTTCCTGTCGCGCCTGGAACTCGGGGATCGCGAGCGTGTCGAAGACGCGATCGAGCAGGTCGCGAAGCATGGCGGCGGCTTCGACGTCTCTTTCAGGATTTCCGGCAGCTCCGACCGGGGCAAATGGATCAGGGCCCGCGCCGGCCTGATCCGGGATGAGTCCGGCACCGCCCGTCATCTCAGCGGCATCTTGCTCGATATCGACGAGGAGAAGCAGGTCGAGGAGGCGCTGCGCACGCGCGAAACCCATCTCCGGTCGATCCTCCAGACCATTCCCGATGCCATGATCGTCATCGACGGCCGGGGCATCATGCAGCTCTTCAGTACGGCTGCTGAGCGGCTGTTCGGCTGGTCGGAGCAGGAGGCGATCGGCCAGAACGTCAGCATCCTCATGCCGGAGCCAGACAGCTCCCGCCACGACAGCTACATCGCGCGCTATCGCACCACGCATGATCCGCACATCATCGGCATCGGCCGCATCGTGACCGGCAAGCGCCGTGACGGGACCACCTTTCCGATGCACCTGTCGATCGGCGAGATGCAGTCCGGCGGCGAGCCCTACTTCACCGGCTTCGTCCGCGACCTCACCGAGCACCAGCAGACCCAGGCGCGGCTCCAGGAGCTGCAGTCCGAGCTCGTCCATGTCTCGCGTCTGACCGCGATGGGCGAAATGGCCTCCGCGCTCGCCCACGAAATCAACCAGCCGCTGGCGGCGATCAGCAATTACATGAAGGGATCGCGGCGGCTCCTGTCCAGCAGCGCTGATCCGAACACGCCGAAGATCGAAAGCGCGCTGGATCGCGCGGCGGAGCAGGCCTTGCGCGCCGGCCAGATCATCCGGCGCTTGCGCGACTTCGTCTCCCGCGGCGAATCCGAGAAGCGGGTCGAGAGCCTGTCCAAGCTGATCGAGGAGGCCGGCGCGCTCGGACTTGCCGGCGCGCGCGAGCAGAACGTCCAGCTCCGCTTCAGCCTCGATCCGCACGCCGATCTCGTCCTTGCCGACCGGGTGCAGATCCAGCAGGTGCTCGTCAATCTGTTCCGCAACGCGCTGGAAGCAATGGCGCAGTCGCCGCGTCGCGAGCTCGTCGTCGCCAACACGCGCGTCGGCGACGACATGATCGAGGTGGAAGTGTCCGATACCGGCTCCGGCTTCCAGGACGACGTCATTCCAAACCTCTTTCAGACCTTCTTCACCACCAAGGAAACCGGCATGGGCGTGGGACTGTCCATCAGCCGCTCGATCATCGAAGCTCACGGCGGCCGGATGTGGGCCGAGGGCAACGCATCGGGCGGCGCCACATTCCGCTTCACCTTGCCGGCAGCCGACGAGAACTGATTCATGACGACCAAGGGACATGTCTACGTCATCGACGACGACGCAGCGATGCGGGACTCGCTGAACTTCCTGCTGGATTCCTCCGGGTTCGGTGTCACGCTGTTCGACGACGCGCAAGCCTTCCTCAACGCCCTGCCCCATCTCACCTTTGGCTGCGTCGTCTCCGACGTGCGCATGCCGGGCCTCGACGGAATCGAGCTCTTGAAGCGCATGAAGGCGCAGCACAGCCCGTTCCCGATCCTGATCATGACCGGTCACGGCGACGTGCCGCTCGCGGTCGAGGCGATGAAGCTCGGCGCGGTCGACTTCCTGGAAAAGCCGTTCGACGACGACCGCCTCACCGGCATGATCGAAACGGCGATCCGCCAGGCCGAGCCGACCGCCAAGAGCGAGGCCATCGCGCAGGATGTCGCGGCCCGGGTTGCCTCCTTGAGCCCCAGGGAGCGCCAGGTCATGGAGGGGCTGATCGCGGGCCTTTCAAACAAGCTGATCGCCCGCGAATACGACATCAGCCCGCGCACCATCGAGGTCTACCGGGCCAATGTCATGACCAAGATGCAAGCCAACAGCCTGTCGGAGCTGGTGCGGATGGCGATGCGCGCCGGCATGCTGAAGGATTGAGCCAAGTTGGATTGAGCCAAGTCAAGATCGCCCCTGTTCGGCTGTGCTAGCCAAAGCTGCATGATCGAGATTGGCTCGCACCCCCGGCAACTCCCAAAGGCTCCATCGCCAAAGCCCACCGTCTATGTGGTCGATGACGATGCCGCCGTGCTGGGCTCCCTGCAATTCCTGCTGGAGACCGACGGCTTCGCCGTGCGGACTTTCAGGAATGCGACGGCTTTGCTCAATGCCAGCGGAACGCCGGGCGCGGACTGTTATGTGATCGACTACAAGATGCCCGACATCAACGGCATCGAGCTGGCCGGCCGGCTGCGGCAGTCCGACGAGGGCACGCCCGTGATCCTGATCACCGGCTATCCGGACGGAAATATCTCGGCCCGGGCCGCGGCCGCAGGCGTCAAAGACGTGATTTTGAAGCCGCTTCTCGACGAGAACCTGGTCAAACGCATCCGCCATGCCATCCAGGACCGGCGCGGAAATTGAGCGGAATTGACCTACGGGGTTCTACGTAGGTAGACCTCCTTAAGATATCTCGCGAATTTTCGAAGCACCCGATACCGCGTAACAAAGCGCCATCACAACGGAGATGGCGCAGATGCTGACCCAGACGCTCAACACCCAGGCGATCAACACCCAAATCGGTGGCAAGATTGCCCCCGCCCATCCCCATCCTGTTTCCGACCAGTTCGGCGCAATCACCGGCCATGCCGGCCTCATTGCCACGGAGTTCTCCTACCGCAAGGACGAGGAGATCTACGGCGAGGACGAGCCGGCCGAGTATGTCTACCAAGTTGTTACCGGCGCGGTGCGCAGCTACAAGCTCCTCTCCGACGGCCGCCGCCAGATCGGCGCCTTCCATCTTCCCGGCGACGTGTTCGGCCTCGAATCCAGTCCGACCCACCGCCTTGCCGCTGAAGCCATCATCGACACCACCGTGCGCCTCGTGAAGCGCGCGAGCCTCGAAAAGGCCGCCGGCACCGACGTGCAGGTCGCCCGCAAGCTCTGGGCCATGACCGCTTCCGAGCTGCGCCATGCCGAGGACCACATGCTGCTGCTGGGCCGCAAGACCGCGATGGAGCGTGTTGCGACCTTCCTCCTGGAAATGGACCGCCGTCTCGCGGTCGCCGGCATGATGGCGCTGCCGATGTGCCGCCGTGACATCGGCGACTATCTCGGCCTCACCCTCGAGACCGTGTCGCGCGCGCTGTCGCAGCTTCATGCCCAGGGAATTCTCGGCTTCTCCGGCGCCCGCCAGATCGTGCTGCGCAACCGCCAGCGCCTGCACAATCTCGACGCCTGATTTCTTCCTCCCCTACCCACTTGGCCGGCTGACTACGCTCAGCCGGCCATTTCTTTTGCCGCAATCATTCCCGTGCGCCGGGTCTCCGGCATCATGAGGAGAATCAGCAGGAGCCCGGTTGCGGCAACGCCGGAAAGCCCGACGAACGCGGTGGCATTGCCGAATTTGTCGCTGACATAGCCGCCAAGCGCGGTGCTCAGCGATGCGCCGATTCCGGTCGCGGTGCCGACAATACCCTGCGCAAGATTGAAATGGCCGCTGCCGAAAGCGACGTCGGCGACAATCAGCGGAATCATCACCGCGAACACCGCGGCGGTGAGGCCGTCAAACACCTGCACCAGCACCAGCAGATAGGGATCGCGCACGGTCGCGAACAGCAGGCCCCGGATCGTCAGCGCGCCGAACCCGATCAGAAGCAGCGGCCGCCGACCCCAGATTTGCGCCCTGCGGCCGACCGTCGGTGATAGCAGCGCCACGATCGCCTGCGGGACGATGATGCAGGCGGCAACGAGCACCGTCGCCCACTGGCTCGATCGCGCCGTCACCGCGCTCGCCATCAGCGGCATCATCGAGGCATTCGCCAGTTGCAGCAACAGCACGCTGAGCGCGAAGACAATGAGCGGCCGCTGCCGGATCAGGTGCCAGATATTGGTGTCGCCGGGAACCGGCGCCTCTCGCGGCATCTCGCCGTGACAACGCGCGATGTCGACTTCCTCCTCGCGGATGCGCGACAGCGCGATCAGGGTCGGGATCGCGAGCAGGAAGGTGACGAGGAACACCGAACGGCTCGACAAGAGATAGCCGGCCGTGCCCATCACCGCCGCCGCGACGCCGTTGCCGAGCGAGGCGAAGCGGGCGTTGCGGCCGAGCCGCTCGCCGATCTTGAGCGGACCGACGAGACCGAGGCTGATCGCCGCGATCGCCGGCCCCAACACGCAGCTCGCCGCCGCATGCAAGGCGGCCGCGGTGACCACGACCGGGAAGATCGGCATCGCAGCATAGGCCAGCGCACAGCAACCGATGGTCACGATCGCAAGTGCGGCCACCAGCCGCTCGGATTTCGCGGCGTCGATGATCGCGCCGCCGGGCATCTGCCCGATCAGGGCGACGATGCCACCGATCGACAGCACGAGACCGATCTCGACCTGGGTCCATTTCTGCGTCGTCAGATAGACGGCGATGAAAGGACCGAACCCGGTCTGCACGTCGGCGAGGAAAAAGATGAACCAGTCGAGACCACGCAGGCTCTGGCGCGACGGCGCTGGAATGCCCGCAGGTGATCGCGCGGCAAGATTGCCTTGTTCAACGCGATCATCGCGATCGGCATGGTTCGGCTTCCTCGACAACAGCACAGGCGGTCAGCCCTCCCTGTACCTCACTGGATCGCTTGCAGCGGCTGCAGGCTGCCGGACGCGCCGAGCACGACCATCGGCGTGTCCTCCTTGTATTCCGGCGCGGCCGCGACCTGGGCCTTGGTCAATTCCAGCGTGATGCTGTCCTTCTTGTTGGTGATCCTGCCGAAGCGCAGGGCGTTCCAGTCCACCACGATCTTGCGGCTGCCGACGCCGAGGAAGCCGCCGAAATCGATCACGGCCGCACGCACACGGCCGGTTCGGTCCACGATAATGTCGACGATACGGCCCATGTCCTCGTCCGCGGCGCTGCGCACGTCGCGGCCGAGCACGCCATGGGCATCGCTCGCGCCGATGATGGTGACCGACGGCGGCGGCGCGGCGTCCTTTGGCGTGACGGGCACGGTCGAAGCCGGCGGCGGTGCCGTCGCCGGCGCGTTCGCTTCACTGGGAGCCGCGGGTTGCTCCTCCGCGGCACGTGCCACGGCGAGCGTCAATCCCGCGACGATCGCCATGCTCAGGACCAACCATCCGGCGGTACGCATGCTCCCTCCTCGCGGCGCGCCGCTAGCGCGCCAGCACAATCGAAACCTGGATCTGGCCGCGCGTACGCAGCACCTCCAGCGCAACGTCGTCACCATGGCGACTGACGCGCAGATCGACACTGGAATCGCAAAGGCACAGATCGTGCAAGATCACCTCGTTCAGAAATGCCGGCAGATGCGGATTGCGCAGCCGGATCTCGCCGCGTGCGACGTCAAACTCGATGCCCAGTGCCGCCTCGAGCAGCGTGAACGGCGTTGCGCTGGCCCAGGCCTGCGGCGCGCAGGCAACCGGATAGAGAGTCGGGCCGCGCCGCTTCTCGCGCCGGAAGCCGCAGAACAATTCAGGCAGCCGGCGCAGGTCCATGTAGGTTGCTGCGTCGAACAATCCCTTGAAGACATGCGCCACCGAATGCTTGAGGCCATAGCGCGCGAGTCCCAGCGCGATCAGCGCGTTGTCGTGCGGCCAGATCGACCCGTCATGATAGGACATCGGGTTGTAGCGCGCCTCGCCCTGCGCGACCGTGCGAATGCCCCAGCCCGAGAAGAAATGCGGCCGCATCAGGTCGGCGGCGACGAGGCGTGCGCGATCTTCACGGATCATGCCGCTGAACAGGACCTGCCCTGCATTCGAGGTCCGTACCTTGCAGGGCCGCTTCTTGCCGTCGAGCGCGAGCGCATAGGTGCCGAGCTCCTCGCACCAGAACGCCTGCTCGAAACGTTCGGCCAACGCCCCGGCTTCGGCCTCGAGCATTTTCGCGCGGTCGGGCTTGCCGAGCCGCAGCGCGCAACGTGCAGCAAGCTGCTTGGCCGCGTAGACGTAACCCTGGACCTCCGCGAGCGCGATGTTGCCTTCCGCAAGCTGGCCGTCGGCATGGAAGATGGCGTCGTAGGAATCCTTCCAGCCTTGATTGGCCAGCCCCTTCTCGGTCGCGCGCTGGTATTCGACGAAACCGTCGTTGTCAGGGTCGCCAGGACCATCGATCCAGCTCAACCCCGCCTCGATCGCGGGCCACAGCTCGATCAGCGTCTTCTCGTCGCCTGTGCGCTCGAAATAGCTTCCGGCGAGCAGGACGAACAGCGCGGTGGAATCGACGCTGCCGTAATATTGCGCGAAGGGTACCTCGCGCAGCGCCGCCATCTCGCCGCCGCGCATCTCGTGCAGGATCTTGCCCGGCGCGGCATCGGCGAGCGGGTCGACAGCCTTCGCCTGGAAATGCGCGAGCCGCCGCAAGACGCCCTTGGCCACGCGCGGATCGACCCACAGCATCTGGAGCGCGGTGATCAGGCCGTCGCGGCCGAACGTCGTCGAGTACCAGGGAATGCCGGCATAGGGATAGCGCCCCTGCGGCGTTTCCGTCATCAGTATGTTGAGGTCGGCCATGGCCTGGCACAGCACCTCGTTGAAGATGTTGTTGGAAGTCTCGATGCTGGCGGCGCCTATCGTCGACTGGCGCATCTCGCGACGATGAGCCAGCAGGCCCCTGAAGAACCGCGCCGGCTTCTCCGCTACCGGCCGGTTGCAGGACACGGCCACGAACAACGATTTTGTCTCGTGCGGACCCAGCTCCAGCTCCCAGGTCGCGGCATTCACCGAGAGCCGGGTCGGACGCGGATCGAAATGCAGGCCGGTGGTGCGCTCGGCGTCATCAAGGCCGCGATATTCAAACAGGACGTCGGTAGGCCCAATCAGCCGGCTCGTGCCGGTCCCGCGGCGCGGACGGCGCTCGCCGCGCACTTCGAACAGGTCGGCGAAATCATTGTCGAACAGAAGCGTCAACTCGAAGCCAGCGCGCTGCGCGCCATGATTCTGTACGCCGATGCGCTGGTACGCCGTGCCGCGCCACAGGAAGATCGTGCGCACGATATGCAGCAGGTCCTTTTGCAGCACGATGCGCCCCTGGCGATAGATGTCGGGGTTGGTGAGATCGACCGTCAGTCCCGAATTGTCGTCCCGCAGGTTGGAGCCAAGCAGCAGCGGCTGGAGATCGTCGAGCACGAGCTCCAGCCGCGCCAGATAGCGCGTGTCGTGGTGAAACAGGCCATCCGGCCCGCCAGCCGAGGCGCCGATATCGCCATGGCTGTCGAGCACGATGAAGGTGTCGTCGTGCTTGAGCGAACGCCGCGGCCGCGCGGCGGGGCCCGTCATCGGAATGTAGAACGCCTGCTCGGCGACGGCCTCCACCGTCTGCGATACGGAAACCATCTTGGTTATGGTTTCGGCTGCCATCAGCTGCTCCCCTGCGGCTTGTTTCGAAACGCGACCAACGCAAACGCAACTGCTGGATTTACGCGGCGAACTTCGCGAGCCGGCTCATCTCCTGCATGACGAGCTCACGGTAGGGACCGTGGCCCTGCATCAGGCGGTCGGGCGCGCCGTCCTCGATGATCTTGCCATTCTTCAGCACTACCACGCGATCGAAATTGCGCAGCGTCGCGAGACGATGTGCAATCGCGACCACCGTGCGGCCGCGCATCAGCCGCGACAGCGCCTCGCGGATCGCTTCCTCGGATTCGCTGTCGAGCGCCGCGGTTGCCTCGTCCAGCAGCAGGATCGGCGCGTCCTTCAGGAACGCGCGCGCGATCGCGATGCGCTGGCGCTGGCCGCCGGACATCTTCACGCCGCGGTCACCGACCATGGTGTCGAGGCCATCAGGCAGGCTTTCGACGAAGTCGCAGCGCGCCGCGATCGCCGCGCGCAGCACCTCGTCGTCGGTCGCGTTCGGCCGGCCGTAGCGGATGTTCTCGCGGATGGAGCGATGGAACAGCGAGATATCCTGCGGCACGACGGAAATCGCCTCGCGCAGGCTCTGCTGCGTCACCATGGAAATGTCCTGGCCGTCGACGGTGATGCTGCCCTCGTCCACGTCGTAGAAGCGCTGGAGCAGCGTGAACAATGTGGACTTGCCGCCGCCGGACTGGCCGACCAGACCGACGCGCTGGCCGGGTTGCAGTCGCAGGCTGAATCGCTCGAAGATCTTCTCAGCCCCGGGATAGCCGAAGGTGACGTTGTTATACGCGATCGCGGCGCCGTTCTTGACGAGGGGCTCGGCCTCGGGGTGATCGCGCAATTCGTGCGGCACCAGCAGCGTGGCGATCGCCTCGGTCAACCGCGCGACATGCTGGGTGACGTCGACCAGCGCGACGGCCAGATCGCGCGTTGCATTGAGGATGGAGAGGCCGAGCGTACAGACCAGCACGACATCGCCGGTCGTCGCCTCGCCCTGCTGCCAGAGCGTGATCGCCCAGGCCATCAGCGCCACCGTCAACACGACGGTCACGCCCGCGTGCGTGAGCCGCAGCTTTTCCAGGTAGCGAAGGCTGCGGCCGCGCGCGGTAAGCTCACGATTGACGGTCGCATCGAACCGCTCATGCTCGTGGCCGATGCCGCAGAAGGCACGGACCAGCGGCATGTTGCTGATGACGTCGATCATCTCGCCATCGACGACGGCGGCCTTGTCGGCGAAGTCATCATGCAGCGGCTTGCCGGCGGCGGCCAGATGGAACATTGCGATGACCATCCCGCCGGCGATCACGATCAAGCCGAGCGCCATATAAGGGCTCACGGTTCCAATCAGCATGATTGCCGCAATTGTGGCGATGCAAGGCGGCAGCACGTTCCAGACGAACATGTTCTCGACCGTGAACACCGCGTTCGAGGTCGCAGTGATGCGGCTCGTCAGCATGCCCGGCATCCGGTCAGAGAAGTAGCTCGGCGCGTGGCCGGTCAAATGCCGAAAAATGTCACGACGCAAGTCGCCGGTGACGCGCACGAAGGTGAAGCTTGCTGTCCAACTGGCGATCCGCCAGAGAAAATTGTCTGCCGCGATCAGCGACATGAGCAAAATGAATGCCAGCCATACGCTGCCGCCATGCGATGTTCCAGCTGACAAGCTATCGACGAGAGATTTGACGCCGTACTGCGTGCCTACGGAGCAGGCAACAGCTGCAACGACGGCGGTCAGGATCACCACATGCGACGCCAGACGCCGCCGAAGATAGCGCAAGACAAAGGCAAATGGCCTGCGCGCGTATCTAGAAAGCTGATCCATGTGACTGCAACCCCGTCGTGAGATTTTGAATTTTGTTCTGATCGACTGAACATCGACCAGTTCGCCTCGGTTCCCGGGCAATTCCATCACGACATGCGGATGCGGACGATATGAGTTGAGGTGATGGCATCATCGCGACACAGCGCCCGGATGTGTCGAATAAGTAACGTTTGTTGAGAGGAACTTCGCAACTGCGGGAACGTTCCCTTTGCTGGCATTGCCGGTGCCGTACGCGCTGGGGGTTTCAACGTTTATGATCGCGAAGGAGATGGTGAGATGCGCATCGCGCAGGTAGCTCCGTTGACGGAGGCTGTTCCACCCAAGCTGTATGGCGGCACCGAGCGGGTGGTGCATTGGTTGACGGAAGAGCTGGTTGCCCTGGGACATGACGTGACGCTGTTCGCCAGTGGCGACTCGCGCACGTCGGCGAAGCTGGATGCACTCTGGCCGCGGGCGCTCCGCCTCGACGGTTCCGTACGCGACCCCAACGCGCTGCACATGGTGCTCCTGGAGCGCGTGCGGCAGAAATGTGACGACGAGGAGTTCGACTTCCTCCACTTCCATCTCGATTACTATCCGTGGTCGTTGTTCCACCGGCAGCCGACACCGTTCCTGACCACGCTGCATGGTCGGCTTGACCTGCCGGAGCATCAGCCGGTGTTCAACACCTTCACCAAGATGCCGGTCATCTCGATTTCGAACGCACAGCGCCGACCGGTGCCCCAGGCGAACTGGGTGACGACGATCCACCACGGCCTGCCGGAGAACCTCCTGACCCCGAAGCGCGCGAAGCAGGAATATCTCGCCGTGCTCGGCCGCATCGCGCCGGAGAAAGGCGTCGATCGCGCCATCAGGATCGCGACGCATTGCGGCATCCCGCTAAAGATCGCGGCCAAGGTCGACCGCGCCGACCAGGATTATTATGACGAGTTGATCCGGCCCATGATCGAAAAAAATCCGCTGGTGGAGTTCATCGGGGAGATCAGCGATCACGAGAAATCGGACTTCCTGAGCGGTGCGCTCGGGCTGTTGTTGCCGATCGACTGGCCGGAGCCGTTTGGCCTCGTAATGATCGAAGCCATGGCCTGCGGAACGCCGGTTGTTGCCTTCAACCGCGGTTCGGTGCCCGAGATCATCGACGAAGGCCTCACAGGCTTCGTGGTCGAGGACATCCTCAGCGCCGCCGGCGTCGTTGGCCGCCTTTCGCAACTCGACCGGTCAGCGATCCGCAAGCAGTTCGAAAAGCGCTTCACCGCACGGCGGATGGCGCTGGACTATCTCGCGGCCTATCGCGCGCTGACCGAGGCACAGGCGCCGCGGATCAAGCTGGTGAGCAGCGCGGAGTAGTAGACCAATCAAAGGTGTCGTCCCGCACAAGCGAAGCGCAGATCCGGGACGACAATTGAGAATGTGGCGCCCTGCTCTATCAACACGTCATTGCGAGCGTAGCGAAGCAATCCAGAATCCCTCCGCGGAAAGACTCTGGATTGCTTCGCTACGCTCGCAATGACTGAGAAGGCAGAGCCCTACGTCACCGCCGCCCGCTTCGGCTCGACGATCTCGAACATGCGTGGGAATTCGTCCATCAGGCCCATCAGCTCGGCGAGCCGAAGCGGGTTGCCGTCGAGCTTGATCTTGCCGGCTGCCACTGCCTCCGGGAAGCTCGTTAGTTTCGCGATCACCTCATCCAGCGTCGCACGCGCGAGCGTGAAGCTGGCATCTGCACCTTCCGCCTGCACGCCCTCGGTGTAAGTGAGCGCACAATTCTCCAGGTTGAGCACGAAGGTCTCGCCGGTGTCGGAGAAGCTCCAGTTCAGCACGATATGCTTACCCTCGGCCTTGGGGCCGTTGAGGCGGATGCCGAGCACGTCCCAGAGCTGTTCGGTGCGCAGCGCCGCCAGCGTCTCGCGCGGCATCGATGGACGCGGTGGCGCCTTCGGCATGCCCTGCCGCAGCTCCTGCGCTCCGAACAGATAGGCGTTGCGCCAGGTCGAGCTCTCGGCGGCATAACCGAGCTGCTCCAGGGTATCGGCCAGCAATGCACGCGCCGCCTGGTTATCCGGCTCGGCAAAGACGAGATGGCCGAGCGCCTGCGCGACGAAGCGAAACTCACCCTTGTCGAAGTCCGTGCGGGCCCGCGCGAGAATGGCATCGGCGCCGCCCATGTATTCGACATACTTCTTGCCTGAAGCCACCGGCGGCAGCGGATCGAGATTGACCGGGTTGGCGTCGTACCAGCCGAGGTACTTCTGATAGATCGCCTTAACATTGTGTCTGATGTGACCGTAATAGCCGCGGCCGTGCCAGGCGCCTTCGAGGCTCTTCGGCAGCTGGATCGTCTCGGCGATCTCCGCCGCGGTGAGGCCATGGTTCATCAGGCGGATGGTCTGGTCATGGGCGAACTTGTAGAGGTCGCGCTGCTGCCGGATCATCGTGCCGATGCGCTCGCGTCCCCACACCGGCCAGTGATGCTGGCCGCACATTGCCTCCGCCTTGCCGTCCCAGAGCAGCAAGGCCTCGCCCAGGTATTTTGACCAGGCCAGCGCGTCGCGCACATCGGCGCCGCGGAACGGCAGCAGGTTGTGGAAATTATGCGTGCAGTTCTCTGCGAGGTTCAAGAGCTTGTAGCGCGGGATGAAGAAATGCATCTCCGCCGGCGCTTCGCTGCTCGGCGCCATCTGGAATTCGAACTCGACGCCGTCGATCACGCGCCGGTCGCCAGTCACCATGACCAGGTCGGTCGGCCGCAGCAGCGCGACCGATCCCGCCGCCATCGACTTGCCGAGGCCGCAATCGACATGCCCGCGCACGCCCTTGGCGAGAAACGGGCCGAACTGGTACTGCGCCCGCCGCAGCATCGCAGGTCCCGCGATGATGTTCTCGGAGACGGCGTGCTCCATGAACAGGTTCGGCGCGATGATCGGCACGCGGCCGGTCGCGAGCGCATCCTCCTGCAGCACGCCCCGCGCACCGCCCCAATGATCGGTGTGGGTGTGGGTGAAGATCACGGCCGCGACAGCGCGCTGACCGCGATGCTTGTAGTAGAGATCCAGCGCGGCCCGTGCGCCCTCGATCGAGGTCAGGGTGTCGACCACGATGACGCCGCTGTCACCCTCGATCAGCGTCATGTTGGCGATATCGAGCCCGCGCACCTGATAGACGCCGGGCACGACCTCGAACAGGCCGTGCTGCATGTTGAGCCGCGATTGTCGCCACAGGCTCGGATTGACCGTGGGCGGCGCCTCTTCCGCGGACAGGAAGCCGTAGGGCTTCAGGCTCCAGACCGTCCGCCCCTGCGGGCTGGAGATCTCTGCGTCGTCGATTGTGCCGAGAAAGCCGCGTGCGGCGTCGTCGAAATCCCGCGTGTCGGAAAACGGCAGCGCGTTCAGCATCGCCGTTTGCTGCGCGATGACGGACGGCGTTGCGTCCTTCGGCTCGCTGCTTGGTTCTGTCATCTGTCGCTCCTCCCGGCCTGTTGCGGTCATCTAACCGCATCTCACAACCGATTGCTATCGGCGACGGCAGGATGCGTAGCCCGCGGGCGAGAGGGTGCACCTTCGCGGCGACGCGGTGCATGCTCAGCAGCAGGCCGGGGCTGACCGCGCTTATGCAGCCAGACCGTTGGCCATTGGCCGACCCGACGCAGTCGCGACCGCCAGACGCAACTCGCGAGCAAGCACATAGCCGCCACGGTCCTGCTTGGCGCGGTACAGGGCTTTGTCGGAACGCGACAGCAGCGCTTCGGCGGTGCATCCGTCCTCCGGTGCAACGGCAACACCGATGCTTACGCCGAGCTCGATCACTTGCCCGTCGACGTCATAGGGCGCGCCGATCATTTGCACGATGCGCTGCGCCATCGCTTCCGCATCGGCCCCCGTCCGCTGCACCAGGATGAATTCGTCGCCACCCATCCGGACCACGAGGTCGTCATGCGCGGCGAGCAGCTTCAATCGCGCGGCAACCTGCTTCAGCAGCGCATCGCCGACGGGATGGCCGAACCGATCGTTCGCTTCCTTGAAGCGGTCGAGATCGAGGGCGTGGACAGCCACGAAGCCGCCCGCTGCGAGCATCACGGGCAGGTCTTCCGCCAGCACCGAACGGTTGGAGACACCCGTCATCGGGTCCGAGCGCGCGAGCTGCTCGAACTGCCGCTTGAGCGTGATCTGGCTGATCGAGGCATTGAAGCTCAGCCGCACCATCTCGAAGCTCGCGGCCACGTACATCACGATGAGCAGCCCAAGGCCGACATGGCGGAGGTCGGGCTCCATGAACGTCACGATCGCGGCCGGCGCGGCGATGGCGGCGAGATCGAGCAGCGCCGCGACGGGGCGCAGCGACAGCCGCGCCACCACGCCGGCTCCAAAGCCGAAGCCGATGCCGATCGCCATCACGGAGCAGATCGCGTCGCCCAGCACGATACTGCGCGCCGCAAAGACACCGAGCACAAAGGCCGTCGTGATGGTGCCGGCAACGTAGCGCCGCTCCCAGACCGCGGCCTCGGCCCGGCCGAGCTGCGGCGATCGCCCGAGGCGACGACGGAATGAAGAAATCTCGAAGAGGCGGACAAGGGCCACGACAACGCCGGCCACCGTCAGGGCCGCCGTCACCAGGTCGCCGGTCTCGTAAGTCGTGATCGCGCCGACCATCGCCTGGCAGACGCCGGCGAGAATGGTCGGCATCGTCGTGCCGTGAAGGCCCGTGATCACTTCCATATAGACGGCGTCGGAAATTGACGCCCGTCCGGATTCCATTCTGTTGAACAGCATGCCAGCCCCATCCGCTGGCATGTTCCTACCGCAGACCCGTAAAGATGAGTTCCCAGCACAAGACCAGCATTTGAGCGCGCGGGTTTAACGCGCGTTAGCCATGTCCGGCCGCAAGCCCGGCTAATGCATCCCCAGCACCCTTGGCAGCCACAGCGTCAGGTCGGGCCAATAGGTCACGATGACGAGGAAGCCGAGCATGGTGAGCAGCCACGGCATCACCGCCCCCGCCAGATCGGTGATCCGCATTCGCGCGATCATGGACGCGACGTACAGGTTCAAGCCGACAGGCGGATGGCAGAGGCCGACCTCCATGTTGACGTCCATCACGATGCCGAAATGGACGAGGTCGATGCCGAGCTTCTTGGCCGCGGGCGCCAGGATCGGCGCCATGATCAGGATGATCGAGTTCGGCTCCATGAAGTTGCCGGCGAGCAGAAGCAGCACGTTCACGACGAGCAGGAAGCCGACCCAGCCGAGATTCTGCGCTGCGATCCAGTCGGCGAGCGTCGCCGGCAGGTTCTCGTTGGAGAGCACGAAGGAGAACAGCACCGCATTGGTGACGATGTAGAGCAGCATCGCGCTGGTGTTGGCGGCGCGGAGCAGTACCCGCGGCACGTCCGCGAACTTGATCGCCTTGTAGACGAACACCGCGATGATGAACGAGTAGACCGCGGCCATGGCGGCGGCCTCGGTCGCGGTGAACAGGCCGCTGTAGATGCCGCCGATGATGATGACGACCAGCATCAAGCCCCAGATGCTCTCGCGGAAGGTGCGGGCGGTCTCGCCCCAGCTCGCCTTCGGCAGTCGCGGATAGTCGCGCTTGCGTGCGAGCCACCAGGTGACGATGCAGAGCATTGTCGTCAGCAGGATGCCGGGCAAGAGGCCCGCGACGAACAGTGCTCCGATCGAGGTATTCGTGGAGACCGCGTAGACGATCTTCGGGATCGAGGGCAGCATCAGGATGCCGAGCGAGCCCGCGACCGTGATGATGCCGGCGCCGAAGCGCATGGGATAGCCGTGGCGGACCATCTCGGGCAGCACGATGGCGCCGATCGCGGCGACGGTCGCCACGCTCGAGCCGCAGACCAGCGCGAACATCGCGCAGGCGACGATACCGGCAAGGCCGAGGCCGCCATGCCAGTGGCCGATCAGCGACGTCGCGAAATTGATCATGCGGCGTGCGACGCCGCCGTGGGTGAGGAAATTGCCGGCGAGGATGAAGAACGGGATCGCCATGATCTCGAACCCCTCGATGCCGGTGAAGAGCTTCATCGAGACCGCTTCGATCGGCACCGTGGTCAGCGTGAACAGGAACGTCATCACGGTGAGACCGAGCGCGATCGAGACCGGGATGCCGGTCAGCATCAGCGCGATCAGCAGCGCGAACACGGTGAAGGCGCGCATCCAGTGCGGCAGCACGATGATGCCGGTCTTCTCGGCAAGGCAGAGCGCAAAGATCAGGATCGGCGCCATGATCAGGATCACGCCGAGCGGCGAGACCTTGCGCGCGGCAGCCTTGGTTTCTGCGCCGGCGGGCTGCGGATGCAGCGCGGGCGAGCTGTCGGCCTCCACGCCTTCGACATGACTCTCGTCATGATGCGGCAGCTCGCCGGTCCGGTAATAGGACCACGAGACCTGGAGGAAGCGGAAGCACATCAGGCCCGAGCCGAGCGGGATCGCCAGATAGACGAACCACATCGGCGCTTCGAGGTCGTTGGACTGCTGCCCGGTGTGGAACATCTCGCGCACGAAGGAGGCGCCGAAGGCGGCAATCATGCCGGTGAAGAGCGCGCCGCACAGCAGCGAGAACAGGATCACGTGCTTGCGCGAATGTTCAGGCAGTCGATTGACGAGCAGGTCGACGCCGACATGGATGCCGGTGCGCACGCCATAGGCCGCGCCGAACTTCGCCATCCAGATGAACATGTAGATGCAGAGTTCCTGCGCCCACGACAGGTCGAGCTCGGACAGGAAGGTGAACACCGCCATCGACAGCGTCGCGAGCCAGGTCATTCCGTGCGCGGCCGCCCATCTCGATAGGGCGATCGACTCTCCCGCGCCATAGCGGTGCAACACGGCGATGAAGATCAGGCCGGTTGCAGCCGCAATGAGCGTTGCGATCAACCACTCTTCGAGATGATTGAGCGCCTGATTGAGCACGCGAAGCAAAACAAAGTCCCCCTATCGATGCGAAACGGCCGGGAGTGCGCACACTCCCGACCGTTCGTATTTATTCTCCCGGAAAACGCGTCAGTTCATCTTGACGTCGAGTTCCTTGGCGACGAGATCGAGCACTTCCTGTCCGACTCGGCTCTTCGCCCATTTATAAGTCGGTTGCATCGCTTCCTGCCACGCCTTGCGATCGGCGTCGCTGAGATAATGCAACGTGGTCTTGCCCGTCTTCTTGATCTCGGCGAGCGCGTCGTCGTTCTCCTTGCGCGCGATCGAGTTGGTGTACTCGGTCGCATCCGCCATCGCCTTCTCGAGCTGGGTGCGGATATCCGGCGGCAGGCCCGACCAGAATTTCGAGTTGACGATGACAGCATATTGCAGATGCGCATGATAGGACACTGTGATGTCCTTCTGCACCTCGTAGAATTTCTGCGTCAGATAGTTGGACGCGGTGTTCTCGCAGCCGTCGACCACGCCGGTCTGCAGCGCCTGGTAGACTTCCGAGAACGCCATGATCTGCGGGATCGAGCCGAGAAGGCGGAAATACTGGTCGGCGATCTTCGATCCGGAGATGCGGAATTTCAGGCCCTTGAAATCCTCCGGCTTCATCAGCGGACGGCTCGCGGAGACCATGTGGAAGCCGTTGTCCCAATAGGCCAGCCCTGTGATGCCCTTGGCCTCGAGCTTCTGGAACAGCCACTTGCCGACCGCCCCCTTCATCGCGCTGGAATAGGCCTCTTCGTCCTTGAACAGCCAGGGCAGATCGAGCGCCTCGAACTCCTTGACGCCGAGCGGGGCGAATTTCGCGGTCGAGGGCGCGAGCATCTGCACCGAACCGAGCTGCAGCGCCTCTATCTCCTCCTTGTCCTTGTAGAGCGAGGAGTTCGGATAGACTTCGATCTTGACCTTGCCGTCGGTGTACTTCTCGGCGAGTTCCTTGAATTTCAGCGCGCCCTTCCCCTTCGGGGTGTCGTTGGCGACGACGTGGCTGAACTTGATGACGATCAGGCTCTGGGCCTGGGCAACGGCGGGGGCCAAGACAAGTGCCAGGACAGGAATCAAGCTGAGCGCGGTCACGGCGACCGCGAGAAGCAGTTTGCGCATGAAGTACCTCCCCAACAACCCTAGGAAACCGGGTCTTTTTTGTTTTACGGTTTCAGTAGTGGCAGCAATCCGTACCCCGAACAACTAGACCTAAGCCCAATTTGCCGCAGCCAAGCTATCTTGACGGCCGTTGTATCCGCAACCCGGCGACCGTGCCTGATCCGGGGAGCGAGACGCTTATGTCGCATTGCGGCAGTGCAATCAGGTCTTGCGCTGGGCGACCATGAAGAGACGCCGGAACGGGAAAAGCGTCTGCCCTGCAGCATTCTTCGGATAGGCCTTCGCCACCCGTTCGCCGTAAGCCGCTTCAAAAGCGGCCTTCTCATCGCCCTGCAGGATGTCGAGATAGCGCGTCAGCCAGGTCCCCTTCGTCCATTCCTTCACGGGGTTCTCGCCTTCGAGCACTTGGAGATACTCGGTCTCCCAGATGTCGATGTTCTGGGAAAGCGGGGCAAGAAGGTCGTGATAGAAGGCCGGTCCCTCCACCGGCGGCGGGGTGACGAGATGCTCGACCTTGGACCGCCACGGACCGTTCAGCGCGGTCTCGCCAATCAGCACGTGCGAAGGCGCGGTAAAGTTGCGTGGCATTTGAACTGCAAGCATGCCGCCCGGCGTCACCCGCTCCATGACCGATGGAAACAGTGACGCATGATTGGGCAGCCAGTGCAGTGCGGCATTGGAATAGACCACGTCATATTGCTTCGCCGGGCGCCAATGGCCGAGGTCCTCATGTGACCATTCCACGTCGGGCGCCGCCTTCCGCCCGGCAGCAACCATCTCGGCCGAGCCCTCGACGCCGGTCACGGTCGCGGCCGGCCAGCGTTCCTTGATCAGCTTGGTGACATTGCCGGCGCCTGCGCCGAGATCGGCAATCGCGCGCGGGCAAAAATCCGGAATCCGCATCAACAGGTCGACGGCAGGCCTGAGCCGATGGCCAGAGAATTTCAGATATTGCTGCGGATCCCATACCATCGGCCAACGCCTTTTCTTTTTCGTGTTTCCTTCGCGGGGCCTCTTCGTTACCACTGCTTCTCCGGGTCGGGCAAATCGCCGCACCCGGGACAGGGCTGGAAACGAACCGCAACCCAGAAGAAACGAACAAGAGAGCGTGTGACCATGGACCTCGGGCTCAAATCGAAAACCGCTGTCGTCACAGGGGCGAGCATCGGCATCGGCCGCGCCATCGCCAAGGGCCTGGCCGCCGAAGGCGTGCGCGTCGTCGGCGTGGCGCGGCGCACCGACCTGCTCGCCGAACTGGTGCAGGAGGTCGGTGGCGGGCTGATCACGCCGCTCGAGCAGGACGTGATGGCGAAGGACGCGGCCGAGAAGATCGCGGCCTTTGCGCTGAGGGAGCTCGGTCATGTCGACATCCTCGTCAACAATGCCGGCGGCAGCCGCCCGCTGCCGGTCGATGCGCCCGACAGCAAATGGGACGAGGCGATCGCGCTGAATTTCACCAGCTACCGCCGCATCGCGCATGCGCTGCTGCCGCAGATGATCGCGCGCAAATGGGGCCGCATCGTCAACATCACCGGCAAGTCCGAGCCCGAAGGGCTGAACGCAGCGTTCGCCGCCAAGGCCGCCGTGCACGCCTGGGCCAAGGGCCTGTCACGCGAGATCGGCGAGCACGGCATCACCATCAACTGCATCCCGCCCGGCCGCATCATGAGCGAGCAGATCCGCCGCAACTATCCGCCGGATTATCGCGAGCGTTTTGCGGAAGAAGAGATTCCGGTCGGCTATTGGGGCGAGCCGGAGGACCTCGCGGCGCTCGCGGTGTTCCTGGCCTCACCTGTGGCACGATACATCACGGGCACCGTGATCCCGGTGGATGGCGGGCTGCGGCGGTATCAGTTCTAGGCGCAGGCTCTGAAATCCGACCAGACTGGGCCACGAAAGCGGATTAGATAGGCCCAGCTTGCGGCAGGGCATGGGGCAGTTCGTGCTGGCGAGACGGCTATCGCCGACTACATCTGCCGAGCTTCTCCCGACACCCGGATGCTTGCACCGCGTTCAGGGGTGATCTCGGCCATGAGCCGCGACGGCACACCCATGTCCTCGCCCTGGCGTATCTCGATCCTACCTCGATGAGGCCAGCCAGCATCGCGCAGATATCCCGCGAGCGCTGCGGCTGCCGCACCGGTCGCGGCGTCTTCGTAGACGCCTCCGGCTGCGAACGGATTGCGGGCGTGAAAGAGCGTATCGGTTTCCGCATGGACGAGATTGATGGTGACCAGTCCGGCCGCCGTCATGAACTTCCGGCCCTGCTCCAGCTCGTAGTGCATCCCGGCGAGCCTGCTGCGGCTGGCAAGGGCCAGGACGAGATGCCGGGCACCAGCTTCCGCGATCGCCGGAGGCAAACGCGGGTCGAGATCGGCAGCGGTGTAGGAGAAGAGGTCGAGAGCGGTCTCGACCAGTTGCGTCGGTGCCTGCGCGCTGTGGGTGCGAGGCGATTGCAGCGCCGCCATCAGCGTCGGATGCCGCCATCCAGCCACCGTGATCCGCGCATCGTTGAGCTGGAGCCCGAATGTCCCGTCGCCATGGGCAAGAGCAAGCGCGGCGCCGAGCGCGATCGTAGCGTGGCCGCAGAACGGCACTTCGATCTCGGGCGCGAAGTAGCGGACCCGCCAGCCGGCATCATCCTGTGCAGCGAAAACCGTCTCCGAATATCCGACATCCGCTGCAATCGCCAGCATCCGGTCCGCCGGAGGGAGCGTCTCGCACAGCACGACCCCGGCGGGGTTGCCCCCGCTGGCGCCTTGCGAAAAGGCCGCGATCCGCTGCACGTCCATTCGTCCCTCCATAGCGAAACCGGGCGCTCGCGGGCAGGCCTTCACCCATTGCCGATCAGACTGCCATCGAACACTTCGGCAAGCGCCAGGTCTTTCCCGAGCACGCCATTGAGCTTCAACACGGCCTGCGTCGCATCCAATTCGGCCTTCGTCACTTGTCCGGAGGCCGAAATCGCCGGCTGGATACGCTTGACCGAATCCAGCAGCACCGCATCCCCCAGGCTGCCGAGGGTCGGCTTTAGAGATGCGACAATTGCCTCAGGCGATGACTCGCGGAGAAACTGCGACGCCATGCGATAAGCTCCTACCGCCGCTTCGACCGTTGGGCGATTGGCCGCCAGGAAGTCCGGCGTGGTCCAGAGCCCTTCCATCATGAATTTTGAAAGCTTCGGATCTTCACCCCTGGCATTGTCGATGAAGGACAGCGCCTTGCCCTCTCCGATCAGGCGCTCGCCGATCGGCATGGAGATGTAGATCACGTCGATAGCGCCGTTCTCGAGTGCCGCCGCAAGCGCCGGGGGCCCGCCGACGGCGACGACCTGGACGTCGCGGTCCGGGTCGAGCCCGGCCGCCACCAGGTTGAAGCGGGCCAGTTGCCAGGTGAGCGCGCCCGCTCGCGTCACACCGATCTTCAATCCCTTGAGAAGCTTGAGCCGCTGCTCGAAGGGCATGCCGTCGGAAAAGCCGGTCCGTTGCGCGGCGGCCTTGCTGATCGTTGCATTGACGATGGACCGGTCGAGCAGCCCGAGCACGCAGACCAGCTTCTGGCCCTGCGCCAGTGCCGGAAATATCTGCGCGCCGTCGTTGACGGTCAATTCAGCGCGACCACCGAGCACCAGTTGCACGTCGGGACCGCCGCCTCCGGTGTCGATGATCTGCGGGGCAAAGCCGGCCTTGGCAAAATAGCCGTTCTGCTGGGCGATGTAGCTCTGCATATAGGCCAGCGACGTCACCGCGTGGGTGATCCGCAGCGGCTTGCCTGCGCCCTGTGCAAGGGCAAGCCGCGGGGCCAGACCAGCCGGAAACAGAGCAGCGCCCATTCCGGCCAAGAGTGCACGACGATCCATGTGAAGCTCCTGCGTACTGGAAGAATTGACTATTGATTCTGGGCGCCGCCATAGCGCGATGCCGGCTGCCAGCGCAGCAACCGTCGCTCGGCAAACGCCAGGAGCGAGTTCATCGCCACCACGATCAGCATCATCACGATCAGGCCGGCCATCGTGCCGGTGGTGTTGTAGAGGCTGGTCTCCATCTGGATCTTCCAGCCGAGCCCAGCAGACGAGGCCACGAATTCACCGATGATCGCACCGATCAAGGCATAGGGGATTGAAAGCTTGATACCGAGAAAGATGTGCGGCATCGCCGCCGGCAGGATTACCTTGGTGAACAGATCGCGCTCGCTGGCGCCCATCACGAAGGCAAGGTCGGTGAACCTGCGCTCCACACTCTTGATGCCGGCAAACGTATTGTAGAAGATGACGAAGAAGACCAACGTGAAAACCAGAACGATCTTCGGCAGCATATCGATGCCGAACCAAACCACGAACAAAGGCGCCAGCGCCACGCGTGGTATGCCATTGATCGCGACCAGAAACGGATCGAGGACGTCGGCGGCGAACTGCGTCCGACTCAACACGACGCCCGCGGCAAGACCCAGCAGCGTACCGGCGGCAAATCCCGCCAGCATCGCGCCGAAAGTAAACGACATCTGATAAAAGAAGTCGCCAGCCACGATCCACTTCCAGATATAGGCCGCGATGAGGGACGGCTTCGAGACCCAGAACGCGGAAAACAGCCGCCCCGAAGCGAGCTCCCAAAAGCCGAACACCAGAGTGACGAGCGCGATGCGCGCAATTGCAACGCGGCCGTGATAACTGAGCAGCGGCCGAGCCGCCGGCTGGGAGCCGATATCCATTGCCTCGGTGCTCATGGCCGGTCTCCGCTCTGGACCTGGATCTCTTCTGCCAGCTCGTCGCCGATGCGCGACAGCAGACTGCGATAGTTCGCATTCTCGTGCAGGTGACGCAGATTGCGCGGCCGCGGAATATCGACCGGATGAACCGATTTCACGCGACCCGGGCGCGCGGTCAGCACGGCCACCCGGTCGCCAAGCCCGATTGCCTCGTGCAGGTCGTGGGTGATGAAGACGATCGTCTTGCGCTCTTCGGCCCAGAGCTCGAGCAGCAGGTTTTGCAGCAGGAGCCGCGTCTGCGCATCCAGCGGGCCGAACGGTTCGTCCATGACGAGAATTCGCGGCGAGAATGACAGCGCGCGCACGATGTTGCCGCGCTGCCGCATGCCTCCCGACAATTCGTACGGATATCGGTCGGCAAATTCGTGCAACCTCACCTTCTCCAGGTATCTCATGCTGGTGTCGCGACGCTCGCCCGCGGGAACGCCTCTCAGCTCGAGCGGAAACTCCACGTTCTCGCGCAGCGTCCGCCAGGGATAGAGATTGTCATTCTGCATGACGTACCCCACCGCCTTGCGGTCGACGGCACGGGTGCCGTCGAGCATGATCTCGCCCTCGCTCGGCAATTCCAGTCCGACGAGGATGTTGAGAAGCGTCGACTTGCCGCAACCGCTCGGTCCGACGATGGTGAGGAACTCGCCCTCCTTCACCTCGATCGAAATGCGATCCAGCGCCTTCACCGAACCACGATTGCTTCGATAGGTTTTCGTCACATCCTTGAACTGAAGAACCGGACGCGGGGCGGATTGATCGGCAACGATGACGGGCCGAACAACCGAGGGCTTGATAAGCGATGCCGTCATTTGAACGCTCTCTGATACGGTGCAACAGAATGAAGCGGCTCAGCCCTGCAACGCGACGGCTTCGATTTCGATGTCGAACTCCCAGGGCCACGCCCCGACGGTACAGAACGTGCGGGCCGGCGGTTCCTTCGCGAAATACTCGGCGTAGATCGCATTGATGTCTTTGAAGTAGGCGCAATTGACGGCGTAGATCGTCACCTTGAGCACCTTGTCGAGCGAGGAGCCTGCAGCCTCGAGCGCCGCCTTGACGTTCTCCAGACACTGCCGCGTCTGCACCAATATGTCGCCCCGTACGAGTTCGCCGGTGACATGATTGACTGGCGGCAGCCCGGAGACGAAGACGAATCCGTTGCCGCTCGTCACTGCGGAAAGCGGAATTTTCCGCTCGCCCGCAATCGCGTCCGACAGCTTGCCAACAACGTAGGTCTTCTTGCCCTTGTCCATTTGCCACCTCATTTGGAACCAATTCAAAACCAATTTGCTTGATTTGATCTATATTGGTAACTATAGGGTTGTCGGTGTCAAGCGCGTTGAATGAACAGGCGTTGCACTCGCTTGCGGCATGACGCAAGACGGCACGATGAGGATGCGAAGATGAAGGAAACACTCGACGGCAACATGCGCGATCGCGCGCAGGCAGCGATGCGGGAAATTCGTCGCTACATCGAGAGCGGGATCAGCAGGCAGTCATTCAAGCCCGGCGAAAAGCTTCCGACCGAGCGGGAGATAGCGAGTCAGTTCGGGACCGGCCGCAACACGGTGCGAAAGATGCTGGACCTACTGGAGAAGGAAGGCGCAATCGTGCGCGAGATCGGCCGCGGCACGTTCGTCAAGGATGTTCTCACTCCCGCCGCGGCGGTGAAAGCGGCGGTGCCGGGTCTCGCCGTCGGCTTCGAGGGGATCGACATTGCGCAGTCCGCAAGTCCGCGCGATCTCATGGAATTCCGTCTTTCGCTCGAGCCGTTCATAGCGGAGCTATCGGTCGAACGCGCCAACGGCGCCGACATCGCGCAGATGCAGAAGGCGATCGATCAGTCACGCGTCGCCAAGAGCTTGCAGCAGTTCGAGGATTGCGACGATCTGCTCCATCACACCATCGCGATCTCGACGCGCAATCCGCTGTTCGCGGCGTTCGCCGCCATTGTGACCCGGATCCGGCATCAAGGCGACTGGGGCGCGCTGAAGAAGCGAACCCTCACCGACAAGATGCGTGACGTTCATACTGCCGAGCACGTCCGTATCGTGGACGCGATCCGGCGCCGCAACGCAGCCGGCGCGGAAGCGGCCATGAAAGCGCACCTGCAGAGCGTGCAGGCAATGATGTTCAGGGAAGAGCGTTAATCGGGATTGATTAGGGGAAGCACGTCAATGCAATTCATAAGTTTTCTGGATGGACAAGACGAACGTCTCGGCATTCTGATCGGCGGTCGCATCGTCGATGTCGCCACCTGCGCGAGCCATCACGGCGTCGACCCAAGGCTGGCATCGAACCTTGTGACGGTGATCGATGCGACCGTCCGTGGAGAACTGAACCTGGAAAAGCTGCTGGCCGCTCCGCCGGCGAATGCCATTCGCGATGCATCGTCAGTGCCCCTGCGCGCGCCATTGCGGCCATCCACCATTCTCTGTGCCGGCAGCAATTACCGTGCGCACAATCAGGAAAAGGCCAACACGCCGCTGTCCGGCAAGGAGCCTGAGTTCTTCGTGAAGACGGCCGATTGCGTGATCGGGCCGGACGATGCGATCATCCACGATCCCATGCTGACGCGAAAGCTCGATTGCGAGACCGAGCTTGCCGTTGTCATCGGCAAACCGGGGCGGCACATTCCGGTGGAACGGGCGCTCGATCACGTCTTCGGCTACACCATCGTGAACGACGTGACGGCGCGCGACCGCCAGGTGCGCTCGGCGCCGGGCGGGCTCGTGTGGTACGAACTCGGCCGCGGCAAGGCGTTCGACACCAGCGCGCCACTTGGCCCGGTTGTAGTGACTGCGGACGAAGTCGTCGATCCGCAATCCCTGCAGATATCGATGCGCATCAACGGCGAGCTGCGCCAGAACAGTTCGACCTCGGACATGATCTGGTCCTGTGCCGAACTGATTCATTTCTTCTCGACCAACTTCACCCTGCGGCCAGGCATGGTGATCATCACAGGCTCACCGGCGGGCACGGCCTGGTCAACCGACCGCGAACTCGGTGGAAGCTGGACGCCGGCGCCGGGACTGGTCGCAGCTTCTCGCTATTGCTTGCCGGGCGATCTGATCGAATGCGAGATTGAGAAGATCGGCGTGCTGAGAAATCCCATTTCAGGCGTCAGCGTCCCGGCCTAGGCCTGCACCTTTGCCAGATCCGATCCAACCGGCGATGCCTGATGTCTTCAGGCATCGCCGTGGTCATCGACAGTCTATTTTTCGGTCTTGTAGGACTGGTTGCGGGCAATCGTCACCCAACGGCCGTTCTTGATCTGGCCGATGGTCGCAGCAGAGACGCCGAGGTGGTTGTCCTTGGAGAAGGACACCGGCGCGCCGCCGAAGATGTCTTCGAACACCTTGCCCGATTCCATCGCCGCGATCAGCGAATCCGTGGTCAGGTTCTTGCCGGCGAGACCCGCATAGAACGCGAATGCCATGGCGCCGTCATAGCCCGAGGTCGACTGCAGATTGGGATCGACGCCGAACATCTTGCGATAGGCTTCGATGAATTCCTTCACCTTGCCCGTCGCCGTGTCCGTATAGAAGATCTCGGTCTGGCCGACACCGTAGATGCCTTCGGTGGCGTCCTTGCCGAGTTCGTGCAGGTCCGGCACGTAGCTTGGTGACGACACCACGAAGGTCGGCGCCCAGCCGAGCTTTTTGGCAGCCGTGACGATGCCGACGGACTCGCGGACCACGGACCCCAGCGCGACGAGATCGCAGCCATCGGCCTTCATGCGCGCGACCTGCGAGTTGAAGTCGGTCGCACCGCGCTTGAACGACACGCGCGTGGCCTCGGGCAATTTCAGGTCCTTGAGCTGGTCGGAATAGGCATCCGTAAAGTTCTTCCCCATCTCGTCGTCCTGATAGACGATACAAGGCTTGCTGAACTTGCCGTGCTCGATCACGTATTTGATGCCGAGGCGCATCGTGTCGTAGTACGGGCTGAACATGTTGAACTTCAGCCTGTCCTCGGGCTTGGCCGGGTCCATCTTGAAGGTGAATTCGGCGGCTGTGATCGGGAACAGGTGCGTCAGGCCGGCGCCCTGCACCAGCGGCATCGGAGCGAGCGTAGTCGCGGAGCCCATCGCCGATACGATCGAGAACGCCTTGTCGAGCTCGATCAGCTTCTGCGTCTGCAGCACGGCCTTCTTCGGATCGTAGCTGTCATCCTCGAGAATGAGCTTGATCTTGCGGCCATTGATGCCGCCCGCGGCGTTGATCTGCTCGACCGCGAGCTTCATGCCTTGCGAGGCCGGAACGCCCCACGACTTGATCGGCCCGGACAGGTCCATGTGCGTGCCGATCACGATCTCCGTGTCGGTGACGCCTTGCGTCTTGAACTGTGCGAGCGCGGGTTGCGCCGCCAGTCCTGTGAGCGCGACGATCGCGGCTGACATAAGGAAACGTGACGTCATGGCTGGTACTCCTCCCTGGGGCTCTGGTTATGCGCTCTGTGAAATGGCGCTTTCTTCGACGGAACGGTTTTCCGGACGCAGCAGCCGGCGGCGCAGCACGAGCATGGCGCTGATTTCAGGATCACCGGGACCGAGCGAGCGCTCGATCAGGATGAAGTCGTCGATCCTTACGGGCGCACGCGTGTTGGTCTCCGCGATCACCCGGCCGATCAGCGCGCGGATGTCCTGCGAACGGCAAAGGCTGAGGAAGTGCGTGAACGGGATGCTGTTGTCTTGCGCGAACTTGATCACGGGATCGGGGTCCATCAGAACGGCGGCGATCACCTGCCCCCGGGCGTCGCGATGCAGGAACGCATCGGCGACGTAGGGCGATTTCACGAGATCGGCCTCGCTCCTGAGCGATGCGGCACCGCCGTCACGGTCGAGCAGATCCGCAACACGCCCGACGGGATGCGCCTCGCCGGCGATGTCGGCATGGACGACATCGCCGCTATGCCACCAACCATCACGGATCGCGTTCGCGGCCTCGCCTGCATAACCGACGAACAGCGTATCGGACCGCAGGCGGATCTCGCCGGACGCGAGCGTCTCCAGCTTCACGCCATCGAGCGTCCTGAACGCGCCGCGATGCGCAGCGAACGTCACCGCCCCGCCGGACTCGGCCTGACCATAGGCGTCTGTGAGCGGCCGCCGGATCGCAGCGAACCAGGCTCCGACATCGGAGCGCGCCGGCGCGCCGGTCGTGATGCAAAGGCGCGCCCGCGACAGACCAATGCGGCTGCGGACCGGCGCCAGTACCAGAGCATCCAGAAGCGGATTCGGCTCCTCGCCTCCCGGCTTCAGGGCCAAGGCGATCATGCGGCGCTGGAAGGCGGTTGCCTCCGCCGCGGCGAGCTCGACGCCGGACTTCAGCTTCGCCCACAAGCGCGGCGGCGCCTGCACGACGGTCGGCTGCAACTCCCTGAGATCGCTGAGCGCGGTCTCGCGGCTTTCAGGAAAATTGAGGATGCAGCCCGCGAGCAGCGAGGCGTAGACGCCGACCACCCGCTCCATCACATGATGCAGCGGCGTCAACGACAGGCGCTCGTCCTTCGAACTCAATTGAAGCTCGCGCGCGGTGCGCTCAGCCTGACGGCCGAGCGCGGCCTGCGTGAGCAAGGCGCCCCGCGCCGGCGCCGTGACGCCCGACGTCATCACGATCGCGGCAATCGCAGTGTCGGCAGGTACAGGAAGGGCATCAGCGCCCGTGCCGCGGGCCTGCAGCTCCGCCAGCGTCATCACGTGATCCACGCGCGCGCCGTCGTCCCATTGCTCGTGCATGACGACGATCAGCCGCAATCTCGGACAGCGATCGCGGATACCGAGAGCCCGATGCAGATGTGCATCGCCGGCGACGAAGAGAACGCCGACGCCGAAGAGATTGACCAGACGCGCCAGCTCGTCGCCATCGGCATCGGCGTCGAGACCGGTGGAGACGCCGCCGGCAGCCATGATGGCGAGGTCGGCGAGCACCCAATCCGCGCAGGTATCGCCGCAGATCGCTGCGACGTCCTTGTCCTGCAGGCCGACGGCGCGCAAGCCGCGTGCGATCGCCGCGATGCGTGTCGCGGTCTCCGTGCCGCTGAGCGGCTGCCAGAGCCCGTAGCGTTTCGAGCGCATCACCGTCGCGCCGCCATGCGCGGCGAGGGCCGCGGCAAGACGTGCCGAGAGGGCCTCGGTTTCAGCGCCGCCCGCCATGACCACCTTCACTGTGCATACCAAGATAGAACTCGCGGACCTGATCGGACTGCAGCAGGTTTGCGCAGGTATCGTGCATCACCACGCGGCCGACCTCGAGCACATAGCCGTAATGCGCCGTCTCCAGCGCCATCTTCGCGTTCTGCTCGACCAGCAGGATCGAGACGCCCTCCTCCGCATTGAGGCGGCGGATGATCGTAAAGATCTCCTTCACCAGGAGCGGCGAGAGCCCGAGGGACGGCTCGTCCAGCAGCAGCACCTTCGGACGACTCATCAGGGCCCGGCTGATCGCCAGCATCTGCTGCTGGCCGCCGGAGAGCTGTCCCGCGATCTGGTTCTGCCGTTCGCGCAGCACCGGGAAATAGTCGAACACTTTTTCCAGATCGCTGGCGACATTCTTGCTGTCGTTGCGGATGTAGGCTCCCATTCGCAGATTGTCGCGAACGGACAGGAACGGAAACACCTCGCGCCCTTCCGGCACGTGGCTGATGCCGAGCCGAACGACCTTGTCGGGCTCCATCGAGCGGATCTTCCGGCCCTCGAATTCGACGGTGCCCTTCACGGGATCGAGCACACCGGAAATGGTCTTGAGAATGCTGGTCTTGCCGGCGCCGTTGGCGCCGAGCACGGTGACGATCTGTCCCTGCATCAGATCGAGGCTGATGCCCCGGATCGCGGTGATCGGGCCGTAGGTGCTCTCGACATTGGCGAGGCGGAGGATCGGTTGCGCGCCCATCATCATGCCCCGAGATAGGCCGCGATGACGTCGGGATGGCCCTGAACCTCGGCGGCAGTTCCGAGCGCCATCATCTTCCCGTAGTTCAGCGCGAGCACGCGGTCCGAGACGCGGCTGACCAGCGACATGTCGTGCTCGACCATCAGGACCGTGACCCGCAGGCGGCGGTTGATCTCCAGGATCCACTCCGCCATCGCATTGGTTTCCTCGACGTTGAGCCCGGATGAGGGTTCATCGAGCAGCAGCAGCGTCGGTCCGACGCAAAGCGCGCGCGCGACCTCGATCACCTTGCGCACGCCATAGGGAAGATTGCCGATCGTGGTGTCGCGGTATCTTTGCAGCCGCAGCACGTCCATGACCTCCTCGGCCGCGCGCCGATGCGCGACCTCCTCCTCGCGGACCTTCTTCGTCCGCAGAATGTCCTGCCAGGCGCGCGTGGTCGAATGCCGGTGGCGGCCGACCAGGAGGTTCTGCAAGGTGGAGGCGCTCTCGAACAGCTCGATGTTCTGGAACGTGCGCGCGATGCCGCGCCCGGCGATCTGCTGGGCCGAGAGCCGCGTGACGTCCTCGTCGCGGAAGATGATCTGGCCCGCGCTCGGCGTGTAGAGCCGGCTGATGAGGTTGAACAGCGTGGTCTTGCCTGCGCCGTTCGGCCCGATGATGGTGAAGACCTCGCCCTCGTTGATTCCGAAGGAGACATTGTCCACAGCCGTGAGGCCGCCGAACTTCACCGTCAGGTTCTTGACGTCGAAGAAGGTCATCGTCGCTCGGACTTCAGGAACATGCGGGGTGGACGAGCGCTGCGTTGGCGCGCCAGCGGAAATTGCTTGAAATATGCCTTCACACGCTGCCAGCGGCCGTCGAGCCCCAGCGGTTCGTAAATAATGAAGACGATGATGATGATGCCGAAGATCAGCGACTTCAGGCCCGGCGCGTTGACCACGCGCGACACACCGGCCTGAACGGCCTGGGTCACGCTGTCAGGCAGGTACAGGCCGTGCGTCACCATGTCGGCCCACAACGGCAGCTTGTCCTTGAGGATGATGAGCAGCGGATCGGCCATGATCATGAAGATCGCGCCGAACACCGCGCCCCTCAGGCTCACCAGTCCGCCGATGATGATGATCATGACGAAATCGATCGAGACCGACAGGCTGAACATCTCGGGCGAGATGAACGACATCTTGTGCGCATAGAGCGCGCCCGCGATTCCGGTGATGCCTGCGGACAGCGCGAAGGCCGTGGTCTTGTAACGCGCGGTGTCGATGCCCATGCTCCGCGCGGCGGTCTCGGAGTCCCGGAGCGCCATGAAGGACCGGCCGGTGGAGGACCGGATAATGTTGATGGCGGCAAGTACCACCAGCACGGTGACGAGCAGGCAGAGGTAGTAGAAGCCTTCCGTACCGAGCTTCAGCCCGAACAAGGACGGCGGCGGAAGCATCAGGCCTTCATTGCCGTTGGTGACGCTCTCCCACCGCGCGATGATCTCCTCGACGATGAAGGCAAAGGCAAGCGTCGCGATGGCGAGATAGATCCCGTGCAGGCGTAGCGCCGGCAGGCCGACGAGATAGCCGGCGATCCCGGTGAAGACACCGGCGAGCGGGAGATAAAGCACCAGCGGAAGACCATACTTCTGCGCAACGGCGGTGAAATAGGCGCCGATCGCGAGGAAGGCGGCGTGGCCGATCGAGACCTGTCCCGCCTGGCCGGACAGGATGTTCAGCGCCACGCCGACGATGGCGTAAATCATGATGAAGACGAGCTGGCTGAGATAATACGATTCCAGCAGGTAAGGCGCGGCGATCAGGCCCGCGATCAGGACGGCGTACCAGAAGACTGCGGCTTTCGACGGAAACAGCGGATCGCTGTCGCCGTAATCGGTGGGGACATGATGGGCCATGCCTTACACCTTCTTGACGGCGTTGAGGCCGAACAGGCCCTGCGGCTTCCACAGCAGCACCGCGAGCAGGACGACATAGGCCGCAACGTCCTTGAAGCCTTCCGGCAGATAGAAGCCGGACAGCGACTCGACGATGCCGATCGTGATGCCGCCGGCCACCGCGCCGGGGATCGAGCCGAAGCCGCCGAGGACGGCCGCCGGAAACGCCTTGATGCCGAGAAAGCCGAGATTGGCGTGGATCAGCGTGATCGGCGCGAGCAGGATCCCGGCGGCGCACGCGACCATGGCGGAGAGGCTCCAGATCAGCGAGAACATCCGCTTGACCGGAATGCCCATGTAGTAGGCCGCGAGCATGTTCTGCGAGGTTGCCTGCATCGCAATGCCGACCCGCGTGAAGCGGAAAAAGGCGTAGAGCGCCGCGCAGAGCAGGATCGTCGCGACGATGATGGAGAGCGCGTCCCACGCAATGACCAGCGCGCCGATCTTGAACACACCGTCGGTGAAGGGCGTCTCGATCCGCAAGTCGTCCGTGCCCCAGATGATGCCGACGAGGGCGCGGATCACGAGCCCGAGGCCGATCGTCGCCATCACGATCGAGAATTGCGGATAGCCGAGGATGGGGCGGAGCACGAGCCGCTCCATGATCGCGCCGAGGATCGCCATCGCGATCACGCACAACAGGAACGACAGCCAGTAGTTCAGCCCGAGCGTCGTGATGAAGGTGACCGACAGGAAGGCGCCGAGCATCATGATCTCGCCCTGCGCAAAATTCACCACCTCGGTCGCCTTGTAGATCAAGACGAATCCAAGCGCGATCAGCCCATAGACGCACCCGAGCGCGACGCCGCTAATCAGCTGCTGCGTGAAATCAAGCATTTCCGTCCCAATGGCGCGCTGCGCCCGATGTTTTTTCGATATGAGAGCGGCCGCTGGTGTTAGTCAAGCAGCTAATTAACCCGACGTTGCGACCATCGCATGAGGCGTAATGCCGTGGTCAATCGTCTCGCATAGCGCCTTGCCACAAGACTTGCGGACAGCGGCAGCGCCCGCGACTGCTGCGGACTTGTCGAATTTCGGTATCAGTGCTGACCTCCAACAGAAACAACCATCGGAGGTTGGCCTCGCTTCGCCGCAGCGCGAACGCCCGCCTTTCGTAAATAGGCGCCCCTCGACCTGAGGTGGTGCAATGTCTGATTTGGGAGCCCTGACCTGACGCACGATTCTAGGCGTGAGAGCAGCTTGTTCTTATCTTTGAGGCGCCGGCGCCCGGTACGATCGGCGATCTGACTGTTAAATACGTGAAGGCGGTTCTGCGAAGTGCGTTCGGTACAGAACGGCTCGTGGTGAGCAGATGAGGTTCGGCACCTAGCCCTTCGTGGCGGGTACGGGCGGCACCGGTAAAATGATTTCGGAAGCGATCTTCCAATCCTTCCCGATGCGGAGCCAGTTAATGATCATTAAAAACGGCTTGGCTGTCCCGTCTTGCCCCGCATAGGAGACCGTGATGTTCATCGGAACATAAGACTCGGCGACGTCGCGCGTTAGGCCAACCACCTTGAGCCTCGAATAGTCTGCCTCCAGCACGACTGGGCCGGAGCTACCGATGTCATGCAGCTTTTGATCAATCGCCTCGTTGCCCCAATAGCCTGCCCAGTTTCCTTCGGATTGAATCGCGCTCTTAGCGACCAATAGGGTCGAAGGCGATTGCCAGAACATCTCATGCAGACTTTTGAAATCGTGTTTGTTGGCCAATTCCATCAGCTTGCCGAACCTCGATTTTATCGCACTGAGTGCGGCAGCATCTAGCGGCTCCTTCCCGACGGCGGGAGCAGACGTTGCAGCCGCGGTGGAAAGAGCCCAGGCAACGATAAGAAGTGCCCTGTACATGCGGAGCTTTACCCTCTGTCTGGCTTTCGTCATGACGCCAGCTCGTACCATTTGCTCTGGTCCATCGCGCCAAAGACGTCCGGGACGTTTTAGCCCGCACATTCGTGTAGCAAGGTTGTGATTTTCGCATCGAGATTTTGGGCGACGACAAGTGCTTCTGCATTGCCGTAGTGCCGTAGATAGCTCTCCATCTTGTCATAGGAGATGTGCACGCCATCGGGACGCTCATCAATGAGGACAGTGACCGGAGCATAAGATCCAGCATCGGGCACGTGCTTGACCATTTCTTTCATGATGAGAGGATTACCGACCACCAAACGGATGATCTTGGGCGTCTTGGACCCAGTTTCTCGGCGCAGAATGTCGCCCAGGTCGAACTCAGCGAAGAGCATGAGGTCCGTTCGGCCGAGACCGCTTTTTACAACGCGCTCCAAATCCGGGAAGGAAGTTGTCGCCCTCGTCTCCTTGAAAAAGTCGGGTATATTCGGCTGCCCGACCGCAGACTTCAGCGCGGCTACAACGGTGTCGAATGGCTTCGAGCTCGTGAGGCTGAAACGTTCCACCTCGACTTTAGCGATCTTCATTTGTCCTCCGTAGAATGCGTCAGATCGTGTCGAACTGATCATGCCGCCGCGGGCTGTGAATCCAGGAAGGTCCGGACGTGGCTGACGAACGTTTCGTGGTGTTGAAAGAGGGCGCCATGTCCTGAATCGGGGTAAAGGACCAACTGAGCGTTGCTGAGTTCCTTGAACATTGCGCAGGCGTTGTTCGCGGGCAGCATAGTGTCGTGGCTACCGCTGACCACGGGGGCGGGCTGATGGATAGCGCGCAGAATGGCGTGCTCGGGATCAGGTGTAGCGCACCAGGTGATCAAGGCCTTGGCCTGCGGATCGGTCACCGCACTGCCGTTATCGGTATCCCGATCGCCCGTACGCACCTTCGTCCGCGTCAGGAACGCCAGCCCCGCCGACTGGCTGGCGGATGAGTTTGTGAAGAACAACGGTAGGCGGGGGTCCGGCGCATCGGTTTGCGAAAACGCTTGCTGCAGAACTGCCAACAGATGCTCCTCTCCGCCTCTCGGCGCGGTGCCGACGAGAATGAGCCTACGGACCAGCCGTCCATGCTCAGCGGCGATCTGCTGAGCGACGCAGCCGCCGAGAGAAAAGCCCAGCAGATCCACCTTGGCCATGCCAAGCGCGTTGATGAAGTCGACTGCGTCTCGTGCCATCGCCGCGACATTGTCCGGCGTTTGACCGCTTGAGCGGCCGACCCCGGCGTTGTCAAAAGCAATTACCGGGCGATCGGTAGCAAGGGCATTGACGACGGCGGGATCCCAAGCATCGATGTTGCCCGAGAAATGCTGCAAGAGAACGAGCGGCGTTCTACCCGGTGAGCCGAGCCGGCGATAGGCGAACCGGATTGCGCCGCTTTCGATGTAGCAGGTGGGCGCCGTTTCAAGCGTGGCGCCATCTTGGCTAGGGATATCAAGTTTAGTCATCTGATCCTCGATTGGAACGTCATGACAGGTGGCCGACATGGCGAAACCTTGCTCAAGAGCGTCGGTACGGGGACCGCAGCCCGGGCTGAGTTTGCGCCGCGTGCAGTAGGCGCTCCCGGCGCGAGCGCACCGGGAGCGGCCTTGTCACTTTGCGAGCGAGGCTTTTTCGATCGCTTCGGCGACTTCGCTTGCGTGGACCACGAGCGAAGCATGGCTGCCGGCGACTTCCGTGATCTGTGCCTTCATACGGGTTGCAAACAGCTTCTGGACCTCGGGTGCGATCACCTTGTCCTTGGTCGTAATCACATAGAACGTCGGCTTGTCGCGCCAGGCGGCCGTATCGACCGGCGCCTCGAACGCGGCGACGCTCAATGGAAGCTGATGGTTTGCCAAAGATTCGGCGATTTTCGGGGGAACGTCAGCCGCGACTGCCGAAGGAAACACCTTGGGATCGATATAAAGGTTGCCTTTGTCGTCAGGATGGATCGCCGCGGAGCCTTCGGTTGCTGGACCGCTCTTGGCGAGGGTCGCCAGAGATTGCCCCACTTCAGGCGCGAAAGCGGAGACGTAAACGAGCGCCGACACCTTCGGATCGTTCCCCGCCTCCGTGATCACCACACCACCCCAGGAGTGGCCGACGAGGACGGTTCTTCCACTCTGCTTCGTAAGCGCCTGCTTGGTGGCATCGACGTCGGCGGCAAGCGAGGTGAGTGGATTCTCGACGAGCGTGACGTTGTAGCCCTTCTTCGTGAGAATATCGGCAACGGGCTGCCAACTCGTCTGGTCTACGAAAGCACCGTGCACGAGCACAATGTTGGGGGCTGCTCCCTTAGGCAGTTCGGCAGAAAAGACGGAGCCGACCATTGTCGTTCCGGCCAGGAGTACGGTGGCAGCAGAAAGGAGGATATTTCGCATGAATGTTCCTGTAGGCATGTCGGACGAACACAGTCCGGGGGAATGGACAGGCGTTTCCAGTAAGGTCGCGGTTTCTTCCATCTGCCGTTAGCGAAATGGTTGCCGCACGTGACCTCGGCCCGCCGCAACATGACCTAATCCGCGCCCCGTTCGGACGATAGAGATCGATCGTCCGGAAGTTGTGTCCGATCGTCCGCCGGTCTAATCTCGGCGGCATGGACATCCTCACCCAAGTGCTCGATCGCATGCGTCTCGGCGGCACGCTGCTCTTTCACTTTGAGCTCGGCCATCCCTGGCATCTCGAGTTGCCGACGCGCCCCTACGCGTTGTTTCACTACCTCAGCCGGGGCTCCGCGACCCTCGCGCTTGAAGATGGGCAGGAAATGCAGATGACCGAGGGCGACTTTGTCGTCATCACACGCGGCGAGCCCCACGTGTTTTATTCGGATCGCCGGGCCGAGCCTTTGCGGATCACGGATATCGATCAATCGTCGCCGCGTCTTGGCATCGTTCGACACGGCAGCCGTTCGAAGCCGCTCTCGACCATGATTTGCGGCAATTTCACGGTGTCGCGGCCGCTGTTTGGCAGCGTGCTAGAGCTGCTTCCGCCGCTGCTCCTGCTGAAGCCGACGACCGACGGCGGTTGGCTCGAAGCGATCCTGCGCCGCATGGTCAGCGAGTCCGCGACCGAGCGTCCCGGCCAACGCGTCGCGCTTTCACGGCTGACAGAAGTGCTCTTCGTCGAAGTGCTTCGAAGCTGGATCGCGTCTCTCAGTCCCGGACAAGGCGGCTGGCTCGGGGCCATATCTGACCCGCATATCGGACCGGCGCTCAAGCTGATTCACGAAAATCCCGAGCAGCCCTGGACGCTGAGCGACCTCGGCCAACGCGTGGGACTCGGCCGCTCGGTATTTTCGGCGCGGTTTACCAAGCTCGTCGGCCAGTCCATGCATCGTTACGTGATCGAGCGCCGGATGGCGGAAGCGGCTTTCCTGCTGGAAACCAGCGATGAGTCCATCGCGCGGATTGCCAGCCGGGTCGGTTACGAGACAGCGGCGGCGTTTTCGAAGCTGTTCCAGCGATATCACGGCCAATCGCCTGGTAAGTACCGAGCAACTCGACGCTCTGACACCGGCAGAAGACAAGAGGACGCTCGGGAAGCAGAAGCGGCCGACTGATCATCGCTCAGTCTGAGGCCGGCGCCGAAATGGGTAATTGTCCGGTTATGGTCCAAGAGCGATTTGGGGCAGCACAACGTCGGCTGCAGAGTTGACTCGTTGAGAACGACGGAGCCTCAGCGCTGGGACACTGGTTTCGCTGCTCGCTTCCTGTGCGATCGCGCCGTCTCAGTCGTGATGCGTATCGCAAGATTCCGGGCGGCACATCGTGGCGCGGCTTCCTGCTCGCCCATCGCAGCCAGATGCATCATGACTCCGAAAGAAATTCGCCCCTGGGACGGCCGGCCCCAATTCGAACTTTGGATAGATGCAATCGGCGCGTCACAAGCTTCGTACGAGTTCTGGGAGTCAGAAATGCAGGATTGGTCAGCATCGCTGTCCACTGTCGCTCGGCAACCACAACCATCGACAAATTCGAGCCATCTCGCATCGCGCCACGATTGTGGCAAAATTCCCTAAGAATAATTCCCTAAGATATGCGCCATTTGTACAAGCTCTGACTGAGCGCCCCGCCTGGAAGTTTAGAGGAAGCGGGTTTTTGACGCGCCGCCGTCTACGACGATTAAGGTGAGGCGCCGCTTAGGGCATTTGCACTTTCGAACCAATTGGCGTGCCCAACTTTTCACCGTGTCATCTGTTGGCTGACGGCGGAGCGGGTAGCCATGATCAAGATTGCTGAGGTCCGGGCCGTCTACCCCCGGAACAGTCCCGCTACTGGAACCTTCCAGACTCAGGGACGAAGATCGATGAACGTCCTCATTGTGGCGCTGGGACTGCTTGCTTCAAGTCCGGCCGCCGCTCAAGAGTGCAAGGCGTGCTCCGAAGCTGACGCCTGCATACAGACATACGCCAAGGCAGTGTCGACAGCCCAAAGGGCCACGAAAGTGGCAATCCGGGATTGGCAGCAAAACCTTGACAAAAAGGCTTCCGCAGAGTTCTCCAGCAGAGGCATGGCCGCACTACAAAGCGTCATGGATTCGCAAGTTCGCGCGGAGCTCGAGAAGCTGAGGGCGTGCCTGGCTAAAATCAAGTAACGGGTAAAGCCCCGGCTACGCAGAACGAAAGAGCGCACGTTCTGCTCTCTATTCATGCTCAAGTCGTTCGTATAGTCCGCGTTGATGCGCGCATTGGCAGTGGCGACTATGGTGGGCGAAGCTAGGTCCGAACGCGTCATTCTCGGTAGTCCGCCTCGAGTCAAAATGCGAAAGAACTTGGTGTGAGCAATCTAGAACGCGTAGCGAGACAACTTCCAGGCAGCGGTTAGAATTTGGCGTGTGTTCTCGAACACTGCCGCGATCTCGTATGTCAAAAGGAAGAACGCGCAATAGAACGTGCCCGGATAGTCATCGCTCCAAAGCAAAAGCCTGCGGCTCAGCGGGATCCTGATCTCTTTCCGGCACAACGTTAGGGTGACGAGACTGCCTATCAGGGCGCCGACCACCACGTCCGATGGATAATGATAGCCGAGATAGATGCGCGGTACGCAAATTACGGCAAGGCTGTACAAGATCACGAGCCAGCCCCATCGGCCCCACATCAACACCACGCCAACGGACAACGCAAAATCGAATGCGGCGGTATCGCTCGGAAAGGAGCTCCAATTCCACAGAGTCTCACTCGTGACGTGATAGGGCAACGTGAAGATGACCGCGGGATCTTGGATCGGTCGTAATCGAAACGGCACGAGAGATCTGATGATCTTTGTCAGCAAAAGTGCCGCGACTGTGGCCGCAAGTGTTGAAATGACCAGCTCCCGGCGCAGCTTTTGGCCCGGGTCACGCTGGAACCAAGCCAGCCACAAGAGCGATGTCACAAGAGCGCCCTTGAATACGGCTTGGTCTGCCAAGAAACTTACCGCCGCATCAAGGATCAGGGAGCGGTGCGCGAAGCCGTTGAGGAGTTCTAAGAGATACTGGTCAACAGGGTTCACGTGACAGTCTCCTTCCCGTTCAGCCAACAAGGGCCCCCGAGATCGGTAGACTTCATTCCAAGGCATTGAACCACAGGGCCCGCTCTTGGGCTAGGGTAGTGTCCGAGGCTCGGTCCGCTCTGTCTCCGAAAGTGGACATGCCAAGGGCTTTCGCTGCACGTCGGCTCAGGGCCAAGAGCCGCTCACCGTGCTCCACGCAATCTACCAGTTTGGCCTGCACTTTAGCGAACCGGCGGAACTTTCTCGATCGACTGCGTCCACCCTGACTTCCGCTCGCGCTTGAGGCTGATCGCGTTCAGTAGCCGCGCGACGACGATCATCATCAGGACACCAGCAAAACTGACCACGATCTGCATTGCCAGCCCCTCGGAGAGGTCGAGCAGCGTAAGGTGGCTAGCTAGCGCCAGAAGGACGCCGAGACAATAGATCGGCAGCGAATTCTCGCCACACCACCTCGCGCAGCTCAGCGCCGGCGTTGATAGCGCTCCCCAATTCTGAGGAATGAATCGCAGCACCACAATTGCAAGAGCCACAAAATGCAGCAGCCGTATCGGACTGAGATTCGATTTGTCCAATGGAAACACCAGATCCTTCAAAGTTTGCGGGACCAGCGGCTTGATGCCCCAACTCTGAGCAAGGATCAGGCCGAAAACCAGATAGAGAACGGCAAGAACAAGCGCCGGGCGCGACAGCATCCATGGCCGGAATTTCCCTCCCTCAATGACGCACCATGCGCCCAGCACGATCAGAAGCTGCCAAGCCAGCGGATTAAAAAACCAGACGCCATTGGGCCAGGCTGGCACACTCCAACCGAAGACGTGCACCAGCGCGTACAGCAACAGGGACGCTCCCAGCGTCACGTTCGGTGCTCGCAGCAGCAGCCACAGCAGCGGCGCGAATAGCACGTGAAAAATCACAAAAGCCGGCAGGACGTCGGTATTGACGGGCCGGTATTGCAGGATTGCAGCGTGCGCAAGCGTGGCGCCCGGATGGTCGAGCAGAATTCGCGTATTGCTCTCGTCGGCGAGATCATCGCTGCCCGTAAGGTAGACGAGGACGACGCAAGCGAGCGTGAGCAGCAGAAACGCCGCATAGATGTCCCATCCTCGCCGCAGCGAACGGCCGATCATGCCGCTCCAGCCCTCGCGCTCCCGTGCCCTGCCGTAGGCGAGTGCACAGGTCACGCCCGAGAGGAACATGAAGATCTCGGCGGCATCGCAGAAGCCGTAGTTGCGCGGCGTCAGCCAGCTCCCGATGTTATCGGGAACGTGATCGAGAAAGATCCACCATAACGCGATCCCGCGACAGATGTCGATACGCAGATCGCGGCCAGCCGCGTTGAACTCCGGCGGAGTTTCGCCGAACAATCGCGTCGAGGCGTGAGTACGATCATCCATCTGCCGGCCTGTCTGCGTGCGCTCGCGCTCATGGGGTCGATAACGCGCACCAGCTACCCGATGGAGGATGGGGGCTCCCTGGTCGCCCAGCTGCTCCTCCGAGCGCCAGGGTCGGCAGGATCATCGTCCTCCCAAGGCACTTGCAAGGTTTTGTCGCCGACGCCCTGTATCAAGAGCTGCTTTCGCATTTCGGTGAGACGGGCACGGCAGTATTCGCGATAGAGCATGTCGACTATGGCGGACATGATCGAATCCCTTCTCGATCACCACGGTTGAGTCCCTTGTGACAGACTTCGACCATTTCACCCGGCGGCTGAAAAGGAGCAGTGCCGGGACGCGATTTGTGTCCGACGGACCTTAATGGTGATGCGACGATCAAGGCACGACAGGGAATCGGTAGAGGATAGTCTCGTTCTGCAGAACTTCTGCTCGCGGATCGATGAGTCCGAGCAGGCGCGAACAGCGCTGTAAAGTTGGACTTGGTCGTGCACCCTGCCAGGGATTTCCAAATTGGATCCGATGGCAGCAATTTGAAATAGAGCCATCACAATCATCTCCTCTTAAAGGAGATATCTGCACGCGATATTCGCAATCAAAGATTGTCGGAATTTCCTGGTCGCCACGTGAGCCAGTTCACATCAACATCAATCACAGGTGAACGAGACTAGCAGACAAGTGATGTAGCTTCTTGGAGTTCTGCGTACCTCAAGGGACGGTCGGTGCGCAAATTGCAAAGTACGGATACCGACAGCTGGCCTGCCGCTGCACTTGAACCCAATGTCTTATCAAGGCTGGAGGTCCCATGTCTACGGACGCAGCCGATTTCGTATCGCATCGATTTTCGACGCGCGAACATCCGGAGCGGATGCGACTTCCACTATGGCGCGAGAGCTTTGTGCGGGGGATAGTCCACGTCGATGTCGAGCCTCTTGCGAACATTCCGTTTCAAGTCGACGCAACGCTGCAAGCGATCCGCAGTTTGCGCACGCTCGCACTGAAAGGCTCGCCAATGCGCTTCCAGCGCTTGCGGACCAGCATCGCCGATGGTGACGACTCGATCGGCCTGATCGTCTCCTCGCCCGGAAAAAGTCAGCTGACGCAGCGGGGCCGCGACATCGAGCTTTGCGCCGGCGGCGCAGTCTCGATTCTGCATTCGGAGCCCGCCACCGTCACCTATGTCGACGGAATACTGTTCGGTCTGGCCGTGCCACGCGAGGCGCTTGCGCAGCGCGTGACGGACATCGAGAGCCTCGCTATGCGACCGATCCCGCAGCGAAACGAACCGCTTCGTCTCCTCATGGCCTATCTGAAGTCGGCATTCAAGGAAAGGGCTCTGGCCACCTCCAAGCTGCGTGAAGTCGTCATGGCTCACACCTGTGATCTCGTAGCGCTCGCAGTCGGCGAGTGCGCTCTCTTGGGCGAGAGCGATGCGAATGCGGTCGTGGCCGCGCGCCACAGTGCCGTCCTTGACTACATCGCGACACACTTTCAGGAGCCCGGGCTCAGCGTCGAGACGGTCGCTCGTTGCCAGGGCATTTCACCTCGCTATCTGCAGCGCCTGATGGCGCAGTCAGGATCATCGTTCACCGGGCACGTGAATGAGCTACGTCTGCAACTTGCGCTCAAATTGCTGACCGAGGCGCGCGCCGGCGCGCAACTGATTTCCGATATCGCCCTGGAGGTGGGCTTCTCGGACGTTTCGCATTTCAATCGCCTGTTCCGAGCGCGCTTCGGCGATTCGCCGCGTGGGGTTCGCTACATCGGCAGGGATCGCGGCCGAGCCATGTGCCCTTGATCGGCCCATGCGCGAGATGCTGCTACCGAATGTCCGCTTCGAGTTACAATCGGAAGTCGGGATTGGCTCCAACGATAGCATCGTTGCCGGTGTTTTGCCCGACGTGTCAACGTCGTCGCAGCACGGAACGTCGTCGGCCGCGCAGCTCGAAAATCCCTTATCGATCAAGCCCGCTTCTACTTTGCATGGGGTTGTTTTCGTCTTTTTTTTTCTAGGCCCGTGCGCAGGCGCGGAAGCAGCTCACCCCGCCTGCAAGATATCCGCGATCGCGGCGCCCGCCGCGATCGTGCCGAGCTTGCCGCCGACATCGCGGGTTGCCCTGCCCTCGCCGATCGCCTTCGCCACTGCTGCCTCGATCGCACGCGCGGCCTCTTCGTAGCGGACGGCGCCGCTCTTCTCGCCATACCAGGCCAGCAGCAGTGCGGTCGACAGGATCAGCGACACTGGGTTGGCGGCGTCCTGCCCGGCGATGTCCGGCGCCGAGCCATGCGCCGCCTGCGCCATCGCGTAGTGGTCGCCGACATTGAGCGAGCCGCCGAGGCCGAGACTTCCGGACAATTCGGCCGTAAGATCGGAGAGAATATCGCCGAACATGTTGGTGGCGACGATGACGTCGAAACGGCCAGGATTGCGCACGACGTGCGCCATCATGGCGTCGACGAGGATGTCGTCGACCTCGAGGCCGGGATAGCCCTTGGCCGCTTCGCGGCAGATGTCCAGAAACATCCCGTCGCCGATCTTCAGCACGTTGGCCTTGTGCACGATGGTGAGATGTTTTCGCCGTTTCATCGCCAGCCGGCAGGCGGCGTGCGCGATGCGCTCGCAACACAGGCGCGTGATCCGGCGCAGCGAGATCACGACGTCGGGCGTGACCAGCAACTCGCCATTGCCCTGTTCCATGTTGCGATCGGCGTAAAATCCTTCCGTATTCTCGCGCACCACCACGAGATCGAAATCGCCGAGCCGGCCGGGCCGCCCGGCATAGGTGCGCGAGGGCCTGACGTTGGCGTAGAGGTCGAGGCTCTTGCGGAAGTGCCGCGACGGATTGATCTCGCCATGCGCCTCGTCCTTGAAGTCGAAGGTCGCGGTCGGGCCCAGGATCAGGCCGTCGGCCGCGCGGACGATATCGAGCAGCTCGGGGCGCACAGTCGTGCCGAACTGCTTGAGGCTCGCATGTCCGACTGCATGCTCCTCCAGGCGCAGATTGAGCTGGAAGCGTTCCGAGGCCGCACGCAGCACGCCCGTTGTCGCGGTCGTGATCTCCGGCCCGATGCCGTCCCCCGGCAGAACGACGATTTGCATGGCGATCCCCTGAAATTGCAGCAGCTGGCGCGATCATACGCTAGCGCCCGGCGTCATCGCCTGACCTTCGCGCATACAATGCATGCGTGCATATGCCTGTGGAAGTGGTCTCGGCCGTAGTACATGCCGGAAGTCCCTTTAGCTACGCCGCCGGAGCAACGCGCAGGCAATGACAATCACGTTACCTGCCGCCGTGCGCGAGCCCGACCACCCGATCGCCGACGGCCTGCCCGAGGTGCAGCGGCGCTGGGCGATCGCCGCCATCTTCACCGCACTGGCGATGGCCTCGCTCGACACCGCGATTGCCAACATCGCGCTGCCCGCCATTGCCGCCGACCTGCATGTCAGCCCGGAGCAGTCGGTCTGGGTGGTCAATGTCTACCAGATCGCGCTGGTGGCGACGCTATTGCCGCTCGGCGCGCTCGGCGAGATCGTCGGGCACCAGCGCATCTATCTCGGCGGCCTCGTCCTGTTCACCATCGCCTCGCTGTTCTGCGCGGTGGCCTGGTCGCTGGACAGCCTGCTGGTGGCGCGCACGCTGCAAGGCCTCGGCGCAAGCGGCATCATGAGCGTCAACACGGCGTTGGTGCGCTTCGTCTATCCCGGTCGGATGCAGGGCCGCGGTTTCGGTTATAACGCGCTCGTGGTCGCCACTGCCTTCACTTTCGGTCCCTCGATCGCATCCGCGATCCTGGCGATCGGCCCGTGGCCCTGGCTGTTCGCGGTCAACATTCCCTTCGGCCTCGTCGCGATCGGCATCGGCTTTGCGATGCTGCCGAAGACGCCGCGGGCGGATCACGGCTTCGACTTCCTCGGCGCACTCCTCGCCGCCGCCTGCCTCGGCCTGTTCATCACGGGCATCGGCAGCGCCGCGCATAATTTGTCGCCAATTGTCGTGGCCATCGAGCTGGTCTCGGCCCTCGCGCTCGGCTTCATCCTGACGCGCCGCCATGCGGACCATCCCGCGCCGATGCTGCCGATCGATCTGTTCAGCCGGCCGATGTTCGCGCTGTCGGCGGCGACCGCGGTCTGCGCCTTTGCGGTGCAGGGCCTCGCCTTCGTCTCGCTGCCCTTCTATTTCGAGGACGTGCTCGGCCGTTCGCAAGTCGAGACCGGCTTCTTCATGACGCCATGGCCGCTGGTGGTCGGCATCATGGCGCCGATCGCCGGCCGCCTCTCCGATCGCCACGCAGTTGGATTGCTGGGCGGCATCGGGCTGGTGCTGCTCGGCCTCGGTATGGCGCTGCTTGCGTTGCTTCCGGCCAGCCCGAGTATTCCCGACATCGTCTGGCGGATCATGATCTGCGGCATGGGGTTCGGCTTCTTCCAGGCGCCGAACATGAAGGCGATCATGTCAAGCGCACCGCCGCACCGCAGCGGCGGCGCCTCGGGCATTGTCGCGACCGCGCGATTGACGGGACAGACGACCGGCGCAGCGCTCGCCGCGGCCTGCTTTGCTCTCGCCGGCCACAACGGCGCGACGGTGGCGCTGGCGCTCGGCGCAGGCTTTGCCGCGCTCGGCAGCGTCATGAGCTTCTTGCGGCTGGCGGTGAAGTGAGGCCCTCAGGCCAAGTGTCGGGCTGCCGCCGGGACGGCTGTCTCGTCGTCGAGCGCTGCGAGACGTGAGTCGATGGCTTCGATGACCTTGCGCGAGAACGGTCCGAGATGCGCATAAGCAGCGATCATCTGCACCGCGATCCGGGCCGATGACGTGTCGCGCTTGGCGCAATTGAGGAAGGTTTGCCAGAGCGGCCCGCGCGCCTCCGGAATGGCCGTGACCACGCGGTGTACCGTCTCCATCGCCCCGACCCTGGCGCGGATATCGCCCTCGGCCAGCTCCTGGCGCTGCCGCGACCGGTCGAGCAGCGTCATCAGGCGGTCGATGCGGCTCGCATAGGCCGCCGGGCTGTAGACCCGCTCTAGCACCGACTTGTAGTCCGTCAGGATGTCGCGCAACGGGCGCACCGGATCGAAGTTGATCCCGCTCGTGCATTGATCGGCGCCGAGGGTCGGCGCGAGATCGTGGCCCGGATGCAGCCGGCCTTCGCGCTCCAAGCGGCGCGTGAGCTGCGTGTTCGGTAGCGCGTAGAGCAGGCCGACCATGGCGACGGGAATCGCGGCCTCCTCGATGAAATCAACCATCGCATCCGCCATCGAGACCTTCTCATTGTCGAAGCCGACGATGAAGCCCGCAGTGACGAGCATGCCGGCGCCGTAGATCTTGTGGATGCTCTCGGCGATGTTGCGCCGCGTGTTCTGCTTCTTCCGCATCGCGACCAGCGTTGCCGGATCCGGACTTTCGATGCCGACGAAGATGCCGAAGAAATTGGCGGCACCCATCAGGTCGAGTAATTCAGGGTCGTCGGCGAGGTTGACCGAGGCTTCAGTGGACAATTCGAAGGGATAGCCGTGGGCGCGCTGCCATTCGGCGAGCTGCGGCAGGAACTGCCGGAGCGACTTCTTGTTGCCAATGAAATTGTCGTCGACGAAGTCGAGATGGCCGCGGTAACCCATCTGGTAGAGCGTATCGAGCTCGGCGAACATCTGCTCGGTAGTCTTGGTCCGCGGCACGCGTCCGTAGAGCTCGATGATGTCGCAGAACTCGCAGGTGAACGGACAGCCGCGCGAGTACTGCACACCGAGATAAAGGTAGTCCTCGAATTTCAGCAGGTCGAAACGAGGCACCGGCGTCTTGGTGACGTCGGCTTGGAATTTCGGTGCGGTGAACACGCCGGACCGAGCCCCGCCGTCCCAGGACTCGATAAACGCGTCGATCACGCTCTCGGCCTCGCCGAGCACCCGGAAATCGGCCCTCTCGTAAATATGTGGGCTGGAAGTGGGATCGGGACCGCCGACAACCACCGGCTTGCCGGCGGCGCGACACAGTTCGATCAGGCGCAGCGTGTCGGCCTGTTGCGGCATCATTCCGCCCGTGAACACGACGTCAGCCCAGGCGAGATCGTCATCACTGAAAGTCGCCGTGTTGCAGTCGATGAGGCGGACCGTCCAGGTCTCCGGCAGCATGGCCGCAACGGTGATCAGGCCCAGGGGAGCTGCGGGGCGCCGCACGCCCATCAGTTTGCAGGATTCACCAAAACTCCAGAAGGACTCCGCGCTGAAGAGCGGATAGAGCATCAGCACGTTGCAGGGGCTTGGCACGTTTATGGAACTCCTATTGCGTCGAGTGCAGTGTAGCAAAGCCTTTCGGTCTTGCATCCCGTCAAAAAGGACAAACTGTCGCTCGCGCCCATGCGCAGGAACCGCCGGGTGTCGCCCCACGCTGGGCGTCGGCGCCCCAAGAGAGGTCGCCCCCCCCCGCCGAAATCGGGCGACGCACAACACCGCCGATCCCACAATCTTCCAGTCGCCATCAAATTCTTCGTAAGCTACCCCGCGGACTATTGATTTGAACAGTTCCATTTTGCCGGACACATTGCGCCCCTGAGTCCAGTCGGTGGATTGGGCCAATCAGGGGACTTGCGATGGCAGACCTAACAATCAACGGGAAAACGCTCACGCTCGACGTCGAGCCGGATACGCCACTGCTCTGGGCAATCCGCGAGAATGCCGGCCTGACCGGAACCAAATACGGTTGCGGCATTGCACAATGCGGCGCCTGCACCGTTCACATCGACGGCGTCGCCACCCGCTCATGCGGGGTTTCGGTCGGCGAGGTCGCGGGCAAGAAGATCACCACGATCGAGGGACTCGCCTCCGGCGACACGCTGCACAAGGTGCAAAAGGCCTGGATCGCCCAGGACGTTCCGCAATGCGGCTATTGCCAGAGTGGCATGATCATGGCCGTGGCGGCGCTGCTGAACGAGAAGCCGAAGCCGACCGACGCCGATATCGACGAGGCCATCACCAATATCTGCCGCTGCGGCACCTTCCAGCAGGTGCGCGAGGCGATCCACACGATCACAAGCGCCTGAGGAGCCGCCACATGAACAAGCACGTCTCTCCCAGGATGAACCGCCGTGCCTTCGTCATCGGCACGGCCGCGCTCGGCACAGGCCTCGCAATCGGCCTCGACATCCCCTTCGGCGGACCGACCGTGGTTCGCGCCGCCGACGGCTCGCCCGAGGTCAATGCCTGGGTCGTGATCCGGCCCGACGACACCGTGGTGATTCGCATCGCTCGCTCCGAGATGGGTCAGGGCTCGCTCACCGGCCTAGCTCAGCTCGTCGCCGAAGAACTCGAATGCGACTGGTCGAAGGTCACGACCGAGTACCCGACACCCGGCCAGAGCGTTGCCCGCAAGCGCGTCTGGGGCGACTTCTCGACCGGCGGCAGCCGCGGCATCCGCACCTCGCAAGACTATGTCCGCAAGGGCGGCGCCACTGCCCGCCTGATGCTGATCCAGGCCGCGGCCGACGAGTGGAAAGTGCCGGCCTCCGAATGCACCGTTGCCAAGGGCGTCATCACCCACAAGTCGACGGGCCGGACCACGACCTACGGCAAGGTCGCCGAGGCCGCGGCAAAACTGACACCGCCGGCTGAGGTCAAGCTCAAGGACCCGAAGGACTGGACCATCGCAGGCAAAGGCCTGCTGCGGCTCGACACCGCCGACAAGACCACCGGCACGATGGTGTACGGCATCGACGTCAGGCTGCCGGGCATGCTGAACGCCGCGATCAAGGACTGCCCGGTGTTCGGCGGCAAGCTGAAGAGCTTTGACGAAGCCAAGGTCGCCGGCATGAAAGGCGTCAAGAAAGTCGTCAAGGTCGGAGATTCCGCGGTCGCCGTCGTTGCCGACACCTGGTGGCACGCCAAGACCGCGCTGGAAGCCCTGCCGATCGTCTGGGACGAGGGCGACAACGCCAAGGTCTCGAGCGAGTCGATTGCGAAGTGGCTGACCGAGGGCCTCGACAACGAGCAACCGGCCTATGTCGGCAACAAGAACGGCGACGCCAAGACGGCAATTGCCGGCGCCGCCAAGAAGATCGAGGCCATCTACAACTATCCCTACCAGAACCACGCCACGATGGAGCCGATGAACGCCACCGCGCTCTACACGGCGGACAAATGCGAGGTCTGGTGCGGCACGCAGAATGGCGAGGCAGCCTTCGCGGCAGTGCTGGAGGCCTCGGGCCTGCCGGCGGAGAAATGCGACGTGCACAAGGTGATGCTCGGTGGCGGCTTCGGCCGGCGCGGCATGACGGACTATGTCCGCCAGGCCGTCGAGATCGCCAAGCAGATGCCGGGCACGCCGATCAAACTATTGTGGTCGCGCGAAGAGGACATGGCGCACGGCAAATATCACCCGATCACCCAGTGCAAGATGACCGGCGCGTTCGATGCCGACAACAATCTGGTCGCGCTGCACTACCGCCTGTCCGGGCAGTCGATCCTGTTCTCGCTCCGCCCCGAAGCGCTGCAGAACGGCATGGATCCGGCCGCATTCCAGGGCGTTGCCCAATCCGGCGAGGCCGTGTTCGGCTACTCGGTACCGAACCTCCTCATCGAGCATTCGATGCGCAACCCTCACGTTCCGCCCGGCTTCTGGCGCGGCGTGAACGTCAATCACAACGCGATCTACATGGAGTGCTTCATGGACGAGCTGGCCCATGCCGCAGGCCAGGACCCGCTCGAATTCCGCCGCAAGCTGATGGGCAATCACCCCAAGCATCTGGCGGTGCTCAATGCCGTGGCCGAGAAGATCGGCTGGAGCAAGCCGGCGCCGCAGGGCGTATACCGCGGCATTGCGCAGGTGATGGGCTATGGCAGCTATGTCGCCGGCGCCGCCGAAATCTCGGTGACCGACGGCAACAAGATCAAGGTGCATCGCATCGTCGCCTCCACCGATCCCGGCTACGTCGTCAATCCGGCGCAGGTGGAACGGCAGATCGCGGGCTCCTTCGTCTATGGCCTCTCGGCGCTGTTCTACGGCGGCTGCACCGTCAAGGACGGCCGCATCGAGCAAACCAACTTCGACACCTACAACTCGATGCGCATCAACGAGATGCCGAAGGTGGAATCGGTGATGGTGCCGAGCGGCGGATTCTGGGGCGGCGTCGGCGAGCCGACCATCGGCGTCGCAGCCCCCGCGGTGCTCAACGCCTATTTCGCGGCGACGGGCAAGCGCATCCGCTCGGTGCCGCTGCGCGACCAGAACATCTCCTTCGCCTAAGGAACGCCGCGGGGCCACAACGGCCGCCGCGGCACTTTCCGGATGAAGCTCATGAATGCGCCGGTGACACGGCGGAATGCCGTCCTCGGCATCACCGCCGCGGCCACATCGTTCGCCGTTCCTTCGATCCTGCGTGCGCAATCAGCGGGCCGCGTTGTCGTGATCGGCGGCGGGTTCGGCGGCGCAGCCTGCGTTCGCGCGCTCAAGCGTGCCGACGCAAAATTGCAGACTACGCTGATCGAACCCAACAAGGTCTTCACCGCCTGCCCGTTCAGCAATGAAGTGATCGCCGGCCTACGCGACATCGAGGCGCAGCAGTTCAGCTATGACAAGCTCGCCGACGAGGGGGTCACCGTCGTCGGCCAGGCTGCGACGATCATCGACATCCAAAAGCGTAGCGTGACGACGGCTGATGGCGCCACGTTTGCCTATGACCGCCTCGTTCTCTCACCCGGCATCGACTTTCATATCGAAGCTCTCCCCGGCTACGATGACGCCGCAGCGGAGAAGATGCCGCACGCCTGGAAGGCGGGCGCGCAGACGCTTCTGCTGCGGAAGCAATTGGAGGCAATGGACGACGGCGGCGTCTTTGCGATCGCGATCCCCGCCAATCCCTCGCGCTGCCCACCGGCGCCTTACGAGCGCGCCAGCCTGATCGCGCACTACCTCAAGACGAAGAAGCCGCGCTCGAAAGTCTTGATCCTCGATGCCAAGGACAATTTTTCCCAGCAGCGGCTGTTCGAGAAGGCGTGGAGGGAGCTTTACGGCGACATGATCGAGCGCATCGCCCTGTCGCAAGGCGGCCGCGTGACCTCGGTCGATCCCGCGACCAGAACCATCGTCACCGAATTCGGCAACTACACGCCTGACGTCGCCAACGTCATCCCACCGCAGCGCGCCGGGCGCATCGCCGCGACCGCGGGCGTCGCGGATGCGACCGGCTGGTGCCCGATCGATCCCGTCACCTTCGAGTCGAAACTCATCAAAGACATCCACGTCATCGGCGACGCCTGCCTCGGCGGCGGCATCCCCAAATCGGCCTCGGCAGCGAGCGCCCAGGGCAAGGCCTGCGCCAGCGCGATCGTCGGCATGCTCGCGGGTCGGGCGCCTGAGGCGCCACGGCTGACCGGCGTCTGCTACAACACCGTCGCGCCCGGTTACGGCTTTTCGCTCGCCGGCAACTATCAGCCCAAGGGCGACATCTTTGCCGAGGTCGAGGGCGGCGCAACGAGCCCGGTCGATGCGCCGCGCGAGCTGCGCGCTCGCGAGGCGACCGAGGCCGAGCGCTGGTTTCAAACCATCACGGCGGACACCTTTGGCTAGTACATGATGAGACGAAGCTGTAGCCACGAACACGGTGCGCCCCCTCCCCCGCCTGCGGGGGAGGGCTGGGGAGAGGGTGTCTCCACACGCGAGAACCCCCATGAGGAGACAGCCCTCACCCGCCGCTTCGCGGCGACCTCTCCCCCAAGCGGGAGAGGTAAGTGGAGCCTGTGGCCAGATCTCGCGTCTCAGGCCCGATTGATCGTCGCTGCGCTGGTCGCAACAGGTCTTGCACTTGCCAATCGTGCGAAAGCCGAAGACTTAGTGCCCTACAAGATCGCCGGCGACGGCATTGCGGAATCGCTCACGGGCTCGCCCGGCGATGCCGCGCGCGGCCGCGCGCTGGTGCTTGCGCGCACCACCACCTGCATCCTCTGCCATTCCGGCCCGTTCCCGGAAACGCGGTTCCAGGGCGACCTGGCCCCTGACCTCACCGGCGCCGGGAACCGCTGGACGACGAGCCAGTTGCGGCTTCGACTGGTCGATGCATCGCGCTTCAACCCGCAGACCATCATGCCGTCCTATTATCGCACGAGCGGCTTGGTACGCGTCGGGCGCAATTTTGCCGGCAAGCCGATATTGTCGGCCACGGAGATCGAGGACATCGTGGCTTTTCTTGCAACGCTTCGGGACTAGGCCTGTTCATGCCAACCACGCGACGACAATTCCTGACTCTTGCCGGAGGCGTCACGGCCGCCGGAACGATTCCGATCGTCACGCTGCGGCCGCTCGATGCGACACCGGCGATGCTCAGCACGGCAATTCGCAACATCGTCGGTGAGGCGCCAATTCGCACCGGCAAGGTGAAGCTCGACATTCCGCCGCTGGTCGAGAACGGCAACACGGTGCCGATGACGGTGAGCGTCGCAAGCCCGATGACGGCGGTCGACTACGTCAAGAGCATCCACGTCTTCAACGAGAAGAACCCGCAACCGAACATCGGCAATTTTCATCTCGGCCCCTCCTCCGGCCGCGCCCAGGTCTCGACCCGGATCCGGCTCGCCGACACCCAGAAGGTGGTCGCGATCGCCCGCCTCTCCGACGACACATTCTGGCAGGTCGCAGCCGACGTCGTCGTGACGCTGGCCGCCTGCACCGAGGAGGTGAATTGATGGCCGCGCTCATCAACGTTCCGGCGAAGGCCAAGCGCGGCGACGTCATCGAGATCCGCACGCTGACCTCACACATCATGGAGACCGGCTTCCGCCACACCGCGGCTGGCGACGTCGTGCCGCGCGACATCATCACGAGCTTCACCTGCCGCTACAACGGCGCCGAGATCTTTCGCGCCGATCTCTTTCCGGCGATCGCAGCCAATCCATATTTGTCCTTCTTCACCGTCGTCAAGGAGAGCGGCAAGTTCGAGTTCGAGTGGATCGGCGACAACGGCTATTCGTCCACCGCGTCGGCATCGATCACGGTCGAATGATCCTTTGGCGCGCGATAGCGGCGGCAACTCTGGTTGCCACGGCCCCTGCGCTGCTCGCCGGTGAAATCCCGCCCGATGCGCGCCGCTCCGGCTATTCCTTCATGGGCCCGGACACGCGAGCCATGCAGGATGACGACACCGCCAATCCGGGCATGCTGTTCGTGCTCGATGGCGAGGTGCTGTGGGGAAAGAAGACCGGCAGCGCGAACAAAGCCTGCGCGGATTGCCATGGCGATGCACGCAGCAGCATGAAGGGCGTTGCGGCACGCTATCCCGCTTTCGACAAGGCGAGCGCGCGCCCCGTCACGCTCGACCAGCGCATCAACCTCTGCCGCGCCAATCACCAGCAGGCCACGCCGCTGCCCTATGAGAGCCGCGACCTGCTGGCACTGACCGCTTTCGTCGCCCACCAATCACGCGGCGTCGCAATCACGGCCGGCGATGATCCAGAGCTCAAGCCGTTCATCGAACAGGGCCACGACCTCTTCATGCAGCGCGACGGGCAGCTCAACCTCGCCTGCACCAATTGCCACGACGACAATTTCGACAAGCGTCTTGCGGGCGCGCCGATCACACAGGGGCAGCCGACCGGCTATCCGCTCTACCGCCTGGAGTGGCAGACGCTGGGATCGCTGGAGCGGCGACTGCGCAGCTGCATGAGCGGCGTTCGCGCGCAGGCCTATGATTACGGCTCGCCTGAACTCGTCGCGCTCGAGCTTTATTTGATGTCGCGAGCGCGCGGCCTGGCAATGGAGACGCCGGCCGTGCGGCCCTGATCCGCAGACTAAAGCGCGATGAGCCGGCCTCACCATGGGTGCTGTCAAGACGGTTGATCATTCGCCTTCGATCGCTCATCCCGCGTAGCTCGCACGAGCGTCGCGAAGAACGGCATGGGCAAGCAGCGCACGTCAATTCAGGGCGACCGCTTCGAGGCTTCTGCCTGCGGCGTGACGGATTGAGCCGCAGCAACGGGCGTGGCAACCGAAAGTCCGTAAAGCCGCCAGCTGGCACCGGCGTTCTGAAACAGCAAATCGAAATCGATCTGCAATAGCCTGGTTGGAATATTGCCGCTCAACCGCAGCATTCCGCCGGCATCGATGGTGGGCGGCGCCGACAATCGCGGCGCGAGAAGCGCCGCTCCAAACAGGTCGAACTTGCGCGCCCGTAGCTCGGAGAAAGCAAGTGCGAGGTCGGCTGCGCTGTTCCTGGCCTGAAATTCAGGTGCGGCGAGGTCGCGCAGCACCGAATAATTGCCGGAGCGATTGGCGTCATTCAACGTCAGGAGCGCGGAGCGGATCAGATAGAGCGCCTGCTCGACGGCGACCTTAGGGCCGCCCTGCTTTGTCGCGGCTGCGGCCGGCTGAACCGCCCAACGATCCGCGAAGCCGGAGGGCGATGGTTGCGGCTCCGCCCGCACGGGCGCGCAGGCCGCGACGAGGAGCAGGCACGCCACCAATCGTGGGGATACAATCATGCACTCACCAGCCCACACGCAGGCCAACGCGTCCACCGGCGACCTTCTCGTCCGGCCCGTAGCCGATTCCGCCGTTGAATTGCATGTTCCCGTTGAGACGGAGCGCTGCATTGAACGCGAGACCGTTGGCCCGCTCGAAGGTACCGTAGTTCATCGTCATGGCGAAGCTCTCGTTCGGCAGCAGCGTCGGTACACCGGCCATGGCAAAGGCCATGGCGACGCCGCTGGTCGCCTTGCTGGTCCGGCTGCTGAGGTCGTCGAGACGGCCGTTGATGGCGGCAAGCTGGCCGTTGATTGCGCTGAGATCGCCCGTGGAGGCGATGCCGAGCGCGCCGAGGGTGGTGGTCGCAAGATTGCCGGCGCCGTCGGATGTCACGAGCTGTGTTGCGCCGCTTTGCGCGGCCTTGCTTGCCGACGAGGTGATACCGGCCATGGTATAGGTGTTACTTGCCGTGCCGAAGGTCTGCTGGTTGGCGCGCGTCACCGTGGCGCCATTGCCGATGGCGGCTGAGTTGGCGAAACCGGCACTGGCATTGTTGCCGACCGCGACAGCGTTGGCACCGGCAACCGATACGGAGTTGCCGATCGCGATGGCGCCTGAACCGGTCACTGTCGCCGCGTTCGCCATCACCAGCGCGTTGGGCGCATTGACGGCATTGCCGGAGCCGAACACGGAGGACCCGGCGGCGCTCGCCGTGGCGGCCAGGGCGTTGTTGGAGCCGACCGTATTGACGTTGTCGCCCCAACCGGTCTGGTTGGTGGCGTTGATCTTGTTGTTGTCACCCAGCACGAAGCTGCCATTTCCGTTCAGGATATTGGGGTCGCCGATGGCGAAGCTGCCATTGCCGCGGACGATCTGGCCGGTGCCGAACGCGCCGCTGTTGTTGCCGGTGACGCTGTTGCTCGCGCCGACCGCGGTGCTGTTGGCGCCGTTCACCTCAATATTGTAGCCGACGGCCGTGCCGTTCGTGCCCGCGGCATAAACGTTGGCGCCAGCCCCTATCGCCAAGGCGTTGTCGGCGACCGCCCGACTGGCGTTGCCGACCGCCGTGCTGGCAATGCCACCTGCTGCCGCTCCATAGCCTACGGCCGTACTGGCAAAGGCGCCAGCGGCTGCCTGGTAGCCGATGGCCACGCCGGCATAGCCTAACGCGGAGCTCTGGTAGCCAAAAGCCGAAGCGTTGGCGCCGCTGGCCGAACTGGAGGCGCCGGCCGCCGTGCTCCAGAAGCCGCCTGCATAGCTGTGATAGCCCAGCGCCGTGCTGAGGCCGCCTGCGGCCAGGCTTCCGGCGCCAAAGGCCGAGGCCTCCGAAAAACCGGCAACGCTCGAAGCGCCGAATGCAGCACCCTCGGTCGTCGCGTTTGCATTGGCTCCGCAAGCGACGCTCGAAAACGAGCCCGCGGTTGCGCCGGCGGCACTGTTGCTGGCATCGACGCAGACGAACTGCGCCCGCGCGGATGGGGCATCCAGCAAGGTGAGAGCGAGCGCGATTGCCGCAGCCGCGAAATTCCCGAACAAGGGCCGGCTGCACCCGCGGCGCGCCGCCCCCCTCGCGGCCAATGTCCTTCTCTCGACGATCCGGCCTTCGGCCGGCTTTAACGCAAACACCATCCCCCGCTCGTTCATCGCTCTACCTTCACGTCATTGCAAATTGCTTGGGCCGGCAGACGCACGCGTCTGGCCCGCGCGCAATAATATGAATATTCATGTGCGGAGACTGCGGTTCGACGGCGTGGAAACTTGCCTGATCGTCCCAATTTGCAGATCAACTGCCGAAGGGAGCAGCCTGGCATGACCAAAATTCCGTATCTGCGCTTTGACAGCGCGGAATTGCCTGCCGCCGAGCGCCTCGACCACTACCGTGCGATTCTCTCGCACTATGAAGTGTCGCTCCCCGAGGGCACGGACCAGGACACCTTCGAGGTCGATGCCGAGGCCTGGCTGCTCGGCGGCCTAGTCGCCGCGTCCACCCGGATGGGGCCGGTACGCTTCACCCGCTCCGCCGCGCTGGCAGAGGCCGATGGCCGCAACTCATTCGCGCTGCTTCTGCTGCGTCGTGGGGCATGGAGCGGCGAGGTCGACGGCGAACCGATTTCGGCCGGTCCCGGCCAGGTGCTCGTGCTCGATCTGACCCGCCCCTTCGATGGCGTCGCCACGGCGACCGACACCATCAGCCTGGACGTCGAGCGCGATCCCATCGTCAGCGCCGCGCCCGATGGCCTCGACCTGCATGGGCTGGTCCTTGACGGCGCCGCCGGCCGCGTACTCGCCGATCAGATGGCACTCTTGCGGAGAAGGCTTCCGGCATTGAACGCGAACGACGCGCCCGAAGTGGTGCAGACGACGCTTGGGCTGCTGCGCGGATGTTTTGGCGTGGCTACGCGGGCGCGCGAGCAAGGCCTCGCCCGGCGGGACGTCGGCATCCTTCATCGCGCCAGCCGTTTCATCGACGAGAATTTGGGCCGCTCCGACCTCTCGGTGGCGATCATCTGCCGCGAGATCGGCGTGTCGCGCTCGGTGCTCTATCGCGTCTTTGCACCGCTCGCAGGCGTCGCCGACTACATTCGCGGACGACGGCTCGAGGCGATCCATGTGCTGCTTGATGATGGGGATGAGGATCGCTGGAATGCAGAGATCGCCGCTGAATTCGGCTTCGTGAGCCAGGCTCATTTCAGCCGCAGCTTCCGACAACACTTCGGCTACTCCCCGCGCGCAGCGCGCGACTCCCGCCTGCACGATCTTGCAGCCGCCGTCGAAGCCGGTCCGGAGTTATTCCGCGAGTGGATTGGCCGGCTCGGCTGACATTGACTTCGGCAGAAAAAAGCGGCCGAGGCGACGTTAGCGTCATCGAAAAACGGCCCGTGCCCCACTCCAGAATCCCATGGTTAACGGCCCCCCAGACTCGCCGTCATTCTCCTTAGATATGCATCAACGCTTTTGGCTTAGACCGCTCATCCTCGCGCCCGCGTAGCCGATAATCCTTGGCTCGCGGCTTGCACACTTCGTCGCATCGTTGTTCTCAGGGAAGAGAGTGGTCTGAAATGACACAGTTAGTCTCCCGCTTCGAGACGAGCGGGGCGGCGGCCGCCCGAGCGCAGCTCGTTTCCATCCAATATCTGCGGGCGCTGGCGGCGCTGATGGTCCTCGTCACCCACGCGCTGTACTGGCCGCTCGAGAGCCGCAATGAGGCCCTGCTCGTCACCGGCCGGCTCGGCGTGGAGATCTTCTTCGTGCTCAGCGGCTTCATCATCACGGTGATCGGAGGAGAGGCGCGCTTCGAGCCGGTCGCCTTCGCGCGCAACCGGATCCTGCGCATCGTGCCGATGTACTGGATTGCGACCTTCCTGGTGGTCGGTCTCGCAACCGCCAGCCCAAGCAGCTTTCTCACCACGGTGCCGACGATCGAGGGCGTCATCAAGTCGCTCCTGTTCATTCCATCCGATGTGCCGAAGGCGCCGCTCTTGCGTCTCGGCTGGACGTTGGACTACGAGGCCTTCTTCTATTTGGCATTCGGGAGCCTGTTCTTCGTGAGATCGGCGAGCCGCACTGCGCTGCTTGCTGTCCTTTTCGTCGGTCTGATCGTCATTGGGCGGGTGATCGACCACCCGTCCCATATCCAGGACTTCTATACGAGCCCCAGCCTGCTCGGCTTTCTCGTCGGCGCCGGCGTCGGCCGGCTCTATCAACTCGGCTCGCTGCAGCGGCTTGGCCGCATCCATATCCTAAGTCTTCTCGCCGTCGGCGCGCTGTCGCTTGCCATCCTGTACCGGACGGATCCGGAGACGCATCTGCTGTTGTTCCACATGTCGATGTCGTTCGGCGCCATGACCATCGTCGCCGCGGTGATTTGGGCCGAAGAAGCCGGGCGCCTGCCGGTCATTCCGGCCTTCCGCTTCCTCGGCGACGCATCCTATTCGCTGTACCTCTTTCACTTCTTCGCCATGGCTGCGGTCTGGGCGATCGGACGGAAGCTGTTTGGCCCGGTCAGCGCATTCAACTATGCGCCCTTGGCCATCGCAGCGATCGCCGCGGGCCTCACCGCCGGATGCCTTGCCTACTGGTATCTGGAGCGGCCGATCCTTAACTGGACGCGGCAGCGGCGCCGCCCGGCAGCCGTGACGCAAGGAAGCGCGCCGTGATCGTCCACCGGCGCGATCTGCTGCTCGGCGCCGGCATCGCCGCGGGCACCGCACTATTGCCCACCTCCCTTCTCGCTCTCGCTGCACCGAATGCCGAGATGGTTGCGCGCAGCGTCGTCTCGCCGGGCGACACCACGCGCCTGAAGCGGGTATTTGCCAAGGCGGCGCGGGGCGAACCGGTCACGCTCGGGTTCATCGGCGGCTCGATCACCCAGGGATCGCTGGCGTCCGAGCCATCGCGAAACTATGCATCGCAAATTGCCGCCTGGTGGAGCCAACGCTTTCCCAATGCGTCCCTCTCCGTGGTCAATGCCGGACTTGCGGGCACCGGTTCGTTGCTGGGCGCGTTTCGCGTCGGCGCCGATCTGTTGTCCAAGGCCCCGGATCTCGTGATCGTCGAATTCAGTGTCAACGACGCCTCCGCCGATGCGGACGCCTACGAGGGACTGTTGCGGCAGATCCTTGACCACCGCACTGCGCCGGCCGCGCTGCTGCTGTTCATGATGTGGGAGAAGGGCGGCAACATGCAATCGATGCAGGCGCCGATCGGCCGGCACTACGACCTGCCGATGATCAGCTTCCGCGACGCGCTGTGGCCGGAGATGGAGGCCAGAAGGCTCGCCTGGCGCGACGTGATCGTGGACGTGGTTCATCCCAACGATCTTGGCCATCGCTATGCCGCCAGCTTCTGCACGAATTTCTTCGAGAAGGTGTTGCGTCAGCAGGCGGCGACGCGCGGCGCATTCACCCTCGACCGGTTGCCGGCGCCGCTTGGATCGTCGCTCTATGCGCATGTCGGGTTGATGCCGGCGACCGACTTCGCTCCCATCGATCGCGCCGGCTGGGAGTTGACCCGTTCGCAGATCTGGGGGCCGATCTGGGCCATCACGCAAAGCACCGCTCGCTTCGAACTCGACTGCAAGGCGTGTGGTATCGCGCTCATCGTCAGCGGCCGCGCCTCTACGCTGCTCGAGAGATCGATGGTCACGATCGACGGCGTCGCGGTCCGGCCGATGGAGGCGCCCAATTTCCTCGACCGGGATACCATCGTGCTTGCAACCGGGCTGCCGAACAGCCACCACAGCTTGCGGCTGGAGACGACGGATTTCCCCTCATCCGCATTCGGCGGCAGCGGTCTGCGCGCACTCGGCCTGTTCGACGACCCCGCGGCGGACTGACCGACCTGCAGGACCAGCGAAATCTATCGACCAATCGTTAACCTTCGACGCCATGACGAAGCGGCCGGTTCGCTTGCGTCACCGGCCGCAATCGCAGATCTCGGCGGTCTATTCCGCCGGCGCGGCGTGCATCTCCGGATGCGCAGCATAGTGCTCGCTGGCGCCGAGCTTGCTCGCCGCGAACAGGCCGGCGGCCATCGCGGCATAGGCGAGCGCCACGGCTGGCGTCACGCCAAAACCGCCGCCGATGCCGACGGCTTCGCCGTGCATGAAGCCGAAGTAGGTCAGGACCGCACCGGCGAACGCGAACGCGGAGGCCTTCTCGAAGTCGCGCTCGATGATGAAGACACCGATCGCGCCCAGGATAAGGCCGCCGAGGATGGAGCCACCGCCCATCACTTCGAGTCCGTGATAGAACACGCCCTGCTGTGGCAGCGCCGCCACCGCCGCGGCCTTGACCGCGTCGGCCTTGTCGGCGGCCATGCCGCCGACCGTCGCTGCCGCCGTCATGGTCGAGACCAGCATCGTGTCGATCTGGAGCTTGGCCCAGGCCGCCAGATGCGGCGTCAGCGCCAGCACGATCGCGGGCGCGTGCTTGACCGGCGTGGTCTGGAATGCCTGCGCACCGATCAGCATGCCAATGTAGAGCAGGATCGGCGAGATCGCGACAACAGGCACCAGCGCGAGCAGCACCGAGATGATGCCGAACCAGGCCAGCACCACCACCATGATGCCGGTCGCAGCCGAATAGCCGATGCGGCCGCCCATCGTCTTCCAGCCGGGATGGCCGATATAGACTGCGTTGATGAAGGGATTGCCCATCAGGCAGCCGATCAGGCTGACGACGCCGTCGGCCGTGAGCACGCGCGTGGTCGGATATTCGTCGCCGGCCGCCTCCGCGCTCTCGACATTGTCCATGGCCTCGACGAGGTCGTAGATGCCGAACGGGACGGCGGTGACAAGGATGATGCCGAGAAATTCGAAGCCGGAGAAGACATAGCCCACGGCAGGAATCGGCACCGAGAAGCCGAAATTGGCGAAGGCAGCTCCAACGCCCGCGATGCTCAGTCCACCGAGACCGAGGCCGAACAGATTAGAGCCCCATGCGATGATCATGCCGACGGCAATGGCGACGAGGCCGGCAGGAATACCCTTCGGGTATTTCACGCCACCGAACCAGCTCACCAGGATGATAGCGAAGCAGACCAGACCGATCTGCGGCGTCATGTACATTTCGAGCGCCGGGCGCATCGCGATGAAAGTCACGGATACGCCAGCGAGCGTGCCAAGCAGCGCCGCGCGCGGCGTGATCTTCCGAATAAACGGCGCAATGAAGCCGCCGATCATGAGGATAAAGCTCTGGAAGAACACCCAGACGAGACCAGCCGACCAGCCCTTGAGAGGATCACCGGTCCTGAGTGTGATCGGCAGCATGATCACGAAGGTGACGATGAACATATGCGGCACGCTGACACCGGATGGCAGCGCGCAAACGTCGTTGCGACCAGTCTTCTGCGCGAGGCGATAAGCGAGAAACGCGTAGTAGAAGGTCGACAGGCACATCATCAGCCCCAGCGCGGGCAGGATGCGGCCGAACACGAGACTGTCCGGCATCTTCAGCACGAAGCGCAACAGCCCCGTGAGCACCAGCATGTTGACGAGGATGTTGGTGCCGAAGCCGAAAAACGCGTTCCAGTCGCCCGATGTCCATAGCGCCGGCTTGAACTCAGACTTGTTCATCTCGGATTTGCCGGCCGTCCCCGTCAATGTGCTCATGATATTACCCCTGTGTGGTCGAAATCCTCATTGCCTCCAGGACTGCGGCTGAGTCCGCGACCCAGCCGAAGATGCCGCCCTGGGCCTTGATCATCTTCAGGCCCATCTCGTGAAATTCGGGGAAGTAGGACGCGCAGCCGTCCGAGATGACGACGCAGCGATAGCCGCGATCATTGGCCTCGCGCACGGTGGTGTTGACGCACACTTCGGTGGTGACGCCGCACACCAGCAGGTTTTCGATACCGTATTTCTCCAGCACGTCCGTGAGCTCGGTCGCGTAGAACGCACCCTTGCCCGGCTTGTCGATCACGACCTCGCTGTCGAGCGGATAGAGCTCCGGGATGATGTCGTGGCCTGCCTCGCCGCGAATGAGAATGCGGCCCATCGGACCGGGATCGCCAATGCGCAAGGACGGCGCGCCGCGCTCGAGTTTCGCAGGTGGCGCGTCGGAGAGATCCGGCAGATGCCCCTCGCGCGTGTGGATCACCAGCATGCCGGTGTCGCGCGCAGCTTTGAGCACCGCACCGATCGGCTTCACCGCGCGCGCGAGCTGGCTAACGTCGTTGCCGAGCGTCTCGCCGAAGCCGCCAGGCTCCATGAAGTCGCGCTGCATGTCGATGATGAGAAGCGCGGTACTCGACCAGTCGAGCTTGATCGGCTCGGGCTCGGCGCTGATGACGCCCAGTGTCGGCTTGGTTGAGTTCAACATTACTCAAGGCCCCCGCGAGAACTCTCTTTGACGGGAGTTCTGCAAGCGCCGTGCCATTGTGTACAATTGCGATCGCGCGCGAGCAGCGAGAGAATTTGCAGCGTAGTCAGGAAGTTAGGGAAAGAATTGACGTCTGCTCATTCCCTGTGCGACGGCTTTGCGACGTGCAGTTGCTTAAAGGATGAGCGGGCCGCGACGGACTCACTCGCTGTCATTCCGGGGCGCGACGAAGTCGCGAGCCCGAAATCCATCAGGCGGCAATACGGATTCCGGGCTCGACGCTACGCGTCGCCTCGGAATGACGAGGCGCGTGCGTGGCGGCACCCTGCCTCTACCGCCCCGCCCCATACAGCCGCCGATGCTCTTCCTCATACGGTGCATACGAGTCCTTCAGCGTCGCCATGTTGAGCAGCATGGTGGCTACCATCGCGTTCGCCTGGTCGAACACACGCGTCTT
>JAEYRD010000053.1 GCA_023435725.1 Pseudomonadota bacterium | reverse complement strand
CCGCCGGCATGAAGGCGATGCAGCGCTCCGCGTCCTCGCGGAACAGGCCGAGATAGGGCGTCGGATAGCCGATGCCGAGCACGCGCTGGCCCTCGGCGTTCGGCCAGCGCTGCCTGATGCCGCGGTTGATCATTTGCCGCGCCACAATCCCGAGACGACGGGAATAGAACTCGCGGAGGTCGACGACGTCGATGCTCATGACGGCAATGTAACATGTACAAGGCCGGCGCCGCGCGCGGAATATTGCATTGCCTGCGCAACGTTAACGCCATATTTGTCTGGCGGGGCTGAGCGCGATGGAGATGTCATGGCCGCCGAAATTCGTACTTTCAACTGTTTAAACGACAATTTCGGTTATCTGATCCACGATGTGGAAACCAAGGCAACCGCGTCGATCGATGCGCCGGAGGCCGGCCCCATCCTGAAGGCACTGGAGCGCGAGGGCTGGCAGCTCACCGACATCCTGATCACCCATCATCACGGCGATCATGTTGGAGGGGTCGCCGAACTCAAGCAGAAATACAATTGCCGCGTCGTCGCGCCGCACGACAAGACGACGAAGATCGCAGACGTCGACCTGCGCGTCGCCAATGGCGACGTGGTCAAGATCGGCACCCTGCTGGGGCGCGTCGTCGAGACGCCCGGCCACACGCTCGACCACATCTCCTACGTGTTCGACAACGAGAAGACGGTGTTCGCCGCCGACACGCTGTTCTCGATCGGCTGCGGCCGGGTGTTCGAAGGCACCTACCCGATGATGTGGGATTCGCTTATGAAGCTGCGAGCCCTGCCCGACGACTTCAAGCTCTATTGCGGCCACGAATACACCGCCTCGAACGTCAAGTTTGCGCTCACCATCGAGCCGGACAATGCGGCGCTCCAGGCGCGCGCGGCGGAAGTTGCCAAGCTCCGCGCCGAGAACAAGCCGACCATCCCCTCACTGCTTGGTGAAGAGAAGCGAGCAAATGTGTTCCTGCGCGCTGATGAACCCTCGGTCGCAGCCAGGCTACACATGAAGGGTGCTGATGCCGCCGTCGTGTTCGGCGAATTGCGCGAGCGCAAGAACAAGTCCTGACGGGGATCGATGCCGACCGCAGCCGAGATCATCGCGCGCCTAGAACTCCGCCCGCACCCCGAAGGCGGCCACTATCGCGAGACCTTTCGCGACCAGACCACGGACGCCAACGGGCGGTCGCGCTCGACCCTGATTTACTACCTGCTCGCGCGCGGCGAGCGTTCGCACTGGCACCGCATCGATGCGGTCGAGACCTGGCACTATTACGCGGGCAGCCCGTTGACGCTGCGTATCGCGCATGAAGGCTGCTCCCAGCACGAGGTACGGCTCGGCGTCAATCTCATCGGCGGCGAGCGGCCACAGGGGATCGTGCCAGCGAATGCCTGGCAGATGGCCGAGACCACCGGCGAGTGGACGCTGGTCGGCTGCACCGTGGCACCCGCGTTCGAGTTCGCAAAATTCGAGCTCGCGCCGAAGGGCTGGGAGCCGTAGGCAAGCCGTCATTCCGAGGCGCCGCATAGCGGCGAACTATGATGCGCAGTTGCGCATCGGAGAATCCATCTCCCCACCATTGACGCCGATAGATGGATTCCGGGCTCGATGCTGCGCATCGCCCCGGAATGACAATCACCGCTTCCGCAGCACCATGTCCTTCGCCGCGATCAGGCCGCCACCGGCGATCAGGATGGCGGCGATGGCGATGTTGGCGCTCGCCTTGGCGAAACCGGCGGCGATGAGAAAGCCGGTCGAGAGCAGCGGCGTCGCGTAGGAGGCGGCACCGAGTACGCGGATGTCGCCGCGCTTCATGCCGATGTCCCAGGCATAGAATGCCGCACCAACAGGGGCGATGCCGAGCGCGATCACGGAGAGCCATTGCAGCGTGGTCTCCGGCCACACGGTGGTTTCAAGCAGACCATGCATCAGCGCGGCGAGCACTGCGGTGGCGAGACAGAAGCCCGCGACCGCATCGGTCGGTACGGCCTTCAGCCGGCGCGACAGCACCGAATAGGTTGCCCAGACAAAGGCCGCGACGAAAGCCGCGATCAATCCCGGCACCTGGCCCGGCGCGAAGCCGGAGGTGCTGCCGGCAAACAGCAGCACGGTGCCGACGAGGCCGAGCACGGCGCCGATAATGTGATGCACGGCAAGCCGCTCGCCCGGCAGGAACGACGAGAACAGCACGATCAGCAGCGGCCACAGATAATTCAGAAGGCCTGCTTCGGCCGGCGGCGCGAAACGCAGGGCGAGGAAATAAAGGGCGTGATAGCCGAACAGGCCGCCGACGCCGACCGCCCAGACGACAAGCGGCTGGCGCAGGCTCCTGGCGGCCCCAGCGCGGCCGATCCAGGTGAGGAGCCCGACGAGACCGCCGATCGCGAACGTCATCGCCGCAAGCTGAAAGGCCGGGATTTTTCCGGTCGCCACCGTCATCACGGAGAGCAGCGACCACATCAGGATCGCGGTCAATCCGATAAGCGTGGCTGTGCGCGGGGTCATCAATTGAAGGGCTCTGAGGACGCGGATGCCCGGCACGAGGCCGGGCATTTTCGTCTTCACTATCGCCTTGTCGCGCCCGAAGCTACAGGCTTTTGGCTCGAAGGCTCTTCGCTTAGAGGCCCGTCGCTAGATCAGGTCTGATATTGGCCGCCATTGATGGTCAGCGTCGAGCCGGTGATGAAGCCGGCCTCGTCGGCCGCGAGGAACACCACGGCGCGCGCGATTTCTTCGGGCTCGCCGAGACGGTTGACCGGGATCTGCGGGATCACGTTCTTTTCCAGAACGTCCTTCGGCACCGCCTGCACCATTTCGGTGTTGATGTAGCCCGGGCAGATCGCGTTCACGGTGATGCCGCCCTTGGCGTTCTCGAGCGCAAGCGCCTTGGTGAAGCCGATGTCGCCGGCCTTCGCCGCGGAATAGTTGACCTGGCCGAACTGCCCCTTCTGGCCGTTGATCGACGAGATCGAGATGATGCGGCCGAACTTGCGCGCGCGCATGCCTTCGATCACCTGGCGCGTCATGTTGAACAGCGAGCCGAGATTGGTGTTGATCACCGCGTTCCACTGCTCGAGCGTCATCTTGTGGAAGGCGGTGTCGCGGGTGATGCCGGCATTGTTGACGAGCACGTCGATGGGACCGAGATCAGCCTCAACCTTCTTCACGCCCTCCGCGCACGCATCGAACGACGCGACGTCCCATTTATAGACGGCGATACCGGTCTCGGCCTTGAACTTCTCCGCTGCGGCATCATTGCCGGCATAGCTCGCTGCAACCTTGTAGCCGGCCGCCTTCAGCGCCTTGCTGATCGCAGCGCCAATGCCCCGCGTACCACCCGTCACCAGTGCAACTCGTGCCATCTCAAGCTTCCTTCCCTTGGACTCAATCCTTGGACCCGATCTTTGGACTCAATCTTTGACGCTGCTTAGCGAGTGTTTTTTAACGACGGATTATGCGGCTGGTTTGACGGACATCAAGAACAAAACGCCCGGCGTTGAGCCGGGCGCTTGTATTTAGTCGAGGCGTGCGCAGTTGCGAAGAATATTTGATTTGCAACCGCCGCCTTTTTAGTCGCGTGCAACGCACTCAGTCGCGTGTGCAGCGCACCTACATCAATCGCGGGCAAGGCACATGGCAATGCCCATGCCGCCGCCGATGCACAGCGTGGCGAGACCCTTCTTCGAATCGCGCTTCTGCATTTCGTGCAGCAAGGTCACCAGCACGCGCGCGCCGGAGGCGCCGACCGGATGGCCGATCGCGATCGCGCCGCCGTTGACGTTGACCTTGGACGTGTCCCAGCCGAGGTCCTTGTTGACGGCGCAGGCCTGCGCCGCGAAGGCCTCGTTGGCCTCGATCAGGTCGAGAACGCCGACGTTCCAGCCGGCCTTCTTCAGCGCGGCGCGCGAGGCCGGGATCGGGCCCGAGCCCATGATCTTCGGATCGACACCGGCCTGTGCCCAGGACACGATGCGCGCGAGCGGCTTCTTGCCTTCCTTGGCGGCCTGCTTGGCGGTCATCAGTACCACGGCGGCAGCGCCGTCATTGATGCCCGAGGCCGAACCCGCGGTGACCGTGCCATCCTTCTCGAAGGCGGGCTTGAGCTTGGCCATCGCTTCGAGCGTGGCGCCATGGCGGGGATATTCATCGGCGCTGACGACAACGTCGCCCTTGCGGGTCTTGATCGTGACGGGAACGATCTCGTCGTTGAACTTGCCGGCCTTCTGCGCGGCCTCGGCCTTCTGCTGCGAGGCGACCGCGAATTCGTCCTGCTGGGCGCGGGTGATCTGCCACTGCCGTGCCACGTTCTCGGCGGTGTTGCCCATGTGGTAGCCGTTGAAGGCATCCCACAGGCCGTCCTTGATCATGGTGTCGATGAACTCGACCGCACCCATCTTGACGCCGCCGCGCAGGTACTGGGCGTGCGGAGCCATGCTCATGGATTCCTGGCCCCCGGCAACCACGATCTCGGAATCGCCGTTGAGCAGCGCCTGGTAGCCGAGCGCGACCGTGCGCAGGCCCGAGCCGCAAAGCTGGTTCACGCCCCAAGCCGGGCTTTCCACCGGAATACCGGCGCCGATCGAGGCCTGGCGGGCGGGGTTCTGGCCCTGAGCGGCGGTCAGGATCTGACCCATGATGACTTCCGAGACCCGGCCGGGCTCGATGCCACCGCGCTCCAGCGCGGCCTTGATGGCGACGGCGCCGAGATCGTGGGCGGGAAGGGTCGCGAACGCGCCGTTGAAGCTTCCGACCGGGGTGCGGGCGGCGCTGACGATGACGACATCGTCTGACATGGGCATCTCCTGAGGCTTGAGGTTCTGAAGAAAAGGGGCGGGCGGGCGCTGGGAATTGGCCCGTCAGTCTCGAATGGCATCCTGTTAACGTCGTTGAGGCATGTCAATCGGCGGGTGACCGAATTCATGCCGCAGCGCATTCAAAATAGCGTTCTTGGCGCTTTCGCAAGCAAGATTTTGCTGTGCGATTAACCGTGCCGCACAAAACGGTAGCGTGACCCCTTTGAAAATGCTTATTTTGTTGCGTTGCGTACTCTTCCCGCCCTGCGGCATTGTCCGGCAGGTTCCCGTTCTCAGCGTTTTCAAGTGAGAGCCCATGGCGAAATCAGACCAACCCACCACTATCAAGAAATACGCGAACCGCCGGCTCTATAACACCGGAACGAGTACCTACGTGACGCTCGAGGACCTCGCCGCCATGGTCAAGGACGGCGAAGATTTCCTAGTCTACGACGCCAAGACCGGCGACGACATCACGCGCTCCGTGCTCGCCCAGATCATCTTCGAGCAGGAGAACAAGGCCGGCCAGAACCTGCTCCCGACCACTTTCTTGCGCCAGCTGATCCGCTTCTACGGCGACAGCATGCAGATGGTGGTGCCGAAATATCTAGAGCAGTCGATCGCGACGCTGACCCAGGAACAGGAGAAGTTTCGCAAGCAGATCGCCAACACGCTGTCCGGCACTCCCTTTGCTCCGCTGGAAGAACAAGTCCGCCGCAACATGGAGCTGTTCCAGCAAACCTTCTCGATGTTCAAGCCCTTTGCAGCGCCCCGCCCGGCGAGCAGTTCGGAGCCCGATGCGAACGCCGAGACGCCGAAGGACAGCAACATTGACGACCTTCGCCAGCAGATGAAGGAAATGCAGGAACGCCTGGAGCGGATGTCGAAGAAGGACGAGTAGGTCTTTCGTTCATGCCAGCGCGTCCGCATGCGGCGGACGCGCGATCGGCCGGTTCATAGAGGCGTCGCCTCTTATTCGCTGCCGTCCCAGCTCAGGCTGGAGCTGCCATGCCCGATCGAAGCACGCATTGGGACAACGTCTACGCCACCAAGGGCGAGGCCGAGGTGAGCTGGTATCAGGACAGCCCGGCGATCTCGCTCGAGATGATCCGCGCCGCTAGTCCAGATCACCGCGCAGGCATCATCGATATCGGCGGCGGCGCCTCGCGGCTGGTCGACTCGCTCCTGCATGACGGATATCGCGATGTCGCCGTGCTGGATCTCTCCGCCAACGCCCTCGAAGCAGCCAAGCGGCGGATTGGCCCGGCCGCCGCGGCCGTCGACTGGATCGTCGCCGACGCCACGGCATGGCGGCCTGCGCGCAGCTACGATGTGTGGCACGATCGCGCGGCGTTTCACTTCCTGACCGACCCGCGCGACAGGGCCGCCTACGTTGAGCGCCTGCGGTCGGCGATTGCGCCTGGCGGCCACGTCATCATCGCCACGTTCGCGCTCGATGGTCCGGAGAAATGCAGCGGCCTGCCGGTGCAGCGCCATGACAGCGCGAGCCTTGCAGCGGAACTCGGACCGGAATTCGAACTGGTCGAGACGCGGAGCGAGGCCCATCACACGCCGTGGAATTCGACGCAGGCGTTCCAGTTCAGCCGATTTCGAAGGCGGGGCCCTTAAGCGTCTCGCGCGCTCGGTATCGTCGCTTTGCGAGGCTCCAACAGGTTTGTCATTGCGAGCGCAGCGAAGCAATCCAGACTGCCGCTGCAGAAAGATCCTGGATTGCTTCGCTGCGCTCGCAATGACGGGGAGAGCACCTACGCCGCCAGCTTCACCGCATGCGCAAAGTCCCAATAGAGCTTGCGCGCTCTGTTGTAGAACGGGCCCGGTTTCAGCTCGCGCTCATCGATGCGAATCACGGGCGCGACTTTCGCGAAATTGCCGGTGGAGAAGATCTCGTCGGCGGCAAGGAAGTCGGCATAGCGCAACGTCTTCTCGACCACGGTGACGCCATCGCCGCGAAGCAGGCTGATGACGCGCTGGCGCGTGATGCCGTTGAGGAAAGTCCCGTTCGGCACCGGGGTGAAGACCACGCCGTCCTTGGCCATGAACACGTTGGAATTGCCGAACTCGGCGACGTTGCCGAGCATGTCGAGCATCAGGGCGTTCTGGAAGCCGCGCGCGGCCGCTTCGGCCAATGCGCGCGAGTTGTTCGGGTATAGGCAGGCTGCCTTGGCTTCGACCGGCGCACATTCGGCGGTGGGCCTGCGGAACGGCGAGAGCGTGATGGCATTGCCGACGGGCTTCGGCATCGGCGCCTCGTAGATGCACAGGCACCAATTGGTGGTTTCAGGGTCGAATAGCACACCGCCGCCCGAGCCGTTCTGCGCCCAGTACATCGGACGGACGTAAAGCTCGGCATTCGCCGCGAAGCGCGCGATGCCTTCGTTTGCGAGCGTGAGCCAGGTGTTGGTGTCGACCACCGGCTTCAGGCCAAAGTTGGTCGCGGATTGATTGGCGCGAGCGATATGGCGATCGAGATCAGGCGCGACGCCCTCGAATGCGCGCGCACCGTCGAACACGACCGAGCCGAGCCAGGCGCCGTGCGTGCGCGGGCCCATGATCGGCACGTTGCCGTCGTGCCATTTGCCCTCGAAGAAGGTCCAGCTCGGCGAATAGTCGATCGGTTTCTTGATCTCGGCCATGACTGGCCTCCCCTTGACGTGATGCCGCAATATCCGGGCACTATTGTCCCAATTCTCTAAACGATTTGCTGCGGGGAACTGAAACCCTCCCCACTCCAGGAGAGGGTAAGCATCGAGGCACCATCGAAGAACAAATCGGCTATAGTGTCGACTACGTTACGGAGTTTCCCATGCCGCTCGATCCGCTTGCAAAGCGTTTGTTGACCATGATGGCTGCGGCCGCGCCGCAGGTGCGGAGCCGGCCGAGCGTCGAGGCACGGCGGCAGTCGCTGGCGAAGCTGATGCAGTTCGCACGCGCCGAGGCGCCGGATGTGACCACGTCCGACGGCATGCTGCCCGGTCCCGGCGGCGAACTCCCCTATCGCCTCTACTCGCCCGCAAGCGCGGGTGAACGCGCGCCGGGCTTCGTGTTCTTTCACGGCGGCGGGCTCGTTGCCGGAAGCGTTGCGACGCACGACCGCGTCGCGGCGGCGCTGGCGCATGTGACCGGCTGCCGCCTCGTCTCGGTCGACTACCGCCTCGCGCCCGAGCACAAATATCCCGCGGCCGTGGACGATGCGATTGCCGCCACCGAATGGGTCGCGCGCGAGGCCTCGTCGCTCGGCATTGACGCCGATCGTCTGGTGGTCGGCGGCGACTCCGCCGGCGCCACGCTCGCTGCGATCGTGTGCCAGGAGGCGATGCAGAACGCCGGGCTCTCGATCGTCGCACAATGCCTGATCTGCCCGGTGCTGGATTTCGAGGAGACCTCACCCTCGCGCGTGGCGTTCGCCGAAGGCCATTTGATCGATCGCGTCACGATCGAAGCCGATCTCTCCGACTATCTGCCGGATGGCATCGACGCCGCCGATCCCCGCATCTCGCCGTTGCGCGCGACACGGCTCGCGGGTCTGCCGACCGCGATCATTCATACCGCCGAGTTCGACCCGATGCGCGACGAAGGCAATGCCTATGCGCGCAAGCTGCTCACCGCGGGCGTTGCCGTCGAGCACGTCTGCCATGACGGCATGGTTCACAACTTTCACGCCATGGGCGCAATCCTGCCGCAGGCGCAGCTCGTGCTGTCGCAGATCGGCGAGCAGGTCAGGCGAGCAGTGGAGAAGTAGAAGCGGAAATCAGACGCGCAAGTCGAGCACTACCCTGGCTGCCGCAACATATTCGGGCCAATGCGTATCCGCGTAGCGCTCGGCCTGCTGTGCGCAGGTGACGTCGGGCGCATGCGCCGCGGCGATCATGCGGGCAAAGCGTTCTTCGGCAACCGTCACCTCGTCGGCCACGGGCGCCGGTGCGGCCACCGCAAGGGTCGGAGCGACGGCGAGCCCCGCCAGTCCGGCGAGCAGGATGCGGCGTGACGTGTTCATGGCTGTCGTTCTCCGTTATCAGGCCTGCACTCCGGCGGCGCGTGTGTCAGTGCGATCACGGCAACGTAACCGCGCACGTCCGCGCAGTCCATCGCCGGCGGATAGCACTTGACCACCCGACGATCACGTTCCATCTAGCGAACGGTTCCGCCAGCAGAGCGCCACGCGTCGGATTGTCACGTGCCCCATCACGGCCTATCGCACCGTCCGGCTTTGCGCGCTGTCGCGATAGGACTGTTCTGCCTGGCCATCTCGGCAGGCACCGCCGTCGCCGCTAACGACGAGGAGGACGCACCGGCGAAACCGGCTGTCCCGAACATCTATCTCGATCTGCGCACGATCTATGCCGCGATCCCCGCGGGCACGCTCGGGCTCGGCTTCGGCAACACATCATTGTCGGCCGCGCTCGATGCGCTGGCGGCGCGACGAGGCACGACGCTGCCGAACGGCTTGCCTGCGGCGAAATCGATCGCGGTCGATCTGCCGCTAACCGTCGACGTCAGCGATCGCGTCTCACTCTATGGCGGCGTGTCCGGTTCGACGATCGATCTCGGCGGTGGCTGGTCGGCGTTCGACATCACGAGCTGGAACATCGGCGTGCAGGCGGATCTGTATCAGCAGAACGGCGGCAATATCCCGACGATCACGCTGCAATCGACCCTGACGCAATCCGTGCCGAACGAACCGGGCATGACGACGTCGTTCAACAACATCCTGGAATTCGACTACGCGCTGGATGAGGACGAAACCCGGGGCTGGCTTGCGGGACTCCAATACACCCATACCGACATCGCCAGCCAGATCGCCAGCATCCGGCCGAACACGATTCTCTATGCCGGCGGCTATTATCAGTGGCCGAACAGCTGGAAGTTCACAGGCCGCCTCGGTGTGCAGTCGTTCGGCGGCGCGCAGATCGCGGGCCGGACGCTGGCGGAGTCCTTCACCCAGCCGATCCTGCGGCTCGACCTCGACCGCATGGACGACAATGACAACCGCCTGTTCGGCATCACCGCGCAGATCGCGTGGATGCCGAAGCCGTCCTACCAGGTGACGCTGCGCACGCCGCTCTACGCCGTACGCAACTAAAGCGTGATCCGGACCCGAAGGGCCGTGTTGGCGCAAAGTGTGCCGCGGTTTTCCCTCGCGACAAACGCGGAACGCGTTTGCGCGGAGATCATGCTCAAACGATCCAAAGCACCGGCTAATCCGGCACCGGAACGTCGAACGTGTTCAGTGTGACCGAGACCATGCAGTAGACGCCGACGAGATAAGACAGCTCTGCCGCGCCGTGCTCGCCGAATTCCTTGACTGCAGCTCGCCAGGTCAGTTCCGGCAGCACGCCGCCGCTCACCAGCGCGGAGGCCATGTCGTAGGCGACGGCTTCCTGCCTGGTGAGGTCGACCGGACGCTGGCCGGCGACGATGCTCGCGAGCTTCTCGTCGGACAGGCCGCGCTGCTCGGCAACCAGCACGTGAGCATAGAGTTCGTAGCCGGAGCGGAAGTGCGAGCCGGTGACGAGGATCGCGACCTCGCGCACCGGCGCCGGCAGCAGCGGGTTCGACGCGACCGCCTTGACCAGTTCCCACACTGGCCCGCCGAAGCGCGGCTCACGGACCCATGGATTCCAGGGCCCGAGCAGCGCACCGTCGTCGCGCATGTTCACGAAGCCCTTGAAGTGATCCTTGATGCCGGCTCGCATGTCGTCATAGAGCGGCCTCTGTTCGTCGGTCAGATCTTTCGGATCGAGAATGGGAAGGCGCACGGTAGAGACCTCCTCGTTGAGAAGAGGTGAGGCTCGCCCGCGTGCGCGCGCAAGGCAAGTGAAGTTGCCGTGACGGCCGTGCTCAAAATTCCAGCGGCGCGTTGTCGACGACTTCCTTCATCACGAAGAAGGTGCGGGTCTGGCGCACGCCGGGCAGCGCGATGAGCTGCTCGCCGTGGATGCGGTTGAAATCCTCCATGTCGCCGACACGGATTTTCAGGAAGTAGTCGAAGTCGCCGGCGACGAGGTGGCAGTCGAGCACGAATTTGAGCTTGGCGATTGCCTGCTCGAAAGTCGCAAAGCTCTCCGGCGTCGAGCGATCGAGCACGACGCCGACCATCACCAGCGTGCCCTTCGCCACCTTCTTCGGGGCGACCATGGCGCGGACGGCGGCAATGAAGCCCTGCTCGAACAGACGCTGGGTACGGCGATGACAGGTGGCGGGGCTGATCGCGACGGTTTCGGCCAGCTCGGCGTTGCTGAGCCGGCCGTTATTTTGCAGCAATCGCAACATCTTAAGGTCGACACGATCGAGTCGAGCGGACATGGAAGAAACTTCCGTAAGGGATGTCTATTTCGGAAGAAATAGTAGCTCATAGCGTCCAAACCGCAATATCGCGTGCGGTATGGACGCAATATTCGAGAGCACATTTCTGCAGGTCAATGCTAACGACGTCCAAGACACTTCCAAGACACCAACGCCAATCGGGATGACCTGATGCTGGAAAAATTCGCGCGCTATCCGCTGACCTTCGGCCCGACGCCCATCGAGAAGCTGGAACGGCTGTCGAAGCATCTCGGCGGCAAGGTCGAGATCTACGCCAAGCGCGAGGACTGCAATTCCGGACTCGCCTATGGCGGCAACAAGCTGCGCAAGCTCGAATACATCATTCCCGACGCAATCGCCTCCAACGCCGACACGCTGGTTTCGATCGGCGGTGTGCAGTCGAACCACACCCGCATGGTCGCGGCCGTCGCCGCCAAGATCGGCATGAAGTGCCGCCTGGTGCAGGAAGCCTGGGTGCCGCACGAGGACGCGGTCTATGACCGCGTCGGCAACATCATGCTCTCGCGCATCATGGGTGCCGATGTGCGCCTCGTCGACGACGGTTTCGACATCGGCATCCGCAAGAGCTGGGAGCAGGCGATCGAGGAGGTGAAGGCTGCGGGCGGCAAGCCCTACGCGATTCCCGCCGGCGCCTCCGTGCACAAATATGGCGGCCTCGGCTATGTCGGCTTCGCCGAGGAGGTGCGCAAGCAGGAGGCCGAGCTCGGCTTCAAGTTCGACTACATCATCGTCTGCACCGTCACCGGCTCCACCCATGCCGGCATGCTGGTCGGCTTCGGCGCCGACGGCCGCGCGCGAAAGGTGATCGGCATCGACGCGTCGTTCACGCCGGCTCAGACGAAAGCGCAGGTACTCGAGATCGCGCAAAACACCGCAAAGCTCGTCGAGCTCGGCAAGGAGCTCGTGGCTGATGACGTCGTGCTGATCGAGGACTACGCCTATCCGGCCTATGGCGCGCCGTCGGAAGAGACCAAGGAAGCGATCCGCCTCACCGCACGGCTCGAAGGCATGATCACCGACCCCGTCTACGAGGGCAAGTCGATGCAAGGCCTGATCGACCTTGCGCAGAAGGGCTATTTCGAGACGGGCGCGAAGATCCTCTACGCCCATCTCGGCGGTGCGCCTGCGCTGAATGGGTATGCGTATGCGTTTAGGAACGGGTGAGTAAGAAGCGCGCGAGCCGCATTCCCCATCAAGACTGCCGTCCCGGACAAGCGGAGATGTTGGCGGCCTATCGCGTCCTGATGATCTGCAGCAGCTCGTCGCCGTAATGCTCGAGCTTCTTGTCGCCAATTCCCGGCACGTTGCGCAGTTCGTCCAGCGTGGTCGGCCATGCCCGGACGATGCCGTCGATGGTGGCGTCGTGCAACACCACATAGGCCGGCACGCCGCGTTCGCGCGCGACGTCGGAACGCCAGGAGCGCAGGCGCGCGCGCAGTTCGGGATCGACATCGCCTTGGGGGGCGTTTGCCGCGGGCGCGAGGTCGCCGCGACGGGATTTGGCGCGGCTCGAACGGATGCGGGTGCCGGGCGCCTCCTCGCGCAGCCACACCTCGGTCTCGCCGCGCAGCACGCCGCGCGCGGAATCTGTCAATTTCAGCGCGCCAAAAGCTTCGCTGTCACTCTGCAGATGGCCCATCGCCACCAGCTGCCGCAGCACCGTGCGCCATTGTTTCTCGTTGAGCTCGCGCCCGATGCCGAACACCGACAGCTTGTCGTGGCCGAACTGCGTCACCTTCTCGGTCAGGCGTCCGATCAGCACGTCGATCAGGTGCATCGCGCCGAAACGCTGCCCGGTGCGATAGACGCAGGACAGGAGCTTCTGCGCCAGCACCTTGCCGTCGCGCATCCTGGGCGGCGTCAGGCAATTGTCGCAATTGCCGCAGGTTTCGTCCGTCACGATCTCGCCGAAATAGGCGAGCAGCCGCCGGCGCCGGCAGTGCGGCGTTTCGGCGAGGCCGACCAGCGCGTCGAGCTTGCCGATCGAGACTCGCTTGAAATCGTCCGAGGCGCCGGATTCGTCGATCATGCGGCGCTGCTGCACGATGTCCGAGAGGCCATAGGCCATCCAGGCGGCGGACGGCTTGCCGTCGCGGCCGGCGCGCCCCGTCTCCTGGTAGTAGGCCTCGATGCTCTTGGGTAAATCGAGATGGGCGACGAAGCGCACGTCGGGTTTGTCGATGCCCATCCCGAAGGCGATGGTCGCGACGATGACGATGCCGTCCTCGTTGAGGAAGCGGTCCTGGTTGCGCGAGCGCACGCTGCTGTCGAGCCCGGCGTGATAGGGCAGCGCCGCAATGCCGGCGTCCTCGAGTGCGGCGGCGACTTCCTCGACGCGATTGCGCGACAGGCAGTAGACCACGCCGGCATCGCCTGCGTGGCGCTCGCGGATGAACTCCTTGAGCTGCGACACCGCATTGCGCTTGTCGACGATCTCGTAGCGGATGTTGGGCCGGTCGAAGCTGGAGACGAATTGCGGGCTGCCTGCAAGCCGGAGGCGTTCGACGATCTCCTTCCGTGTCAATTCGTCGGCAGTCGCAGTCAGCGCAATGCGCGGAACGTCGGGAAAGCGCTCGGCAATGATAGAGAGGCCGACATATTCGGGACGGAAATCATGCCCCCATTGCGAAACGCAATGGGCTTCATCGATCGCGAACAGCGCCACCTTCGCCTGCGCCAGCAGCGACAGGCAGCGCGGCGTCACCAGCCGTTCCGGCGCAATGTAGAGCAGGTCGAGGTCACCCGCGATCAGGCGCCGTTCGACCTCCGACGCCTCCTGCAGCGTCAGCGACGAGTTCAGCGCGGCGGCGTTGACGCCGGCTTCGATCAGGCCCGCGACCTGGTCGCGCATCAGCGCGATCAGCGGCGAGACCACGATGTCGCAGCCCTCACGCAGCAGTGACGGAAGCTGGTAGCAGAGCGACTTGCCGTCGCCGGTCGGCATCAGGACCAGGCAATTGCCACCGTCCGTGACGTGCCGGATGATCTCGCCCTGCGCGCCGCGAAAACCCGGCAGGCCGAACACCGAATGCAGCACCGACAACGCGTCGCGGCCGTTGGCCGGCGCAGGCAGCGGAGCGGTGGAGGAAGCGGACATGGTGTCGGAGCGGTGCTGTGAGATTCGTCCCAAGGCCAGTCGCATGACCGCGCGGGCGTGGCAAGCCCATCTTCTCGCCCCGCTTGCGGCAGGGCTGTCTCATATGACGGCTCAGGGGCTGCCGGATGTACTCGGCCTGCATGGTTCGAGACGCCCGCCTGCGGCGGGCTCCTCACCATGAGGGTCTGATATCGCGTCGCAACCCGTGACCTCATCCTGAGGGCCGGCCGCAAGTGGGCGTCTCGAAGGATGGCCGCAGGCGAGCTTCCCGCCACTGTTCTTCATATGCGACAGCTCCGCCGCGACAGGGGAGAGGTGAAGAAACTACGCCCCGATCCTTCGTAGCGCTTCTGCGACCGTCACGATCGGCATGTTGCGCTTTTCAGCCGCCCCCAGCGCGTGGCGCAGCAAGTTCGGAGTGCAGCCATAGGGGCTCGGCGCATCGACGACGTCATGGCCGTAGAAAATCAGCCAGCCGCCGCTCGCGACCGCCTCGTCGAAATAGCGATCCAGGCCCGCCGTGTCGATCTCGCTGTCAACAAGGGGCGACGCGCGCAGCAGCTGGAGATCGATGACGTCGCGATTGACGCCGGGAAGGATGCCGCGCGCCGAACGGAAGGCCCTGGCGACCTGTGGCTTGCGCCAGACCGAGGCGAGGCCGTACGGATAGGCAAAGTTCTCCAGCGTGATCGAGGAATCGATATCGCGGAAATGATTGCGGTTCCGTTCGATCTCGCGGGCCATGGCGGTCTCGTCGAGGTTGACCGCGCTCTGGTGCGAGAAGGTGTGGCAGGCAATCTCGTGGCCGGCACGGTGAAGCCGCACGATGGCGTCGTTCGACAGGCCGTGCCAATGGTCCGATGGACGGTCGATCAGGCCGCCGGCAATGTAATACGTGCCGCGGCCACCATGCCTCTCGATAAGCTCGGCGCCCAGGCCGGCGGCGCTATCGGGAGCGTCATCGAAGGTGAAGCTCACCATCGGCGCATGCGCAGGCAGGCGATGCGGCGCGGCATGGAAATACCGGGCCAGCCGATTGCTCACGCGTCCCTGGAGTGCCGACCACACGACCGCATTTCCTGTTTGCCCCGCCCCTTTTCACTCAAGCATTCGTGTGTTGCCTGAGGCAAGCATCACACTTCGTTAGTCCTAACACGGATTCCGGGCGTCCTGGCTTAGCGCGCGAGAACCGACGCATTGGCCTCCGCGCCAAGATATTGCAGCCAGTTGCGGAATAGCGCCGCCGCGGCGCTGCCGGCCGCGATATCGGCGCGCAAATTCAGGGCGGGAAGATCGTTGGTGAGCGCCGGATGCCGCTCGTACTTTGCCAGCTTTTCGAATCGTGCGAGCTTTTCTTCCGTCACTGCGTCAAAATAACTCACAGGCACCGCCGGATAATTCTCCCGCTCGCGCGCGAGATAGCGGCCGACGTCGCGCAGATATTCGCGCTGGAGCGACAGCGCGTCGTATTCCGGGTGGCCCTGGAAGAAGACGAAGCGGCTGGCATATTGGCGGACGAAGACATCGACGCCGGCCAGGGCCGAGCGTGTCAGCACCCGGTAGCCGGACTGTGTGAGGTCGCTCTCGGTGATCTCATTCAGGCGCGAGTGCGAGACCTTGAGCGGCGCGGGCGCGGCGCCCGTCAGCGGATCGCTCGTTACGGCGTCGCAGTCGAAGACACCGTGGCACTTGGCCGGAAGCCGCCGCCGCTTGATACGGTCGAGATGCAGCACCGCCGCGTGCGCGGCGAGGCACGACCAGATCGTCGAACGCGTGTTGGCCATGGCCCAGTCGATGAGCTCGGTGAGATCGCGCCAGTACGGCTCCTGATCGAGATCGGGCGCGAGCGGCTCTGCGCCGGTCACGATCAGCCCATCGAACTTGTGGCGCCTGAGCTCGGTGAGTTCCGAATATTCATTCTCGACATGCCACTTCGCCTCGGGTGAGCGCTTCACCGATGGCAGCGAGAAGCAGTGGAAGCGGATGCGGCGCGGCCCCGCGGCGGCCTGGAGCAGCTTCATGAACTGCCGCTCGGTGGCCTTCAGCGCCGGATCCGGCATGTTGTTGATCAGCCCGATGGTCAGTTCGGGCCCGGCGTGATCGCGCGCGAGATCACCTTCGGCCGGCACCAGCGCCGGACTCGAGATGCCTTGATCCCTGTCGATCAAGATGCTCATCGGCTCTGATGCCTACTCCGCGGCCTGCAGGCGCGACGGGCAGGCCTTGTCCAGCGCCTGGTCGATGTCCTCGATGATATCAGCGGAATGCTCGATGCCGATCGAGAGGCGGATCGTCTCGGGCAGCACGCCGGCGACGCGCTGCTGCTCGGCGGACATCTGGCGGTGCGTGGTCGAGGCAGGATGGCAGGCCAGTGACTTGGCATCGCCGATATTGACGAGGCGGGTGATCAGCCTGAGCGCATCGTAGAAGGTCTTGCCGGCTTCCATGCCGCCCTTGATGCCGAAGGTGAACAGCGAGGACGCGCTGCCGTTGAGATACTTCTGCACCAGCGGATAGTATGGACTGTCCGGGAAGCCGGTGTAGTTGACCCACGCGACGCGCGGATCCTTGCGGAGGAATTCGGCAACCTTGCGGGCATTCTCGACGTGACGCTCCATGCGTAGCGCCACGGTCTCGATGCCCTGGAGCAGCAGGAAGGCGTTGAACGGCGACAGCACCGAACCCATGGTGCGCTGATAGACGCTGCGCGCGCGCTCGATATACGCCGTCCTGCCGAAGCGTTCGGCATAGACGAGGCCATGATAGGAGGTGTCGGGCTTGTTGTAGGCCGGGAAGCGGTCGGCGTGCTTGGCCCACGGAAAGTTTCCGGAATCGACGATGGCGCCGCCGAGCGTGGTGCCGTGGCCCCCCAGAAACTTGGTCAGCGAGTGGACGGCGATGTCGGCGCCGTAGTCGAACGGCTTGAGCAGGATCGGGGTCGCGACGGTGTTGTCGACGATCAGCGGCACGCCGTGCGCATGCGCGATTTTCGCCAGCGCCTCGATGTCGCAGACATTGCCAGCGGGATTGCCGATGGTCTCGGCGAACACGGCGCGGGTGTTTTCGTCGATCAGCTTCTCGATCGCCTCAGGCTTGTCGCTCTCGGCAAAGCGGCCCGTGATGCCCTGCCGCGGCAGGATGTGCGAGAGTAGCGTGTGCGTGGTGCCGTAGAGCTGTGGCACGGAAACGATGTTGCCGCCGTGGTCAGCGACGTTGACGAAGGCGAAATGCAGCGCCGCCTGGCCGGTCGCGACTGCAAGCGCGCCGACGCCGCCCTCGAGCTGGCTGATGCGCTTCTCCAGCACTGCGCTGGTCGGGTTGGCGATACGGCTGTAGCGGAAACCTTCGGCCTCGAGATTGAAGAGCGCCGCACCGTGATCGGCGCTGTCGAAAGCGTAGGCCGCCGTCTGGTAGATCGGCACGGCAACCGCGTGCGTGGTGGCTTCGGGTTCGTATCCGGCGTGAATAGCCATCGTCTCGTTGCGCATCGTGCCACCTCCGTGTGGAGCGGGCCGCACTCATTGGCCTGCATGAGGCATGTGCGTTGTCCGCCGTCCTCTGTTAGGGGCGGGTGGTAAAGCGGACCATAATTCGCATAGAGATCGAGGAAGTAACCCTAACGCTTGTTGGCGGATTGGCTAAGATTCGAGTCAAACTGGATTAATGAATTGTGTGAGACGGTGGCGTAGGCGGCCTTCGGCCGTCGTTCTTGAGAACGCCGAAGCGAAGCTTCGCGCATAACGCGCGAAGCCCCGCGAGCGGCTTCAGGCCATCGTCTCCCAGAGACGATGGGTGAGCACGCCGGCGCGTTTCTCGATCGCGGCCGCCGCATCGAGCGCGAGATCTTCGCGATAGCGCCCGGCGATGAGCTGCACGCCGATCGGCTTTCCGTCATGCAGCGCCACCGGCACCACCGCACCCGGCAGACCCAGCACGTTGATCGCGGAGATGAAGCGGATCTCGCCCCAGAAAATTTCGCGGGCGCGCTCGGCGCTCACGGCGTCCTCACGCGGTCCCGGCGTCGGCTTCACCGTGGTCGGCGCCAGCACGACCGGATATTCCTCGAAGAACAATTGCCAGGCACGGATATGGCCGTTGCGCGCGGCGGTCGCCTGCATCCAGGCCTTGAGGTCGAGCACGCTGGCCTTGGTCTTCATGCCGCCCCAGGCCCTATGGAAATCCTCGGACGTGACCTTCAGCATGCCGGCCTCCTGCATCACCACGGTCTCGTTGGTGATGATGTCGCACCAGGTCTGCCAGACGCCGTTGATGTCGGGGACATCGACCTCGGTTACGCGATAGCCTGAGCGCTCCAGATGATCGGCGGCCTGCCGCAACGCCGCGCGCACGGACGGATCGACGTCCATGTCCTCCGGGATCTTTGCCAGCGCGACCTTGATCGGCCCCTTCGGCTTCGGCCCGACCAGCGGCGCAGGCACCCACCAGGGATCGCGCGGATCGCGCTGGCTCATCACCTCCAGGGCGAGGCGAACGTCGGCGACGTGGCGGGCGAGCGGCCCCTGCGCCGACATCAGATGCGCCAGCATCGGCCGCTCCGCTGTTGCGCTTGCGTTGAACGCGGGAATACGGCCCTGCGTCGGCTTGATGGTGGCAACGCCGTTGCAATGCGCCGGCCAGCGCAGCGAGCCGCCGATGTCGTTGCCATGGGCGATGGTGCCAATGCCGGCGGCAACCGCCGAACCCGCACCGCCCGAGGAGCCGCCGCAGGTGATGTTCGGATCCCATGGATTCAGCGTCAGCCCGTGCAGGGGGTTGTCGGTGAAGCCGCGGAAGGAGAATTCCGGCGTGTTGGTGAGCCCGATGACGATCGCGCCCGCCTTCTTCAGGTTGCGCACGACCGGCGAATCCGACGGCGCGACGAGGTCCTTGTTGGCGGGAACGCCGTTGAAATTCGGCCGGCCTTCGTAGTCGACGTTCTCCTTGATGGTCACCGGCACGCCGTGCAGGAGGGCCAGCTCGCCGCCCTTGGCGCGCAGCTTGTCGGCCGCATACGCAGCAGCGAGCGCTTCTTCCGAGAGATCGACGACGACCGCATTGAGCCTCGGATTGACCGCGCGCATCCGATCGAGATGCGCCTCGACGGTCTCGACCGCGGAGATCGCGCCGGAGCGGATTGCAGCCGCGGTCTCGACCGCCGACCATTGCCAGGCCGGTCCCCTGGGGCGGCGTGCCGAGGCTGATTTGCGCGGTGCGGCTTTCTTGACCGCCTTCTTGGCCGGCTTTGCGGCGGGCCCCCTGCGCGCCACGGTCTTCTTGCTGGATGTCTTCGCTACTTTCTTCGCAGGACTTTTCTTCTTGGTCGCCGTCTTCTTCGCCACGTCGCATCTCCTGAATTTGCGCGACGGAGGTTACGGAGGGCGATCGCGGCTGTACAGGCGCGTTTCTGCATGGCGCATTGGCGCGAAGAACCGATGCGACCGATTGTCAGCGATCGTTACGACTCACACCAGCGGCGGATTCAGCCGCGAAAAGCCCTCCTGGATGCGATAGGGATAATAGGGGTAAGGCGGCATCGCGGCGCTGACCTCGTCCAGATTCTTGATCTGCGCGGGGCTCAGCGACCAGCCGACCGCACCGAGATTGTCGCGCAGCTGCGCCTCGTCGCGAGCACCGATGATCACGGAGGACACTGTCGGGCGCGCCAGCAGCCAGGCGATCGCGACCTGCGGCACGGTGCGGCCGGTCTCCGCGGCGATCGCATCCAGCACATCGACAATGGCATGGAGGCGCTCGTCGTCCACGGCCGGGCCGAACTGCGCGGTCGCATGCAGGCGGCTGTTGTGCGGCAGCGGCTGACCGCGCCGGATCTTGCCGGTGAGCCGGCCCCAGCCCAGCGGGCTCCACACCAGCGCGCCGACGTCCTGATCGCGCGCGAGCGGCATCAGCTCCCACTCATAGTCGCGGCCGAGCAGCGAGTAGTAGACCTGATGCGCGACATAGCGCGGCCAGCCGCGCCGGTCGGCGACGGCGAGCGACTTCATCAGCTGCCAGCCCGCGAAATTGGAGACGCCGACATAACGCAGCTTGCCGGCACGGACGAGCGTATCGAGCGTCGACAGCACCTCCTCGATCGGCGTGAAGGCATCGAAAGCATGAAGCTGCAACAGGTCGATATGGTCGGTGCCAAGCCGCCGTAGCGCGGACTCGACCGAGGCGACCAAACGGTGCCGCGACGAACCGGCATCGAGCGGACCGTCGCCCATTGGCAGGCTCATTTTGGTGGAGATCAGCACCTTGTCGCGCCGGCCCTTGATGGCGGCTCCGAGGATCTCCTCGGATGCGCCGTTCGAATAGACATCGGCACTGTCGAACAGGTTGACGCCGGCCTCGAGGCAGATATCGACCAGCCTGCGCGCCTCCTCCGTGCCGCTGCGGCCCCAGGCCGAAAACAGCGGGCCCTGACCGCCGAAGGTGCCGGTACCGAAGCTGAGGACCGGCACCTTGAGGCCGGAAGCACCGAGATTGCGGTATTCCATGGCCGCACTCCTATTCTGCGGGGCACGCCACGACAGCGGCCTGCCCCCGATCGAGCTGAAGGCTCCACAGCGCAAGCACGAGGCCCACTGCCGTGATGCCGGCTGCGACCAACGGCAGCGCGGAGAGACCGAGCCCGCGATCGATGGTGACACCACCGGCCCAGGCGCCGAGCGCGTTGCCGAGATTGAACGCGGCGATATTGAGGCTGGAGGCGAGCGTGCGGCCGCTCGAGCCGGCGGCTTCCAGCACGCGAAGCTGCAGCGGCGCGACGGTTGCAAAAGCGGCGATGCCGAGCAGCAGGATCAGCGCGACGGCAGTGATCTTGACCGACAGCACGGCGGCAAGGCCAAGCAGCACGATCGTGAGCGAAGCGAGCGCGCCGATCAGCGCGCGCGCAAGGCCGCGGTCGGCAAGCCTGCCACCGGCGACATTGCCGATCGCGAGCCCAACACCGAACACCAGAAGGATCGGCGAGACCGCCGCTTCCGAAAAGCCGGTGAAGCGCGTCAGGATCGGCTCGATATAGGTGAAGACGACGAACAGGCCGGCGAAGCCGAATACGGTCATGGCAAGGCCGAGCAGCACTTGCGGGCGGCCGAGCACCGCCACTTCTTCGGCGAGCGAGATCGGCTTGTCGCCATTGCCGACATGGCCGGGCACGAGCGCCGCGACCACCGCAAAGGCAATGACGCCGATCACCGTCACCGCCCAGAATGCCGCGCGCCAGCCGAGCATCAGGCCGAACCATGCGCCGAAAGGCACACCCAGGAGCGTTGCGACCGTCAGGCCGATGAACATGGTGGCGATCGCCGACGCCCGCTTGTCCTCGGCGACCAGACTGGTCGCCACCACCGAGCCGACGCCAAAGAAGGTGCCGTGGGCCAGCGAGGTCAGCACCCGTGCGGCCATCAGCAATTCGTAGTTGGGAGCGAGCGCACACGCCGCATTGCCCAGCGTAAAGATCGCCATCAGCGCGAGCAGCACGGTTTTCCGCGGCATCCGCCGTGTCGCCAAGGTCAGCACCGGGGCGCCGACGAAAACGCCGAGCGCATAGCCGGAAATGAGCAGACCCGCGACCGGCACCGAGACGTGCATGTCGGCAGCGACCTGGAGCAGCAGGCCCATGATGATGAATTCGGTGGTGCCGATGCCGAAGGCACCAGCGGTGAGCGCGAGGACGGCGGGAGGCATGCAAGGCTCCGATGCGAGGAACGAGCCACGCAGATAGCCGCACCCCGGCAAAACGATTAGAATGTCCGCAATCCAATCATTTGTGACATGAATTCAACATGGCTCGTTTCGACACCAACCGCTCCGCCGAGATGGAGGTTTTCGTCCGCGTCGTCGACCTCGGCGGATTCACCCCGGCCGCGCGAAAACTGCGCCTGACCCCGTCGGGCGTGAGCAAGCTGATCTCGCGGCTGGAAGCGCGGCTCGGCTCGCGGCTGATCAACCGCACCACGCGCAAGCTCACGCTGACGGAGGAAGGCCGGGCCTTCTATCAGCGCGCCGTGCGCATCCTCGCCGAGATGGAGGAGGCCGAACGGGAGGCGGCATCCGGCGCCACGCCGCGCGGCCGCCTCACGGTCAATAGCAACATCCCCTTCGGCATGCTGCACGTGATGCCGCTGATCCCGCGCTTCCTCGAACAGCATCCCGACGTGACGCTTGATCTCGTTTTGACCGACACGCTGATCGACCTGATGCAGGAGCGCGCTGATGTCGCCATCCGCGTCGGCCCCTTGCGCGCCTCCCGTCTCGTCGCGCGAAAACTCGGCACCAGCCGCATGGTCGTGGTCGGCGCGCCGAATTATCTCTCACGCTACGGCACGCCGAAGACGCCGGCGGATCTCGCCGATCACCGCGGCATCGGCTGGACCTTTCCGCGCTCGATCCGTGGCTGGCCGTTCAGGCGCGGCGACCGCACCGAGGAGGCCGTGCCGCTGCCAGCCGCGCGCGCCAGCGATGGCGAAGCCGCCCGCCGCCTCGCCCTCGGCGGGGTCGGCCTCGCCCGCCTCGCCCTCTTCCACATCGGCCCCGACATCGAATCCGGCCGCCTCGTGCCGGTTCTGCAAGGCTACAATCCCGGCGACCGCGAAGACATCCACGCCGTCTATGTCGGCCACACCGCGCCCCTGCCCGCACGCGTGCGCGCGTTCATCGATTTCCTGGCCGGGCATGTGCGGATGAGCGATCCCGTGCTGAAGCGTGCGGGGGACGGAAGGTGGAGGCTCGTGGGATAAGGCTCATGGCAGGCCGGAGACGATGAAGATGGCACCCTGTCTACGCCATAGGCGCTTGGCGCGCTCTATGGCTCTCTTTGGTCATACGCACGCTGGAAGCAGATGAAATTGGAGGTCTATTGTCGAGAGCCAGATGCCTCGGTGTGTTTCAGCGGGCGCCCGGTTCGGCCTGGACGCGATGATCCTCATGCTCCGCCCAAGTTAACAGGGCGTCGAGAGCCGGGCACAACGCCTGCCCCCAATCGGTGAGGCAATATTCGACTTTCGGCGGCACCTGGTGATGCACGATCCGGCGGACGATCCCGTCGCTCTCCAGTTGCCGGAGCTGCTGGGCCAGCATCTTCTGCGAAACGCCTGGCATCGCCCGCTCCAGTTCTGAAAAGCGCAGCAGTTTGCCGCCAAACAGGTGGAACAGGATTACGAGTTTCCACCGGCCCTCCAGCATCCTGAAGGCCCGCTGCACGCCGTCGGCGGCCGAAGTGGCGGTATGTTCAACCTTACCCAGAAGTAGGTGCCTTACTTTTTCGTGCGTTCTTGCGATTTTGAGAGCCTATCGGCACCTATCACGCGAAGCAATCATCGTGATCCTGCGCCCCCGCGACGCAGCACACCTGGAAGGAAGAACGTCATGCCTCTCACTCTACCTGCGCCCATCGCGGCATATTTCATCGCAGACAAAGGCGACGGAAACTCCGTGGCCCGGTGCTTCACCGATCGGGCCGTCGTGAAGGATGAAGGCCATACCCGCGTCGGCCGTGCAGCCATTGCAGCTTGGAAGACGGACGCGTCAGCCAAGTACAACTACACGAGCGAGCCGATCGATGTGGTCGTCGAGAACGACAAGACGATCGTAACCAGCCATCTCGTCGGTAACTTTCCAGGCAGCCCGATCGACCTGCGGTATTTCTTCGTTCTTGACGGCGACAAGATCGCATCCCTGGAGATCATCCCATGAGCTTCGAACTCGGACTCGGAGGACGCCGCGCGCTTGTGACAGGCGGCACAAAGGGCGTTGGCGCCGCCGTCGTGCAGGGACTGCGGGAACAGGGCGCGAAGGTCGTTGCGACAGCCCGATCCGTCCCGGACACCGCTCCCGAGGGAGTCAGCTACATTGCCGCAGACGTCACCACGGCGGAGGGGTGCGCCTCTGTCGCCAAGATGGTGCTCGACCGCTTCGGCGGCATCGACATCCTGGTCAATGTGGTTGGCGGCTCCACCGCGCCGGGCGGCGGATTCGCGGCGCTCGGCGATGAAGAATGGTCGAAGGAACTGAACCTCAACCTGATGCCAGCTGTCCGCCTCGACCGGGCGCTGCTGCCGTCCATGATCGCGCAAGGGACGGGCGTCATCATCCACGTCACCTCGATCCAGCACGAACTGCCGCTGCCGGAATCGACCACCGCTTATGCCGCCGCGAAAGCCGCGCTCACGACCTACAGCAAGAGCCTGTCGAAAGAGGTGACGCCAAAGGGCATCCGGGTCGTTCGGGTCTCACCAGGCTGGGTGGAGACCGAAGCCGCCGTTGCGCTGGCCGAGCGCCTCGCGGACGATGCGGGTACCGACTATGAGGGCGGCAAGCAGATCATCATGAATGCGCTCGGCGGCATTCCACTCGGACGTCCGGCGAAGCCGAAGGAGGTCGCAGACCTGATCACGTTTCTGGTTTCGCCGCGCGCCGGCTCGATTACCGGGACCGAATATGTGATCGACGGCGGTACGGTGCCGACGGCCTAGACCCGCCACACGCGCGCAATGCGGAGGTGAGCACTGGATATTTTGGGAAGCCGCCGAATAGCGTGGCGTCGTCGCGGAGAGGCGAGAGATGGGCATCAACGCGAATGGCTCATTTAGTCATATTCAGGCGTGTGGGAGCTTCCGCGCCTCACCGCACTTTCCGCAACCGCTGGCCCGGCCACGGGCGCGCCTTCGCCTGGCTTTCGGAATTTCAACGTCTCGGTTAGCTCACCGCGCGCCATTGTCACCTCGCTGCGATGCACCGACCGAAGTCTCCAGCCCTGATAGTCTTCATCTACTTTCAGACGCAGTGTGGTCTTGCTCATCTGGTCGACAAAAATCCCAAAACTCCGATCGCCGCCGATAACGGTTCCGACCAACACAAGCCGCAGTTCGACCGGCGGGCCCTGCGGCATCTGTGGCACTGGCGGCGCTTTCGGGGCAGCGACCGAAACGACGGCGGGCGGCGGCCGGCGCGAAGGCGAAAAGATTGGTCGTTCGCGCGTCTCCGACAGGGTCGCGAGCGGGATTGCCCAGAGCGGATTGCCACTCTTCGCCCCCCACCTCGTGGAAGACTGCGAAAGGACGGCAGGATCGACGGCCGGCGCCAACATTGCTGGGGAGTCCAAAACTGGACGGCGGGACGGCGGCTCCTCAATGAAGCTTGGCGCGTCGAAATCAGAGAAGTCCGACGGCAGCGCCGAGGTTGAAGCGGAAACACCGAGCAAAGGCGCCAGTACAGGCGCGAGCCGCATCGATATCCGCCGTATCGCCCTATGCCCTCTCATGTCCCTCGTCATTGGCCAAATGCGAGCAACGCGTCGGTCGCCGGGGAAAGCAAGGCTTATCGACCGCCAATGTGACATCTATGCGAAGCGGCGATCGTCTCTCTGATGTTTCGACAGCTTATACCGCTCGCAACAACCGACGGACGAAATGGCATCCGAGACTCGCACAACGCCACGAGCGAAGCCTGCATTCGTCCACGTCACGGCTTCGTCGGAAGCGATCAGTATGACATCGTTGTCGATTCGTCATACCCAACTGCTAGCGTCGGAATCAGGTTGGGTTTGTTTGCAACCCTTGTGGATTGTAACAGTTATCGTGCGGGGCATGGCGGTGCGTGGGGTGTTGTTGCGGACGTTTTCCGCTTGGCCGTTGGTTCTCTACACACTCCCAGCCGTCGCCCATGAGCCTCGAGCGGTCGCGCCCACGGAGCTTCCGCCGGTGACCGTTGCGTCGCCGGACCATCCGCGGCCCAATCTGCTCGCGCACAGCAAACCACCTAAGAGCCGCGGCACGCGACATCGGACTCCCGCTCGCGCGGACGGCCCGACCGAGGGCGGCGCCCCGGCCGGTACAGCGCTCGCTGGCTCGTCCGCCTTGCAGCCCACAGCAGCGAGCGCAATACGCATCAGCGGCTCGGAGGTCAACGCGATCCCGTTCTCGCGGCCGGGCGAAGCGCTGGAAGTCGTGCCGGGCCTGATCGTCACTCAGCACTCAGGCGAGGGCAAAGCCAATCAGTACTTCCTGCGCGGCTTCAATCTCGATCACGGCACCGATCTGGCGATCACCGTCGACGGCATGCCCGTCAACATGCCGACCCATGGCCATGGGCAAGGCTACGCCGATATCAACTTCCTGATCCCCGAGTTGATCCAGTCTGTCAATGTGCGCAAGGGACCGTATTTCGCCGATCAGGGTGACTTCGCGTCTGCTGGCGCCGTGGCGATCGACTACGTGAACAAGCTGCCGAAGAACATCGCGGAAATGACCTTCGGCAGCTTCGGCTATCGCCGAGCATTGGGGGTAGGATCGGCCGCCGTAGGCGGTGGCACTCTGCTGACAGCGATCGAGGCAGCCAAGTATGACGGGCCTTGGGAAGTGCCGGACAATGTCCGCAAGCTAAACGGCGTCATGCGCTACAGCCAGGGCACCGCAACCGACGGTCTGACGCTGACGGCAATGGCCTATTCCAATGGCTGGAATTCGACAGACCAGGTCCCGCAACGTGCGATCGACCAGGACCTGATCAACCGGTTTGGCGCACTTGATCCGACCGATGGAGGCACCTCCAGCCGCTTCAGCTTGTCCGGCAACTGGGCGCAGTCGGGCGACTACGGACAGACCAACGTCAGCGCCTATGTCGTGCGCTCCGACCTGCGGCTCTTCAACGATTTCACCTTCTTTCTCGACAATCCCGTCAATGGCGACCAGTTCAGCCAACTCGATCGTCGCACTCTCGGCGGCTTTGATGCGCGGCATACGCTCGATTGGCGCTTTGCCGGCGTCGAAGCTCAAACCCGCGTCGGCATGCAGAGCCGCTACGATGATATCCATGTCGGCCTGTTCAAGACGGAGCAGCGCACATGGCTCTCGACCGTGCGCGATGACCGCGTGCAAGAGGGCAATGTCGGCCTCTGGACCGATACGACCACGCGCTGGACCGACTGGCTCCGCACCACGGTCGGCATCCGCGAAGATTTTTTCGTCGGACACGTCTTCAGCGATACGCCGCAGAATTCGGGCAACGCGCAGGCATCGATGGCGAGCCCGAAGGCCGGCATCGTGCTCGGCCCCTGGTACAAGACCGAGTTCTACGGCAATGCCGGCTACGGCTTGCACAGCAACGATATTCGCGGCACGACGATCACGGTCGACCCCAACGACAAGGTGACCCCGCTTGACCGCGTGCCCCTGCTCGTGCGCTCTCGCGGCGCTGAACTCGGCATCCGCACAAGGGCGATCGAGAGCCTCACCAGCTCGCTCGCCGTATTCGTGCTCGACTTCGACTCGGAGCTATTGTTCGTCGGGGATGCCGGCACCACGGAGCCGAGCCGGCCCAGCCGCCGCGTCGGCGTGGAGTGGACAAACCAGTATAAGCCATTGCCGTGGGTGGCGGTCGATCTTGACGTGGCCTATACCCGCGCGCGCTTTACTGATTTCGACCTCGTCGGAGACCACATCCCCGGCGCACCGGCGTGGGTGGCAAGCGGCGCAGTTACCCTTGGTGGCGACACCGGCTGGTTCGGCGCGCTGAAGGCGCGCTATTTCGGTCCGCGTCCCCTGATCGAAGACGACAGCGTCCGCTCGCAGCCGTCGCTGATCTTCAATGCGCGCGCCGGGTACAAATTCGACAATGGTCTGCGGTTGCAGTTCGACGTGCTGAACCTCTTCGACGCCCAGACCAATCAGATCGAATATTACTATCTGTCGCGATTGCCGGGCGAGCCCATCGATGGTGTTGCTGATCGTCACGTCCATCCAGTCGAGCCGCGCGCGGTGCGACTGACATTGGCGGGAAGTTTTTGATTGTCGAACAATGCATCATGCCCCGTCCATTTGACCTCCGCTCTGCCTGAAAGCGACCACTCTCCTAACCGTCACAAATCCTGAAGAAACCTGACATAGAGATGCTTTGATCGGCCAGGAGCACACATTCGGCCGATGGGAGTATTGGATTTGCGCTTCGCCGAGCTCCAGCTCCGCCCGCTCATCCGGGCAACTGCGAGACAGGAATGGGACGAATGCAATCCGATCCGGACAGTGCCGCCACCGCTTCGGCGGAACGGTTCGCGAGCAAGATCAAGGTCGAGACTGTATCTGCGCGCGCTCGTCAGACTGCCAGCCTTGATCCGTTTCTGATTCCGATCGTGACGGCGTCCGGCTTCGCGGGCCTCGGCTATGAGATCGTGTGGACGCGTCAATTGAGCCTTGCGCTGGGAACCGAGATGATGGCGGTGCTTGGTGCAATTGCCGGGTTCTTCGGCGGGTTGGCACTGGGCGCGTTCGTGCTCGACGAACTGATCCGGCGCTCGAGATCGCCCTGGCGCGTCTATGCGATTCTTGAGGCGGCGATTGCAGTCTGGGGCCTGATCAACATCTGGCTTCTGCCCTGGGCCGGCCGGGCCTTGGCGCCTCTTCTGGGCACCGAGCCATCCGCAGCCCTGCTGTGGGCCGGCAGCTTTGGGCTTCCAACACTCGTGCTGCTTCCAGCAACGATGGCAATGGGCGGAACGCTGGCCGCATTGGAGCGGATGACGCGAGAAATACGCGGCGAGGCCCGCGTAGCGGCCGGGGTATACGCGGCGAATACCGCCGGAGCGCTGGCCGGAACGCTGGTCTCCACATTCCTCCTGATCCCCGTGTTTGGATTTTCTGGAGCACTGATCTGCCTTGCTGCCGTGAACATGTTCTGCGCCCTGGGCGCGCTCACGGTCGGGTCCGTCGCGGGTAAAGCCGGAGCAGACAGCGAACCGGCGAGGCCGGCACCCGTTCGGGAGCTGCGGCTCACGATCACCCTGTTTGCCACGGGTCTGCTCGGAATTGCTTTCGAGGTTCTCGTGGTGCGGCTGGCGGCGCAGGTGATGCAGGACACCGTCTATACCTTCGCAGGACTGTTGGCTGCCTATTTGCTCGGCACCGCGGCTGGGGGCCTGCTCTGGCAACGCTTCGGGCGACACGCACAAGATGGCAGCCTTCGATATCTGCTCGCCGGAACGGCGTTCGCCTGCCTGATGACCGCATCGATCGCGCCTTATGTCGGCGACCTGGTCGAGACTGCGTCCGCTGCCGCGGGCGAGTTCGGTGAACTGGTCGTGGCGATCGCGCTGTTCCTGGCGCCATCAACGGCGATGGGAGCGTTGTTCGGCCTGCTCGCGCAGCGGGTGCGGGACCAGCGTGGGTCAGTGGGATGGGCAGTCGGCATCAACAGCCTCGGCGCGTGCATCGCGCCGCTGGTGGCGGCGCAATTCCTGATTCCGATGCTCGGTACATGGCAGGCACTTCTTGCAATTGCAGTGGGCTACATCGCCCTCGTCCCGCCGGGCCGGTCGGCATTGGCGTGGTCCGCTGCGCCGGCGATATTCGCACTCGTCCTCTGGCTGCATCCTGCCCCTTTGTTGACGAAGGTGCCGCCTGGTGGCGCACTGCTTGCGGTCCGTGAAGGGCCGATGGCGACGGCCAGCGTCGTCGACGACGAATCCGGTACGCGCTATCTCGAGGTCAACGGCCATTTCCGCATGGGCGGCACCAGTTCGGTTCGATCCGACTATCGGCAGGCGATGTTGCCGCTGCTGCTTCATGAAGCACCCCACCGAGCCCTGTTCCTCGGCATCGGTACCGGCGCCACCATCGTCGGGGGATCGCAGATGCCGGGCGTGAGCGTGCTCGGTGTCGAACTGTCCCGGGAAGTGGTGGACCTGCTTCCCTGGTTCGTCGATCCGGCGGCCGCTCGAGCGCCACGGGTGACGGTGGCGGATGCGCGCCGATATGTCGCCGCGGATAGGGACCAGTATGACGTGATCGTCGCCGACCTGTTTCATCCGGCACTGGATGGCAGCGGCGCGCTCTACACGGTAGAGCATTTCGAAGCCGTGAAACGCAGGCTCGCACCGCAGGGCTTCTTTTGCCAGTGGCTACCCCTGTATCAACTCGACCTGCCGTCCCTGCGCGCCATCATCCGCGGCTTCCTCGACGTCTATCCCGACGGCGCGGCCTGGCTGAACCACTACAGCGTACGTACGCCCATGCTCGCCCTCATTGGGACAAGAGACGGTGGCCATCTCGATACCGATGCGCTCGCGGCCCGGTTGCGCGATCCCGCTATCGAACAGGTTGTCCGTCCCTTGGGATTCGAGGCATCGATTGACCTCCTCGGCCAATACCTCGGGGGCCCGCGCGCTCTGTCCACATTCGCCGGCGCCGGCCCGCGCAATACGGACGACTATCCGTTCGTGACCTTTGATGCGCGCCGCAACGTCCATGCCCTTGCGGCCGCGCCCTGGTCGCTCCTTCTCGCCGTGACGCAAAGCCTGCAGCCGGATCCGGCTGAGCTCCTGCGCCTTGGACCGGCGCGCGAAGCGCTCAGCCCTCGGCTGGGCGCCTACTGGCGTGCACGCAACCGGTTTCTCGAAGCCGGCGCGTCGCTACGGGGCGATCCGCGCGGGACGGCCCTGATCGAAGCGGCCTCGCCTGGCCTGATCGAATCGCTCCGCTTGAGTGCCGAATTCGACCCGGCCTACGGGCCACTGATGAGCATGGCGAGATCGCTCATCAGCTCAGACCGGACGGCCGCCGCTCGCTTGCTGCGCCAGATCGACGAGGCAGCGCCATCTCGCGATGAAGCGCGAGAACTGCTGTTGCGCGAGTTTGGCCTTCGAAGACACTAGCCGGAGCATCTCGCTCAAGGAGCAAAGTTGATGCGATAGCCCCAGCAGTCGAGATGATCGGGAATGGCGTTGAAAGCGATCGTCATCCTCTGCCCGCCCGGGTTTCTCGGCACTTCGTGGTAAAGATAGCTTGGAAACAGCACGAGATCTCCCGGTTCGGCCTCCGGTAGCACGTACTTCCCCGCATTGAACGGGCCGATGGCTGCAGTTCGCGTGTGGTGGCGGAAGGAGAAATCGAAACCGCCCGGCGGCCGCACGAACACCGTTTTGCAGGCCGGATGCGAGGGCGTCAGATAAAAGATGCCCGAGACGAAACTGTTGGCGTGCGAATGCAGCGTCTGGTTTCCGCCGGTCTCGAGCATGTTGGTCCACATCTCCTTGACGGTCCAGCGCAGCTCCTCGCCGAACAGCAAGACACCGAAATCGACGAGCTTGGGGACGGCAAGTTCGGCGATTTGCCGAAACAGCTCGTTATCGCGGGGGTCGGCCACCTCGGTGTGGAAGAGCTGCCCCGAGCGGAGATTCGCTTCGATGCGGGTGCTCCGGATAGCCTCCACAGCGGCTTCGTTCAGCGACGGCGAGAGCAGCTGGGGCGAGCGCAAGAGGGGAATCGGAAAAAGCGGCTCGATCTGATCCATGTCGCAAGATCTACCTATTCTGAGTGGTGAGCCAACAATGCGCGGGCAAAGGTGACACTGCGATGACGGTCGGCCAAGTCCCGGAACATGCTACGATCGCAGCTACTCGTCGGGCCCGAGGACTTTCAGTTTTTCGCCCGGAGGCAACTCGTGGCGTCTCTCGCGCACCATCTGAAGGGCGCGCTCGGCCATCTCCAGACACTCGTCGAACTCGCCATTGCCCGCTTCAGCCATGGCCTGCAGCAAGTGACGCTCGGCGAAGTAGCGGGAGAGATTCTCGACGGGCAGATTTGCCGCCAACGCGCGCGCCTCCCCGACCGCGGCTTCGCAATCCTGCCAAGTGGGCTCGTCGGCAGCCACCGCAGCGCTGCCTGGCACCGCGACGCCGGCGCCCACTTGTAGGATTAATGCGCTGAGGCAAGCTCGAAACAATGACATTGACAGACCAGCACACTTCAAACAGTTCCGGCGGGACGCATGGTTCCTTGCGTCCCGCCGGACGGCGTAATGCAATCAGTGATGGTCGTGGTCGTTCTCGGCCCGATGACCCAGCCGGCGCGCCAGTTCCGCATTCGTTTCGACCAGCAGCTTCGGCGAGCCTTCAGGCCTGATGAAGATGGGGTTGGCGTAGAACCACACGTTCGACCAGGCCTGAATGTCGTGCGTGACCTTCTTGACGCCGCCGACCGCCTCCAGATGTGCCGGACAGGCAGGATCCGTGCAGCTCACCTGCGCATTGTTGGCATCGAGCAGTGGATTGCCTGCGGTATCCGATACGTTGGGCGTGCCGACCGGAATGTTGGTTCCGCGAGCGCGGATATAGAACGGCGTGTTGCCGGCCGTGAACGTCGTGGTGAAACGCAACCGCACAGAACGGCCATCGCGATGCTCACGGTGCATTTTCGTCGCCGGGATTTGCCGAGCGATGGTCGCCGTTGGATTGTACACGATCGCCGCACCCGCAGTGCCGCCACTATTGGACACAGCGTAGCCGTTCGTGCCCGGCGCAATGACGCCCGTGATCTTGCCGGCTATCAGGTCGACATGGTCGAGCAACGGCTTGTTCAGCGGCTGCTTGATCCCAACTTGCTCCAGCAGCGGATTGTTGAAGCTGTAGGGGCTGTTGTTCTTCTCCGGGACGGTCATTTCCATCTCGACCGTCACTTGATCACCGGGCCTCACGACCAGCGTTTCACCCATGGTCTTCCAGTCGTCGCCACGCGCCTTGGCGCGGAACACCATGTCCGGTCCGATGAGCTCGGCGTTGACCGAGTAGGAGTTACCCGAGCGCATGCCGTCGATGACGGACTGCGACGAGAATCTCCCCTCATTCGGAACATACAGCTTGGTGTACTCGCCGGGAATGAAATCGGCTGTCGTGAACGAGTCGCGTGCGCCACCCGCGCCACGGCTGTGCCAGTCCGAGCTGACGAAGATGAAGAAGTTGCGGCCTTCGCCAAGCATGCCATCCCACAGGCCGCCGACTTTCGCGGTGTAGATGCCCTGCATGCCATAGGTGCCACCACCGACTGCACTGGCCGTGTAGGAGCCGGAGCCGCCAGAGAGCCCGCCCTCGGCAAAGTGGCCGGGCGATTCAATGCCGAACGCAACCGTCGGGCCGGCATTGTTGAAGTCGCGGAAGTGCTCAATATTGTAACCCTTGCTGTTCGACGGATCGAACGGCCCTTGCCGCTCGGTGTGAGTGGGAATGACGTAGGACTGCAGCGGATGGTGCGCCTGCAACCACTTGACGCCTTCCAGTGCCTTCTGGTGACCGGCCGTGCCCGCGTTGTTGACGTTGTCCTTGCCAGGCCAGAGCTGGCTTTCGCCGCCTTCGATGACGGGGCCGATCGCATCGGTGTCGGCACGGTCAAAGCGGTATTCGAACTCCGCCATCTTGTCCGCGTTGCCGCCCTTGCGCGGATTCTGCCCGGCGATCACCGCGACGTCGACGTGCTCGTGGCCCGGCGCGATCCACTCCAGACCTTCGATCAGCACCTTGTCATACATCGGCGTGCGGTTGACGATGATCGGATATTCGATCTCCTGGATCGACTGCCAACGCCACATCTTGGCATTGCTGTCCGTGCCGTTCGGTGTGCCCTTCAGGCTGGTGATGGTGATGCCATCGATGGTCTTGCCGAGGGTCTGATTCCAGGTCGTGGTCGTCTGGCCGGGAATATTGGCGCTGCTGTCGCTGAAGCGGCAGTCCCGATTGCCGGAACCGCCGTGGTTTCCGAGTGTGAACCAATCGAGATCGAAATTGTTGCCGCCCGCGCTGGCGGTGCCCCGCGCGACTGAGCGATCGATCGAATAGCCGGCCGCAACCGAACCATCCGTGCAGGTGTTGTGATTGTGCATGTCACCGGCGACATAAGGATTGCCCTTATTCCGGTCCTTGCCCCACTCCTCTGCCACAGCACTCTGTGTGAGCACCAGGGATGCCGATGCTGCGGTCAAGAGGATGGTCTTGCTAGTTGGAAACATCTATCGCCCCTTCTCGGATCTACTTCGCCAAATTCAGCAAATGAACTGATCTCGGCTCCGATAGAGATCAGAGTTCGAATACAGGCGCGTGAATGTTTTGTGTTGATCCGCAACTGCCGAACAATTCTTGCGGCACGTGTGCCTTGCAATTTTCCACGTTGCATGGGCGATTGCAGATGACAGAGGAAAAGCTCTGACGCATAAAGCGTGCGCCGAACGTACTGTGAGAATGTGTGACAATAAAATGTCAATGCCAGCCACAACTGAACTGCGGTCTTTCTCGAAAGTGTGCGACGGACGCTCGGACGCGGGTGCTAGTCCGGCGTCCGGCGGGATGCAGCCGTCGCGATCCATTCTTTCTGCAGTGATGCGCTTATCGCGCGAACCTTTGCTGCACTTCGCACTGCTTGGTGCGATCATCTTCGGCGCCGACGCCGTTCTGCACCCGCCGGCCAAAGACGAGAAGACGATCATCGTCACCAAGGCGATGCGCCAGTCCTTCATCGAAAACTTCGACGAGGACAAGATGCGCACCCCTTCCGACGACCAGCTGCAGAAAATGATCGACAGCTGGGTCGCGAGCGAAATTCTCTACCGCGAGGGCAAGGCGCTCGGCGTCGACCGCGGCGACGATATGATCCGCGATCGCATCGCCTTCAAGATGCAGTTGTTGATCTTCGACCAGATTCGGATTGCACAACCGACCGAGGAGGAGCTGAAGGGCTGGTTCGCGGAAAATCATGCCCGGTTCGACGAGCCGGATCGCGTCTCGTTCTACATCACTCCGCCGACGGATCAGGCCACGGCGCAACGGCAACTCGAGGACATTGTCCAGCAGCACGAATCGGAGGAGCTGCAGCAACAGACCCGCGCAATCCTCGGTCGGCCGGTCGCGAGCCTGGCCGCTTCCTTCGGTGAGGATTTCCGCGATACGGTGCTGGGAATGCCGCAGGGGCAATGGAGGCTCGTTCGTTCCAAGGACGGCTGGCATGTTGCGCGTATCGACTCCCGGCACCAAGGAGCGCTCGCCAATCTCGATGACGTTCGCAGTGAGGCCACCAGGCTCTGGCGCACCGAGGAGACGCGCAAGCTCGCCTGGGAAGCGGTCAAGCGCCTGAAGACTTCCTACCAAGTACGGTACGAGCAGTGACTGCGATACGATTTTTGCAATTGGCGCTGCTCGTCCTCGCCGCGCTCATCCAGCCGTCCTTGCTCCGCGCGCATGAGGCGGCGATGGGCGTGCTCGAATTTCGCGAGGTGCGACCTGGCGCGTTCATCGGACGCTGGACCATGGAGCCGACGATCGGCGCTGCGCGAGTCGATCTGCGCGTGCCATCCCACTGTCTCCTCAGGCTCCCTGAGATGAACTGCGGCCAGAAAGGGCTGGTCGGCTCGATCACCATCACAAACCTCGGCTCTAACATGTCGGTTGTCCTGCTCAAGGTCATTCCGATCGTAGGCGAGGCGCGCAGTTACACGATTTCGACTGCCAATCCCGTAGTCTCCATTCTCGGCGCCGGCGCCCCGACGCTCGAGACCTGGCTCGAACTGGCCAAGACCTATGTGAACTACGGAATCGATCACATCCTTCTGGGCGCCGATCATCTGCTGTTCGTGCTCGGCCTGATCTGGATCGTCGGCGGCGGCTGGCGATTGGTGAAAACGATCACCGCATTCACGATCGGACACAGCGCTTCGCTTGCCGCGGCGGCGTTCGGGCTGATCGGTGTACCGGAACGTCCGCTCAACGCCTGCATTGCATTGAGTATCGCCTTCGTCGGCGTGGAAATCGTCAAGCAGCAACGCGGCGAATTGGGCTTCACGGCCCGCTACCCCTGGGCTGTGGCAGTTACGTTCGGCCTTGTTCACGGTATCGGTTTTGCCGGTGCGCTGGCCGGGCTCGGGCTCGAACGCCGCCTGCTGCCCGCGGCGCTGCTTTTCTTCAACGTTGGCGTGGAGATCGGGCAACTCGCCTTTGTGCTGCTCGTACTGGCATTGATCTGGGCGCATCGGCGGCTCGATGCCGTCCTGCCGCGCTGGGGCGAGGCTCTTCCCGCCTACGCCATCGGGTCCATATCGATGTTCTGGTTCTTCGGCCGCCTTGCGCGAATGTTCGCCGCGATCTGAGGGAAAGACGACGAATCATGTCCTTTCGCATCCTCCGGGCCCTTCCGATCGCAATGGCCTTTTTCCTGCTGATGCAGCCGGCGTTCGCCCACGAGCAGGCCGGCGTGGGCGGGGGCCTCCTTAGCGGCGTGCTCCATCCGGTCACCGGCATCGATCATCTGATTGCGATGGTCGCGGTCGGGATCTGGGGAGCGCAGCTCGGCGCGCCCGCAATCTGGGTGCTCCCCATCACCTTCCCGCTCGTCATGGCGATCGGCGGGGTCCTTGGTATCCTGCGAATTCCGCTGCCGATGCCAGAGGTGGTGATTGCGGCTTCTGCGCTGGCCCTTGGAGTGGCTGTTGCCGTCCGCCTGCGCTTACCATTTGCCGTGGCAGCCGCCGTCGTCGCTGTCTTTGCGGTTTTTCACGGTCATGCGCACGGTGCCGAGCTTCCAGGCTCGGCGAACGCACTGGCTTACGGAGTTGGCTTTGTCACTGCCACCGGCCTGCTGCATATGTGCGGCATCGCGCTCGGCGCCCTGACGCGCTGGCCCGCCGGAGAGCGCTTCATTCAGGGACTCGGGGCTGGCATCGCAGGACTTGGCTGCTACTTCCTTGCACAGGGCCTCGGAGCCGTCGCATGAAACTGAAAATCAGACATATGTGGATCTTGGCCGCGACGCTGTTCGCGCAGGCGGGCGCCGCAGACGCGCACATCGTCGCGGCCCGCCTCGGCGATTTCTACATGGGTGCATTGCACCCACTTACCGATCTTCAGGATGTCGTTCTCTGGACTGCGACGGGCGTGCTGGCCGGTACGCTTGGAGCCACCAAGGGACGCTGGCTTATCCTGGTGTTTCCCCTTGGACTGCTGGTCGGCTTGCCTCTTGGGCGCATTCTCGGCGCGGCTTCCACTCAACTTGCGGGCGCGACAATGATGCTGGCGATAGGCATGCTGCTCGCGGCAGCGGCGCGGATTCCCATATTCTTGCTGTGCGCGATTGCATTCGGAATAGCCGTGATGCGGGGGGCTGCGAACGGCGCCGACCTCGCGGTCGACACCGATCGGCTGCTGTTTGCGGCAGGATTGGCCTGCGTAGGTTACGGAGCCATCACGCTGACGATGGCTCTGACCACCGTGTTCAAACGAACGGAAGCGGACAACGCAGCATCTTGGCGAGCTATCGCCATTCGTGCATTCGGAGGCTGGATCGCGGCCATCGGTCTCATGATGGCGAGCCTTGTTCTCGCTTCATGAGACACCGCGAAGTAATGCTGCCCTGGACGCCGCGGCATTCCCTCGTCTGCCGCCGCGCGCGAGCATCCGCAATTCCTCCTCGCCACACTGGCGCCTAGTTGAAGCCTGAGGACCGTTGCCTTGGTGCCGCCGTGGCGATCTTGCCGATCAACGCGACTACGCCGAACTGTTTCGTCTCCCGTGCCGCCGCGACAATCGCATTGCCTGCCTATCAAGCATCGACGCAGGCGTCGGCGAGGGTCGGGAACGCCGGGATGATCTTGTTGAAGCCGCTGATCTCGAAGGCTTCCCGGACTGCGGGCTGCAAAGCGCAAACGACAAATCTGAAGCCCGCGGCCTTGGCGAGTTTCGCCGCCTTCAGCAACAGGCGGAGGCCGGCGGAGGAGATGTAGTTCACCTTTTCCATGTCGGCGATCACGGCGCCTTCATTCACCAGGGCGAGCAGCTTCTGCTCGATATCGACGGATGAGGATGCATCAAGCCTTCCATCGAAACTGGCGACGGTGTCCTGTCCTGATTTGCTCTCTGTGATGTGCATGTCGAGTCCCGCATTCCGATGCGCCGCACCAATAGCTCTGGCGGCAGCCGGCGAAGATTGCCGACAGGTGTCTGATATGTCCAGCCGAATGATGAAAAGGTGAAGATTGAAGGTTTCGCTTCCGATTTTTGAGCGCCGCTGCCAGCGCACTACCCTTAAGGGTATCCCGGAGACATGACTTGAGTGTGGTTTATGCTTCGAAAATTGCGTTCGCTGGACTCGCGATAAAAGCCGAAGAGATTTTCCGGACTGCTGCACGAATGTGCGGCGATGCGACGGTTCCGCCCATGCCCGTTTCAGAAACTTTTCGGGGCCTATCCACCCGCTGCGAGCCGGATCAGGACCTCGCCCTGCTCGATCTGGAAGGCGCCACCCATCTGCCTCATGGCGCGATTGTAAAGCGCCTGCCGCATTGACGGGATGACGAATGGCTCCTCACGCCGCGACATGCGAAGCAGGGGCTGCTCGTTCTCACGGCTGAAGGAGATGTCGATCGATCTCGTGCGCGCGCCGGCTGCCATCGCTTCGAGCGTAGTCAGCAGGATGTTCTGGAACCGCGGCACGTCGATCACGGCTATTCCATCCCACGTTTCCGTGGCCGGGTCCGACCCGACCACGATCTCGCACCCGCTCAATATCGAGCCCGCCATGAGATTGCCGATCAGCAGGCGGCGAAAGGCCTCCTCATCCTCGCTCGCCGGGAGGAGATCATCGGCATCGACCTGCGGCGATTGCTCATACCTCACGATCGAGGCAACGAGGTCGATGACGTTCACCCGCGTCATGCTCGGCTGAAAGGTCAGCCCGCGGAGCATTTGCAGGAAGGCGTCGATGAGATGCTCTGCGCGAGCAATCAGCGACAGGGCCGCGCTGGCGCCGTCTCTATGGTCCGCAATCGCACGAGCGACCCGGCCCAGCGTCGCACCTGCCTTCATCGCAACCGAGAGCTCCGGTTGTTCACCGCGTTCGAATGCATGACAGAACGCCTGCAATTCCACGAGTTGCTGCTCGAGTGCATCCAGATCCAGGCTGTCCGTCAGCTGCACCGCCGCCTCGCGTTCCTCCAAATTCTCCAGGTGATGGGCGACGACCATCAGTCGCGCACCGATCAGCGTCAGCAGGTGATCGATCTCGTGCAGCAGTTCGACGGCGAATTGCCGGAGCAGGCTGATGCGGTCCTCGTCGATCACGGCAACGTTCGAGAGCGGTACGGCCTGGGCCTCCACGCTGGACAGCACCTTCAGGGCGGTAGGTCCGGGCAACGCGTTGCCATGTCCCGTCCAGCACATCGCGACATCGTGGGTCCTGACCAAATGACGGATGAGGCGGGTTGAGCGGGCGAGACCTTCGCTGCTCCATCCGGCGAGCCCCGCGAGTCCCGGACTGGCCCCGAACGGGACGTCGCCGATGATCAGATGGCGCCCGATGCGGAATGTACAGCTACACGACGAATGTCCAGGCGTCTCATAAACGTCCAGCGCGACGTCCGGCTCCAAGAGCAGGCGTTCCACCGTGACCGCAATGCCGTCCGGTCCCGGCTCCTCTCGCCGCGCGAGGAGTCCGTTCGGGACCGACGCGAAAAACTCTCCATCCACGACGAGGTCAGGCACCTGCCCATCCCGATAGAGAAAGGACAGCGTATGCTGCGTGTCCTTATCGCGGATTGCCCTGGCACCCCGCGTGTGCAGCAGGGTCCGCAGCCCGCCCGTTGCGACCCTCAATGTTCCAACCGCGGCGAAATGATCGAGATGGGCATGGGTCAGAAGCAGCAACACCTCTCGCCCGCCGTCCTTCAATTCCTCGGCGATCAAGGCGTTCAGGCGCTCGACCTGAGCCGGCTCGGCCCCGGGATCAACGATCACCAGCCAATGGGGCGTACGCAGGAGATAAGCGTTTGAATTGGTGATCGAGGGCTTGTTGATCAGGGCAGCAATCTCGGCCCTCGCCGCTCCCTCGATCGGATACCACGTGCTCATGATGCTGCTTCTCGTCCCAAGCCAATGCGGCACCGACGAGCAGAGCGCCGAAAATCTTGTGAAAATGCTAACGCACTCCTGCTACGCGCTCGCATTGCTGCGGCCACGCTCGCAGTCGTGGCCGTCGGTTGCCGATAAGACGGTGTTCGACAGGAATTGACGCAAATTGTCACGTAGGACAGAGGGACCGGTGGATAGTCAGGACAGTGTTGCGGCCTCCGCGTCGCTCGCGCGAATCTTCGAGAGCTTGCCCTTTGGCGCACTGGTCGTCGATTCCGACCTGCTTCTGAAGGCGTCGAACGTCGAGGCTGCGCGCCTCCTTGAGGTCGATCCCGCCGACCTCGCCGCGGGGCGGGCCCTCGCAACCCTGATCGGCCGCTTTGTCGCCCGCGGCGACTACGGTACGTTCGAAGCCGAAGCCGCGACCCATATCCTGGCGCAGATCGCGGGCGCGGACAGCAATATCACCCAGACGACGCCCGCAGGCCGGGTCCTGAGCCTGTCATGCCGCGCGATCAATGGCGACCGGATGATCACGATCCAGGATCTGACCGACGCAGACGCCGAGCGGAAGGCGCTGAGGCAATCCGCTCAACAAATGCGCAGTCTTCTCGACTCGAGCCCGGTTGCGGTTGCCATCGTCGATCTCACCGGCCAACTGCTCTACACCAATCATCGTCATGACGAGCTTTATGGCGCGCCGGCGAGCCAGCTGCCGAAGAATGTGCGCGACCTCTATGTCGATCCGCCGCAGCGCGACCGGCTGCTCGAAACCTTTCGCCGCAACGGCCAATTGCTCAATGCCGAAGTCCAGTTCCGCCGGCCGGATGGCGGCACCTTCTGGTCGCTGCTGTCCTGGAAACGGACGGAGTATGACGGCCGGCCGGTGCTGATCTCGTGGATCAACGACATCACGACCCGCAAGCAGGCCGAGACGGCCATCGAGGAGGCACGCCGCGTCGCCGAGCAGGCGAACCGCACGAAGTCGGACTTCCTGGCGAACATGAGCCATGAGCTGCGCACGCCGCTTAACGCCATCATCGGCTACAGCGAGATGCTGATCGAGGATGCCGATGATCGCAGCGACAAGGCGAGCTCCGCTGATCTGGAGAAGATCAGGGGTGCCGGCAAGCATCTGCTCGGCATCATCAACGACATCCTCGATTTGTCGAAGATCGAGGCGGGGCGCATGGACGTCTACCTCGAGCAGGTCTTCCTTCCCAGGCTCATCGACGATGTTCGCACCATCGTCGAACCGTTGATGAGCAGGAACGGCAACACCCTGATTGTGGAGTGTCCGGCCGATATCGGCTCACTGCGGACCGACCTGACCAAGCTCAAGCAAGGCCTGATCAACCTGCTCAGCAATGCGGCCAAGTTCACCAAACAGGGCGAGGTGCGGCTGTCGCTCGCGCGACTGACGGAAGCGGATCGACCGAGCCGCATCCGCTTCGCCGTGTCCGACAGCGGCATCGGCATGACGGAAGAGCAGGTCAGCCGGCTGTTCCAGGCCTTCACGCAAGCCGACTCCTCGACGACGCGCCATTTCGGCGGGACCGGTCTCGGTCTGACCATCACCAAGCATTTCTGCAACATGCTGGGCGGGACGGTCGACGTCAGCAGCAAGCCGGGTCAGGGTTCGACGTTCACCATCACGCTGCCGGATCAGGCGATCCACGCGGCGCCGGCACAGGGGTCCGCTGCACGCAAGGCTGCACGGCATCATGCCAACGGCGAGATGACGGTTCTGGTCGTCGACGATGACCCTGATGTCCAGGACCTTCTGTCGACGATCCTCGCCAAGGAGGGCTGCAACGTGCTCTTTGCCCATGACGGGCTGGAGGCACTCGAGATCATGCGGCGGACGCCGCCCGACGTCGTCACGCTAGACGTGATGATGCCGAAAATGGACGGATGGTCACTGCTGGGCGTCATGAAGTCTGACGCCGCGCTGCATCACATCCCGGTCGTGATGCTGACGATCGTCGATGATCGCAATCTCGGTTATTCGCTCGGTGCCTCCGAGTACATGACCAAGCCGATCGATCGCAGCCGTCTGGTCGCGGTGATCGAGCAGTTCTCCCGCCCCGACGGCGATCATGTCGCGCTGGTGGTGGATGACGATCCCGAAGTCCGCACCATCGTTCGCCGCACGATGGAGGGCGAGGGACTGAAGGTGGTCGAGGCGGTGCACGGACTAGCGGCGCTCGACTGGCTTCGCGACAACCCGTCTCCGGCGCTAATCCTGCTCGACCTGATGATGCCCGAGGTCGACGGCTTCGAGTTCCTGGAGCGTATGCGCCAGAACAGCGACTGGCTCGACATCCCGGTCATCGTCCTTACGGCCAAGTCGCTCACCGAGGAGGAACGCATCTTCCTGGCCGAGCGCACCATGCTGATTCTCAGCAAGAGCGCACAACCGATCGACAGCCTTGGCCGCGCGCTCGCCGCCATCGCCGAACGCGGCGCCGCAAGGGCGGCCTCCGGGTAGGTTCGAAGGAGATATCTCCCCTTTGCTGCTAGGAGAGGCGAACCGCAGGCGAGATCAGGACGCCACCCGGCCGCTCCAGGCTTCCAGCCCGAGTTTCCACAACGGCGGCAGACCGGCGAATGGCGGCGCGGTGTGGGCGATCACGATCGCGGCACGACGACTGTCGGAATCGATCTTGCTGTTGACTGCCTTGACGTGAGCCTTGATGGCATCGACGCCGACATCGAGGATGGCGGCGATCTCCTCGTTCGACTTGCCCTGGGCCATCCACGACGCCACCTCGACCTGGCGCGGCGTGAGCGTCGGGAATGCGAGCCGCAACCGATCGGTCGGCGTGAGCTTGGCCAGGGTGCGCTCCTGCGCCTGCCGATAACACCGCAGGATGTGGGGCCGAAACGCCTGCAGGCGGTCGCGCTCCTCGTCGCTGAAAGCCTGCCGGCCCACGATCCGATGGCCAACGATCGTGACCACATAGCCGGCGTGATCGAGCACGATCGCCATCATCCGGCGGGCGTGGGACGGCAGGAACGCCTCCTTCGCGATGGGGAGCTCCGCAAATTCCTCGTCACTGAAGAAGTCCGATTCGCGCAGCGCGCGCTCGCCATAGAAGGCAGGATCGTATTGCCAGAACGGATGCGAGTGCATGTGGCGAGCAAACGCCTGCATCGCGCGCGCGCGCCGCTCAGGATCGTCCTCGATGGATACCATGGAGCGAAAGTCTTGGCTCTGATGATGGAACTCGGCGAAAGTGACCACCTCCGCATCGATCAGGCGGCCGATGGCAGCGAACAGAAGTCCGGGCAGTGCGTGCAGATCGGATTCTGCTTCGTAGAGGCGGATGATTTCGACGTCGAGCTTGCTGTCCCTGCGATCCATGGAGCTCACGAGAGTTCTTTGATTTGATTTCGAGTCGAATCGACGACGGTTGCAGACCCTACCTGTTGCAACAAAGCCTCGCTCGTCGTCCTATCCGCTCATGCACTTGCCCATATACCCCTTGGGGTAATGGCCAGATGACGATTGATTGCGGAATTTGTTCGCTGTGTCTACTGCGACACGACGCGCGCAATCGTCCGGAGGCTGGCGGAGGCATGATCGCTGCCGAGTTCCACAACATTCTCGACAACCGCTAGGATCGGGTGCGGTGACCACATTGGAAGACGCAGCGGAACGTTCCGCTGTAGGACAGTTCGTCGGCGCGCATGCCGCTCATCTCGATGCGAAGTCGCGCGCAAGCTATCTTCGCGCGCTCGCCACGGTCTCGCCGCTTGCGCTGATCCTCGGCACCGTCGGCCTGACTCTTCCGGCTCATGCGCAGACATGCACGCCTGGCAACACAGCGGCCTGCAGCGCCCCCGGCGGCATCGGCGCTATGGCGCCCGAGATACGCGGTGGCAATGGTGGCGCGGGCAACGGTGACGGTGGCAATTCCACGGTCGTCGCCGGACCGACCGTGCAGGTCCCCGGCGATCCCAGCGTCAATGGCAACGGCGGCGCCGGTGTCGGCGTTGCCGGCGGAACAGGCGGCGCCGTGGGCCTAGCCACATCGTCCAGCGCGTCGATCGCGAGCGTGATCACCGGCGGTACCGGGTCGATTCCGACCGACGCATTGAGTCATGGAGCCGGTGGTGGCGGCGGCGGTACCGCTTTGTACTTCTCCGGCACGAGCCTCACAATCGATGGAGGTGGCATCCTCACTGGCGGCGCGGGGCAGCGCGGCGGCAACGGCAGCAGCGGCGTTTCCGATGGCGGCGGCGGCGGTGGCGGCGGGGCCGGCGTGACCACGACAGCAGCCGGCATAGCAATCGGCAACGCTGGCGCGATCACCGGAGGAAATGGCGGAGCCGGAGGCACAGGCGCTTTCGGTGGCGGTGGCGGCGGCGGCGGCGATGGCCTGCTGGTGCTCGGTGGCGACACTCAGATCGCCAACACCGGGAGCATCTCCGGGGGTACCGGCGGCAGCGGAGGGGTCGGCTCCACAATCAGCGGCACTGCGGGCAGCAGCGGCCGCGGCGTCAATCTGATCGGCGGCAACAATAGGCTGATCAACAGCGGCACCATCACGGGCGGCGCCGCAAATGGGGGCGCCGCCGGCGCCGGTGTCATCACCAATGGAGGAGACACCATCAGCAATTCCGGTACGATCAGCGGCGGGCTGGTCGCAGGCACGACCCACGCGGCGGCGATCCAGTTCGGCGGCACGGGCAACGCATTGAACTTGCTGACCGGCTCGACGCTTGTCGGCGACATCCAGTTGATCACCGGCGCCGGAGCGACCATCGCCGCGCAAAATAACGGGCTCACGCTCGGCAATGCGATCACGCTCGGCTCCGGTTCAGCCGTGACCTTCAATACGTCTACGGCTGGTCTTTCGGTGTCCGGGGTCGTGTCCGGTGCAGGCAGCGTGACCACGACGGGGACCGGCACCGTCGTGCTCTCCGGAACCAACACCTACACCGGTGGTACCACCATCTCCCAGGGAACGCTGCAACTCGGCAATGGCGGCACTTCCGGCTCGATCATCGGCAACGTCGCGAACAATGGTACGTTCGCGATCAACCGCTCCGACACCTACACGTTCGGCGGCAATATCTCGGGCGGCGGCGCGTTCGTACAGAAAGGCAGCGGCACCACCATCCTGACCGGCACCAACAGCTACGGCGGCGGCACCACCATCTCGAACGGTACGCTGCAGATCGGTGATGGCGGCTCATCCGGCTCGATCGCAGGCAACGTCGTCAACAACGGCAGGCTGATCTTCAATCGCGCCGATGGCACGTCTTTCACCGGCTCGGTCAGTGGTAATGGCCTCTTCACCAAGAGCGGAACCGGCACGCTGACGCTGTCGGGCAACAACACCTATACGGGCGGCACGCAGCTGCTCGGCGGCACCCTGGTGGTCCAGGGCGGGCACGCCATCGGCGATAATTCGAGCGTCATCGTGCTCGGCGGCAGCACCCTGCACCTGCTCAACAGCGAGACGGTCGCAACCCTGTCGTCCGGCGCCACCGATTTCGGCACTGTCGATCTTGCCGGCGGCAATCTCACCACCAGCCTGCATTCGACCATCACCACCGCGCTCTATTATGGCGCCATCACCGGCGCGGGCGGACTGATCAAGGACGGCACCTACAAGCAAGTGCTGGCCGGCAACGGCAGTTACACCGGCGGCACCACGATCCAGGCCGGCACGTTGCAGCTTGGCGATCCGACGCATCAGGGCAAGATCGTCGGCAGCGTGCTCAACAACGCCACCTTCGAGATCGTCAACGCTGAGACCTCAGGCCTGACCGCGATCACGAACAACAACAAGCTGAATTTCCACAACGCGACCTCGGCCGGTAGCACGACCCTCACCACCACGGCCGGCGGCAAGACGGTGTTTGCCGGCAACAGCACGTCGGGCAACGCCCGTCTCGTCACCGACGCGGGCGGTGGCGTGGACTTTTCCGCAAGCACGGGGCCGGCCGCCGATCACAAGCTCACCGCAGGATCGATCGAAGGCGCCGGCCTCTATAGTCTTGGCGCGAACGGGCTCACCGTCGGCGGCAACGACCTCTCGACCATCGTCAGCGGCGGCATCGCCGATGGCGGCGCAAGCGGCGGCACCGGAGCTTCGCTCACCAAGATCGGCGCGGGCACGCTGACCCTGAACGGCCAGAGCACCTATACCGGCGTGACTACGATCAACGCCGGCAAGCTCGTGGTCGGCGACGACAGCCACGCCGGCGCAAGCCTCGCCAGCACTGTCACGGTGAACAATGGCGGCACGCTCGGCGGCATCGGCACCGTCGGCGGCATCGCGGCTAATGCCGGCGGCATCGTCGCACCGGGAAATTCGATCGGCACGTTGAACGTCGCCGGCAATGTCTCCTTCGCGGCCGGCTCGATCTATCAGGTCGAAGCCAATGCGGCCGGCCAGTCCGACAAGATCCTTGCCAGCGGCACCGCGACACTTGCCGGCGGCCATGTGCTGGTGCTGGCGCAGAACGGCACTTATGCGCCGCAGACCGTCTACACCATCCTCACGGCGAATGGCGGCGTCAGCGGCACCTTCACCGACGTCACGAGCAGCCTGACATTCCTGGCGCCAACGCTGAGCTACGACGTCAACGACGTCTTCCTCACGCTCTCCCGCAACACCACTTCGCTCCAGAGCGTCGCGCAGACACCGAACCAGATCGCCGTCGCCGGCGCGCTCGATGCAAGCGGACAGCGGCGCGATCCGCTGATGATCGCCGTACTGAACCAGAGCACCGCCGGCGCGCGGCAGGCATTCGATGCACTGTCAGGCGAAGTGCACGCCAGCGCGCAGACCGCGATGCTGGATGACTCGCGCTACCTGCGCGACGCCGTGCTCGGCCGCCTGCGGCAAGCCGCCTTCGCCGGCAGCAGCGGACCAATGGCGTCGCTCGGTTCAGGTGGCCCGGAAACCGCCGCGATGGACTCGTTGTCGGTCAGCTCGGCGCTTGCCTATGCCGGCGCTGACAGGTCAGCGTTTCCGATCAAGGCGCCGCCGCTCGCTGGCCCAGCTCGGATCCCGGACACCACGTTCTGGGCGCAAGGAGTGGGCGCGTGGGGTCGGCTGAACGGCGACGGCAATGCGGCGGGCATGACACGCGACCTCGCCGGCTTCTTCAGCGGCGTCGATCGCCGCTTCGCGCCTAACTGGATTGCCGGCATCGCCGGCGGCTACACCAGTTCGTCCGTTCATGTCGGTGATCGCGCAAGCTGCGCCGACATCCAGGCCGCGCACCTCACAGGCTATGTCGGCGCAAGCTACGGCGCGTTCAATCTGCGCGGCGGCGCCGGTGCAAGCTTCAGCACGCTCGACACCAGCCGCTCGATCATGTTCCCGGGCTTCTTCGACACGGCGCGCGCTCGTTATAATGCGACCACGGCGCAGGTGTTCGGCGAGATCGGCTACGGGCTGTCGCTCGGCCGCACGGCACTCGAGCCGTTCGCCGGCCTCGCCTGGGCTCATCTCAACACCGACAGTTTTGGCGAAACCGGCGGCACCAGCGCGACCGCGCTGCTCGGCACCGGCAGCAACCAGGACGTCGGCTACTCTTCGCTCGGCGCCCGCATCGCCACGAGCTTCGCTTTGACGGGCGGCATGCAGCTGACGCCGCGCGCCTCCGTGGCCTGGCAGTACGCCTTTGGCGACGCGACCCCGACCGCGGCGCTGGCGTTCCAGAGCCTGGGAACCAGCTTCAGCGTGGCCGGCGTGCCGCTGGCGCGCAACGCGGCGCTGGTCGAAGGCGGGCTCGACCTGCGGGTCACGCCGCAGGCCAGCATCGGCATCGCCTATGTCGGACAGCTTACCGACCGGGTGCAGGATCACTCCGTGAAAGGCGCCTTCTCGTGGCGGTTTTGAAGACGCTTTTCCAGACCGCAAGAGGAACAGCGTTACGTCCGGTCAGCCCGGCGCACGCAGCAGCGCATTGATCTTGTCCAGAAGGCGCGGCAATTCGACCGGCTTGGTGTCGAACTCGTCGCAACCGGCTGCCAGCGCCTTTTCCTTGTCGCTCGCCATCGCATGCGCGGTGAGGGCGATGACGGGGATGCGGGCGGTCTCCGGGTTGGCCTTCACCAACCTTGTCGCCTCCCAGCCATCCAGGACAGGGAGACTCATGTCCATCAGGATCAGATCCGGCTTGGCCGAGCTCGCCAGATCAACCCCGTCTTGCCCGTTCACGGCCACGACCACGTCGAAGCCATTGCGGTTGAGGCGGCGCGAGAGCATGTCGCGGTTCATTTCATTGTCTTCGACCAACAGAATTTTCGGCATTCGCAGTCCCGCACCTCGCATGGGTTCGTCAGTGCACACTCTCGCACGAGCTTCGTGATGCAAGAGGCATACTAACTTCAAGTACCGCTCACGAACGAGCGATTGCAAAACTGGTCACGTTCCGGCCGTTCTCATGGGAATAGTCGAGCGTGCTGCTCAATTCGCGGACCAGATAGAGCCCAAGGCCACCGATGGGCCGCTCCTCGATCGGCGCTTCGAAGTCCGGATCGGCAGCCAACCGCGGATCAAACGGGGGGCCGGTATCGATGATTTCGCCTGTCACGCGGTCCGACTGGACCGTAAGCCTGATCCTTGCCGGCTTGTCGCGACAGTTGCCGTGACTTCCAAGATTTGTAACTAGCTCTTCGACGACCAGCGCGACGTGGTGCGCGGCGCGCGCATCGACTTGCTGGTCCGCGAGAAAAGCCTGCGCCTGCGCCGTCAAGGCCGCAATTGCCTCCGGCGTGGCGAGAACGTCGGTCTCGAACAGGGCCATGGGTCAGGTTCCCAACGACAGAAGAATGGCGGCCGTATCATCGGACGCCGGCCGGCCGGCCTCGAATTGACGGATCTCGTCGAGCAGCCGCCGCAACGGGTCGGGCTCGGACAGCGCAAGCGAGGCGACAAATGCTGCCACCCTCTGATCGCCATAGAGCGCGCCGGCGGGATCGTGCGCCTCGGTGAAGCCGTCGGTCACGACTAGCAACCGGTCGCCCGGCGCGAGCACCACGGTCTCGGCTCGATGGCTGGCGCTCTCGTCCAGACCGAGCGGAGGACCACTCAGATGCGCGAGCCTGGTCAGCGTGCCGTCGGCATGACGGAGAAACGGGGGAACATGTCCTGCGAGGACATAAGCCAGGCGCCCGCTTTCGACATGGAGCGTCGCGAGCAGAAATGTGACGAACATGCAGCTGGAATTGGCCTCGGCGAGCGCGGCATTCACCAGGCCGACGGCGCGCTCGGGCGCGGCGAACAGCTCTGCGGCATCCGGACGGCTGGCAAGGCTCCGGACCATGGCATGGGTGCGCGCCATCATCAGCGCAGCCCCTGCGCCCTTGTCCGACACATCGCCCAGCACCAGCACGACGAGACCCGAACCGATGCTGAAATGATCGACCAGATCCCCGCCGACCTCTTTCGCAGGTTCGAGCGTCACGTCAATCGTCAACTGGCGACCGGACACGGTTCCGGTAAAGCGGGGCGGCACCAGTGACAATTGCAGGGCGCGAGCCTCATTGAGCTCCGACTGCTTGCGTCTCAGTTCCTCGCGCATCAGATCGCGCATTTGCTTCTTCTCGAGCGTCGCCAGGACGCGGGCGCGCAGCAGCGTCGGATTGAACGGCTTGAAGATGAAATCGTCGGCGCCAAGTTCGACACAGCGCACGATCGGATCGATCTCGTTCAAGGCTGAGATCACGACGACCGGCAAATCGTAGATGCGGCCGTCCGTCTTGAGGGCTTCAAGCACGCCAAATCCGTCAAGCTCAGGCATCATGATGTCCAGCAGGACGAGATCATAGGCCTTCGCCGCAATAGCAGCGAGCGCCTCGACGCCGTTGACTGCCTGATCGATTGCACTGAACCCCAGCCGTTGCAGCCGCCGCGTCAGCAGGTCGCGGTTTTCGAGCACGTCGTCGACGACCAGGATCACCGCGTTCCGATTTGTCATGATGCTGCCGCCAGAGGTCGTTGCTCGACATTACCTTGAGACGAGAACAGCAGCGCAGTGCGCCGCGCGAGCCAGATCACCCGCTCGAACAGCATGGTGGTCGCGAACAGTGCCTCCTGCGCCTTGGCCGGCATGTCCGGATCCTCGCGCAGGACGCGCTGGCGGATTCGTTCCATCAGATCGTCGCGGTGGGTCAGCAGCGCCAGTGTCATGTCCCGTTCCGCCAGGTCACCGGTCTCGGCGGCGTCCGCCAGCGCCATCAGCAGCGTGTGCGAGGCCTCGATCATCCGATCGGCGACACGCCCGCTTGACGACGATTGACGCGCCAGTTTGCAGCTCTGGACAAATTCGTCCAGGCTCTCGTACAGCGCATTCAGATTGGCGGTGCGGTGCTGGAGGCGCACCGCCTTCTCACGATCGTCCCGTTCGAGGTCCGCTTCGAGAATTGATCCGAGAAACCGAACCATCGCAGCGGTGACGGCGGCGCTGGCCGCGCGCAGGGTCGCCGGCGCGGGCGGCGCTCCGTCGACATCGGCGCGGATCGTGTCGAGCATCGCCGGCAGTCGTTGAAGCAGACGCCGTTCTTCGCGCTCAACCAGTTCCAGAGCCGTGGACGGCTCGACCAGCGCATCTTCGATGAGATAAGCGGGCTTCGACAGGTCCTGAAGCTTGCTGGGCGGGGCAATGCGTTCGAGCAGCGGCAGAATTTGGTCGATCAGGACCGTGCAGAGCGCAGCACCCGCGATCTGATACAGTAGAAACACCCAGGCGACCTGACCCGAGGCGGAGTTCGAGAGCGCGCCGGTCACGTCGGCGATGAACGGCCGCCCGACCAACGCCCCGGCTGCCAGGACGACGAACACCACCAGGAGCCCGGACAGTTTCTGGACGACCTGCATGATCGCAATCTGGGCGGCTTCACCGCGATGGGGAAGTGCCGCCAGCAGATAGTTGCCCGCGGCGCCAAGATTGGCGCCGTAGACCAGCCAGAAGGCGCTCGACACGTCGAGCAGACCGGCGTGCGTCGCCGCAACCGCCAGAGCGCTCGCGACGGATGAGGATTGGCTGACGAGCGCCAGACCCGTGCCGATCAAGAACAGCAGGATGGGAAAGCGCGCTGCCGCGACAAAGAGGCTGTTGTGAAGAAGACCCTCGCGGAGCGGCTCGGTCCCGTCCTTCAGCATATGCATGCCGATGAAGATGAGCCCGATGCCGAGCAGCGCCCCCACCGCGTGACGGATGCGGTCGGTCCGGTCCAGCCCGAAATAGACGGCTACGCCTGCAACCGCGACGAGCCAGCTCGCCGCCTGGCGCAGATCGACCGCGACCAGGATGACCAGCAACGAGGTGCCGACATTCGACCAGATCGGAATGAGAATCGCACGGCGCTTGTCGATTAAGCCGCCATTAACCAGTCCGATCATCACCGATGTGACCGCCGTGGCGCTCTGCGTCACCGCGCCGGCGAACGAGCCGAACATGGCGGCAAGCAGCGGCTGCCCGCCCAGACGGCTCAGGACACTTCGCAGGCGACGGCCACTCAGGGGAACGAGGTGGGACGAGACGAAATGAACACCGCAGAAGAACAGCCCAAGGCCGGTCAGAAACGGAGCGATGGTGTTCATCTGCTGGATCCGGGTGATTGTTAACGCTTCGTTACGTCTCGGCCAGCGACGATCAGGCTACGCACGACGTGTCGCGAACGGCAATCACCGAACCAAACCTTGCCCTGTTCATTACAGGTTTGGAAGTGCCCGAAGCTGCCCTCAGGCCGGCGAGGCGGCCCCGGCCGCTTGCACTTTCAGGATATCGCCGAGCCCCGATGTCGTAATGACCTCGAGAACAGCCGGGTTCGGGCTGGTGACGATCAGGGTCCCCCCGCGCCGGCTCATCGTCTTCGCCGCCAGAACCAGATGCCGGAGCCCGATGGACGCGACAAACGTCACTCCCGCCAGATCGACGGTGAGCGTCTGCTTGGCACCGGACAACGTCGCAAGCGGAAGGGCGACAACGTCGGCTCCGGAGATGTCGAGCCGTCCGTTCAAGATGACTGTTGTGGCCGCCCCCGTGTCCTCAACTGCAATCTGCATATAAAGCGTCTCCCTGAGCAAGCCGCACTAAGTCTGATTTGCCTTACAGTTTAGTGACGCGGCGGGTATTTAGGTTTTGTGGAGAGCCATCCCGTCAACGCCATGATGCGCGGCACGAAGCCTTATAAGATGGCTTCCTTAACGTAATGGTTAGCGTCGCTACGGCGGATCTTGTTCGTACCGGTCCCGGGGTTCGGCTCGGGCGCGTACTCGGCAAAGCGATTGGCCGCGACCAAGCAGCGGCTCTTTGCCGTGTCGCCTCTTCGACAGACTTAAGGCGGTTCAAGCCGCCCGTGTTGATGTTCATTTTCTGAAGCTCGCGAGGAGCTGTCTCAAAATCGCTTTTGAAGCCGTCAGCTCTTGAGAATGGCTCACGAAGTCACGACCTGACTCACGCGGAAGGGCGTCTCTCTGAGACGCACTACTTTTTTGCGATAAGTGGTCGGCTTCTCCTCGTTGTCGTGAAATGGACGCGCGGATCAGATCTTCGGAATCTTTGCGCGATCCACCACACCCGTCCATTTGACGATCTCCGTCTCGATCAGCTGCTTCATCTCCTCCGACGATGAGCCGCGGACCTCGCCGCCGACGGCCGTCTCCAGACGCTGCTTGAGATCGGGATCCCTGAGCACGTCCTGCGTCGCCGAGTTAAGGGCGGCCATGATCGCAGGCGGGATTCCTTTCGGGGCCAGCAGACCCGCCCAGGTGCGCACGTCATATCCCTTGATGCCGGCCTCCTGAACGGTCGGGACATCGGGCAACAAGGCGGTCCGCGTCGGCGAGGTCACCGCCAGGCCACGGATGGCGCCGCTCTGGATCTGCGACGCGAGCAGAACGGGCGTGCCGACGATGACCGGAACCTCCCCGCCGAGAAGGGCGGTGACGGATTGAGAATCGCCGCGGTACGGCACGTGCACGATCTCGACGCCGGCGGTTGCGTTCAGCAACTCTCCTGCCAGGTGATGGGTGCTGCCGAAACCGACCGATCCGAAGCTCAACGCACCGGGCTTCTCCTTGGCCATGGCGATGAGTTCGCGCAGCGACTTCGCGGGGTAGTCATTGCGTACGGCGATGACGAGCGCGTAGTAGACCACCGTCGAGATCATGTCGAAACTCTCGGCCGGCTGGTAGGCGAGGCTCTTGTAGGTGGCCGCGGAAATCGCGTGGGCGCCCGTGACGAGCCCGATGGTGTAGCCGTCGGGCGCGGCCTTCGCGATCGCATCCGCCGCAATGTTTCCACCGGCGCCAGGTTTCGCCTCGACGATGATCGGCTGCCCGAGCTTTTTCGAGAGCCCGTCGGCGATGATGCGCGACAGCGTATCGGCCGCGCCGCCGGCAGCAAACCCATGCAGCAGGCGGATTGGGCGGGACGGATAATTGTCGGCCGACGCTATGGAGGCTCCCGCAAGGAAGCCGCCGAACAGAAATCCCGCCGCCACAAGTCGCTTCGTCCATCGCATGGATGTTTCTCCCCTGTATGTTGTTCCGTTGGCCGCCGTGAGGCAGCGTCCTTCAAGTCAAAGTCGGGCCGACCAGGACTCGGCATGGTCGTCGAGAACCCCCTTCACATTTCTCGCCAACGCGATCCTTCGCGTCTCGGTCATGCTCTAGCGGGCGAACTCGGTACATTCCGGCGAGGGCGGCAGACCCCAGACATCGCGCGGCAGACCCACCCAGACCTTCGGCCGCTGCGGACGATCGCGATGCCAGGGACGCGGGTCGAAATAGCCGAGCTCCTCGTCGATCATGCGGTCGAGGTCGTAGAACAGCTCAACCAGATGCCCGTCGGGATTACGATGATAGATCGCGGTGTTATGCCCGGGGCCATGACGAACCGGTCCCCAGAGAACGTTCAGCTTGTGCCGCGCGAGATGGTCGCACGCCTGCTGCATGTGAGCTGCGCCGCGCAGCTCGAACGCGAAATGATGAAGGCTGCGGACGGGGGCGCGGGCGAAATTCAGGGTGTGATGCTCATAGCCGCTGCGCATGAAGACGAAGTGGTCCTCGATCCAGTCGGAGACCCGCAGGCCCGTGACCTTTGCGTAAAACTCCGAAGCCGCGAGCGGATCGGGCGTGCGAAGGGCGACATGACCGAGCTTGGTGACGGCGAGCGCACCGATCCGCTCTTGAGCGGGCGTCGGCGTCCAGCCCTGGATCAGCTCGAAGCGTGTCCCTTCGGGATCGCGGAACGACAGCAGCCGGGAAACACCAGGCAGGGGATCGCTCTGAAGCTCGGGCCGCAAATCGGCCTGCTTCAGCGCGGCGTGCAGCGCCTCGATCTGGACGTTGGGAGATATCTCGAAGGCGATGCTCGTCAGCGCCGCCTCGCCGGGCTCGATCACGAGCGAAAGCTGCTCGGAATCGCTGGCGAGGAACACGCGGCTTCCGTTTCGGCCGACAAGCCCGAGACCGATCACGGCCCGGTAGTAGTCGAGCAGCCGCTCGGGATCGGGAGAGGCAAAGGTCGCGTGCCTCAGCCGCGTGAAGCGTGCGATGGGTGCTTGCGTCGTCATCGTGCGGTCCCCCCTCTCATGGTGTCATGATGATCTTGCCGAGCGCGGAGCCCTGCTCGAGCAGCGTGTGGGCCTGCCTGACCTCATCGAGCCTCAGAACCGCCGAGATCGCTGGCTTGATCGCGTTCCGGCTCAAGGCCTCGATCACACTCCGCATCAGGGCACGACGACCGTCGCGATCCTGGTCGTAGATGTGGAAGGAGAAGCAACGCACGGCCGGACAGATATCGAGGTGATTGCGCATCGCCGCCATCAGGTTCTCCTCCGGAAGGCCGGCGAAGGCGTTGTACGACAGCAGCGTCCCCCATTTGCCGAGCGCGCCGAGATAGGAGGTGAACTCCGGCCCGCAGACGTGATCGAGCACGAGGCCGACGCCCTCGCCGTTCGTCAGTTCGCGCGTCCGCGCCACCACATCTTCGCGGCGATAGAAAACGACGTGATCGGCACCGTTGCGCGTTGCGAAGCTCGCCTTCTCTTCGGTGGACACCGTGCCGATCACGGTCATCTGCGCAAGCTTGGCCAACTGCACCAGCGCGGTACCGACGCCACCCGCAGCGCCGATGACCAGCACGCTCGCCGGCGCGCGCAGATGACTGCACTCGTGCAGCAGCGCGTAGGCGACCTGGTAGTTCGACAGGCACACTGCCGCTTGCAGATCGACATTGTCGGGCAGCACATGAACGGCGTCAGCCGGTGCAACCACATACTCGGCGTAGCAGCCGCCGCGCTGGGACAGATCGCGCGCGCTCAGCAGCACTTTCTGGCCGACGGAAAAGCCCTCCACACCCGCCCCGAGCGCGGCAATGCGGCCCGCGACATCATTGCCAGGATTGGCCGGCAGCGGCGGCATCCATTTGTAGACGCCACGCCGGATCAGCGCATCCGGCTGCCCCACTCCGAACGCCTCGGCTCGGATTTGCACCTGGCCGGACCCGGGCACCGGTATCGGAAGCTCGACCACCTCGAGTGCGGCCGGTCCACCCGGCTGACGCACCAGCACCGCCCTCATGATTCCACTTGCCTCCCCGACATGATTTTCGAAAATCATATCCTTTACGAAAATTATTGCAAGATGATCGTTGACGGGGCATCTTGAGGCATCGATTCATTGGCAGAACCATGCCCGACAGCGCCATCCGGTCCCGCAAGGAATTCGGCAAGACCATTGCCGCCGACATCACCCATCGGCTGCGCGAGGAGATCATCACCTGCGGCCTGACGCCTGGCGAACCGCTGCGGTTCGACGTGCTGCGTGAACGGTTCGGCGCAAGCTTCACGACATTGCGCGAGGCGTTGACCGCGCTCTCCGCGGAACGGCTGGTCGATGCTCAGGAGCAGCGCGGATTTCGCGTCGCTCCGGTCAGCCGCCAGGATCTGGCCGAGGTGACCGACGCCAGGGTGCTCATCGAGGTGGAATTGATCCGCCGCGCGATTCAAAAGGGCGATGACGACTGGGAAATCGCGGTCATATCGACACTGCACAGATTGAAGCGGATCGAGCAGCGCGATCCCGAACATCCGCTGCGCGACCCCGAATGGAACATCGCCCATCGCCAATTTCACCAGGCGCTGGTCTCCGCCTGCGGATCAGCAACGCTTCTGGAGATTCGCGCCGAGCTGTTCGATCGCGCCGAGCGCTATCGGCACCTCTCGGCCAATTTCCGGCCGCGTCCCCGCGACAAGGCCGGCGAGCACCAGGCAATCATGCAGGCCGCCATCTCGCGCAATGCAGATCTCGCCGTGCAATTGATCGAGTCGCATATCCGCTCGACCTCGGACAACGTCGCGAAATACGCCGGGCACCTGCTCGAAGCTGAATAGGCTGCACCCGTATTTTCTACCCTGGCAGACTTGCGCCGCGTCACATTTTCGAAAATAATACATCGTATCGAAAACGCCAACTGTGGGGGCGAGACCATGAAGCTGCTGTCGTTCTTGGACGGAAATCGGGAAAGCTGGGGAGCCGTTGTCGAAAACGGTGTGGTGGATCTCGGCCGTGCCCTGCCCCAATACCCGACGCTCGCGGACTTCCTCGGCAGCAATGATTACGCGCGCCGCGAGGCCATCGTCGCCGGCCAAAAGCCCGCCCTGGCGCTGAGCGACGTCAAATATCTCCCCGTGATCCCGCGTCCCGAGAAAATCGTCTGCGCCGTGCGCAATTACCTCGACCATCACAACGAGGCAGTGGCATTCGGCATGAAGCGCGAGATCACCGAGTTTCCACCGATCTTCCTGCGGGTCTGGCGCTCCCAGGTCGGCCACAACGCGCCGGTGATCCGGCCCAAGGTCTCTGACAATCTCGATTGGGAGGGTGAACTCGCCGTCGTCATCGGCAAGGGCGGACGCCACATCGCCCAGGCCGACGCCTGGAATCACGTGGCGGGGTACTCGATCTACAATGACGTCAGCGTGCGCGACTGGCAGCGCCATGCGCAGCAGATCGCCTCTGGCAAGAACTTCGTCGGCACGGGCCCGTTCGGACCGTGGCTGGTCACGCCGGACGAGATCGGCGATCCTACCAAGCTGAAGCTGGAGACGCGCGTCAACGGCGCGGTGGTGCAATCCTCCGACACCTCGATGCTGATCTTCTCGATCCCGCGGCTGATCGAATACGCCTCGACCATTTTCGACCTCGTCCCCGGCGATGTCATCGCCACCGGCACGCCCGCCGGCGTCGGCTTCACCCGCAAGCCGCCGGTCTTCCTCAAGCCAGGCGACGTCGTCGAGGTTGAAATCGAGAATATCGGCGTGTTGCGCAATCCCGTCGTGGACGAGGCATAGGCCGGGCATGTCGTCCTATGACATCCGCAAGACCGCGCTCAGCGTTGAGACTATCTGGCACGAGCGCGGGCCCCGGCTGGAGAGGCCGCTGCTGGTTGGGACGGCCGTTGCGGTCATCCATAATCCCTTTGCGGAGCGCTACGAGCCGAACCTGATGCCGTTTCAAGCCGCCTTGCGCGAGCTTGGGCGTGAGCTCGCAACACAGTTGATCGCGCAGCTTGGCGGCGCGTCGCGCATCGAAGCCTACGGCAAGGGCATCATCGTGGGCGAAGACGGTGAGCTCGAGCATGGTGCCGTGTGGCATGAGGCCGGCGGCCACGGCATGCGGGAGGTGCTCGGTCAACCCAAGGCAATCGTCCCGGCGGCGAAGACCATCGGCGGTCCCGGCACGCGCCTGATGGTGCCGCTCGGCCATATCCACGCCGCTTATGTCCGCAGCCATTTCAGCACGGCGGAGATGACGTTGTGGGATGCCCCCAGACGTGACGAGATTGCGTTTGGTCTCGTGATGGCGACCGGCGGCAGGCCTCACGCGCGGATCGGCGGACTCGCCGCATCGGATATCTCGGCGCACGATGGGCAGCGCTGAGGATTGAGGGCTTGCGTCTCAGCGGCGCAAGGTTGCGGGCGATGCGAGGATCGCCGTCCGAAGCGAGATCTTTATCTCGCACTTGCCGACGGCCTCCTCAAGACGCCCCGGAACGCGCCTGCGCAGACAGAAGACCCCGCTCTTCGGATGTCGCTTCGGCGAGCCGGCACGGACCATGTGTACCGACCTTGTGCACCGAGGGCACCTTCAGTCATCCGGGAGAATCCTTGCGGATCAGGGATTCGGCTTATTTTGCTGGCTTCGATGAGGGGTGGCGGAGGGAGAGAATCTATAAAAAAACTTGCTCGACTGCTGCGGCTCAGATCCTCTCGGTAGGGGAAGATGGATGAGCAGTCAGGCTCCTCTTCGCTCCGAACGGATGGCTCGATCGACCAAAACAGTCTTGGCACTGCATCAGTCGCGGTCTCCACCCGAATCCAAACGAACGATCCGCCACAGCATCGTAATGATGACTCCCGATCGACCACGAAAAGATCTTATGACACCCTAGGATTTCGATAATTTGGGATTATCGGACTGCAGCGGTTGTGAGCCTCTTGGCGAGCGAAAGGCGGTCGTGAGCGCTGGCAAGAGTGTGCCCCTCCAACAGCGCAACACCAACAGTCCACTTCCGAAACTGGTGCGTTTCCTGCAAATGCCGCAGTCGTCCCTACAAGGTGACGATACGGAGTGACCGCAACTGGATTTCCGGATCTGAACCGGGCTAGAATAATTATGGCTCAGTCAGGCCCTATGCGCGTCAGTGGTCTGGAGGACCGAAACGTCCAATGCTCGAGAACGACCTGCCCCTGGCCGCCATGGCCGAGGCATTGGCCAAATCTGCCGACTACCGCGTCCGTCGGAGGCCTCTCACTCCTTCCAACGGGGAAGCGACCAAAACCGGCATCCTCATCGATGTCGAGTTGACCGGCCTGGATCAACAGAAAGACGAGGTCATCGAGCTGGGAATGGTCAAGTTCGACTACTTGGCCGACGGTTGCATCGCCGGCCTCAGGGATGTCTTCTCGTCGTTCAACGAGCCATCGGCGCCAATACCGCCGGAGGTCACGGCGCTCACGGGCATCACGGACGAGATGGTCGCCGGCCATCTAATTGATGAGAACGCCGTCTCGTCGTTCGTCGACGACGCCGTGATCGTCATCGCTCATAACGCAGAGTTCGACCGCAAATTTGCGGAACGCTACTGGCCCGTTTTCCAACAAGGCTTAGGGGTGCTCTGCAACGGAGATCGAATGGCGGAAACACGGTTTCGAAGGGTCCCGTCTGGGTTACCTCCTGAACGGCGCCGGCTTCTTTCATCAGGCTCACAGAGCTGTCGACGACTGCCATGCCCTTCTCGAAATCCTCGCCTTCGAACTACCGACTGGCGCACCTGCACTGGCCGCGCTGCTCGAGCGGGCTCGCAAGAAGACAATGCGTGTCTGGGCGGAACACTCTCCGTTTGACTTCAAAGATTCGCTGAAGTGCCGCGGCTATCGCTGGAGCGATGGAAGCGATGGTAGGCCGAAGTCCTGGTACATCGATATTGATGAGAGCAAAGCTTGAGAACGAGATCACGTTCCTTAAGGCCGAGATTTATCTGCGCGACGTGGAGCCGCGCCTGCAGAGCCTAACGGCGTTCGATCGGTTTTCGGTTAGGTCCTGAGCTACGGCGCGAGCGGACCGGTCCGTATTTTTACCAATTCAGCGAAGGTCCTATTGATCTCCCGCGAGGGTTGCGCTTGGATGCCGCATTCTGGGGGGAAATACTATGCGAAACGTCGCTCCGGCGGTCGTTGCAATCGCGCTTTCTGGCTGTGCTTCTTCGTCGTCTGAAATATCGCCGGCGTACGTGTCGCCGGTGCAGTATCAGCAGTACACTTGTCAGCAGCTCGCGCTCGAAGCTCAATCTGTCTCAACTAGGGCGGCGACGCTATCGGGAGTGCAGGACAGTCAGCGCAGCAAAGATCAAGTCGCGACCGGTGTCGCTATCGTTGTGTTCTGGCCGGCCGCATTCCTGGTCGGAGGCGACAAACAGACCGCGGCCGAACTTGGGCAGATGAAGGGGCAGCTCATCGCTATCGAGCAGGCCTCTATCGCGAAGAAGTGCAACATCCAGTTCCAGAAAAAGCCAGAAGGCGAGCCGCCCAAGTAAGCGCAGTGCAGATGATAGAGCGTCAGATAACTCTGGCCATGTTCCTCGCCCTCTCTGGCGCCCAGCCTGCCTTCTCTGCCTGCGGAGATAACGGCGGCCCGGGATATCGGAACCAGTCTGGAAAGTGTGTCGGCTGGGAGGCGCTTGCGGGTCAGTGCGGAAATCCACCCTCGACAAAATGCACGCCTGAGAACGTCGCGGCGGGATCTGAGGACGCCGCGGCAAAGGGGCAACTATCCGGTCGCTTTTGGATCACTCACATGCAGCCAAGGCGCCCGCAAGGCCTTAGAGCGCGAAGCGCTACCCGTCCGTTCCTCGAGTGGCCGAGCATAGGCATGATTGCTGCAGCCAATCTGAACCTATACGAAGACTAAATCCCTTCGAAATAGCTATATTGGGCTCTCCTAACTGCCGGGCTTCAATCCGGAGTTGCATAACTGACACATTTCGGATATTGTAGTGTTGTTACGTTCGGAAAATTGTTTTTAGAGACGAGACCGGTTTGCTCGCGGTCCGCGCCGGAAAGGCACCGACGCTTCAAGTGCAAACAAAGATGGCGCCCAACCGAAGCCCGAGGGCAATTTTTCGGTTGGCTCCGACATGGCAGTTCGAGCAGACCTACTCGCCATATGGCTGAGGACCTCGGATGGGGCTCGGATTAAAACGCCTGAAGCAAGGCTCCGGCGACTGCGCCGTCATCTTCATTCATGGGGTCCTCTCAAATGGCGAAAAATGTTGGACGCATGAAAACGGCACATATTGGCCTGACCTCTTAGTTCAGGACGACGCCCTCGGCGATCCCAGCATCTTCGCATACACCTATGAGACTGGCATATTCAGTGCGGACTACAATCTCGATGATGTCGTTGCGGATTTCCGAGAGCGAATACGAAACGCCGGAATAGAGGCTGGACCGCGTATCGTATTCGTATGTCATAGCATGGGCGGCGTAGTCGCACGACGTTACCTCGTCCGTCGCCAATTGGACAAAGATGCCTTCCGAGCGCAGACGACATTTGGTCTCTTCCTTCTCGCATCCCCATCGCTCGGCTCCGAATGGGCAAATTGGCTCCAGCCAATTGCCGAATGCCTTGGGCATAGTCAGGCGGATGCGATGCGATTTTCAGAACAGAACAGCTGGCTAAGCGCGTTGGACAACGACTTCCGTGCTCTACTCCACTTGAAGGGGAACGAACTGCATGGGCGCGAGCTAATCGAAGACAAGTTCATTGTTGGCAGGTTTTTTTTCGCCCCAAAAGTCGTCGCCCGAATTTCGGCATCTCACTATTTTGCCCACGCGCTCAAGATTGCTGGATCCGATCATTCCTCGATCACTAAGCCCGAAGATACTGATGCTCTTCAACACAAGGCACTTCGCGAGTTCGTGAAAGACCTCCCTAAGCCCCAGCTCGATCCGGCGAGGATGGCCCAAACCGCAAATGATGCCCTAAACGTGCTGATCACGAACGCCAAGGAGCCTGTGATCCGCGAAACCGTAGGTCGTTTTCGAGGTGCTTTCGAGAATGCAAACGCGCAGATCATGTTGCTCAAACAATACAAAGGGCTGCACGACAGCTTGCACAAATTGCAGCTCACGACCGAGACCATTGAGGACGTCCTCGATCGATCGAAAGCGAACAAGGCCGCCGCCGGCACACTGGGCAAATACGCCGTTGTCCTCAGCGGGATCGCCCGTGAAGCTCAGAAACAAATCGCCGGCCTCCCCAATTCGCGGTTTGAACAAGCCTGGATCAAAAAGCTCGAGACCTACGTCGTCTATATGCAGCGCGCAGCCAAACCCGCCGCTACCCAGGGTGACATCGATCAGCTCGCCAATATTGGATTGAGCGAGTTGTTGAATCAAGCGTCTCGCATCAACCAAGCACTAACCAATTGCATGGCCAGCCTGCGGCTCGATCCACTTTCCGAAAGTATGCGCGGGATAGCAGAAAAACTCCGGCCGATCGCCAATCCTCAAGATCGGGCGTTGCAGCAGCTCGACGCTGGTTCGCAGGCTGTCGATGCAATGAATCGCCATCTCGCACTCCTAGTTAGCGAGCATTACGAATGGCAGTGGTTCAGCAACGAACTTGACCACGCTAAGCTGTCCTCGAAGCACCAGCCATGGGTCAAAATGGCCAGTTGGGAGGAATTCAAAGACAGATTTACGAAGCTGTGCGACCAGGATCTCAATGAAAGCTGGGCAAATGAGCTCAAGCAGCTAATGGAAGAATGGATCGAGCTCACTCCATCGGCTGAACCGAATGAGGCAGAGAAGATTGCTGGTGAGAATGCGTTCGACGCATTTTATCAAGATTGTCTTGAGCGGTTCGTCCACGTCGACACGGAGCTCAGGGATCTTTCCGTGCAGATTGCTAGTGTCGCGGGCAGTCTCAATACGGTTCTAACCATTATTGCATAGCGCCTGCTGAGGTCTATCATGACAGTTGAGCACGCCGGGATGCAGCCGTACCCGTCCATCGACGCGGTTCGGCAGGCCAATGACGAACTAATCGCAAAATTCCCGGAGGAAGATTCGAGTTGGGTGGAGAACGAACGTCGCGCAACCGAGGCGCGCTCCTTTGAATTCATCGCGCGAATAGTAGAAACCGGTACCGTCCTTGATGTTCCAGCCGACCGAAAGATAGCGCAAGGTTTCATCAACTACTGGACGGCCAGACCCTACACTGGATCGACGGATCACGGCGCGACATGTCCTCCATTAGGTAGTGCCAACACTCTCTTGAAGCCCTTCGACGCGGGTATCATGCGATCGATAGTCGAACGAAGTGATACCTTCTTTCTGTCGCAAGCGGCAAAGAACCAAGCGCTTGTGAAACGAATATTGCTCCGACTCCTTCGTCTCTCGGACGGATCTCGTCGATCGTTGCCGCAGATCAAGACCGATTTGCTGTCTGTCAACAAAGCCAAAAGCGAGAGTGAAGTTATCGAGAAACTATGTGCTGCTGGCACGCTTGTCATCACTGCTACCCGCCAGGCCATTTTCGTCGAACTGCGATACGAGGCGCTCGTGCGCCACTGGCCAAGGCTTCGGGACTGGATCGATGAACGCATCAGATTTCGTGAAGCAGCGCTGTTTTGGCTTCGCACAGGACGCGACAAGGGCGCATTGTTAAGTGCGAGCCTCGCGAAATCGGCTGAGGAATATGGCGATCTCAATGATCTCGAAAAGGAATTCGTTAGCAAGTGCCGTACGCATAGTACTCATCGGCGTTTCGCCCTGGCTGCCGCTGCCATATTCTTTCTCGTCTCACCTGCCGCGGCTTGGTTTACTTATAAGGAACTGTACATTGCCTGGCGAACGCCAGCCAAAATAGCGATGTCCAAATCCCGAGACAAACCGATCGAAAGTAGAGTTGAGGCCATTCGCTGGCTGGCAAAAGCTGGTCGCGAAAAGCTAGATCTGTCAGACCTATCACTGCAGGCCAAAGGCTCTGAGCAAGTCAACCTAAAAGGACTAGTTCTACCGCGGCAATGGAATTTCGAGAGGGCGGAGCTGACTAACGTCGATTTCGGCAAAGCGGCTCTTCCGGCTGCCGAATTCGTGGAAAGCGCGATCGTGAACAGCCATTTCGATAACGAAGCGAAATTGGAAGATACTGATTTCAGTCGAGCCAAAATATCGGATACTTCATTTTTCAAAAGCAATCTTAGCCACGCGATATTCGATTTAGCGCAACTTTGTCATGTCGATTTCTCGGAAGCCGATGTTAAAGACGCCTCATTTTCTGGCGTCGGGTACGATGCCCTCCCAACCTTTAAGAAGACGGCATGGTGGCTTGCATCTGGCTGGACGCTTAAGCAGGTCGACGAACTCACGAAGCAATTCGGAGGGAGGAACCCAGACATTCCATCTTACGGCAAAGAGTTGAGCCGCTTCCAGAAACTGCCTGAGGCCAACGGAGGTCCTGTAACGCTAGAGTACGTGAAGGTGCAAGATGGAATAGCGTGGACATATGCGACCTATGGAATTGAACTCGATAAGGCCGAAGCCGCTTCCAGGCTAGCAGTTGACGGTGTCACCAAGCTGAAAGGCGTGGGCGATGACCATATGCGAAAGCTGCGGTCATATACCGCGGATACCCTCGGCTATATTCTGCTGCAAGAGGGGCAGATCGAGGAAGCGAAGGGGATATTGAAGGAGGCAGCCGAGTTCGGGGATAATCCGGGCGCGATGTTTCGCTATGGTCTCGTTCTCAGCAAGTTTGGTGACGAGGAGGAGGCTTTAGGCAAGCTGAACCTCGCGATTGATCGCGGCTATCTACCGAGCCACGAATTGTATCTCCTCAGAGATATTTTTTCGGATGGGCTTGAGACCGCACTCAATGAGAAACTAGCCTTTCCGCCTTCGAGCAACCGGTGTCATTAGCTTAATAGCTCCCGGTCCATGTGGCCTCCGAACTTACAGCTTGTAGCCGCTCGCTCGAAGGTGATTTGCTAAGCGGTGAACGATTCCAGGCAGCGCCCTTGTAAGCATCGCCGCGGATGGAGCCGCCGCCGGCCAGACGATCTCACTGGTTGGGGGTAGTACCGCCATTCCCTGCGGCTCTATGATCATCAAAATGCAACGCATTTTGTTTCGTCGGGTGGCCGCTGGCAGAAAGTTTATCAATCGCTACGAATAACACGAGACCGCCCGCGAGTGAGAGATACCAACCGTGATAACCCATGCAGTGCCGTTATTCATGGGATGTGAAGCCTCCTAGCGTATTTGAACGAAGTCCGCGGCATTCGCAGATGCGTTGTTATGGAAGAACTCAGCCAGCGGTCGAGCCCCTAACCGTGCGATCGGGAAGCTAGGCGCAGCGTCACTGCGCACATTGGAAACTATGGAATAAGTCGGCCAGCTACCGAGATGACGTAGCGGATACCGAGTAAGCGCTTAGCTCAGAAAGATTTCAAGCTCAGAGCGTCGTCTGATAGATTGTCTTTTTCTGAGGAAACCGATTTCGCAGGACCCGGCTCCCGAGCTGGATGTTATGGATTGAATCATGGACAACAGGCTTTTCGTCTTTATCGGAGGGTCCGACGAGCAAAACGGTGACTACTCCGCGGTGCAACGTCGCGCTGGAACTAGCGGCACGATGAGCTGGTCAGCCCTCAAAGACTCCCGTCCGGGTGACCGCGCGCTGATCTACATTCAGCGTCCTCACAGTGCCCTCATTGCGAAGGCAGAAGTGCTGGGGAGAGCCATCAAGGGTGCGCCCGGGGATTACGCCTATCGCGCGAAGGTCGGAAAATTCGAGCTGCTTCCCAACAGGCTTAGTATTGAGACGCTCAAGAAGGAATTTCCCAATTGGGCTTGGCTGAAGGTCCCGCGCGGGAAAGCCATTGTCCCCACTCAATACGCCGACAAGCTTTGGAAACTCGTTCACCAGAAGCGCGCGCCCCTCCAAATCCTCATCGCCAATGCGAGAGCTGGCCAGGACCAGGTGATCAGAATGGCCGAAACGGGAAAGTCCGCGTATTGGTCTGCACCTCGATTGACTGCGAGAGGCGATACCGTGCTCTTCTATATCGCGGAACCTGTCAGCGCGATTGTCGCGGTCGGAAGGGCCCTCAGCTCTGCTCGCCCTACCAACGAAAAATGGTATGAAGCGAAGGTCGGAGACGTACGTCGCCTAAATTTTCCTATCACGTTACCTGAACTGCGTCAGATGTTCCCCAAATGGGCCTGGCTCAGAAGTGTCAATATGTTCGCCTATTTGGACGAGCATCAATCCAGGACACTGCTCAAGCGGATCGATGACAAACCCTCAGTTGCTGCGCGGGAGGCACTGCGCAGATCGGGCGCGGGGTTCGGCGACAGCGAGACAAACTTGCTGGTGGAGCGAGCGGCGATACGCAAGGTGACCAGACTACTCAAGCAGAAGGGATTTGCGGTCACATCCCGTGAACGGGACTCCATAGGCTACGACCTCGATGCAAGAAGAGGCCGCACTGAACTGCACGTGGAGGTCAAAGGCGTGTCCGGCGCTGCCATCCAATTCCCAATTACACGAAATGAAGTGTCCCGGGCCACATCTGACCCGTCGTTTCGCCTGTTTGTTGTTACCGAAGCGACAAGCAAAAGCGCACGCGTGCATGAGTTCAGGGGACGCGAACTGCACCACCGATTTGACCTGCAGCCAATCAGCTATATGGCTGCGAAGGTCGGAAGTTCACCGGGAACTCGGTCCCGCACGAAAAGCCGCAGCTCTATCGATTCGGCACCTCGCATCAACGACCACCGGCTTTGAATTGATCCTCATAGGGGCATTAGAGCGGAGCCGCCATCTCAAGGTAGCGGCAAAAAGCGTTCGCCAACTGCATCTGACGGGGGGTGCGGCATTCGACTTCAAACAGCCGCGGACAGGCAACCATAATGCAGAGGCATTTCGCGCGTGACGTCGCAACGTTCAGTCGGTTCGCACTATAGAGAAACTCCATTCCTCGCGGTGCATCGGAATGAGATGAGGTGGTCATCGAATAAATCACGATCGGGGCCTCCTGTCCCTGGAACTTGTCGACTGTGCCGATACGTGCGCCCGGTAATTGCTCCTGGAGTTCAAACACCTGCGCGTTGTAGGGCGCGATGATCAGGATGTCCTCCAGACTGAGGGCTGTTTCCTTTCCTGCGCCGTCGACCCAGCTTGCCTTAGCGCCGAGGATTTCATCGACGAGCCTTTTGACCTCATCTGCCTCCTCAGGAGAGCAATTTTGATTACCTTCATGCTTTACGGCGAGATAGCGAAGGCCAGTTCCGCTCACTCGGCTTGATGACCTGATCTCCTGCCGCTCCAATCCCGAACGCGATCGAAGTCGGCCTTCATAGAAGAGTTCGGACGTGAAGGTGCAAATATCGGGGTGCAGGCGCCAGGTTTCCTCAAGGAAAAGACCGCGGCCGGCCTCGATCGTTGCGTGTTCGCCCAGGACGTGATCAAGCGCAGATATCGCGACGCCATCCGGATGGCTCCCCTGTATCGGCTGCTCAAGCTGCCTTGGGTCACCCAGGAGGATAATACTTTCGGCCGCTTGCGACACAGCCAGCACATTTGCCAGTGACATCTGCGCCGCCTCGTCGACGAACAGAACATCCACAATGCCTGCGGCGTCCGGGCGCGCCCAAAACCAGCCGGTGGCACCGCCAACCTGGCAACCATTGCCGAGCCCGTCGATGAAATCCGGATTCTTGGTCGTCAGCTGAAGTCCTGGAAGAGAGGCCGGCTCGTCCGAGACCTTTTGTATGCATTGAATAGGCAATTGCTGCTCGGCCGCCGCCTCCAGCGATTTGTCAAGCAGGTGACGAATGACCTTGTGGCTGTTGGCCGTGACACCAACTGTCCGGTTGTCGCGCGCAAGCGCACAAATCATGCGCGCACCTGCGTGGGTTTTGCCAGCTCCTGGCGGCCCCTGCACCGGGAACACGCTCTCATCGAGCGAGAGCGCAGCGCGCAGCGCCGTTGCCAGAGACGGCTCGCCAACCTGCTCGAACGCCTGCCCGCGAAGACGTGGGGCGACTTTGAGCAGCAAATCCCGAGCGGCACGATAGGCGCCCGGCCCGATGATCCCGTGGTTCGCCACATACTCGCCGATACGAAAGACCGATTCTGCGAGAACCTGATTGTCGATAAATTTGTGCGCGAACACAGCATCTGGATGGACGTCTGCTGTATCCTGGCGCTTTTTGATATCGATTGTTCTGTCATCATTGGAGATTGCGACGACACTGCCGAACTTGTCACCGCCAACTCCTTTCAGATCGTCACCGGCGCGAACATCGGTTTCCTGGATTGCAAACTTATAACGGTGAATCGGCGTCTTGGCCGTTCCCCCGAAACTGCCGAGAAAGGTCAGCCCTCCTACTCCGGCGCGCTCATGCAAGAGATCCTCGGCCGAAAGATCACTCAGTCGGAAGTACTCCCACCAGACGGCCTTGTTCTCGCGGCCAAAGAAATCGATCAAATGGGCCAGTAACCAACGCGCCTGCTGCTCTGCGCTGCGTTCGGCCACCTCGTCCGGTACGTCGCCGGTCAACCGCGACACAAGTCCGGCGACCCGGCGCTTCCAGGCACTGAGATCCTCTCCGATCTCGGCGGCTTTCGGCTGCGGCCGATCGATCGTATTCCCCTGCGCGATCAGCCCGCTCCGTAACCCCTCGAGCCAGTCCCGCAAGGCGCGCGTCGAGGCGCAGTCGTCGCGGTTGTAACCGATGATGGCGGCCTGATCGCCTGGGTCAATTCCATCGGCATCGGCCAATTCGAGGCAGGCTTGCACCCGCGCCATTGCGCCCCCGACATCGATCAGCGGGACGGCGCGGTCAAACTGGTACAGCGGCTCCAGCTTCTTGATCGAGTAACTTTCGACGCTGGCGCGGATGCTCTGCCGGACAATGGCGTACAAGTCCACGAACACGACCGCCCGAAGTAGGTTGTCAACCTCGTCTTCTCGCGTGGCGTAGCGCCCCATCAGCCGCTTCAAGGCGGCCGGCTCATAGGGGGCGAAGTGATAGATGTGCAAGCCGGGGTGCTTAGCGAGCCGCTCGGTGACGAAGTCGATAAAGCGCTCGAACGCCGCCCGTTCCAGCTGCCGTGTCGTCACCCAGTCGCCGAGATAAGCGTCCGCACCTTCGTCGCTGGTATAGAGATAGCCGAACAAGAACTCGAGCCCACCGCCGTCTGCGAATGGATCGCCTTCAAAATCGAAAAAGATGTCGCCGGCCGACGGCTCAGGTAGCCGGAACAAGCCAAATTCCGCCACGAGTGGCAACACCTCGTGAAGCAGCTGGCCCGCTCCGCGACCCGCAACCTGGAGTCTCGCCTGCTCGCGCACCTTCTCGTAGCTTGACGCTGTGCCCCGATCAGGCCGCCATTGCAGCGGGATGGGCAGCGTGGCGAGGGCGGCCATGGTGACCACATCTCGCCGAACCAGCTCATCAATCTGGGTCTTGGCTATCCCTGCGACAAGCGACAGATGATCGTCGGCCCGCCGCCGCGAAGCACAGGGTTCACGCCATCGACAGATCTCGCAATGCTCAATCGGGTCGGGATAGACGCCGGCTTGAGGGGGCGTCGCCACAAAGGTCTCCAGACTTCGCCGAACGCGTCGATAGAAGGCGGCAAAATCGGCCACGCGATAGGACTCCGGCAGATACTCTGTCGCAGGCGTCACGACGTGAGCCGCCTCCGGGACCTTTTGCTGCATGGTTGCCAATAGGTCCGAGTAGAGGCTGAGCTGCAGAACCGTATTGCCCTTGGTCTCTCGGGCGAGCTTGGTGTCAGTGACCTCGTATGACCAGGCGCCAAGACCGCTCGGTATCTCGACCCGCTGCAGCACGTCGGCGCGACCGCTCCAATGCCCATCCCGCAACGCCGCCTGAACAATGATCGCGTCGCCGCGGGTCATCGCCCGCCGTGTTTCGGCGACCGAGGCGTCATCGATGCCAATGCCGGCAATGACGGTGGCGGCCCCGCCCTGGTTGGAGAGGTAGTCGACAAAGCCCTGCTCATGGATCTTGCCGCGCTCTATCAGCGCATCGAGGGTTGGATCATCGTAGACCCTGGGCTTAGCCAGTTCGCCCTGGGCGACCTTGACGTCGAGTTGTGTAAGGTAACGACAATTTAGGTGCCCCACCAAGTCGCCGGCGCTAAAGACGATCGTCTCGCCCTTCTTTTGCATCTACCCTCCCCCGCGAGTTCGGCCCTGCCAAGGCCCCAGGGGCACGGCTTCCGCAACAACGATATCGGCCTTCCAATGGGCGCGAAAGTCCTGTGGAGAAACGGAGAGGCAAAAGTCGAATTTGCCGCGCCCGGGCCTATCCCGTCATTGACGGCGACCGTGACATGCAGAGTATCGGGAGGAGCAGCCGCAGCCTTGGCGTATTCAGATGTGCCGACGCAAGCCGGCCAATAGCCAATCCCGACCTCTCCCGAATTCGACCCTCATCCCGGAACGGGAGCAATCTGTTGCGCGACTTGAGAGCGGTCCAATTTTAGATCGAAAGGGCTCCCTTCGTTGAGAAGCAATCGCTTCAAGACCATTCCAACGCGCTCAGGATGAGCCAAGTCAACTGTCGCTATTCCGATAAGACTATCCGACTTCCTTGCAATCTGATGGACCGCAACTAGCCCCTCCCGTTCAGCGAGTTCGTGGTGATGAGGATATAGCAGCATCAAACGATCGCACTCATACACGTGAGCATAGGCCATCATCTGATAGACGTCAGCCTGACTCACTCCCCGCTTTGGATCGTCAGTTGCCTCCTTAAGTCGTTTCCACTTGGTATCAATAACGAGCAGCGGCTTTCCGTTCTGACTAACGACAACGTCCGGCCGAGTCGCAAAGCGCAACGCTCCGTTCTGTCGATCTACCAAAGCATATTCCCTGGGGCCTTGGAGCCGTACTGCAACGCCAGTCCGCTGCAGCGCACGTTTGAGGCTGCGCCCAACAAACTCCTCAAAGAGCTTGTTCATCTCAAAGAGCAGAGAGAACCCTTCAGAAGTCCCCGTAGTTGTAGACTGATAGCGGTCCTGGAGTAACAGCCTTGCAAACCTCAGAAGTTCCATCCAACCGACGTTTGTTCGATCGAGCACGACTTGGTCCCAACGTAGCGCCCCAATTGGAATGGAGGCTACGTCTTCATATACGAAAGTCAGCTCCGTTAAGCGCCGCCGATTTTCGGCATTTCCTGAGATCTTCAAAAGCCGAGCGACCGTCGCCTTCAGGATTTGATTTAGGACGATGTTCGGACTCAATTCGTCAAAGCGGCACGCCAGTCTTTGCGGCGTTGCTGCCAATACTGTAAATTGGCGCACGACGTCGAGGCTCCCACGCAGAGCCGACACGTCGTCCTCGCGACCAATATACGCCCTCGGCATCCCCTGACGGAGCGTCGCGAATAGCTTTTCGCTGAACAGGCGAATGAGGATCTCGAGCAAATTCTCCTCCTGCCAGCCAAAGGTCGCGGCTGCCCCCACCGCGATATCTAGATCGAGAATTAAAGCCAACATATGCACGAGGCTTCGCCGAATCGCTTGATCTTCGTTCACCCCCTCGATTTTGGGCAGAATTTCTACGGTCACACCTTTTGCAACCAACACACCAACAACCTGCTGTGCGCGGAGTTTCGACGAACCCTCCAGCAATACTCGTTCCCCGCTATCACCTCCCAACTTCACATTGCGAGCAACGCTCATGACACGATCGGCAACGGACCGGGTGAACGCCCGGGGCCCATCCGAGGCAGACTCAATCGGCAGATAGTCCCACTCCTTGACTGTTCGATGAATCACACCATCAAACCTTCATAGGCCGCTTCGGGAAAACTCGAACGTACTGCATACCGAAACCGCTCTGGCGCACTCTCTTCCGAAAGAGCTGGCGGCGGTGGCAACTTCGTTCGAATAATGAACCTTCCTTCGTCGCTTGTCTCTCCGAGGACTAGCCTGACCTTTTCCCAATCGTCATAGAAATACTCAGTGAGCAAGGGTATGACCTTGTTGCGCATGACATCATCCAACTGATCGCGCGTGTCACAGCCCATGAAATACGCGTGACCAATCTGGTGTTCCCTATCAAAAAGATATTCGATCCTCTCGTTTATTCGCTGAAGCACCGACGAAACGCTAATTGAGCCAACCTTGCCTAAGACAGAAGGGTCCGGCATCAGCTCTTTGAACTCAAACCGCCGTCGCAAGGCGGTATCGAGCAATGCGATCGAACGATCGGCCGTGTTCATCGTCCCAATGATGTGCAAATTGGCCGGCACGCCAAAATCCTCTCCCGAATACGGCAGAGTTACTGTCAGCGCGTTCATGCTCCCAAGACGCTTGTCAGGCTCGATCAGCGTTATTAGTTCGCCAAATACCTTTGAGATGTTAGCTCGATTGATCTCGTCGATAATCAAAACGTAAGGAAGCAGCGCCCCCTCATTCGAATCGCCTGGCTTGCCTTCACCAATGAGGGTGTTCAGCGCCGAAAGATTGAGCCTGTCTCGATCAAGCTTGTAAAGCGCAGGCTGCGTAAACTTTCCTCTTAGAATTGTCTCGACTGGCAGAGGGCGATCAAATACTCGAAGCCACCTCACCTTTCGTCTGTGACGAAATTGGCTCGCATTTGCGACGTACTCATAGGGGCCAAATACTTCGCCGATAGCTCTAAACTGGCTGTTCCCATACGAGACAACGACTATATCCCCTTCCTTGACTACCGCTCTCATGTAGTGGCTCTGACGCACGCGAGAGCTCAGGCTAGTTACATTCGGATCTTTGGCGTGCCACCTATCCAGAATGGCATTAAAGTCCCGGTAGACAGGATCACTCCAGTCAAATTCCGCCCCCCACCCCAGCGCGACGTAACTTCCATCAATTGATGATCGATAGATATCTTCATCCTCATCAACCGAGCCCAGCGACATCTTGAAGAAGTCTCGGGCGCTCAAATCCATATTGCTTGCCGTTGCACGACCCGCTTGCTGAGCAACCGCAGCGACACGTTTGAAAACTCCATCCATTGGCTTCAGCCTGAAGCCGCCGGAATTTTGGCCCTCGCCATCTTCGCCGGCGGTATCGGGCCTTAGCCCCTCAACGAACTCTTCATAGCTGTAGCTTTGATGAAAGGTTACGAACGCAATACGCCCCCCCTTTTTAAGTGCGTTGAAGCGCTCCATGAGCGAGTCTCGGGTAGATGCTTCCGGCAGCTTTCCATCGCACAACACTACAGCCTCTCGCGCGCTGGAATATGTTTTGCCCGTTCCTGGCGGACCGTAAAGGATTAGATTTGTTGTCATTTTCTCCGCCGTTTCGGTCTCTCGGCCGGGCAACTGTCCCGCATCTTGATTCGCTCGGTCTCCAGAATTTCTTTGCTCGTACCAGTCCAAGACTGACTTTAGTTGCGCGCTGTTCGTCACCCGCACGCTTCTGACAGGTCGGGGGAAGCCCTGCGCCCTAAAGGAGGCCGTCGGTTGATGGGTTAGGCGATTAGGCAAATTTGAATGCCGGCCCTCGTTAGGCTCGTATAGCCTTTGTTCAGCGCCAGGGACTGACGATCCATCGTCCTCGAACCAAAGTTGCACTATCGCGTTGCCGCGCTGGAGAGCGATTGTCCGCCTATCTGGCAAATCAAACGACACCAAATACTTGGTGTCGACATCCGGTGTCCCATAGCGGCTACGCAGTTCTGCCTCCGCGGCAGGAACGCTTATCGCGACATCATCGTCGATCGCGAACGTGAACATCGTTGATGTGCTGTTTTGGGGACCTTCCCTCGCCATGAGCGAAACAGCGGCTTCGGCAAGAAATTTGTCGCTTCCAATCGCGCTACAAATGGCCGGGAGAGCGTTGCTAAGCCCCATCTCCTTGTGCACATCGCCCACTCTGACCGAAACAGAGGTATCGCCGCGCGCTTTGGCCGGCTCAACGAGGTTTACACGCACGAAGTGACGAATGTCGTCAGCTTGACTCATAAGCGATTTTCCGGGGTATCATGTGAAATGACTGCAATACTTTTATAGCTAGGAATAATTCTGCTTCTTATTCACTCGAAAGGACTGGATTTTGCAATGCCCGATTGGACGCCGGTACCATTAGATTATGAGGGGTACGGCAAAGGAACAGAGACATTCGTTGCATCCGAGTCCGTGCTCGACGCGAACTCCCTGGGCAAGACGACTGCGGCAACCGATGCTCCGCGCCAACAACACTTCTTGCGCCAGTTGGGAAACATCGCGTGGCATCTCGGGACGCGAGAGGTCCCTGTGTTCTTAAATTTTAACGGCGACAAGCGTCGTATGGACAAAGGCTGCATTGGACATGCTGTCGCGGCCGGCGCGATAGAGGCTCCCAAAAATGGGCCCGACGGGCACGTCGTCAGCGTGACCCTCCTGAACCGGCAGATCGCCACGGTAAACACGGAAGGAACTGCACTTACTCGATTCAAGCAGGACTATCGGTCTTATGTCTTGAGCAAATACCAACAGTTTGACCTCACCCTCCAGCCTGGCGGCGACAAGCGGTACTATTTCAAAGCGGTCGATTTTCCTGCCTATATGAGATTAGTGCACAGCTTCACCAAATCTACCGTCTCTCTTGTTTGCGAAGGCCGCTGGAAGGGCATCGCATCGGCGACGTTGGCGGATCTTCCGAGTTCGATGTGGCTCGAGCATCACGATAGAACGGTAGACTTGGTCACAAAGACGGAGCCCGTCGATTTCACCGCACCAGTTGAAAAGCAAACACGCTTGATCGACGCCGCGATGGAAGCCGCACAACGACTTCTCCCGTTTGCTAGTCTGGTTCAGCATGCCGACGCCAACATCGATAGTAATTGAGTCTCACCGAGACCACGACGAGCAGCAGTGCCGTCTCGACAATCCAGCGAGTCTCTTGCCAAACGGGGGATTGTTTAAGTGACCTCGACAACCTGGTGAAAGTCGCTTTGAGGCTATGAGTGGAATTCGCAAATCAGGCGTTATGGAAGAAATCGGCCAGCGGCCGATGTCCGCTTTGACACCACTGCCGGATGTATAGGGGTTTGGCTCGGATGTCAGCGATGGGCCCAGAAGCTGAAGTGGTCGCGCCAATTGGGAAGCAAGTGTTAGGTTTACCACCTGATGCGAATTGAAGCTGCCGATTAACCATATCAGCAAGGCAAGCATCCTTCCCTCGCCTAAAAAGTGTAATAGACTGTTAACTATCGAAGATCGTTGCAAAAAGGGGGGAATCTTTGCAGCGTTTGCTGGCTGTCGCGGCCCTATTCATCAGCGTGCACGCCGCAGGCGCCGGGCAGGTGCGCGGCGTGCCGCAAATCGTTGATGCAGACACTGTCTACATCGGCCAGACCAAGATCCGGTTCGACGGTGTTGACGCCCCCGAGACCGATCAGGTCTGCCTTGATGCTGCGGGCAAGACATGGACGTGCGGCATCGAAGCGCGGGAGCGGCTGCGGTCCTTCAGTAAAGACCGGGAGTGGTCCTGCGAGCTGACGGGCACGGACATCTACAGGCGGTCGTTGGGTTCATGCGCGGTCGGTGGCGAGAACGTATCGCGGTGGCTTGTCCAGAACGGCTGGGCTTTGGCGTTTCGCAGATATTCCACGGAGTACGTCCCTGACGAAGACTTGGCGCGCGAACATCAGCGCGGACTTTGGGGCGGAGCATTCATAGCCCCGTGGGATTGGCGCCATCGCAGCAATTCGACGGAGGTCCTGGGCGCACTCTCCGTCCCTTCCACGGCGCAGCGAGCCCTGGTCTCAAATACGGCGGCAAATCCGGCGCCGCCGACTGGCAATTGTTTGATCAAAGGTAATTTGAGCAGTACACCGCAATGCATATATCATGTGCCGGGCGGTCGCTTTTACGACCGGCTGAGCATGCAGCCGAGTTCGTCGCGACGCTGGTTCTGCACCGAGGCGGAAGCCCAGGCTGCCGGCTGCCGTAAATCGAAGCTTTAGTTGCGAACCACGATGGACCGTTCCCAGACCCGGCTTTCCCCAATCGCGCGGCTGTGGGCCCTGCTCAACAAGCCGCCGCACGACTATCGTCCGGCCACGACTGTCTTCGTTGATCTCAACGTGGACCGAGTCGCGGACGAGCTAAAGCTCACAAATCTCGGCCGGGAACGCGGTTCGCAGAACCGGCCAGGCTCCGATGACGAGACGCTGGACGACGTCGAACATCTGATTATCGAGCGGGTCGAGGCCCACAAGCAAGATTCCCATTCGGTCTACCAGGACCATCTACATACCTACGACGAACGAATGACCTCGCTCAGCTTCGAGGAGCGCTTCGCGGTCATCCAGCAAACCGCGCCGGAAGCCGTTGGAGATTTCGAAGCGGAAGCGACCATGGGACGCGACGAGCTGTTCGTCCACCGCCGCCGGCTCCATGAATCCGAGCTGGAACGTGAGGCGTTCCGCAAGCGGCACCGCCTGCAGCGGCCGGCCCGGTTGGCAACGCCGGGAAAGATTATCCTGAAGGTCGGGCTGCTTGCGATCCTCTTTGTCATCGAGGTCGCGGTCAACGCGGGCTTCCTGGCCAAGGCCAATATGGGCGGTTATATCGGCGCGGCGATCCAGGCGGCCACGTTTGCCGCGCTGAACATCCTTGCGAGCTTCCTGTGGGGCTTGGTCCTCATCAGGCCGATCTTCCACCGCAATCTCTTGCTCAAGCTGATCGGCGCGATCTTCTTTGTCGGCTATCTGGCTTTCGCGGGTGCACTGAACCTGACCCTTGCGCACCTGCGCGAAATGAAGCCCAGCCTGAGCGGCGACGTGGGCCAGGATGTTTTGCATCGCCTCCTGACGGCGCCTTTCGATCTGACCGACGTCAATTCATTGGTGTTCATCAGCATCGGCCTGGTTTTCTCCCTTGTCGCGATGGCGGACGGGCTCACGTTCTTCGATCCTTACATCGGCTATGCCGGCCTTGAGCGGCGCTGGAACGACGCCAGCAAGCAATTCACGGATCTCAAAAGCGACTTGATCGAGCGGCTCAGAGACATCCGGCAGGACGCCACCGACGTTATGAACGCGGCGTCCACCGATCTTTCCAAGCGGCGAGCCGAATACGATTCGATCCTCCAGGGCCGCAGCCGGCTCAACCAGCGCTTCGTCCAGCAGCAGAACCAGATTGAGACGGCCGGTCGCACACTGCTCGGCCTATACCGCGAGGCGAACCGCAAGGCACGATCAACCCCTCCGCCCGGCTCCTTCGCCAGGCCGTTTGTCCTCGAACGCATCGTGCATGCCAATGCCGAACCCGACTCGACCGCCCGCGATCGGCTGCGCCAGATGATCGACGAGACCCAAGGCTTGTTGAAGGACCAGATCAAAGCCGTCAACGAGGCCTTCGAGCGGGCAATGCGGTCCTACCGCGAGATCGACCAGTTCTTTCCGGAGAAGGACCGCAAGAGTGGCTAGGCCCAGACCCCGGCGACGGAGCTCGCCCGGCATCGGCTGGGCAGGATACCTCGGCATCGCTCTTTTTCTGGTTGCGGTCTCCTGTGGCGCAGCACTGATATATTTCGCGTTCTTCACCGAGCGGCCCCCGACCGTGGCTGAAGAGACCCTGTGCCCGCTTGACGGTCCCCGGGGGGTTACCGTCGTATTGATCGATACGTCGGATGATCTGCCTGATGCCACCCGGCGCGAGGTTCTCGGGCTCCTGGAGGAGATCGTCACCACGCTGCCGCCCTACCACAAGCTCGACATCCGAATGCTCGATGTCGCCGGCCTGCGCAGCCGCTCGCTGTTCGCCAAATGTAATCCCGGCAACGGAACGGGCCTTAGCGAGTGGACCAACAATATCGAGGCTGCGCGCTTGCGCTGGATCGAGAGTTTTCGCAAGCCGGCATTGGAGGCCATCGATAAGAGCGTCACGCCGGCCCGGGCCACCGCCTCGCCGATCATGGGCGCGATCCAGGACATCGCGATCAGCGAGTTTTCTGGGAATGCCAGGCAAAACATCAAAAAGACGCTCTACGTCATCTCCGACATGATCGAGTCCACGAAGGACTACAGCCAATATCCCCGATCCGGCGACCTGTCCTATCAACGCTTCAGGCAATCCCCCTCGTATCTGAAGTACCGGACCGAGCTCCATGATGCGACGGTTTTTGTACGGCTGGTCAGCCGCCAGGTGAACGGCAAGCCGGTTGTGGATAACGGCCAGCTGATGGGCTTCTGGCGAGAATGGATCTCTGACAATCGCGGCCTGATCGGCAGCCTCAAGCGCCTGCAGGGAGCGTGACCGATGGCGGCCGACAATAAAGACAGGCTGTTGCCGCCAGGCTTGTTGAGCGGGTTGCTGTTCTTCGCCGTCGTGCTGGCGGGCAGCGGATACATCGTCTTTTCGAAGACGCACGATTTCGTACCTGTTTTGGTGACGGCGGTGCCCGTCCTGATCATGATCGGGTACGCGCTCCTCCTCGGATTGGCGCGGCTCTTTCGCCTTCGGGACGACCAGTCCGGCGATAATCTCTACTACATGGGCTTTCTATTCACGCTGACCAGCCTCGGCGTGTCGCTCTATCAGTTCTCACCCGAAGGCGGGGCCGAGCAGATCGTCAGGAATTTCGGCATCGCCATCGCCTCGACGATTGCCGGCGTTGCGCTCCGCATCTTCTTTAACCAGATGCGCCGCGATCCCATCGAGGTTGAAGCGACTGCGCGCCTGGAGCTTGCCGAGGCCTCTCGTAAGGTGAAAGTCGAGCTGGAGAGCACTATCCTTGAGTTCAGTTCCTTCCGCAGGATGACCCAGCAGTCCTTGGGCGATGCGCTTGATGAGCTGAAGGAGACCCTCGGCGAGACCCGCAAGGAACTGGCAGGCGAGATCAAGGATTTCGCGGTCACCGCGCGCCAGCCTCTTGAGGATGCGTCCAAGCGTTCGGGAGAAGCTCTCAATATGATGAACAGCCAGGCGACAAGGACGTTCGAAGCCATGTCCAAGCAGCTGGTGGAGCAAGGGGACCGGCTGACGAGAAGCACGGCAGCCATGATCAAGGCGATCGACACCGTCGTGGGCAAATTGACGTCGCTGCAGACGCCGGAGCAGATTATCGAAATCAAGCTCGCGCCGATGATCCAGGGCCTTTCGCGGGCCGTAAATTCGTTCAATAAGAGCGCCGAGACACAGGCGAAGGCAATGGACGAGAACCTGCGGCAGACGCAGGCTCTTGCAGTAGCGCTAAACGACCTGATGAACGAGATACGCGCGGAGAATGCAGAACGGTATGCTACCGGCCCTTGGGCCGGCCGCGGACACAACACCTAGGCGGCAACCATGTCAGTCGTGAACGGCCAGATCATCAGGCAGGGCTCCTCGTACCGGCAGGGCCTGGTACTCGGCCTGACGATGGCGGAGATCATGCTCCTCCTGGTGTTCTGCCTGCTCATCGCCATGGCTACCTTTATCCTGAAGGAGCAAGAGAAGCGCGCCGCATCGGATAAACGCGTCGAGACGTTGCTCGCCGATAATCGACGCAGCCAGGACCTCATCCAGGCACTCAGCAAGAATGAGGCCCTCGTCGAAAAGCTCAAGACAATCGCGGGCAGCAGCGATCCTCAGGCAATTGATCAATACTGGCGGGAACTGGTGGAAGGCCGCGCAACCGCCGATGAGCTCCAAAAGTCCGGCATGACGCTGAAGGAGCTTCGTGACCGGATTGCACAAGTCAAGACGTTGGATGCCAATGGCATCGACGTCGACAAGGCAGTCAAGGACGCGAACGCCATGGCGGCGATCAACCGTGCGCTGGCAAAACCGGGCGAGCCACCTGTATCAACACAGTCCATCATCGATGCGCTTAACCGTACCGCCCCGGCCGGAGGCTCGCCCGGCCATTTGTGGCCGCCGATCATCAGCCTCAGCGAGGCTGACGGCAATTTCTTCAAGAGCGGGAGCGCCGAGCTTTCCGTACCTTTCCGTGACAGCCTTCTGACCAAAATCCCGGCCAAGGTCCTAGAGTACATCAAACAGTATGATGTGGATGTCGTCGAGGTGGTCGGTCACACCGACGAGCAGCCTCTCGGCGTGCACCAGTCCAACCTGGACCGGGATCTGCTTCCGGTCCTGAAAGGCAAGACCGAGGTCGGAAAGCTCGTTCCGGCCGACAACGCGGGCTTGGGACTCGCTCGTGCGGTGTCGGTCGTGAGCGTTCTCAAGCAGAACACGCAGCTTGCGAACTACAAGATCATTCCACTTTCGGGCGCGCAGCTCGTGAATACCGATGAGACGCTCGCGATCGAGGGGATACCAGCGAATATCCCGGAACGGCGCCGAATTGAGATTCGGCTGCGCAAGTCGAGCGCCCATGAGGCCACCGCGAGCATTGCGCAGCCCACTCCCGCTCGCGCACCAGGCGTTACGCCCCGTGCGCCGATCGCTCCAGTGAAGCCGCGTCCGGCGGCACCTGCGCCCATGTCACTGTTACCACGGCAACCGTCCTCACCGCCCAAATCGGCAGCGCCGCCCGTGATCCGACCAACGCCGGGTACGCCCGCGATCGCGCGCCGCGAGATGCCCTAGAGCGGTTCATCGATTAATTGAATCGGGAGGGATTCCGTCGGGCGACGGTTTGTGATTCAAGATGCTGGCTGGATCGGAGGCCAGCATCGGATGGTTCGACCTCTTTCGACTGATCTTCGGGA
>JAEYRD010000030.1 GCA_023435725.1 Pseudomonadota bacterium | reverse complement strand
TGGCGAAGTGTCGTCTACCGGCGCGCATGGCGCCAACCGCCTCGCCTCGAACTCTCTGCTGGAGGCGGTTGTCTATGCCGCGCGTATCGCCGAGGACATCGCCGGCCGCTCGATCCCCTCCCCTGCCCGCCTTCCCCCCGACATGCTGGAGACACCGTGCGGCAGCGAACCGGATGCGGCGGCTGTGAAGCGGCTGCGCGCGATGATGAGCGCGCATGTCGGCGTGATCCGCGGTGGGGATGGCCTTGCGGAAGCTGTCCGCAGCTTCGCCGCGCTCGAGCAAGAGACCGCAAGCATCGCTGTCCGTAACATGACGACGTCAGCCCTGCTCGTCGCCGCTGCGGCCTGGATGCGGTGCGAGAGCCGCGGCGCGCATTTCCGCTCCGACCATCCGGCCGATGTGCCCGCCCTGGCGCGGAGAACGATGACGACACTCGCCGCGGCGCGCGATATCGCGGAAAGCTTGCGCGTCCGTCCACAGCCACGCACAGCGCAATCCATGATCGCCTGAAGGAAGTCCCATGATCACCCCGACCTCACTGCTCAATCCCGACGCCTTTCTCTCACCGCTTGCGATCGACGAGGCGGTCCATCGTGCGCTCGATGAGGATCTCGGCCGCGCCGGCGACATCACCTCGCTTGCGACGATCCCGGAGGCGACAAAGGCGCAAGCGATCCTCGTCGCGCGCCAATCCGGCGTGATGGCCGGATTGCCGCTCGCGATCGCGACGCTGCAGAAGCTCTCGCCCGACATCGAGGTGCGCGCCCATGTCCGCGACGCCGCGCGCGTTGCCCGCGGCCAGCACGTGCTGACGATCTCAGGCCCCGCGCGCGCCATTCTCACAGCGGAACGAACCGCACTCAACTTCGTCGGCCGCCTGTCCGGCGTCGCAACGCTGACGGCGGACTATGTCGCGCGCACCGAAGGCACCAGGATGCGCATCTGCTGCACGCGCAAGACCACGCCGGGATTGCGGGCGCTCGAGAAATACGCGGTGCGCTGCGGCGGCGGGTTCAATCACCGTTTCGGCCTCGATGATGCGATCCTGATCAAGGACAACCATATCGCGGTCGCCGGCGGCATCCGTCCCGTGCTGGAGCGCGCCCGCGCCCATGCCGGCCATCTCGTCAAGATCGAGATCGAGGTGGATACGCTTGCGCAACTGCGCGAAGTTCTGGACAGCGGAATGGCTGACGCCGTTCTGCTCGACAATATGGACCTTGCGACGCTGCGCGAGGCGGTGCGGATGAACGAAGGCCACCTCAAGCTGGAAGCGTCCGGCGGCGTCACGCTGGAGTCGATCGCAGCGATTGCGGCAACCGGCGTCGACTACGCCTCATCCGGCGCGCTGACGCATTCGGCGCCGAACTTCGATTGCGCGCTGGATATCGAGGCCTGAGATGCGGTAGCAGCTCGGCCTCGTGGTTCGAGACGCGCCGCAAGCGGCGCTCCTCACCATGAGGGTCTACGCTGAACAAGACCTCATCCTGAGGAGCCCGCAAAAGGCGGGCGTCTCGAAGGATGGGCCGCAAGCGCTGAGGGCCAAGGCGGCCTACCGCCGTTCGTTCACGCCCATCTCGGCGGAGCTCCTGGCCTCCTGGGCGAGCTCGGCTGAGAGTGCGGCGGTCTGGGCCGGCGTGCCCCAGCTCGGCTCCTCGCTGCCGTCGCCCCAGGCACGCGGCCGGTAGAAGGTGTGCACGCCGAACTTGTACATCTTCTTCATCTCGGCGACCCAGGACGGACGCACCCAGTAGGCGTGGTAGTGGGTGGACTTGCCGACTTCGGGCAACCAGATCTGGCCGTCGAGCGTCGCCTTCGAAATCTTTTTCGCGCGCTCCCACATTTCGGGCTCGCGGATCACGTCGGGATTATTGTCGCAGGCGAAGGTGAACTGACACGCGAAGTGGCGATACTTGTTCTGGTAAACTACGCCACACACGGTGTCGGGATATTTCCCCGAGAACACGCGGTTCATCACCACCTGCGCAACCGCCATCTGGCCGCGCACGGCCTCGCCACGCGATTCGAAATAGATCGCCTCGGCCAGGCACTTTTCCGATTTCGCCCGCGACTTGTCGTCGAGCGCAAGCCGCTCTGCAGGTGATTTGGCGCGCTGATAGTCAGCGTTGACTTCGCCTTTCGGCGCGACGCTCTCGCCGCTCTCGACGTCCCTGGCAACATCCTCGGACGGCGGCGACAGCGAGGCCGTCGCTTTCATATCAGGGTCTGGCATCACGATCAGCGGCTCAGCGCCGGGCTGCCAGCTCTCGATGCTCTCGAGACTGCCGCCGAGCGAGGAGCTGCCGAAGAACAGGTTTGAGGTCTTCACACGGAAAGGATCACGCGGCGGTGCAGCTGGAATGGTCGCTTGCTTCAGCGCTTCGAGCGGCTCGACCGCGAGCGAGCGCGCGGTGTCGCTGGCTTGCGGCGGATTGGCATATTGCGGCAGCGGCGGCGCGCGCAGCGCTTCCTGGAGCTCGGGATCGAGCGCGGCGGCGGACTCCGGCGACATCGCCTGTGGCAACGCGACGGTCTTCGCCCCGAACACCGAACTGTTCGACGTCGCGGGATCGTCCTGGGCGGGTGCTGCGGCTGGAGCGGTGGTCTCGGGAGCCTGCGTGGGCGCGACGGTTGCAAGGCGATCACCCTTCAGGGAGCGATCGACCCTGGGAAAATCGGCGGCCTGGTAGCGCGACGGCGCCTGCAGCGCCGGATTGCGGCTGATCGCGCCGGTGACGTCGCGACCGTCGAGGCTCGCGAGGCGAACCATCGCACTCTGCGGAACCGAGGTTCCGATCGGCCGCGAAAAACTATAGGTGGCGAGCTGAATCGAGGACGCCGCAGAAAACACCTGCTTCTGCCAGCGCTCGGCGACGCCGGGCTGACGCGCCAGCAGAGAAGCAATGTCCTGATAGCCGGTCTCTCTCGGCATCAATGCGAAGATGCAGAGACCGATTCCGAAGGACGCCAACCGTGCGCCCTTCGGATGGTTACGCAACACAAACATCGATACGCTCACGCTACGCTTTACGCTCGTCCGATCGAAGTCAGCACATCCGTGCAGTTCGATCATTACTGTCAGTATCTAATTTAGGTTGCCGGGGCGTTAATCGACGTTGCGCGCGCAGCACACACAAGCGAACACAAGTGTTTTCACGGAGTGATCGCGCGGGTTGGTAAATGACCACTCACGTGAAGCGGTAAACATTCGGTCAACGCGTATGGTAAAGGAACTCTTGACGGCGCGTGTCATTACGGGACGCACGCGGTTCCCTCCGCTGTCATTGCGAGCGCAGCGAAGCAATGCAGAGTCGTTTCGCGGCGACAGTCTGGATTGCTTCGCTGCGCTCGCAATGACGATGTGGAGGGAGCGACACCTCAAACGAAAAGAGGCGGGGCTTGGCCCCGCCTCTCCCAACCCAATCGTACTCTTCCGCTTACGCCTGGCTCGCGATCGCCTTGCCGAGCGCGGCCTGCGCGGCAGCGAGGCGGGCGATCGGCACGCGGTAGGGCGAGCAGGAGACGTAGTTGAGGCCGATATTGTGGCAGAAGGCAACGGAAGCGGGATCGCCGCCGTGCTCGCCGCAAATGCCGACCTTGAGCGAAGCGCGCGTCTTGCGACCGCGCGCGACGCCGATCTTGACGAGCTCGCCGACGCCTTCCTGGTCGAGCGCGATGAAGGGATCGACCGCAAGGATGCCCTTCGCCACGTAGGGGCCGAGGAAGCTCGCCGCGTCGTCACGGCTGATGCCGTACGTCGTCTGCGTGAGATCGTTGGTGCCGAAGGAGAAGAACTCGGCGGTCTCCGCGATCTCGGCCGCGAGCAAACAGGCGCGCGGCAGCTCGATCATGGTGCCGACCTGATAGGCGAGCTTCGTGTTCGTATCGCGCATCACGGCCTGCGCGGTCGCATCGATCCTTGCCTTGACGAGATCGAGCTCGGCCTTGGTCGCGATCAGCGGCACCATCACCTCGAGACCGACGGCCTTGCCGGTGCGCCGCTGCGCCTCGACCGCCGCCTCGAAGATCGCGCGCGCCTGCATCTCGGCGATTTCCGGATAGGCAATCGCGATACGGCAGCCGCGGAAGCCGAGCATCGGGTTGAACTCCGAGAGCTCGCGCGCGCGGTCCGCCAGGCGCCGCGGATCGGTGTTCATGGCGCGAGCCACTTCCTCGACCTCGGCATGGGTGTGCGGCAGGAACTCGTGCAGCGGCGGATCGAGCAGACGGATCGTGACGGGCCGGCCCTCCATGATCTCGAACAGCTCGACGAAGTCTGCACGCTGCATCGGCAGCAGCTTTGCGAGCGCGGCACGGCGCGCCTGCTCGTCTTCGGAGAGGATCATCTCGCGCACCGTGCGGATACGCGTCTCCTCGAAGAACATGTGCTCGGTGCGACAGAGGCCGATGCCTTCCGCGCCGAACTTGATCGCGGTGCGCGCGTCGTCCGGCGTGTCGGCATTGACGCGCACGCCGATCTTGCGGACCTGGTCGGCCCAGTTCATCAGCGTGCCGAACTCGCCGGACAGCTCCGGCTCGATCATCGGCATGCGGCCGGCGAGCACCTGGCCGAGCGAGCCGTCGATGGTGATGACGTCGCCGCTCTTGAAGGTGCGCGAGCCGATGCTCATGGTGCCGCGGCCGTAATCGACGCGGATGGTGCCGCAGCCGGAGACGCAGGGCTTGCCCATGCCGCGCGCGACCACCGCAGCATGCGAGGTCATGCCGCCGCGCGTGGTCAGGATGCCTTCGGCGGCGTGCATGCCATGGATGTCTTCGGGGCTGGTCTCGATGCGGACCAGAATCACCTTACGCCCGTCCGCCTGGAGCTTGGCCGCTTCATCCGAGGAGAACACGATCTCGCCGGAGGCCGCACCGGGCGAGGCCGGCAGGCCGGTCGCGATCACGTCGCGCTTGGCGTTGGGATCGATGGTCGGATGCAGCAGCTGATCGAGCGAGGCCGGGTCGATTCGCGTTACCGCTTCCTTCTTCGAGATCAGGCCTTCATTGGCGAGCTCGACCGCGATGCGCAGCGCCGCCTTGGCGGTGCGCTTGCCGCCGCGGGTCTGGAGCATCCAGAGCTTGCCCTGCTCGACCGTGAACTCCATGTCCTGCATGTCGCGGTAGTGCTTCTCAAGCAGCGTGTAGATCCGCGTCAGCTCCTTGAACGCCGCCGGCATCGCCGATTCCATCGACGCCTTGTCGGAGCCCGATTCCTTCCGCGCGTCCTCGGTGATGTCTTGCGGCGTGCGGATGCCCGCCACCACGTCCTCACCTTGCGCGTTGATCAGGAACTCGCCGTAAAGCTTGCTCTCGCCGGTCGAGGGGTTGCGGGTGAAGGCAACGCCGGTCGCCGACGTCTCGCCCATGTTGCCGAACACCATGGCCTGCACGTTGACCGCGGTGCCCCAGGATTCCGGAATGTCGTGCAGCTTGCGGTAGGTCACCGCACGCGCGTTCATCCAGGAGGAAAACACCGCGCCGATTGCGCCCCAGAGCTGATCGTGCGGATCCTGCGGGAAGTCCTTCCCCGTCTCGCGCGCGACCGCGTCCTTGTACTTGCCGACCAGTTCGACCCAGTCCTCGGCGGACAGATCGGTGTCGAGCGTATAGCCCTGACTGTCCTTGAAGGTATCGAGGATTTCCTCGAAGTGATGATGCTCGAAACCGAGCACCACGTCCGAATACATGGTGATGAAGCGGCGATAGCTGTCATAGGCGAAGCGGCGGTCGCCCGACAGCTCCGACAATGCTTCCACAGTCTCGTCGTTCAGACCGAGATTGAGCACGGTGTCCATCATGCCCGGCATAGAGGCGCGCGCGCCGGAGCGCACGGAGACGAGCAGCGGGTTCTTGGCATCGCCGAAGATCTTGCCAGTCAACTTGCCGACATAGTTCAGCGCCTTCTCAACCTGCGACTGCAGCTCTTTCGGATAGGACTTGTCGTGCGCGTAGAAGTAGGTGCAGACCGAGGTCGGGATGGTGAAGCCCGGAGGCACCGGAAGGCCGAGATTGGCCATTTCCGCGAGATTGGCGCCCTTGCCGCCGAGCAGGTCGCGCATCTCCGAGCGGCCCTCGGCCTTGCCGTCACCAAAGGTGAACACCCACTTGCCGGCCTTGGCTGCGCTCGGCGCTGCCTTGCTCGGTGCCGGCTTGGCAGCGACCTTCGGCTTGCTCGCAGCCTTCGCGGCTGGCTTCACGGCCGGCTTGGCAGGGGGCTTGGCAGCTGGCTTCGGGGCGCTCTTGGCAAGCGCCTTGCGGGCCGGCGGCGCGGCCTTCGCACTAGCGGAGGACTTTGATTTCGCTGGTATTTTCTTAGGCTTCGAGGCGGCTTTGGCCATAGCTTGCACACAACCTGCGAGAGGGAGGGGAAATCGCGGGCCTTACACCACTTTGAGCGGGCCCGCGCAAGTCGGACTGTTCCGGAAAATGCTTCCTAGAGGTGGAGCCATTTCAGGAGCCCAAGCCCGATCGCGCCGTTGATGATGAGGAAGATCGCGACGATCAGGTTGAGCAGCCGCGGCATGATCAGAATGAGCACACCCGCAATCAGCGACAGGATCGGCGAAATGTGGGCGACAGTGATGTGCATGAATTGTCTTTCTGTAGCGTGAGGCGAATCGCGGCCGGATCATAGCGGACCGCGTTCCGCGGGTAGAGACGCGCCAGGAACAAACGAGTTCCCGCCCTCGCGAAAACCGCCCGAAATTGCCGCGAATGCGGCAGGGCTTTTCCCGGAACATTGCGCAGACGCATGCATTGGCAATCGGTCGCGCCACTGGCGCTTCCCGAAAAATCTCGTCGAAGGAGTTGCCCATGCGGAACAGGATACTTGCACTTGCAGCGCTCGCAGCCGCGATCGGCTCGCCCGTCGCGGCGCAGGCGCAAACCGGGATCACGGTGGGACGCGCGCCCGTCGTAGTCGATGGCGGCCCAACCATCGCGGTCGAACAGCGGCCGGCTTTCCGCGAATATGTCGTCGAACAACGTGTGCCGGCCTTCCATATTCCGGATCGCGTGGCGGTCGGTGCCACCTTACCCGAGACCGGCATTACCTATTATGACGTACCACAACGTTTCGGCGCAACGACGTATCGCTACACCGTCGTGAATGGTGAGACCGTGCTGGTCGAGCCACGCTCGCGGCGCATCGTCGAGGTGATGGACTAGATTCTTGCTGGACGCGTTTTCTTCACGCGAACCGCTATCCACTTCGCTTGAAAACGCTGCCGTTCTACTCGATGTCCGGCGCGTCACATCATCAGGCTGGCGCGAGCAGTGCTAAATCGGACATCAGGCCCTGCCCGGTCTCCCCCCGCCGGGCGGGGCTCTTTTACAGGCGTATGCTCTCGTGTCCAGGACGCGGCGCAGCGCGTAAGCGGTGCGACGCAGAGCCGGGGCACGAGAGATCAATCCTGGATCTTCGAAAAGTCCGCCACCGCACGCGTCGCGCTGCGGATTTCGTTGAGCAGCTTCAGGCGGTTCTCGCGCACCTTCGGATCATCGTCATTGACGCGCACCTTGTCGAAGAATGCATCGACCGGCGGGCGCAACTTCGCCATCGCGCTCATTGCGGCGGCAAAGTCTTCCTTGGCGACAGCAGCGCTTGCTTCCGTCTTCACCTCGCCGATCGCCTTCGCCAGCGCCTTCTCCTCGTCGAGGCTGTAGAGCGCGGCATCGGGTGCACCGTCGAACGTGCGCTTGTCCCTCTTCTCCTCGATCGACAGGATGTTGCTGGCGCGCTTGGTGCCGGCGAGCAGGTTCTTGCCGTCGTCGCTATCGAGGAACTTGCCAAGCGCCTCGACGCGGCGGACGATCATCAGAAGATCGTCCTGGCCGCCGAGCGCGAACACGGCATCGACGAGATCGTGACGCGCGCCCTGCTCGCGGAGCTGGACCTTCAGACGGTCGGCGAAGAAGGCGAGCAGATCGCTCGGAAGCTTCTGCGCATCGGCAGGCTTCACCGACAAGCCCGCAAGTGCGGATGCCGCAACCTTCATCAGCGACAACCGAAGCGCGTTCTCGGCAATCAGCCTGATCACGCCGAGCGCCGCGCGGCGCAGCGCATACGGATCCTTGCTTCCCGTCGGCTTCTCGTCGATCGCCCAGAAGCCGACCAGCGTATCGAGCTTATCGGCGAGCGCCACCGCAACGCTGACCGGATCGGTCGGCACGCGATCTGCGGGGCCTTGCGGCTTGTAGTGCTCCTCGCAGGCCGCAGCGACGGAACCATCCTCGCCTTGCGCCAGCGCGTAGTACTTGCCCATCAGGCCCTGCACCTCAGGGAATTCGCCGACGACCTCGGTGAGCAAATCCGCCTTCGCCAGATGCGCAGCGCGCTTAGCCTTGGCAACATCGGCGCCGACCAGCGGCGCGATCTCGGCGGCGAGGCGCTCGATGCGCTTGATGCGCTCGGCCTGCGTGCCGAGCTTCTCGTGGAACACGATCTGCTCGAATTTCGGCAGACGATCCTCGAGCTTGGTCTTGAGGTCGGTCTCGTAGAAGAACTTCGCATCGCTCAGCCGCGCGCGGATCACGCGCTCGTTGCCGGCGATGATGGTCGCCCCGCCGTCGGTCGCCTCGATGTTGGCGACCAGGATGAATTTTGCGGCCAGCTTACCCTCGTTGCTCTTGGGGTCGCTGACCACAAAGCACTTCTGATTGTTGCGGATGGTGGCTCGGATGACTTCCGCGGGCGTCGCCAGGAACTCCTGTTCGAACGAGCCCATGAGCACGACCGGCCATTCGACGAGGCCCGCGACCTCGTCGAGCAGGTTCTGGTCCTCGACGAGCTCGAATCCTTGCGCGAATGCGAGCTGCTTTGCGTCGGTGAGGATGGCGTCCTTACGCCTGTCAGGGTCGAGCACGACCTTTGCGTTCAAGAGCTTGGCCTCGTAGTCCTCGAAGCGACGCACAGAAATCGCATCAGGCGCGAGGAAGCGATGGCCATAGGTGGTCTGGCCGGCTTCGATGCCGTCGACCGAAAACTTCACGACGTCAGGCTCTTCGGTCTCGAGCCCGAAGGTCGCGGTGATCGCGTGCAGCGGCCGCACCCAATTCAGCGAGCCGGGCTTGCCCGAGCGCGCGCCCCAGCGCATCGATTTCGGCCAGGGGAAGGTGCGGATGATCACGGGGAGGATTTCGGCGAGCACGTCGATCGCGTCGCGGCCGGGTTTCTCGATTAGCGCGATGTAGAAGTCGCCCTTCGGGTCGCGCTGGATCTTGGCTTCGTCGAGCGACTGCAAACCTATCGCTTTCAGGAAGCCCTGCACGGCCGCATCGGGCGCGCCGATCTTGGGTCCGCGGCGTTCGGTCTTCAGGTCAGGCTGGCGCACGGGAATGCCGTGCACGGTCAGCGCAAGGCGGCGCGGCGTCGCGAATGCCTTTGCGCCCTCGTAGACGAGGCCTTCGGCGACGAGCTTGTCGGTGACCATGCGACGCAGATCGTCCGCCGCCTTGGCTTGCATGCGCGCGGGGATTTCTTCCGAGAAGAGTTCGAGCAACAGATCAGGCATCAGGCCACTCCACCGGCTTCGGTGTGCAACCAGGCTTCGCCGCAGGCTTTGGCCAGTTCACGCACGCGCAAAATATAGCTCTGCCGCTCCGTCACCGAGATCACGCCGCGCGCATCGAGCAGGTTGAAGACATGGCTCGCCTTGATGCACTGGTCGTAGGCCGGCAGCGCCATCAGATGCGCCTCGCGCTTGCCGGACTCCGAGTTTTTTTGCCAGCCAGCGTCGAGGTATTTCTTGCAGGCCGCTTCGGCCATCTTGAACTGCTCGAACAGCATCGCGGTATCAGCATGCTCGAAATTGTGCCGCGAATATTCCTGCTCCGCTTGCAGGTACACATCGCCATAGGTGACCTTGGCATCGCCGTCGCGGCCGTTGAAGTTGAGGTCGTAGACGCGGTCGACGCCCTGAACATACATCGCGAGACGCTCGAGCCCGTAGGTGAGCTCGCCCGCGACCGGCGCGCACTCGAAGCCCGCAACCTGCTGGAAATAGGTGAACTGGCTGACTTCCATCCCGTCACACCAGCATTCCCACCCGAGGCCCCAGGCGCCCAGCGTGGGGCTCTCCCAGTCGTCCTCGACGAAGCGGATGTCGTGCACGGCGGAGTCGATCCCGATTGCGGCGAGCGACTTCAGGTACAGCTCCTGAAGGTTCGGCGGCGACGGCTTCATGATCACCTGGAACTGGTAGTAGTGCTGCATCCGATTCGGGTTCTCGCCGTAGCGACCGTCCTTGGGCCGGCGCGAGGGCTGCACATAGGCGGCGTTCCAGGGCCTGGGCCCGAGCGCGCGCAGGGTGGTCGCCGGATGGAAGGTACCCGCACCCATCTCCATGTCGTAGGGCTGCAGAATCACGCAACCCTGCTCGGCCCAGAACCGCTGGAGCGCGAGGATAAAGCCCTGGAACGAGCGTTCCGGGCGCATATGGGCGGGCAATGAGGCGTCCATCGTCAGATCAGGCTCTCGCGGGGGGTTTTGAATCGCGCGGGACCGTATCGACGGCGGAGATGGGAATCAAGGCAAAGGGGCCAAAATGCCTGTCATTCCGGGGCGATGCGGAGCATTGAACCCGAAATCTCAAGATTCCGGACACGCCCTTCAGGCGTCCCGAAATGACAGTGCAACGAAATCAGCAACTATCCCGGGCGATAGGCCCCGGTCACAGGGTCCCGTTTCAGCGTCTGGATGTCCCCCATACGGGCTGTCTCGGCGACGCGCGACAAGCGCATCTCCTCCAGCTCCTGGTTGATCCGGACAGCGGTCTTGTAGGCCCAGCGGACCACGGCAAGCCCGCCCAAGACGCCCGCGAATGCAACGAACGGCGGCATCGGTCGATCCTTGTTCAATGCTCAGCCCCCACGATCATTGTCGCGCAGATGAGGCTGCGCTGCAATTGCCTCGGCTTCGATTCCCCTTGGACCAAATGGCGCGGGAGCGCGCCGCCTAGAACCCGAATTTCGCCCAAATCGCCCGCGTCTCAACCGCCGAAATCAGCTCGTCCGGGAGGCCGGCAACCGATTCCATGGCGGAAAGCTGGCCAGCACCGGGCGATTTCCGCCCGAGAAGGCCGGACAGCAGCCCGCTCGGCTGCGCGATCACGGGGGTGAGAACCTTCTCGCCATACCGGGCACGAAGAGTTGAGCGGAGATCGCCGATCCCGTCGGCCAGTCCCAGCGCGATCGCGCTGTCGCCGGCCCAGTATTCGCCCGTGAACAGGGCGTCGTCGGCGCCCTTCAGGCGCGCACCGCGACTCTCTTTCACCAGCGCGATGAAGATCTGGTGGATCTCGCGCTGGATCGCCTTCAGCTTCGCCACGTCATCAGCGTTCTCCGGGAGGAACGGGTCGAGCATCGCCTTGTGCGCACCGGCGGTATAGAGGCGCCGCTCGATGCCGAGCCGCTTGATCGCCTCCTGAAAACCGAAGCTGCCGCCAACCACGCCGATCGAGCCGAGGATGGACGAGGGATCGCAAAGGATCTCGTCGCCGGCGCAGGCGATCATGTAGCCGCCGGAGGCCGCGACGTCCTCGACGAACACGAGCACCGGCAGCTTCTTCTCCGCCGCGAGCTGCTTGATGCGCAGATAGATCTGGCGCGACTGCACCGGCGAGCCGCCGGGCGAGTTGATCACCAGCGCCACCGCCTTGGCGTTGCGGACGGAAAACGCCCGCTCCAGCACCCGCGCGACGCCCGCGAGCGTCATGCCGGGGCGCAGCGGCGTCACCGCGCCGATCACACCGGACAGCCGCACCACCGGCACGACTGCGGCGCCGGGACGGAAGCGCGCCGGCAGATATTGCATAAGCTTGTCGGCCAGGCCGGAACCTCTGCGATCGTTCAATTGTTCGGCCATACCGTTACCTCTGATTAACCATTTCTTATCACGCGACTGTCATTGGAAGTGCCTGGAACGTGTTTTGCAGATTTTCCGTTGGGAAGCTGCAATGAGGCAGCGGAGGAAACGACATGAAGATCTATCTGCTGTTGATTCTGATCGGCGCACTTTTCACCGCGATCCGCTTCACGTCCCCGCAGGAACAGCAGTCGGAATCGCTTCCGCAGTAGGCCATCACGGCTCCACCAGGGGTAGAACCGCCCGCCCCTCCAGAACGTCTTTCACCTCTTTTTTAGGCACGCGTGACTCGTCGTTGAGCATGAACCCCGGCAGCAGTCGTGTCGGGGCCCTGCCGCCCTTGACCGCGCGCACCAGCACGCGGATCGCAGACTGTCCCGCCTCGCCGTGAACGGGCAGGATCGACAGGCTGCCGAAGCCGCGTGACAGCGCTGCCAAAACCTCCGCGATACCATCTGCACGCCAGATCAGGGTCAGCGCGCCATTCGATCGGAGGATGCGCCGCGCCGCGTGAACCCAGGCCTGCGAGGTTTGCTCCGTCGCGATATGCGCGATCTGGCGCGCCTGATCCGGCGAGCCGCGATGCCGTGCGGGATCGTTGAAAGGCGGGTTCATCAACACCACGTCGACGCTATCAGGCGACAGCCCATTTGCCGCGAACGCCTGCGCGTCGGCCGTGACGTCCAGCACGATCGTCTCGGCCGCAATCGCATTCGCCGCCGCATTGGCGCGCGCCAGCTCCGCCAGCTCCGGATCGATCTCGACCAGGCTCAGCCTGATCCCGGCGACGCGCCGGGCGAGCGCCAGCCCGGCCGTGCCGATGCCGGCTCCGAGATCGACCACACGGTCGCCGACGCGGGCCTCCGTCGCCGCCGCGAGCAGGATGGCGTCATGCCCGGCGCGATGGCCGGACCGCTTCTGCTTCAGCCGCAGCTGCCCGCCTAGAAAGGCGTCCTCGGTGAGGTCTGCTGCGGCCTCAATCATCGCCGCGCAGTTCGTGGCTGAGGCCCGCCTCGGTCAGAAGCTGCCGGGCCTCGCGGGCGTCGTCCTCATGGACCAGGATCCGCCGCGGCAAAATGCCGAGCGAACCCTCGATGATGCTCATGTTCTGGTCCAGCACCAGATGATGGATGTTGGCGCCGTCAAGCAGCGCGCCAATCGCCGACACCAGCACCATATCGTTGGTCCGAACCAGTTCACGCAAATCAAGTCTCCTGCCTGGAGGGGATTAGGCGGCAAATGTCAATGGTTCCGCAGGTCTTGCCGCATCCGCCTCCAGTTTCTATTGTCTTTCCGTCAGAATAGCCCTTCCGGGGCAAATATTGGAGACCGGCGTGGCCGTCATCGTACCTTTCGAAACTCCCGGCGCGTCGATCGAAGAGCTGGTTGCCCTTGTCGCCCCCGACATGGAACGCGTCAACGCCACGATCCTGTCCCGGACCGGTTCGGACGTGACCATGATCCCGGAGGTCGCCAACCACCTGATCTCCTCCGGGGGAAAACGCCTGCGGCCGATGCTGACGCTCGCCATGGCCAACCTCGCCGGCTACACCGGCGACGGCCACATCAAGCTCGCCGCGTCCGTCGAGTTCATGCATACCGCAACCCTGCTCCACGACGACGTCGTCGACGAGAGCGAGATGCGCCGCGGCAAGCTGTCTGCGCGCATGCTCTGGGGCAATGAGGCCAGCGTTCTGGTCGGCGACTTCCTGCTCGGCCAGGCCTTCCGCATGATGGTCGAGGTCGGCTCGCTCCGCGCGCTCGACATCCTCTCCGCGGCGGCTGCCACCATCGCCGAGGGCGAGGTGATGCAACTCGCCGCCGCCAAGAACACCGCGACCACCGAGGACGAATACCTCGCCGTGATCCGCGGCAAGACCGCCGAGCTGTTCGCGGCGGCCTGCGAGGTCGGCCCCGTGATCGCCAACCGTCCGAAGGCGGAGCAGACCGCCTGCCGCTCGGTCGGCATGAATCTCGGCATCGCCTTCCAGCTCGTCGACGACGTGCTCGACTATGGCGGTAAGAGCGCCAAGCTCGGCAAGAACACCGGCGACGATTTCCGCGAAGGCAAGATCACGCTGCCGGTCGTGCTCGCCTTCCGCCGTGGCAACGACACCGAGCGCGCCTTCTGGATTCGGGCGCTCGAGCGCGGCGAGATCGGCGACACCGACCTCGATCACGCCATTGGGTTGATGAACAAGCACCGCGCGCTCGAGGACACGCTCAGCCGTGCCCAGCACTACGGCGCCATGGCCGTCGACGCGCTCGCGCTGTTCCCGGCCTCGCCGATGAAGAGCGCGCTGGAGCAGGTCGTGGCGTTCTGTCTGGCGCGGTCGCACTAGGTTATTGCGCTTCGGCACGGAGCCCGGACAACGCCGGCGAGATAGCGCCACTACAGCACCGTCATTGCGAGCGCAGCGAAGCAATCCAGAGTCGGGCCACGACGGCAGGCTGGATTGCTTCGCTGCGCTAAGAAGAAAACGAGTTCCAAGCCGTCTGCGCGTCAGTAACACTCACGCATTTTCATCCAGCGGGGTCGGCCGTCTGGCCGGTGCGAAACTCGCAATGACGGAGGACGCACGGGCATCGTTCTTCAATACACAGCTCCAATCAGCTCCCCCTTCGCATTCTCGCGGGACGCTCCTCCCCCGCATCTCCCGTTGCTCACCCAGTGACTTGCATTTTGCAAGTAACTTCCCTAGCTTTGGGCCATGCAGCCAAAATCCCCCTCCATCCAGGAATGCCCGGTCGGCCGCGCCGTGGAGACGGTCGGCGAATGGTGGAGCATCCTGATCCTGCGGGATGCGTTTCAGGGTGCGACGAAGTTCGACGAGTTTTCGCAAAGCCTCGGGATTGCGCCGAACATCCTGTCGCGGCGCCTCACCCATCTCACCGAGAGCGGCATGTTCGTTCGTCGCCGCTACAGCGAGCGGCCGCCGCGTTACGAGTATGTGCTGACGGACAAGGCACGCGATTTCTTTCCCGTCGTCGCGGCGCTGCTCGCCTGGGGCAACAAGCATCTCGCGCCGAAGGGCGAATCCATCCTGCTGGCGAACCGGGATGACATTCGCCCGTTCGATCCGATTGTCGTCGATGCCGCCGACAAGCGTCCAATCACGCTCGCCAATGCGGTCGTCATCGCGGGTCCCCGCGCAAGCCGCGGGATGCGCGCGCGCCTCGCTTCGCTGAAGGCTATGAATCCGGCCGTTGCGCCGGCTGGAGACTGACATGCGTCGTATCGTCGTGACGGGAATGGGCGCGGTGTCACCGCTCGGCTGCGGAGTCGAACTGTCCTGGCGCCGGCTGCTCGCCGGTCAAAGCGGGCTGCGCCCTCTGCCCGAATGGTCGCAGGCGCTGCCTGCGCGCATTGCCGGTCTCGTGCCGGACAAGGCCGATGATGCCGAGGGCGGCTTCGATCCGTCGCAGGCCGCCGCGCCAAAAGATCAGCGCAAGATGGACCGCTTCATCCTGTTCGCACTGCTCGCCACCGCAGAAGCGGTCGCCCAAGCCAAATGGACGCCGCAGGACGCAGCGGCGCTGGAACGGACCGTGACGATCATCGCTTCCGGCGTCGGCGGCTTTCCGGCGATGGCGGAGGCGGTGCGCATCACCGAGCAGCGCGGCGCGCGCCGGCTCTCGCCGTTCACGATCCCCTCGTTCCTCGCCAACCTCGCCGCCGGCCACGTCTCGATCAAATACGGCTACAGGGGCGCGCTGGGAACACCGGTCACGGCATGCGCCGCGGGTGTGCAGGCGATCGGCGATGCCGCGCGCATGATCCGGGCAGGCGAAGCGGATGTGGCGATCTGCGGCGGCGCGGAGGCCTGCATCGATATCGTCAGCCTCGGCGGTTTTGCGGCGGCGCGCGCGCTGTCGAGCGGCTTCAACGAGGAGCCCCCGCGCGCCTCGCGCCCGTTCGATCGCGACCGCGACGGCTTCGTCATGGGTGAAGGCGCGGGCGTCCTCGTGATCGAAGAGCTGGGGCACGCGCTGGCGCGCGGCGCCGCCCCGATCGCCGAGATCGTCGGATACGGCACGACCGCGGACGCCTATCACATGACGTCCGGGCCGCCCGATGGCGACGGGGCGCGCCGCGCCATGGAGATCGCACTCCGTCAGGCGCGCCTTGCGCCCGCGGATTTGCAACACCTGAACGCTCACGCGACGTCGACGCCGGCCGGCGACGAGAGCGAACTTGGCGCGATCGCCGCGCTGTTCGGCCGCAATCAAAAGATCGCCGTGAGTGCGACGAAATCGGCCACTGGCCATCTGCTCGGCGCCGCCGGGGGGCTGGAGGCAATCTTCACCGTCCTCGCCCTGCGCGACCAGATCGCTCCGCCAACTCTCAATCTCGAAAACCCCGATCCGGGCGCGGAGGGCATCGACATCGTCGCAGCTGCAGCACGACCGATGCCGATGCAGCATGCTATCTCCAACGGCTTCGGCTTCGGCGGGGTGAATGCCAGCGCGATCTTCCGCCGGATCGCCTAAGCCGGAGGACTTGCAATCGTGGCAAGCTCCGTTACGAAAACAGGATGAGCGAGACGAATTTCTGGCTGTTCCTGGCAGCGGCATTTCTCATTGCGGCCATTCCCGGCCCCGGCATCTTCTACGTCGCGGCGCGGACCTTGTCGGAGGGGCGAGCCGGCGGCTTCGCGTCGACAGCGGGCACCGCGCTGGGCGGCCTGGTTCATGTGGTCGCGGGAAGTCTGGGCATCTCCGCGATCATCCTTGCCAGCGCCGAGCTGTTTGTCGCCGTGAAGTTCATCGGCGCGCTGTATCTGGTCTGGCTCGGCATCAAGACCTTCCGCAGCGCCGGCCCCACGCTGTCGTTCGAGAGCAAGCCCGTCGGCGACAAGCGCGCCTTTCGCGACGGCGTGCTGGTCGAGGCACTGAACCCGAAGACCGCCGCGTTCTTCCTCGCCTTCATTCCGCAGTTCCTCGATCCGGCGGGATCGAGCCCTACGCTGCAATTCATCGTGCTCGGCGCGATCTCGGTGATGCTGAACACGTTCGCTGATGTCGTCGTGGTGCTGATGGCCTCTGCAACGCGCACGCAGCTGATCGGCCGGCCGCATCTGATGCGGCGTCTCACGCAAGGCTCCGGCGTCTTCATCGCCGGCCTTGGCCTCCCGCTCGCGCTGGCGCGGCGGCCGGTGAATGGATAGCTCCACGATGCTCGTCCCGCAAAGCCGCTTTTATGAATCCCACGGCCTGCGGCTGCATTATGCCGATTGGGGCAACGAGGGCGCACCACCGGTCATCCTGGTTCATGGCGGCCGCGATCATTGCCGAAGCTGGGACGTCATCGCCCGGTCACTGCAGCCGCATTTTCACGTGCTGGCGCCCGATCTGCGCGGGCACGGCGATTCCGACTGGACCAACGGCGGCAGCTACGCGCTGACGGAATATGTGTACGATCTCACCCGGCTCGTCCGCAATATCGCAGCGTCGAAGGTGACCCTCATCGGTCATTCGATGGGCGGAATGGTGAGCCTGATCTTTTCTGGATCGTTCCCCGAGCAGGTATCGAAGCTGGTCGTCCTCGACGGCGTGACCATGCTGCCGGATGCGCCGAAGCCCCCGGCGCATGAGCGCATCACCAAATGGATCGGTCAGCTCGACAAGCTGCACGGCCGCACGCCGCGCCGCTATCGGACGCTCGAGGACGCGGCCGCTCAGATGGTGCTTCACAACAAGCGCCTGTCGCGCGAGCTCGCGTTGCATCTTGCAACGCATGGCGCACGGCAGAACGAGGACGGCACGTATAGCTGGAAGTTCGATCCCTATCAGCGCGCGAGTGCGCCGCATCGACTCTGGTCGGACGATCACGTCGAACTCTGGTCGCGCATCTCCTGCCCAACGCTGCTGCTGAACGCCGGCGAAAGCTTTCTCGCAGGCGCCAAGGCAGCGGGCCTCGAGCGCTACTTCCAGCAAGCGCGCGTCGAGACCATTTCAGGTGCCGGACATTGGCTGCAGCACGACAAGCCGCAAGAGGTCTTGGCGGCGATCCGGCAGTTTCTTGGATTGATCGAGGCTTAGTCCGCTGCGACCGCGACGTCGCTGCGGGCTTCGACCAGGAAGGGTGGCAGTGCCGGATTGAGATTGCTCGGCCGCCATGCGACCACATGCTCGATGATCGGCGCGTGTTCGAGATCGCGAAAGACCAGGTTCGCAATTCCGAGCTTCGCCATGGACTGCGGCACCAGGGCGATGCCGAGATTTTCTGCGACCAGGCTGACGATCGTCTGCTGAAGCTCGACCTCGAGCCTGAACGTCGGTTCAAAGCCGCCCGAACGACAATAGCCAGCGATCGACTGACGCAGCCTCGGCGCGACCTCGGCCGGAGCAGCAATGAAGGCCTCGCCATTGAGTTGCTCGGCCGAGATCACCGTATGCGTGGCGAGCGGATGGCTGGCATGTACCGCGAGGCTGAGCGGCTCGCGATAGATCACCTGCGTCGTCAAGCCGCGTACGGGACCGGGGTCGAACAGAATCGCCGCATCGAAACGTCCGGTCAGCACTGCGTCGGCGAGGATGCCGGGGATCACCTCGCGCAACTCGACACGTACGCCGGGATGGTTCGCCATGTAACGTCGCGTCAGGCCCGGCAGGATCGTGTAGGCCGCGTGCATCATGAAGCCGACCGAGAGTTCGCCCAATTCGCCGCGCTCGGCCATCCGTGCATTTTGGCAAGCCTGGTCGAAACTGATCAGCACCGCCCGCGAGTCCTCCAGGAAGCGCCGCCCGGCGGGGGTCAATGTCGCGCGCCGTGACTGGCGGTCGAACAGGCGGACGCCGAGTTCCTCCTCCAGGGCTGCAATCTGCCGGCTCAGGGGCGGCTGGCTGATATGGAGGCGCTCGGCAGCGCGACCGAAATGGAGCGTCTCAGCGACGGCCACGAAATATCGCATCTGTCTGATATCAATCACGATGATACCTAAAAGGTATGAAGCAGTGCAGCAATTAGTATTGGATGATATCGATCCGGCTGGATAGGGCTGATCTGCAATCTGAAGTCAGGTTTTCCCTATGCTTTCCATCCTCGCGGCCGTCCTGCCCATTTTCGCTCTCATCTTCGCCGGGTGGCTCGCCCGTCGGATCGGCGTCCTCGGCCCGCACGCTTCGACGGAGCTGAACCGCTTCGTCGTGTACCTCGCGCTTCCCGCGCTTCTGTTCGATATCGTTGCGCATGCGCAATGGTCCGATGTCTGGCAGCCACGCTTCATTGCCGCGTTCGGCATCGGTGCGGCGCTGGTGTTCTGCCTGACCATCGCCGTCCGCTTGCGAGGCCCGCGACATCTCGCCGATGCCGCAATCGACGCCCTGAACGCGGGTTATGCCAACACCGGCTTCGTCGGCTTCCCGCTGGCGCTCGCCGCGCTCGGCCGCGAGGCACTCGCGCCCACGCTGATCGCAACGATCATGACGGTCTGCGTGCTGTTCGCGATCGCCATCGTGCTGATCGAGACCGGACTGCAAACCGAGAAGCGGCGTAGGCATCTCGTCGCCAAGGTGGGCGGCTCGCTGCTGCGCAATCCGCTGCTCGTCGCTCCCGTCTTGGCTGCGATCGTCCCGATCGCCGGCCTCAGCGTTCCCGATCCCGTCGAGAGCTTCCTGAAGCTCCTGGGCGGCGCCGCTTCGCCGTGCGCGCTCGTTGCGCTCGGCCTCTTCCTCGCCGCAAAGCGCGACAGCACGGAGATGAACGTCGGGTCCGCGGCGCTTCTCGTCAGCTTCAAGCTTGTGCTTCAACCCGCCGTCACCTGGGTGATGGCGACCGCCGTGTTCGGCCTGTCGCCGCTGCTCACGCATGTCGCGGTGCTGCTGGCTGCGCTTCCGACCGGCACCGGTCCGTTCATGCTGGCGGAATTTTACAAGCGCGAGGCGGTGATGACATCGAACGTCATCCTCGCATCGACCGTCACGTCGATCCTGACCATCAGCGGCTATCTCGCCCTGGCCAAATGACCTGACAGCCTGCGGAAGATTCGTGGCCGGGAAAATACCTAGCTCAACGTTCCCGCATGCACCCACCAGCCGGGGTGATCCCTGCGGATCTCTTCGGCCGCCGCATGGGCCTCCGCCGGCGCACCATAGATCGCAAAGCAGGTCGCACCCGAGCCGGACATGCGGGAGAGCTTGACACCGGCGGAGGCGCGCAAGGCCTCCAGTACATCGCCGATGACGGGCTCGATGCGCAGGGCAGGCGCTTCGAGATCGTTGGCGACGGTTTCGAGGACTTCGACCCAATCGGCAATCGACCCGCCCTCCGCCGGCCAGGCCGGGGCTTCGAGGACGTCAGTGGCGCCGACCAGCAATTCACCGTTGCGCAGGCCCAGCGCCTGGAACACATCCTTGGTCGCAACCGGCACGCGCGGATTGACCATCACGCACGGCATGCGCGGCAGCATCAAGGGCAGCAGCTGCTCGCCGACGCCGGTCATGTCGCAGGCGCGCGAGAGCAGGCACACCGGCACGTCGGCGCCGGTCGCAAGCGCGACCTGCTGCAAGCGCGGATCATCAAGCGGAAGATCGTTGAGACGCGCCAGCAGCCGCAGCGCCGCCGCGGCATCCGCCGAGCCGCCGCCTATGCCGGCCGCAACGGGAAGCACCTTGTCGAGCGCGAAGGAGCCCAGCTTCAGGTTTGGCACGGCTTCGGCCAGGAGCTTGGCCGCCTTGAACACGAGATTATCGGCGGCATCGCCACAGGCCGCGGCAAGCGGTCCCGTGGTGACGAGCTTCAACTCGCCGCCGGGCTCCAGCGTGAGCCGGTCGGCGCAGTCGGCAAACGCGACCACGCTCTCGAGATCATGATAGCCGTCGGCACGACGGCCGACAACGCGAAGGCTCAGATTGACCTTCGCCCGTCCCTCTTCAATCAACGCCGGCATCCGCGACGACCCCTTGCCCCTTAGTTACGCATGATCTCCGCGCAAACGCTCCGCGTTTGTCGCGCGGGAAAACCGCTGCACACTTTTCCGGATCACGCGTCGGATCAACCGCCCTTGCCGTCGTCCTTCTTCTTTTCCGCCTGCGCGGCCGAAGAGTTCGAATTATCGTCGGTGAGACCGCCTGCAATCTTGGCCTCGATCTTCGGAAGGTCATCCGGCTCGGGCTTGAGATCGCGGGCGTGCGACCACTGGAATTTGGCCTCCAGCGTGCGGCCGACGCGCCAATAGGCATCGCCGAGATGGTCGTTGATGGTGGGATCCTCAGGCTTGAGGTCGATCGCACGCTCGAGGTTTTTCACCGCCTCCTCGTAATTGCCGATGCGGTAATATGCCCAGCCAAGGGAGTCGACGATGTAGCCGTCGTCGGGACGCTGCTCGACGGCGCGCTTGATCATCTTCATGCCTTCGTCGAGGTTCACGCCCTGGTCGATCCAGGAATAGCCGAGATAGTTGAGGACATGCGGCTGGTCGGGCTGCAGCTCGAGCGCCTTCTTCATGTCGGCTTCGGCCTTGGCCCACTGCTTGGAGCGCTCCTCGCAGATACCGCGATAATAATACCAGACGCTGTTGGCCTTGTCGGCGCCGGCCGGCAGCACCTCGATGCCCTGCGAGTAGGTCGCGCCGCAGTCGCCGAACTTCTTGCGGCCGCGCTCGATATTGCCGAGCGCCATGATGGCTTCGAGATCCTTGGAATCGTCTGATGTGACGCCCTTGAGGATCTTGATCGCCTCGTCGGTGCGGTCGGCAGAATCGAGGTCAATGGCAAGCTGGATCTGCGCGTTGCGCTTCAGAGGCGAGGTCGAGGGCACGCGCTCATAGACCTTGATCGCCATCTGCGGCCGCTTCACCGACTCATAGAGGTCGGCGAGCGAGAGCAACGCCAGCGGATGGGTGGGCTGGAGATAGAGCGAGAGCTGGAGATAGACCAGCGCAAGGTCCTCGCCGCCGCGGCGGGTCAGCGTGGCGCCGATGCCGTACAGCGCTTCGGCGGCGCCGGCCTGCGCGGAGTCGACCAGCGGCGGCATCTTCTTCCCCGCGCGGGTCTCGCGCAGCCCTTCCACGATCAGCGGATGGCGAGCGAGCTTCTTGTCGAAAGCCTCATAGACGGAGGTCGCGGCGGCGCCATCCTTGTTGCGCGACAGCCAGCGCGCATAGGCCTCGGTCACGCGCAGCATGGAATCGTCGAGCTTGTAGGCGCGCTCGAAGCGGGTGCCCGCGTCCTTCTCCTTGCCGGCGAGTTCGAGGATCATGCCGGCGTGGAGGTCCTTGAACAGCGGATACCATTCCGGACCGGCCAGCTTGTCGATGGTGGCAACGGCGCCCTTGGCATCGCCCGCACCATAGGCGGCCCAGCTCGACAGCAGCGTGGCGACCAGATCCGTGATCGGACCGCGAATCGACTGGTTGATGTTGGTCTGCGCGGTCGCGTATTTCTTCAGCTTCAGATCATGCACGCCGACGACGAGACGCGCGACGCGGTTGGTCTTGTCGATGGTGAGAATGCGCTCGGCGAGCTTGACCGCCTCGTCGATGTCACCGTCGGCGACCGAGGAGATGAAGGCGCGATCGAGCAGTTCATTGTTCTTCGGATCGGTGCGGAGCGCCGAGCGGTAGAAGGCGGCGGCCGAAGCCGCGTCGCGTTCGACGCTGGCGTGGCGGGCGGCGAGATAGCTGCCCGAGGTCGTGAGCGACTTCAGATCGTTTCGGGTCGGAAACTGCACCGCCGTGTCGGACGGATGATCCGGCGTCTGCGCCAGGACCGCGCCGGGAACCGTCGCGATCGCTGTGCCCATGAGGGCGATGGCGGCAGCAGTCCAGCGGTTGAAACGATTTGAAAACATCAGGGCTCGCCTTGAGTTGGTGGTGCCTGGGTTTGCAGCAGAAGGCCGTCTCGGGCGCGAACGCGGCCGGTGGCATCGGGACCCGGAACCGTCAGGCCGGACAATGCCGCTTTTGGCGCTTCACCGCAAGGATTCGGGCCGTGCGATCTCCTCCGCACGCCCCAAATCAGCCAAGTCGCGCCCCAAGACGCTGCTACTATGGCCGTATCGTGGCCGCGACCGGTCGCCACGCCCCCGTTCTCACGCGAACGTGCGCTACATCGCCCTTCGTGACCTATTTGGTCACCTGGCGCCCTTACATGGCCTCGTAGTTCGGGCCGCCGCCGCCCTCCGGGGGAACCCAGGTAATGTTGCCGTTGGGATCCTTCACGTCGCAGGTTTTGCAGTGGACGCAGTTCTGGGCGTTGATCTGGTAGCGCGGGCTCGCGCCCTCCTCGACCCACTCATAGACGCCGGCGGGGCAATAGCGATTCGAGGGACCGGCGAAAACGTCATGCTCGGACGTCTTCTGCAGGTTCATGTCGGCCACCCGGAGATGAACCGGCTGGTCCTCCTCGTGATTGGTGTTGGACAGGAATACCGAGGACAGCTTGTCGAACGAGATCTTGCCGTCCGGCTTCGGATAGTTCTTAGGCGCGTGCTGCTTGGCCGGGTCGAGCGTGGAGCGGTCGGGCTTGCCGTGCGACTGCGTGCCGAACAGCGAAGTACCGAACAGGGTGTTGCACCACATGTCGAAGCCGCCGAGCGCGACGCCGAGCACGGTGCCGAACTTCGACCACAGTGGCTTGACGTTGCGGACCAGGAACAGGTCCTTGCCCACGGAGGACGAGCGCCACGCGTTCTCGTATTCGACGATCTCGTCATTGGCGCGCCCCGCCGCGAGCGCAGTTGCAACATGCTCGGCGGCGAGCATGCCGGTGCCCATCGCATTGTGCACGCCCTTGATGCGGGGCACGTTGACAAAGCCGGCCGCGCAGCCGATCAGCGCGCCCCCGGGGAAGCTGAGCTTCGGCACCGACTGGTAGCCGCCTTCTGTGATGGCACGCGCACCATAGGCGAGCCGCTTGGCACCTTCGAAGGTGCCGCGGATAGCCGGATGGGTCTTGAAGCGCTGGAACTCGTCGAACGGCGACAGATACGGATCGTCGTAGTTCAAGTGCACGACGAAGCCGACGGCGACGAGATTGTCGTCGTAGTGATAGAGGAACGAGCCGCCGCCGGTCTTCAGGTCGAGCGGCCAGCCGAACGAATGCTGGATCATGCCTTTCTGGTGCTTGGCGGGGTCGATCTGCCAGACTTCCTTGAGGCCGATGCCGAACTTCGTCGGCTCGCTCTTGGAGTCGAGTGCGAATTTCGCGATGAGCTGCTTGGTCAGGCTGCCGCGGGCGCCTTCGGCGAACAGCGTGTACTTGCCGAGCAATTCCATGCCACGGGTAAAGGAGTCCTTCGGCTTGCCGTCGCGGCCGATGCCCATGTCGCCGGTGGCGATGCCCTTGACCTTGCCCGCCTCGTCATAAAGTACCTCGGCGGCGGCAAAGCCCGGATAGATCTCGACGCCGAGCGCCTCGGCCTTCCGCCCCAGCCAGCGGCAGACATTGCCGAGCGATCCGATATAGCAATGATGATTGTTCATCAGTGGCGGCATGACGAAGTTCGGCAGCTTGATCGCGCCGCCACCCGTCATCCAGTAGAAGCGGTCGTCCTTGACCTGCGTCTTGAGCGGGCAGTCGGAATCCTCGCGCCAGTCGGGAATCAGCTTGTCGAGCCCGGCCGGGTCGATCACGGCACCCGAGAGAATATGCGCACCAACCTCGGAGCCCTTCTCCACCACGACGACGTTGAGATCGGCGTTCAGCTGCTTCAGCCGGATCGCGGCCGACAGGCCCGAGGGGCCGGCGCCGACGATGACGACGTCGAATTCCATGGATTCGCGCGGGGGAAGTTCTTCGGTGCTCATCTGATCTCAGCCCTTGAGACGGTTCCTTGTCATTTGCGCTCCCTTGTTTCCGATTTTTCCGGGTAGGACAACCACGGAAATGCGTTCCGCTGGGATGCAAGGCGGCCTAAACTGAACTAATAGTCAGACTTTCCCATGATCCCCGAACCCGCCCCTACTGTCCGTGAGCTCCTGGCCTTCTATCTGGAGGCGGGTGTCGACTGCGCGCTCGCGGAGGAACCGATCGACCGCCTGGCGGAATTGGACGCCCCGCCTCCGGCCCCGCGCGCGGCACCTCCGGTCGAGGCTCCGCGGCCGGTCGCCGCGCCAGCGATCATGCGCGGCGAGGCCGCACCGGCGCCCGACGTCGCGATCGCCTCGGCGCGGGAAGCCGCGCGCACCACGCCGACGCTGGAAGCGCTGCGCGAGCTGATGCAAAGTTTCGAGGGCTGCGCGCTGAAGCACACCGCGACGCGGCTGGTGTTCGGCGACGGCAATCCGCAGGCGCGCATCATGTTCGTCGGCGAAGCACCGGGCCGCGACGAAGACATCGAGGGGCTGCCCTTCGTCGGGCGCAGCGGCAAGCTGCTCGACCTCATGATCGGCGCGATCGGGCTCAACCGCACCACGGCCTACATCACCAACGTCATTCCCTGGCGGCCGCCCGGCAACCGCACGCCGACGCCGCAGGAGACGCAGATCTGCCTGCCCTTCATCCAGCGCCATATCGAGCTCGTGAACCCGGATCTGCTGGTGACGCTCGGCAATCCCTCGACGCAGACGCTGCTCTCGACCCGCGAAGGTATCATGCGCACCCGCGGCCGCTGGTTCGACTACGACACGGGTCAACGCACCATCCGCGCGCTGCCGACCTTCCACCCCGCCTATCTGTTGCGCTCGCCGTCGTACAAGCGGCTCGCCTGGCAGGATCTGCGCACGATCGCGAAGGCGCTGGCGGGCGCGTGAGCGGCGGGACGCTCCCTCCCCGTCATTGCGATCGCAGCGAAGCAATCCAGACTGTCACCGCCGAAAGACTCTGGATTGCTTCGCTGCGCTCGCAATGACAACGGAGAGAGCACGAGAGCGACTTACGTCCCCTTCGGCCGCACGATGGCCCAGCCGATGCGCAGCAGCTGCTGGCGGCCGGTCACGAGCCATTCGAAGGCGCGCGGCACTTCGGGCACGATGCCCGGGAAGCGCGCGAGGATTTCCGGCGGCGGGGTGCCCGCGGTGTCGGAGGCGCGCCAAACCACGACGCCGCCGGTTTCACTGAATTTGGCCTGCGACATCCACGGCGTACGCGCGGGCTCCGCGTCGATGAACAGATGCGGCCGGCCGGAATGCAGCGTGATCAGGCTCGCAAGCTGGGTCTCGCCGGCGACCGCGCGCAGGCGATGATTGGTACGGCGGGCAAAGCTCTCGTCGAAGAAATCCGAGATCGCACGCGCCGGCATCGAGGTCGCGATCTCATTGGAGCCGGTCCAGGGCAGGAACAGCACGGCGAGAACGACGCCGATCGCGGGCGCCACGACGGCAGCGGCCCACGCTCTGCGCAGCATCCGGGCGCGGCGCATCGCGATGAGGTCGCCGGCCGCGACGACCACGGCAAGCCCGGACATGACCAGCACGACACCGGCGCCGCCAACGACGGAATCGAGCCCGAGCAGGCCCGAGATCAGCACCGCGCCCAATGCCGGCGCCAGCGCGAAGAAGTAGACGAAGTTGCGCGCGAGCGGCTGGACCGGCGGCCGGAAGATGATCGGCGCCTCCTCGCCCTTGGCGACGAACAGGCGGGTGTTGAGGAAGGTCAGCGCCGGGATTGCCGCCGCACCGAGCACGAGCCCGCCGAGCAGCCAGGCCGCGTGGATCGCGCGGGCGTTCAGCTCGGCGACTTGTGGCAATGCTGGCAGGACCAGCGTCTCAGCACGCATCAGCCAGACCGCGTAGGGTAGCGCGAGCACGGCGACGACGATCAGCGCGAACAGTGGATCGAGCGCACGCAGCGTCCGCCGGCCGCCGGCGGTAGAGATCGCGAAGACGGCGAGCAGCAGAAGAAGGAAGATCGCCGCCGGCGTGGTGAGCAGCAGCAGGCCCGCCTCGATCGACCAGGCGAACCAGGCATTGCCGCGGCGCTGGCCGATGATCTGCCAGGAATGCAGCAGCAGCAGCGCCCAGAGCGGCCGCGCCAGCACCAGGGGGCCGAAGTCGAGCGCGGGGGAGGAGAAGGCCAGCACCGGCATGGTCAGCAGCACGGCGAGCACCGCCTGCTGCGAGCCGACCACGGCCCGGGAGAGATGATAGAGCGCAATGAAGGTCGCGATCTCGCAGAGCTGGGCCAGCACATAGACGCCGAACATGTGGCCGCCGGCGGCGCGATAGGCGATGTCGGCAAGCCAGACCGGCAAGGGCGGACCAAGATCGGTGCCGACCAGGTATTCGCGGCCAAAGGCCAGCAGCGTCGCGAGGGTGCCGGGCGGGCTGCGGTAGAACACCAGCGCCACGAACAGCCACATCGCAGCCTGGAGCAGCACGGCGATCCACACAATCAGCCGCGGCCGGGCGCGAATGAGCTCGATGACCAGGGAGGTAAACCGCATGCAACGTCCGAAAGATGCAGCCAACCCGTCCAGCCGGCCCTATTCGCTCACCCGTATTTTGATAAAGCGCAGCACGCGTTGTGGCAACTTCGGTCTGCTCCCTCTCCCCGTTCTTACGGGGAGAGGCGAAGAGCCCGCCGCTAGAGATAAATCCTAGAGTTCCGCCGATGCGTCGACTTCCACGCTCGCTTCGACCTGCACCTCAACCTCGGTGACGGAGAACAAGTCCCGCACCGGCTCGACGGTCCAGGGCATGTGTTTGGCGCGGGCGGCGGCGACCGGCGCGAAGAAGGTGCGGTGGTGGATGGAGGGGCCGAGGCGGTCGAGGGCATCGAGATGCTCCGGAACGCCGTAGCCCTTGTGCTGCTCGAAGCCGTAGCCGGGGCAGTCCTGCGCCAGCGCGCACATCAGACGGTCGCGCGTCACCTTGGCGACGATGGAAGCCGCCGCGATCGACAGCACGATGCCGTCGCCGCCGATCACGGCCTCGCAGTCGCAGGCCGTATCGAGCCGGTCGCGGCCATCGACGAAGACGTGACGGGGCGCCTCGGGCAACGCCACCACGGCGCGCTTCAGCGCCCAGAGCGAGGCGCGCAGGATGTTGTCGCGGTCGATTCGCGAACGCGAGGCAACGGCAACCGAGACCTGCGCGGTGGCGCAGATCTTGTCGAACAGTCTTTCGCGCTCCTCCGCCGTCAGGCGCTTCGAATCATCGATGCCGCGCGGAATGCGGTTGGGGTCGAGAATCACGGCAGCCGCGACCACGGGGCCGGCGAGCGGCCCGCGGCCGGCCTCGTCGCAGCCGGCGACCGGCCAGACGCCGCGCTTGATCAGCGCGCGCTCGCGGCGGAAGCTCGGCGAAGCGACGATGATGACGCCCTTCCTGCCCGTGTCCTTGCCGATCGAAGCCTTAGGCGGAGTAGCCTTGGCCGGAGAAGCCTTGGCCGGAGAAGCCTTGATCGCAGAGGTGTTGGTCGCAGAAGGCTTAGCCACCTTCGCAGGCGTAGCCTTCTCGGCAACATCCTTCCTTGGCGCGCCCTTGGCTGGCTTCTTGGCGGATTTATCCCGAATCATGGCGGGGATCGTGCGCAAGCGGCTTGGCCAGCGCAACCGGGAACCCCGGACAATTCCCGTTATTCAAGCCCTACTCTGCCAGATGCACCCTGCGGTCCTCGCCGACCTCGATGCCGGGCGCGACCACGACCTCCCAGGGATGGCCGTCAGGGTCGGTAAAATAACCGGAATAGCCGCCGTAATCGGTCTCAAGCGCCGCTTTCAGCAGCGCGGCTCCCTTGCTGACGGCGAAAGCCAGCACCGCATCGACCTCCTCACGCGCGCGACAGTTCCAGGCAAGCGTGACGCCGCGGAAGGCCGCTGGCCTCGGATTGTCCGGCAACGCGGCGTCGGCCGCGAGTTGATCCCAGGGATACAGAGCGAGCACCGGACCGCCGGTGTCGAAGAAGGCGACGGCTTCGCCTGTCGCCTTCAGCCGGCGCGAGAAACCGAGCGCGCTGTAAAAAGCAATGCTGGCGCGGATATCACTCACGCCCAGCGTGATGACGGTGAGCCGCGGTACCGGCGGCAATTGCTTACTCATGCCAAACCTCTTCCACTTCGCCGCTCAGAACAGGCTGAGCTGGTCGCCGTTCCGCTTCGGCCTGTCGAAATGATCTGTCGTGAGCTTGGATCGCCGCTTGTTCAGCCCCAGCCTGTCGCAGGCGATCTCGAAGCGGCGGCCGATGGTCCAGGCCATCGGGCCCGTGCCCTTCATCCGTTCGCCCCATTTCGAATCGTAGTCGCGACCGCCGCGCATGTCGCGGATCAACGTAAAGACGTGGCGATAGCGGTCCGGATAATTGGCCATCAGCCATTCGCGGAAGAGATCGCGCACCTCCAGCGGCAGCCGCAGCAGCACGTAGGAGGCTTCCTTGACGCCGGCATGGGCCGCCGCATCCAGGATGCGCTCGATCTCGGAATCGTTCAGCGCGGGGATCACGGGCGCGACCATCACGGTGGTCGGAATACCGGCATCCGCGAGCTGCTTCAGCGCCTCCAGCCGCTTCGGCGGCGTCGACGCCCGCGGCTCCATGGTGCGCGCGAGCTTCGGATCGAGCGAGGTGACCGAGATCGCGACCTTGGCGAGGTTGCGCTTGGCCATGCGCGCGAGAATATCGATGTCGCGCACGACCAGCGCGGACTTGGTGACGATGCCGACGGGATGGCCGGTGCGCTCCAGCACCTCGAGAATGCCGCGCATGATTTTGCGCTCGCGCTCGATCGGCTGATAGGGATCGGTGTTGGTACCGATCGCGATCATCCGCGGCTCGTAACCGGGAGCGGCGAGCTCCTTCTCGAGCAGCGCCGGCGCCTCGGGCTTGGCGAACAGCTTCGATTCGAAGTCGAGCCCCGGTGACAGGCCGAGATAGGCGTGGGTCGGCCGCGCGAAGCAATAGACACAGCCGTGCTCGCAGCCACGATAGGGATTGATCGAGCGGTCGAAGCCGATGTCGGGAGAGTCGTTGCGGGTGATCACCTTGCGCGAGGTGTCGACCCCGACCGTGGTCTTGAACGGCGGCAGCTCCTCCAGGCTCTGCCAGCCATCGTCGAAGGCGACGCGCGCCTCGGCCTCAAAGCGGCCGCTGGCATTGGACTGTGCGCCTCGCCCGCGCCGGCGCGCGCGGTCGATGACGACGCCAAGCTCGGGAAAATCAGAAGGCGCACCCGCCGGCTCGGAGGGCGCCGTGACCGGCGGGTGCTTGAGAGCAGAAGAAGATGCTGGACTCATGAAGCGAAGATAGCACGACGAAGGAACAAATCAAGAACAAGAATAAAAAACTGAAAAACAACCCCATGCAAAGTAGCCGCCCAAATTTCAGGCGCGCGACTTTGACCTCACGCAACAGCAGAGCCGCCGCAATCCCGTTTCATGATGTTGAAGGATCAATCGCGTATGAACATGGTTGATAGCGATCGCTGGGTGAAGGTCGGCAGAAACATGACAAATCAACGACAATCGGACGTCACGAGCAGCGAACTCGATCTCCTCGATCGCTACTGGCGCGCTGCGAACTACCTCTCCGTCGGGCAGATCTATCTTCTGGACAATCCGCTATTGCGCGAGCCCCTGCGGCCCGAGCACATCAAGCCGCGCCTGCTCGGCCATTGGGGCACGACACCCGGTTTGAACTTCATCTACGCCCATCTCAACCGCGTCATTCGCGCGCAGGACCTCAGCGTGCTCTATGTCTGCGGTCCCGGCCATGGCGGTCCGGGCATGGTGGCCAACACCTATCTCGAGGGCAGCTACAGCGAGATCTATCCGGACATCGCGCGCGACGCGGACGGATTGCGAAAACTCTTCAGACAGTTCTCCTTTCCCGGCGGCATCCCGAGCCACGCAGCGCCGGAAACACCGGGCTCGATCCACGAGGGCGGTGAGCTCGGCTACGCGCTGGTGCACGCCTATGGCGCGGCGCTCGACAATCCCGACCTGATCGTCGCCTGCGTCGTCGGCGACGGCGAGGCCGAGACCGGCCCGCTTGCGGCGTCGTGGCACTCCAACAAGTTCCTCAACCCCGCCCACGACGGCGCGGTGCTGCCGATCCTGCATCTCAACGGCTACAAGATCGCCAACCCGACCGTGCTCGGGCGGATGCGGGACGAAGAGATCCGCGACCTCTTCCGCGGGTTCGGCCACGAGCCGCTATTCGTCGAGGGTGACGATCCCAAATTGATGCATCAGGCCATGGCGGACGCGCTCGACGTCGCGATCGCCAGCATCCGCTCGATCCAGCAGCACGCCCGCGACGGGCGCAAGAGCGTCGAACGGCCACGCTGGCCGATGATCGTGCTGCGCAGCCCGAAGGGCTGGACCGGCCCGAAGGAGGTCGACGGCAAGAAGGTCGAGGGGTTCTGGCGCGCGCATCAAGTGCCCGTTGCGAGCTGCCGCGAAAATCCCGCGCATCTAAAAGTCCTCGAAGACTGGATGCGCAGCTACCAGCCGGAGAAGCTGTTCGACGCGAGCGGCGCGCTCATTGCCGAGCTTCAGGCGCTGGCGCCCGAAGGCAGTCGCCGCATGGGCGCCAATCCTCACGCCAATGGCGGCATCTTGAAGAAGGAGCTGAAGCTGCCGGACTTCCGCAGCTTCGCAGTCGAGGTGCCGCAGCCCGGCGGCGTCACGGGAGAAGCGACGCGCGAGCTCGGCAAGTTCCTGCGTGACGTCATCCGCCTCAACGCGCAGGAGCGCAACTTCCGCATCATGGGACCGGACGAGACCGCGTCAAACCGGCTCGATGCGGTATTCGAGGCGACCGAACGCGTCTGGATGGAGCCGATTGAGCCTTACGACGTGCATCTCGCGCAGGACGGGCGCGTGATGGAAGTCCTGAGCGAACATCTCTGCCAGGGCTGGCTCGAAGGCTATCTGCTCACAGGACGGCATGGCTTCTTCTCCTGCTACGAAGCCTTCATCCACATCGTGGATTCCATGTTCAATCAGCACGCCAAATGGCTCAAGGTCACGCGGCATCTGCCATGGCGCCGCCCGATCGCCTCCCTCAACTATCTGCTCACCTCGCATGTCTGGCGGCAGGACCATAACGGCTTCAGTCATCAGGATCCCGGCTTCGTCGATCTCGTCGCCAACAAGAAGGCCGATATCGTCCGCATCTACTTCCCGCCTGATACCAACACCCTGCTGTGGATCGCCGATCACTGCCTGCGCACCTATAACCGCATCAACGTCATCGTCGCCGGCAAGCAGCCGGCGCCGCAATGGCTGTCGATGCAGGAAGCCGCCACGCATTGCGATGCCGGCATCGGCATCTGGACCTGGGCTGGAACGGAGGACGCGAACGGCGAACCCGACGTCGTAATGGCCTGCGCCGGCGACGTGCCGACGCTGGAGACGCTCGCCGCCGTCGACCTCCTGCGCAGGGCGTTGCCGGATCTGAAGATCCGCGTCGTCAACGTCGTCGACCTGATGACGCTGCAGCCCAACGAGCAGCATCCGCACGGTCTTTCCGATCGCGACTTCGACAGCCTGTTCACGCGCGACAAGCCGGTGATCTTCGCCTATCACGGCTATCCCTATCTGATCCACCGCCTGACCTACAGCCGCACCAACCATGCCGGCATGCATGTGCGCGGCTTTGCCGAGGAAGGCACCACGACGACGCCGTTCGACATGGTCGTGCTCAACGAGCTCGATCGCTATCACCTCGCGATCGAGGCGATCGAGCGCGTGCCCGGGCTTGCGACCAAGGCCGCGCAGGTGAAGCAGCAATTCCGCGACGCGCTGATCGAGCACTCGCGCTATGTGCGCGAGCATGGCGAGGACATGCCGGCGGTGCGCGACTGGGCCTGGCCGGCCAAGGCGGGTTGACGTCATGCCGGCGCCAGATGCGGTCCTCGTCCTCAACTCGGGATCGTCGAGCATCAAGTTCGGCCTGTTCGATACCTCGACACTCGAGCCTGCCCTGCTCTGCAAGGGCCTGCTCGACGAGCACGAGGCCAAGCCCCGGCTCGTCGTGAAGACCCCCGCGGGCGAGAACCTGTTCGAGAAGCGGAGGGAGGGGTCGGATGCCGACAGCAGTGATCTGTTCGCCGACGTGCTCGCCTTCATCGAGGATCGCTTCGGCGACCATAGCTTGCGCGCTGCTGGTCACCGCGTGGTCCATGGCGGCCCGGACTATTCAGGCCCGATCGAGCTGACGAATGACGTCTATGCGCAGCTGGACGCACTGACGCCACTGGCGCCGCTGCACCAGCCGCGGTGCCTCGCGCCGGTCCGCACCATCTCGGCGATCCGGCCCGACCTGACGCAGATCGCCTGCTTCGATACGGCCTTCCACCACGGCCTTGCGCCGCCGGCGAGCCGCTTCGCGATCCCGAGGCGGTATCATGAGCGCGGCGTCCGTCGCTACGGGTTTCACGGCCTCTCCTTCGAATATGTCGCAGGACGCCTTGCCGAGATCGCGCCGCAGCTCGTCGCGAAGCGCACCGTGATCGCGCACCTCGGCAATGGCGCGAGCCTGTGCGCGCTCCACGATGGCCGCAGCGTCGACACCACCATGGGACTGACACCGCTCGATGGCCTCGTGATGGGCACGCGCTGCGGCACGATCGACCCCGGCGTGCTGCTCTATCTGCAACAGCACGAGAAGATGTCGGTCGAGGATGTCCAGCACCTGCTCTATCACGAGTCAGGCCTGCTCGGCGTCTCCGGTATCTCCTCGGACATGCGCACGCTGCTGGCGAGCAACGAGGCTACGGCGCGGGAGGCCATCGATCTCTTCACTTTCCGCGCCGCGCAGGAGATCGCTGTGATGGCGAATACGCTTGGAGGGATCGACTGCCTGGTCTTCACCGGCGGCATCGGTGAGCACGCCAAGGAGATTCGCAGCGCGATCGGTGCACGACTCGCCTGGCTCGGTGTGCGCATCGATGCTGCTGCGAACGATGAGGCGCGCGAGCGCATCGGCGCTGCGGACAGCACGGTCGATACGTTCATCATTCGCACCAACGAAGAGATCACGATCGCGCGCCACTGCGCCGCTCTGCTGCGCGAACGCGGGAATCTTATGACAGTTTCATGAATGATCTAGCGCAACAGCCGCGCCGCCGCTTCGCGGCATAATGCCGGCATCAAACGTTGCGCGGACAGACCATGAAAACCCAGATCATCGAAGAGCTCGGACAAGGCGACATCCTGTTGCCCGCGCTGGTGGCGGAAGGGCTCGCCGCCAACGACCGCATCAAGGTGCGGATGAGCGGACTCCAGGCCGCGGCCCACCATGCGCAGGAGCCCGACCGGCCCGCAAGCGACCTCGGCCTCGAAAGCCAGACTGCAGGCATTGCCCCTGCGGCAATCGCGACGCTGATCGGCGGCGCTCATATGATCGGACAGGACCGGCTCGCGGCCCCGAACCTCGCGAAGCTGATGAAGGAGATTCAGGACGACGCCGTGACCATGATCCGCGCTGTCGCCGCCGGCGCCCCCGACGAAGGCAAGAAGGCGAATAGGCGGCTCGAGACGATCCGCGGCGCCGGCCTGCTCGACGCCGCCGGCGAGATCGAGATCTCCCGCATCGCACGCCTGACCGGTGTGACTGAGACGGCTGGCGACAGCCTGCACCGGCTGGTCATGGATCTGCACAAGCAGCTCAACAGGCTTGCGGCAAGCTGCTCGGAAGAAACGCTCGACGGCGCCCATGTCTTCGGCCTGCACGGCGAGGACCGCACGGCAATTGCCGCTTTCATGAAAGGGCTGAACGCCACGCGCGGCCTCAAGTTCAATCACCCCGGCCTCGACACCATGGCGACGCGGGCCGGCGGACGGCTGCTGATCCAGAACGACATCGGCACCACCGACGCCCATGTCGTGGTGATCGCGGTGAAGAAGAATGCGGTCACCGTCACCTACACCGACGTGCACCTGGCGCGGGCGAAGTTCTTCATTTCCCTGTTCGACAAGTTCGACGCAACATGGAGCGGCCTCGATCGTCACACAGCGGCAGGTCTTGGCGAGGACAATTCGTTCTATCTCGTCACCGGCCAGTACCAGGCCGGCCACGCCGCGGATCGCAACGAATTCCTCGCCGCGGTCGGCGCTGCGCTGGTTTTCCTGATCGACTGGAACAAGGCCCGCAAGCTGCTGCGGACCTGGGTCGCCAAGGACGACTCGGCGCGCATCCTGGAATGGGCGGCACGTCACCGGATCGGCCATCGCGGCTTTCTCGAGCTTGGCGGCAATGAACTCCTGGGATCCGCGGTCCGCAATGCCGCGCCCTCGCGGATCGGCTTCGGCGAGCGTCTCGACCAGGCGCTGGGCCGCAGCGCCGCGATCGATTTCCTCAAAGCGGCACTGCGTGCCTCCACCGAGGCGCTGCTTGCCGGCCGCTCCGTGAGGACAGTCCGCGACCAGATCGAGGCCGATCTTGTTCGGCACCTGGATCGCGTCGACGGGGCCCTGCTTGCGGCCGTGCTGCGCCAGACCGGGTTAGCCCATGATCTCGTCACCGCGATTGCCCGCCATATCGCCGCGCTGAGAGCAGGCCAGCCTGCCGACGGCAAGCTGCTGGCGCGGCGCTGTGCCGCTATCGAGCAGAAAGCCGACCGCATCGCGCTCGAGAGCCGCCAGGAGGCCGACCGTCTCGATGCCCGGCCCGTGATCGGGCAATTGATCGACCGCGTCGAGGAGGCCATCGACGAACTTGAACAGGCAGCCTTCGTTGCTTCGCTGATTCCCGAACGGACGGATCCATCCTTGCTGGCATCATTGGCCGAGCTTTGCGTCGTGGCCGCGACCGCGGCCGAAACGGCGGCCAGCGGCGTCGCGGCAGCGATGGACGTGCCGGAAGGACGGCGGGTCGATTCAGAGGATGCGCTCGCCGCCGTGACCCGCTTGATCGATGCCGAACATGCCGCCGACACAAGGGAGCGGGCCACGACCACGCTCGTCTTCGGCGGCGGCTTCGACGTCGCGACCTCGCTTTCGGTGATCGAGCTTTCCCGCGCCATCGAACGCGCTACCGATCGCTTCGCAGCTTTCGGCCACCTGTTGCGCCGTCACATCATGATCGATCTCGCAGCCTGAGGAAGCCACCATGCATATCGTGCGTATCGGCGCTGAAGCGACCGAATTGCGGCCCGCCGAGGAGATCGGCGCCAAGGCCGCCAACCTCGCCAGGATGGCGGCGCTCGGCCTGCCGGTGCCGCCCGCTTTCGTGCTGCCGGTCAAGCTCTGCGCCGACGTCATTTCAGGCCATGCCCACGCCGCGCAACATCTGCGCGACGGCCTGAAGGAAGGATTGGCGTTCCTGGAAAGCGCAACCGGAAAGCGCTTCGGCGACCGCAGGCAGCCGCTTCTGGTGTCCGTGCGATCCGGCGCGGCGCGATCGATGCCGGGCATGCTCGACACCGTTCTCGACGTCGGCTGCACGTTGGATGCCGTGCACGGCCTGATCCGTGCGACCGGCCGGCCGCGGCTCGCCTGGGATTGCCGGAGGCGTTTCCTGGAGAGCTTCGGCGAAACCGTGCTCGGGCTCGATCCCGCTCTGTTCGCCGCACGCATCGCCGAACTGGTTGACACCGAAGGCGTGGCCAGCGACCGGGAGCTCGATGGCGAAGCGCTGGAGCGGCTTGCCGCCGCGGAGCAGGCGCTGGTCGAGGATCGTTCCGACGGCTGGCTCGAAGATGCGGCCGCCCAGCTCGAGGCGGCGGCGCGGGCCGTCTATCAGTCCTGGATGAGCGAGCGGGCGAAGACCTATCGACAACTCCAGCAGCTCGACGACCTCGAAGGCACCGCCGTCACCGTGCAAGCCATGGTGTTCGGCAATGGCGGCCTTGCGTCCGGCGCCGGCGTGGCCTTCTCGCGTGATCCTTCGACCGGCGTCCCCCGCGCGATGATCGATCTCGTGCTGGACGCGCAGGGTGAGGACGTCGTGTCCGGCCGCCGCACGCCGGATACGGACGACGCGGTTGCCCGTGCATTGCCAACGATCCGCGACGAGCTTGGCGATGTGCTGAAACGGCTCGAACGCGAATTCGGCGACGTGCAGGATGTCGAGTTCACGGTCGAGGACGGCAAGCTGTGGATGCTCCAGACCCGCGCGGCCAAGCGGACACCGCGCGCCGCCGTCAGGATCGCCATCGACCTCGTGCATGAGGGAGTGATCGCGAAGGACGAAGCGCTGGCGCGCCTTTCCGGGATCGACCTCGCCTCGCTCGTTGAAATCTCGCTGGTCTCCGCCGGCATGCCGGCGG
>JAEYRD010000078.1 GCA_023435725.1 Pseudomonadota bacterium | reverse complement strand
GACAAATAGCGGGAAAGCCATGAGCACATCGACGAGACGGCCAACGGTTCGATCGAGCCGGCCGCCGGTATAGCCGCACAACGCACCGATCACGGCGCCGAGTGCGAATGAAATGCCGACTGCCGAGACTGCAATGGCGAGATCGAGCCGAGCGCCGACGATGATCCGACTGAAGACATCGCGGCCGAGCTGGTCGGTACCAGCCCAGTGCGCGGCGCTCGGCGGCATCAGGGCGTGCTGAACGTCCGAAACGATGGGATCGTAAGGGACGATCCATGGACCAACGGTCCCCAGAAAAATCAGCACCGCAGCGCCGAAGGCTGCGAGCCCCGTGACCGGATTGACTCGCAAGATGAAGGCGGCATGCTGAAGCGTGGCACTGCTCATCCGATCGAAATCCTGGGATCGGCGATACCGTAGAGAACGTCGACGACGAGATTGACGATGACGAACAGGAACGCCATGAGCAACACGAAGCCTTGGACCGGCGCGTAGTCCGACGCCAGCAGGGCGTCGAGCGCATAGGACGCGACGCCTGGCCAGGAGAACACCTTCTCGACCAGAACATTGGCGCCGAGCATGGTGGAAAACACAATGCCGGTGATCGTGATGACGGGCAGGATGGCATTGCGGAGCGCATAGGTAACGACGATGTGCCACCACGACAGACCGACCGAGCGCGCCGTACGCACAAAATCGCTACCGAGTGAGGACAGCATCGAGGCGCGGGTGATACGCGCGAGCGGCGCAATGACAAAGAGCGCCATCGTGCAGGCTGGCAGAATCAATTGCTTGAACGCGGCCAGCCATCCGACGCCGTCGCCTGCCAAGGCGAAGTCGATCATGAGAAAGCCGGTCCGTGCCGGCGGCAAAGTGGTGAAGATATCGACACGCCCCGTCGGATCCGGCGAAATGCCAAGCAGATAGTAGAAGATGTAGATCAGCAGCAGGCCCGACACGAAGGTCGGCACGCAGACACCGAGCGCGCAAAACAGGCGCACGCCGTGGTCGATCACCGAGCCCGGCCTGAGCGCGGCCAGCACACCGAGCGGGATAGCGGACAGCAGCGCAATCAAAAGCGCCAGGAATGTCAGCTCGAGCGAGGCCGGCAGGCGTTCGCGTAGATCCTTGGTGACGGCTTGCCCGGTCATCAGCGAGCGGCCAAGATTGCCGCTGCCGACGTCGCGAAGATAGAGAACAAGTTGCGTCGGGATGGGCTTGTCGAGTCCCATCTGTTTGCGGATCGTTTCGATTTCCTCTTTGCCCGAATTGGGACCGGAGGCGAAGAACACTGCAGGATCACCTGGCAAGACACGCATCAGCAGGAAGGTAAGCACCAGAACGCCAAGCAGCGCCGGAAGCGACGAGACAAAGCGCCGCACTGCACGAGCAGCGGTTGGAAGAGATCTCATTGGCTCGCAAGCCTGGATGCGCACATCAAACAGACCGCGAGCAACGACCTTACCTCATCGCGACCATTCTCCGACGCTCGCAAGAACGCCTGCTGCACGCTCGAATGCGTGGTGAGTACGGTCATATAACGTTCTGGAAACAAGACTCCCGCCTCTCCATCCGGGCATGATGTCATATCGATGCACAGCTTCCTCAACGTGACAAGGGCAAAGTTGGAGCATCCTTTGACTCCATGTTCATCACCACCGAGTTCTTGTCGCGCAAACAATCTACACACGGGGTGCGGCAGCCGCTCTGGAGAAGCGGGTTGAAGAGGCAGAGCGATGGCGCCCAGAATTGGACCAGCCTCACATGCGCACACATTCAAAGTCCGTATACACCTCCATTCATGGCAGGCGAGGCTCTGTCACGTCGTAGCAAGGCGGGACTCCAGGAGGTCAACTTCCCGGACCAGCTTACGGGCGAGATCGTCAGAGAGTTGCCGGCCGCGGGCAACGCGATAGAGTTCGGCTCTTTCGGCACGAAGCCCGACAAGCCGAAGGCGGCGTTCGATGTCGTCAATCTTCCGCGCAAGTTCGGCTTCCTTGCCAACCTTGGACGCCCCTTCGATACGCTGGCGATACATCGCCATGACGCGAACGCCTGCATCGCTATAAAGATCGGCGTCGCTTTGCCCCTCGCCCATGGCGTGTTGAGCCTCCTGTATCGCCTGAATCGCTGCTTCTGCCGCGGCGATACGAGCCCTATCCTCTTCCTCCCGATGCGACGGTTCTGGAGGAAGCTCCAGATCCCTAAGCAAGAACGGGAGCGTTATGCTTGCGGCCACCAGAGAGACGACGATGACGCCGGCAGCAAGGAAGATCGCTAGATCGCGCGCCGGAAACGGTGATCCGTCGTTCATCGTCCAAGGCAGGGTGAGTACACCCGCAAGCGTGATGGCGCCTCGTACACCGGCGAACGAGGTCGCAGCGATCAACCGCCAACTGGGCACATAAGGCCTCGCACCCTTCAGGTGCGCACGAAACAAGGTAAATCGCAGCGACGTCCAGACCCAGACAAAGCGCAGGACGGCCAGGGCGAGGTTGATGGTGATGACATAGACAAACAACCACGCTGGGTCGTGATGCCCCGTCTCGCGCACAACTTGCGCCGCACCGGTGACGAGTTGCGGGAGCTGTTCGCCAAGCAGAACGAAGATCACGCCGCTGGCGGCAAACTGCAGGAGGCTCCAAACCGCATTGCGCCGGATGCGAGTCACGGGCAGCACCTGGCCGCCTTGCTCGACATAGCTCATGGTGATGCCGGCGGCGACGGCCGCGAGAATTCCGGAACAGTGCAGATTCTCGGCCAAGAGATAGGCCCCGAACGGGATCAGCAAGCTGATCAGAATCTGAGAACCCGTCTCTTCACCGAAGTGAGACGATACCCAGTTCTTCGCGATATTGACGAGCCCAGTGACGACAACCCCGATGAAAATGCCGCCCGTCGCGAGCCAGAGGAACGTCCCGAACGCAGCGGCGATCGAAAATGAACCGGTCAGCGCGGCAGCAACGGCAAACCGCATGCAGACGAGACCGGACGCATCGTTGAGCAGCGATTCCCCCTCGATGATGTGGATCAGCCGGCGGGGAATCGGAACGCGCGCGGCGATCGCCGACACCGCGATCGGATCGGTGGGAGAGATGACCGCCGCAAGCGCAAAGGCCACCGGAAGCGGCATTGCCGGAATGATCCAGTTGATGAAATAGCCGACGCCAACGACCGTAAATATGACAAGGCCGAATGCAAGTTCCAGGATCGTCCCTTTGTCCCGAAAAAGTCCGTCCTTGGGGATCCGCCAGCCGTCCAGAAACAACAGGGGTGGCAGAAACAGCAGGAAGAAGATGTCGGGCTTCAATTGGACGCCGAGGTCGGCCACCGCGGCAATGAGCACGCCTATGACGATCTGAACGAGCGGCAGAGGCAGAAATATAGGCGACATCCGCACGAGTGCGCCGCTAACGACAACGGCCACGAGCAGAATCAAAGCAACAGTAACGGTCTCCACACCTTCTCTCGCATACGTCTTGTCAGCTAATTTGTTCGGCGGCCACCATAGCCACGACGCTTGTTTCAATCCAGTGCCGATGCGATGCCGCGTCTGCGGCCGTGACTTGGCCCAGCCAGAGGTCGATAGAAGGCCGCTGGATTATCATCAGCGGATGCTGAAGTCCGTGCGGGACAGATTGCAGCTCGGGCAGGACGAGATTGCGCCCGGACGCACGGGTTCGATTCAGACGGAGTAGCAGGCATCCGTCTCGCACGGATTTCAGCGATATTGCGCGGGTTGGGCCTTCAACGAACCAAGGAGTGACCAGATGAGATCGACTCGAAGATGCGCGCACGAAGCCGAACCGCTGCTCCGGCAGCTTCATTTGGGCAATGGTCAAAATAGGAAATCTATATGGTCAAAAGAGGAATCATTTCTGACTGAGCTAACAATTGTTGCCGCGGTTCGAAGATTTACGTTGATTTGAAAAATGAAACCGCTCTAGCTCTTCGCAAACGCATCAGGAGACACGCCGTAACGAAGCCCGACCGGCGAGCCACCCGAGGTTCAGGAGAGCGATATGTCGGTGCTTCATCCGGTCACCGTCTCGACGAAGGAGATCGGCAACGGCGACGATCGTGACGACGTCATACGAGAGTTCTACGGCAAGATCGTCCAGCGCATGGAAATCGCGCCAGCGAACGATCAACCGATCCAAATCGATGCCACTGCCTCGTCCTTGCGGGGCTCACGAAGGCGATGTGATTCGCAGGGCAAGAGCAAATGAGTGTTGTCTATTTTCATGGCGCTCCCGGCAGCCCCCTCGAACTCAACCTTGCCGGCAACACGGGTGATCAAGTCGTTCCGCTGAACCGTCTCGTCCTACCCGCGACAACCAGCGATGAACTCGTCGTGGCGCTCGCCGAGCAGATCACGTGCCTGACGCAGTCTGGCCCTCTGCGTCTCATTGGCTTTTCGATGGGCGCTCGTTGGGCATTGGCTGTCGCTCGCAGACTAGGCGCACAAGTCGAGCGCATCGACCTCATCGCTCCGCTCGGACCTTTCAGTCTCGGTCACTATTCGAGAGACCTCAAAGGATATCCGCTGCTCGAGATCGGGCGAAAATGGCCGAGCGTTCTGCGCTTCGCACTCGCTTTCCAGGCATTGCTCGCCCGTTGGGCTCCCCAAAAGCTCTTGCAGTTTCTGCTGCAGGACAGTCGGGGCGAGGACCGTACGCTCTCGATGGATCCTGCTTTTCGCGACCTGATCCTGGCGTTGTTTCGGCACTCCCTCAACTCGGATGGATATTGGCGCGAACTTGTCTTTGCCTCTGAGGATTGGTCGCCCATTTTGCGCGATGTCCGCGCACCGGTGCGAATCTGGCATGGCTCAGAGGACAACTGGGCCGCCTCCGGGATGAGCGAGGAGCTGGTCCGGCACCTTCCAAACGCTTCCGCAACCTGGCTGCCGGGGCTATCGCACTATTCGGCACTTAAGACCGTGCTGCCGATCCTGCTGCAGCAGGACGCTTCTGCCATCGGACAATGCGGGACCTAACCGTCAAGCTGTGCCCGATGCACGACCTTCCGCCTGCGACGGTTCCTGGGACCTGACCATCGGGACCCAGCGCGGAGCGCTGCGATCCAACATGCAGCTTTGCTGTTCAACATCAACCAAGGCATCGTAACACACGCCAACCTTCTCAAGTTCAAAGGCAGTGAGGGACATGGACCGGTCATGCGGGGCGTGGGCGGTGTTCTGGATATTGGAACGCTCATTGAAACTCGCAAGGGACAAGTGCCGTGCCTGAAGCATAGCAACGTTGGCTCTAACGATCCGGCGCGAATTCCTCACGCTCGTGGCTCGATAGTGGCAACCGTCGTCTACGATGTGCCGAAGCTGCTCCGTGGCTAGGGCCCCGGTGAATTTGAAGAACGGCGCATTTTCATCTTCGAGCGACGCTGTCACGTCACGACAGCCTTCCTCAATAGATCTTCCAGCCAATCCGCAAACACTTGAACACGACGAGAAAGGTGCTGCCTGTCCGGGTATAGAAGCGTCATCGCCATGGCTTCGGCTTGGTAACCGGACATCACTTGGACGAGTTTGCCCGCGTCAACGTAGCGGCGAACATCGTAGGCTGGGATCTGGATAAGTCCAAGCCCAGCGATGCAACACGCGATATAGGCTTCAGCACTATTCACCGTGACTCGCCCGCGTACGGCTGCCGTGCGCAATGTTCCGTTCTCAAGCCACTCCCAATCCTCGACACGCCCAGTCGATGGCGAGGCATATTTAACCGCCCAATGACTTGCCAAGTCTTCGGGCGTTTTCGGTGTGCCATACTGTTCAAGGTAGCTTTGACTGGCGACATTTATGATCGGAAGATCGCCAATCGGTCGCGCAATAAGTCCCGAGCTGCCGAGTGGACCTACTCGCAGAACACAATCGATACTGTCCTCGATTAGATTGACTGCACGGTCGGTAACGCCGAGCTCGATGTCGATTTGAGGATATTGTGTCAAGAACACCGGAAGCGCTGGGGCGATGATTAGCCGACCAATTCGCCCCGGAACATCGACTTTAAGTTTGCCAGATGGTTTCGTCGTGGTCCCTCGAAAGAGGGTTTCCATTTCTTCGATGTCCGCGATCAGGCGGAGACATCGCTCGTAGAACGCTGCTCCATCTTGCGTAGGCGAAACCTGTCTGGTCGTCCGGTGTAGCAATCGCGCTCCGATCCGTCCTTCCAGTTCGATCACCGCGGCTGAGACAGACGAGCGGGGCAGCCCCAAAGTGTCCGCCGCTCGCGTAAAGCTCGAACACTCGACGACGCGCGTAAAGATGCGGAATAGGTCGATACGATCCAACCACGCCCTCATTGTCAGGCAATCCTGACAAGTGATGTCAGAATGAACGGCTTTATGCGTCAATCCTAGACGATATCGTTGCAGCCTGAAAGCGGCTGCTGAGCGCCGCTAGTCCGCAGAGGAAGGCTGACACTATGACCAATCACAGCATCAAGGGTAAGACCGCCATCGTCGCAGGCGGTGCAAAGAACCTCGGCGGTCTGATCGCCCGTGACCTCGCAGCGCACGGCGCCAAAGCGATCGCTATCCACTACAACAGCTCTGCGACAAAGGCGGACGCGGAGACGACCGTCGCCGCCTTAGAGGCCAGTGGCGCGAAAGCCGTCGCATTCCAGCGGGACCTCACTACGGCTGGCGCCGTCGAGAAGCTGTTCTCTGACACAGTTTCTGCCGTCGGCCGGCCGGACATCGCGATCAATACGGTCGGCAAAGTGCTGAAAAAGCCGATGATCGAAATTTCCGAGGCCGAATACGATCAGATGGCCGCGGTCAACGCCAAGACGGCCTTCTTCTTCCTCAAGGAAGCGGGCAAGCACGTTCGCGACAACGGCAAGATCTGTACGCTGGTGACTTCTTTGCTCGGCGCATATACGGCTTTCTATTCAAGCTACGCTGGCACCAAGGCGCCGGTTGAGCATTTCACGCGAGCAGCCTCGAAGGAGTTCGGCGAACGCGGCATTTCGGTCACTGCGATCGGCCCGGGTCCGATGGACACGCCCTTCTTCTATCCCGCAGAGGGGGCCGATGCGGTCGCCTACCACAAAACCGCAGCAGCGCTGTCAAAGTTCTCCAAGACCGGCCTTACCGACATTGAGGACATCGTACCATGGGTGCGCCTGCTCGTTTCAGACGGATGGTGGATGACTGGTCAGACCATCCTGGTCAACGGCGGCTACACCACCAAGTGACGCTCGACCGGGCTTGTCCCGGTCGTTTCACTCTTGGGCATGCCTTGGGATAGGCCGAAAACGATAAAATCCAGCGCCCATGTGGTTGCGCAGATGCCTATCTTATCGGGCGAATGTGATTTGGAGCGGGCGAAGGGAATTGAACCCTCGTATGCAGCTTGGGAAATCTGCGTCGAACAGATCGGTTGTGGGGCAGTGGCGGCAGGTCAAACGGTTCGTTGTCATGTTAATGGGGAAGGCGCCGGTCGCCGATCGATTGCGCGCCCGCTAGAATGCCGCGCTGGAGCGCACGTGCCGCGGGCGACAGATCGCGGCCGACGCGTCGGATCAGATACAGCTCGCGTTCGATCACGGGCTCGATCAGCTTGCGCCAGGTGAGTACGGGATGACTGGCCTCGGGCCAGGCGAGACTGGGCAGAGGCGCGACACCGACGCCGGCCTCGACCAGCGCCAGCAGCGTGGCCGGATGCTCCGCCTCGTGGATCGGCGTGCCCTGGCCGAGTTCGGCGACGCCGCGCTCGATCTCGAGCCGGATGCCGGTGCCGCTCGCCATCACCACGAGGCCGGCCTTGGATGCCTCGGCCCAGCTCACGGCGTCGCGCGCCGTCAGCGGATGATCGCGGCGCATCACCAGTGCGAAATTGTCAACGAGCAGCCGCGTGGCATCGAGCTCCGGATCGTCGCCGGGAACGTTGGCGATGCCGAGATCGACGTCGCCGCCGCGCAACGCCGTGAAGATCTGGTGCCGCGAAATCTCCTTCAGCGTCACCGCCACCATCGGATGCTCGCGCTGAAACTCGGCCAACACGCGCGGCATCAGCCGCAGCGCCACCGACGGCACGCAGGCAACCGTGACGTGACCGCGGCGGTGCTCGCGCAGGTCACGCAGATCCTGGAGCTGTCGGTCGAGATCGGCGAGCAGGCGCTGGATACCCGGCAAGAAATCCGCGCCGACCTTGCTGAGCTGGAGCTTGCGTGTGGTGCGATCGAGCAACCGCACCCGCAATCCATCTTCGAGCTGGCGCACCGCCTGGCTCACGGCGGATTGCGACATGCCGAGCGTGCGCGCAGCGGCACTGAAGCTCCCGGTCTCAACGACGCGGACAAAGGCACGGAGCTGTTTCAGGTCAAGCTGATCTATCAGCATTACTAATAAATATATCTATCTATTCTGTATTGCTAATGAAATTCCGCAATGCAAGTATTTTGGGCGAAGATCGAGACCGATCAGAAACTAGGCAGATGATGAGCTAACTCGTTGTTCTGTCAAGCCAAAGGACAAGGACGTGATCAACAGACGCGACCTCATGAAGTACTCGCTGCTGGGAGCGGCGACGGCGCCGCTGGCGGGCCTCGGCGCCCCGGCTTTCGCGGCCGGCACTAAAGTGGCGATCGCCGAAGCACTGCGGCTCGGCATGTACAACTCTCTTTATGTCGCCGCGGACAAGGGGCTGTTCGCCAAGCACGGCGTAGATGCCGACCTCTCCACCGCTGGCGGCATCGCACTGCCAGTGCCGATCCTGCTTTCCGGACGTGGCCAGATCGGCGTCACCAGCCCCGGCATGTCGGTCAACGCGGTCCGCGAAGGCGGCAAGATCAAGAACATCGCAAAGATCGTCGGCGGCGTGTCGATGTGGGGCATCGCGCGACCCGACAGCAAGATCAAGACGATCGACGATCTGCGCGGCAAGACCATCGCCACGCTGAAATTCCCGTCCTCGACGATCCAGGTGCCGACCTACGCGATCAAGACCGTCGGCAAGTTCGATCCAAAGGAAGCCGGTGTCACCTTCCTCGAACTTCCGCCGGGCGCGCAGGCTGCCGCCGTGAAGGACGGCCGCGCCGACATCGCCACAGCCTTCGAATGGGACGTCAGCATCGCCGCCGAACAATTCGGCCTCGTCCCCGTGCTGTCGTTCGCCGACGCGCTCGGCTCGCTCTGCTTCACTACGGCCATGGCGACGGAAGAGACCATCGCGAGCAACCCCGCCGCCGTGCAGGGTTTCTGCAACGCGATCGCGGAAGCGCAGAAGCTGATGCACGAGAACAACGCCGTCTTCACCGAGGTCGCCGAGAAATACTTCCCGAAGGTCGCGCCGACCGTGGTGGCGAGCGCGACCAAGAACTTCTTCGGCACCAAGACCGCGATCCCGCGCAATCCCACCATCTCCGCCGATGAGTGGGATCGCGCGATGCAGCTCGAACAGGGCGGCGGCGCGGTGCAGTCCATCCTTCCCTATGCGCAGATGGTCGACAATCGCTTCGCCGAGCAGGCGACCAAGCAGTTCGGTCTGGTGTGATGACGATAAACACTTCTTCTGCGCGCGAGACGCGCTACGTCACTTTACCGGCGCGGCCCGAGCCGCTCCGCCTCGCCGTCGACGAGACCGCTGTGGTCGTGGTCGACATGCAGAACGCCTATGCCTCGCCGAACGGCTATCTCGACCTCGCCGGCTTCGACATCTCCGGCGCCAAGGCCGCGATCACCGCGATCCGAGATGTGCTCGGCGTCGCACGTGGCGCGGGCGTTCCTGTCATCTTCTTCCAGAACGGCTGGGACCCCGAGTACGTCGAGGCCGGCGGCCCCGGCTCGCCGAACTGGCACAAGTCGAATGCGCTGAAGACGATGCGCAAGCGGCCCGAGTTGCAGGGCAAGCTGCTCGCCAAGGGTGGCTGGGACTACGCGCTCGTCGACGAGCTGAAGCCGGAGCCCGGCGACATCGTGGTGCCCAAGACACGCTACAGCGGATTCTTCAACAGCCAGTTCGACAGCATCTTGCGCGCCCGCGGCATCCGCAACCTCGTGTTCTGCGGCATCGCCACCAACGTCTGCGTCGAGTCGACGCTGCGCGACGGCTTCCACCTCGAATATTTCGGCGTGATGCTGGAGGACGCGACGCATCAGGCCGGCCCCGACTATCTGCAGAAGGCCTCCGTCTTCAACATCGAGACGTTCTTCGGCTGGGTCTCGACCGCGAGCGACTTCCGCCGCGCTTTCGCCCAGACCGAAGCTGTTCCAGAAAGAGAGGATACGCCATGACCGACCGCGCCATCATTCCGCCAGGCACCCACGCCCCCATCGCCCCGTTCTCGCCGGGCATGATGGCCGACAACGTGATTTACGTGTCGGGCACGCTGGCCTTCGATGCGAACAACGACGTGGTCCATGAGGGCGACGCGGCGGGCCAGACCCGGCACATCCTCGAAACCATCAAGCGTGTGCTGGAGACAGCGGGCTCGAGCCTTGCGGACGTGACGTTCAACTCGATCTTCCTGACCGACTGGGCGAACTATGCCGCGGTCAACAAGGTCTATGCCGAGTATTTTCCGGGCGAGAAGCCGGCGCGCTACTGCATCCAGTGCGGGCTCGTGAAGCCGGCGTGTCTCGTCGAGATCGCCTCGATCGCGCACAAGAGGGCGTGAGATGGCCGTGCTCGACGCCGGCCAGGCCGCGGTGACGGGCGGCGCGCGCTTCAAGCTGCCATCCGCACTTCGCATCGCGCTGCTCCAGCTCGCACTGCTGATCGCGCTGCTCGCCGCCTGGGAGCTTGCGATCCGCTTCGGCCTGATCGCCGTGTACGTCTACGGCCAGCCGAGCGGCATCATCGCCAAGGCCGGCAAGCTGATCAGCAGCGGCGAGCTGTTGCGCGACGCCGCATTGACGGCGTGGGAAGCCATCGCGGGCTTTCTGATTGGCACGGTGCTCGGCAGCGCGGTGGGGCTGTCGTTGTGGCTGGTTCCGACCGGCGCGGCGGTGCTGCGGCCTTATCTCATCGCACTCAACGGCCTGCCGAAGATCGCGCTGGCGCCGCTGATCATCGTCTGGTTCGGCATCGGCATCTCCTCGAAGATCGCAATCGCGGCGATCATCACCTTCATCGTCGCGGTCATCACCGCGCTCCAGGGGGCCAAGGAGGTCGACGCCGATCTCGTCAAGCTGCTGCGCTCCCTCGGCGCCGGCCGGCTGAAGACTTGGCGCACCGTCATCGTGCCCGGCGCGATGCCGTGGATCGTCGCTGCCTTCCGCCTCAATGTCGGCTTCGCCCTGATCGGCGCCGTCGTCGGCGAGTATATCGCCTCCAAGGAGGGCCTCGGCTACATGATCTACTATGCCGGCGTACTCTACGACCTCAACGCGGTCTGGGTCGGCATCGCGACGCTGATGGTGGTCGCACTGCTGATGTACGGCGCGATCGACCTGATCGAACGGCGCCTGCTCTCCCGATCATAAACGACATCAATCCAACAGCTGGGACGTCATGGCTATTGCACGCGGCGAAGATGCCGACATCTATTACGAAATTCACGGACGCGGCACGCCGGTCGTGCTGTCGGCCGGAATGGGCGGCAGCGGCTCATTCTGGGCGCCGCAGCTCGAAGCGCTCACCAGCCGCCACCAGGTCATTCTCTACGACCATGTCGGCACCGGTCGCAGCGCAGCTGGCCGCCGCAGCATCGCCGGCATGGCCGACGACATCGCCAGCGTGCTCGACCATGCCGGCGTCGAGGCGGCCCATATGGTCGGCCACGCCATCGGCGGCATCGTCGGCATCGAGCTGGCGCTGCGCCATCCTGAGCGCCTGCGCAGTCTCGTTGTCGTCAACGGCTGGGGCCGCGCCGATCCCTTTCTGCGGCGCTGCTTCGAGATCCGCAAACAGCTCCTCAACCAGTCCGGGCCGCAGGCCTATGTGCGGGCGCAGCCGCTGTTCCTCTATCCGCCGCAATGGATCTCCGAGAACATCGCGCATCTCGACGCCGAGGAGGAGCGCATCCTGAAGCATTTTCCCTCGGTCGCGACAATGAATCAGCGCATCGACATGTTTCTGGCGTTCGACGGCGGCGCGCGCCTCGCGGCGATCAAGGCGCCCACGCTGCTCGCCTCCGCCAAGGACGACGCGCTGGTGCCGGCCTATCTGACGCGCGAGCTCGCCGCCGCCATTCCGGATGCGCGCGTGCACGAGGTCGATTGGGGCGCGCACGCCTTCAGCGTGGTGACGCCCGGCATCTTCAACGACACCCTGCTCGAATTCTGCAAGGAGGTGGACCGATGAATGCGCTCGCGCAAAATCTTGCCGACGCCGCGCCGATCGTGCTGCGCGCCGAGAATGTCGGCGTCACCTTCGACGGCGACAGCCAGCCGGTCGAGGCGATCCGGAAAGTGGACTTCGAGCTCCGCCGCGGCGAGACGCTCGCCATCGTCGGCCCCTCCGGGTGCGGCAAGTCCACGCTGTTCAACGCGATTGCCGGACTGCTGCGGCCGACCCGCGGCCATGTCGAGGTCGGCGGCCGGCGTGTCGACGACGCCGCCGGCCATGTCGGCTACATGCTGCAGAAGGACCTGCTGCTGCCGTGGCGCAGCGTGCTCGACAATGTCATGCTCGGGCTCGAGATCCGCAAGGCGCCGAAGCCGCGCGCACGCGAGATCGCGCTGGAGCTGATCAAGGCCTATGGCCTTGCCGGTTTCGAGCACGCCAGGCCGGCGGCGCTGTCCGGCGGCATGCGCCAGCGCGTCGCCATCATGCGCACGCTCGCCTTCGATCCGGAGGTGATCCTGCTCGACGAGCCTTTCTCGGCGCTCGATTTCCAGACCCGGCTGCTGATGCAGACCGACGTCTCCCGCATCATCGCCGAGCGCGGCAAGAGCGCCATTCTCGTCACCCACGACATCGGCGAGGCCATCGCGATGGCCGACCGCGTGCTGGTCCTCAGCGCACGCCCCGCAACAGTACGCGCGCTGCACGTCATCAACCTGCCGCGCGCCGGCCGAGACCCGGCCGCGCTGCGCACTGATCCCGTCTTTCAAGACTATTTTGCGAGGATCTGGGCCGATCTGGAAAAGCCCGCCCGCACCGCCTAAGAAGCGTTCACCAACCTCGCGCCACCCAGGGCTTCGATTGCCTTGCTCGAAATGATCTGACGGGAAGGAAGCCTCGCTTCTTCTTCCGCATGACCGCCCAAGCGGGAATGACCCGTTAGCCCTGCCCTCTTTATAAACCATTGTCCTCATTCTCGTTCTGGTGGGCGCAGCAGGGCTTGAGCCTGGGACCCGCCGATAGTGATTCCCGTGCTCTAACCAGCTGAACTACCCCGCCACGAGCGCACGCGGACGCCGGACACGAGGTCTCGTTCTCGCGACTTGATTCGCCCGAGCTTTGCTTGGTCGCTCCGCACTCTCTTGAACCAAGAGGGCGCAGGGAAGGCCGGGTGCCGGCTGGCACCCATGAGTCCGCTGTGCGCATGTAGCGCGGGAAAAATGCACAGCGGCAGACAGGTGAAGCCCAACACACGGCCTTCCCTGCACAGTGGCTTTACGGCTTATGCCGCGCTCTCCCGGGAGCCGAGTTCGTTCTGGCCTCCCTCGCCCCAGCGAAACTCGCGGACATCGCGCCGGTTGACGCGAATGCCGCCTCCGCAAGAGCTTGACCGTAGCAACGACGGTCAGGACCACACGGTTTTGCCGTACGCACGGCCCGCTTGTTCGCCGCATGATCTCCCGACGTTGTCGACGTTGCCGGAAGAATGCTGGCGAGACGAACCTGACAGCGCCGCTCGTCGGCACGCGGTTTCGGGCTCACGGAGAGCAATCCGCCCTGCCCTTGACCTCTCGCGCCCGACGCTGCCGCGTCCACCGCAAGCCCGGCTCGCGAACGTGACGACACAAGATCGCCCCTCAAGGATGAGCCGGGATGGGCGACACATACGATATTTCCGAATTTCGGTAAAGTGGAATATTTTTGCGGAGACGGGTTGACGGGGTGGCGGGTGTTTTGCCCGTCCGGGCGAAGCGGTAACGGCGCTAGCGACGCCGCTATGATCTTTCCGCACCTTCATTCAGTGTTTGAGGGTAAGACGGGCGATATGACCGGCCACAATCCCCCGAACTTGGGCTAGTTCGGCCCAAATTTGCGCTACGCAGAGCGAAGCTCAAAGGGCGGGTAAAATCACTCCTAGGGCAGCGGCTCTTTTCGTTTCTAATACGGTTCTTTGCCTCAACTGCGTAAATCATCTCGTCATAGCGCGATTTTGGAACTTCCCGTTTGAAGCGAGGGTAAAGTAACATTCACGCGGCTAGGGCAGCAACGCATAAAATGAAGTGCCCGCATTGTACTGTCTCGGTTCATGGGTCTTGCATCTAAGTTATGTATTCACGAAGGATGACAAGGGAAGGCGCCCAGTTTGCGGTCGGCGAATGCTGCCGGGACGCTTGGATTTCCTGTTGTCCTCTTCAATTTTGGACGGCCTGCCTGCAAGTCATGCATCGGCGCCAGATCTTGTTCTTTGTGATGAGTGGCGAACACCTCGATCAGTTGACAATCGAGGCAGACAACTGGGCAGGCTGTAATCGGCAAAGGTCGTTGCCATGCACGATGAGGTGATGACGCATCGGCTCAGGATGATCAATCCGCAAGGCAGCGAAGTGACGTGGGCGTCGGTAAGCTGCTGCAGCTGGTGACGAAGCTGTCGTGCTTGGCGGAGATCACCTCCTTCATCGATCGACACAACGCCGATCGCAAACCGTTCCGATGGACCAAATGCACCGATGACATCCTTGCGTCCATCGCGCCCTTCTGCAGATACAACGCCTCACCACAGGACTCGAGGCTGCGAACGTCTGGTTCAAGACACTAGTTTCCAAGCATCCTCGATGGCGCGATTTCTATTTCCATCACCCAACTGCCTTGCCGGCCCGTCCACTCAAATCCCGAGATAGGCCTCGCGGATGCGCGGATCGGCGATTAGCTCCTGCGCGCTGCCGCCCATGATCACACGGCCCGTCTCCATCACGTAGCCGCGATCCGCCACCGAAAGGGCTCCCAAAGCATTCTGCTCTACCAGTAGCACGGTCACCTCCAGTGCCTTCAGGCTCTTCACCACCTCGAATATCTGCGCTACCAAGATGGGGGCTAGACCCATGGAGGGCTCGTCCAGCAACAGGCAAGCAGGTCTGCCCATGAGCGCGCGGGCGATGGCCAACATCTGCTGCTGCCCGCCGGAAAGACCGCCGGCCAGTTGGTTGCGCTTCTCCTTCAGCACCGGGAACATTGCGAAGGCATCGGACATATCCCGCTCCACCCGATCATCAGAGAAGATGAAGGCGCCGAGGCGCAGATTCTCTTCTACACTCAGGTTGGTGAATATCTGCCGCCCCTCAGGCGACTGAGCGAGCCCACGTTGGAGTCGCCGATAGGCTGGCACGGCAGCGAGCGCCTCGCCGCGAAACGTGATCGAGCCAGCGCTCACCGGCTGCACCCCGGAAAGGCAGCGGAGGAGTGTCGTCTTCCCCGCTCCGTTGGCACCGACCACGGTGACGATTTCGCCTGATCTGACGAACAGATCCACGCCATGCAGCACCTCGATACGGCCGTAGCACGACCGCAAGCTCTCAACTGTGAGCATAGTCAACCTCTGTGGCGGCGGTGCCGAGATAGGCCTCAATCACTTTAGGGTCGCGGCTGACGGCAGCAGGGGCGCCCTCGGCAATCTTCTCGCCATGGTCCAGGACAACGATTGCGTTGGACAGGCGCATGACCAGCTTCATGTCGTGCTCCACTAGCAGGATGGCTACCCCGCTTCGGGCCACCTCACAGATAAGTTCGTCGATCTCCTCCGTCTCCACGGCATTGCAGCCAGCCGCCGGCTCGTCCAGTAAAAGTACGCGCGGACGCAGAGCCAGCGCGCGAGCAATCTCCAGTCGCTTCAGAGCACCGTAAGACAGCGCTCCCGCATCGCGCTCCGCCGCTCGCGAAAGACCAACCCGTTCCAACAGTTCGCGCGCGCCCTCCGCCGACGCCCGCGAGCGCCGGCGCGAGCCAGGAAGGCCCAGCAGGTCGGACAGCACCGGCCCTCGATCGCTCAAATGAAAGCCGACGATGACATTCTCAAGGACACTCATCTGCTGAAATATCTGCAGATTCTGGAACGTGCGCGAGAGCCCGCGCGTGGCCAGAAGGTCCGCACGCATGCCGGTCACATCTTCGCCGTCCAAGATCACCTTGCCGAACATGGGCAGATAGACACCGGAGATCATGTTGAAGAGCGTGGTCTTGCCAGCACCGTTCGGCCCGATGACAGAGACGATCTCTCCAGCGTTCAGTGCAAAGGATACATCGCGAACCGCGTTTAGACCGCCGAAGGAAATGCCGAGGCCTTGGACTTCCAGCAGGCTCATTCGCCCCTCCCTCGCATGAGACGCTGGACGCTCGGGATGAGTCCGGCCGGCAGGAAAATCATCACCAGCATCATCACCAAGCCGAGCACAACATGCTCGTAGTCTTGGAGCACCGTCAGCACCTGCGGCAGCATGGTCAGCAACGCCGCACCGAAGATCCCGCCGAGCACCGAGCCTGCTCCGCCTAGCACAGCCATGGTCACGAGTTCGATAGAATGCATGTAACCCGCCACATCCGGCGTGATCAGCCGGTTCTGAAGCGCCAGCAGCGAGCCAGACACTGAAGCGTAGATTGCCGAAATGACGAAAGCATTCAGCTTCGCCCTGGCCACGTCGACCCCAGCCGTGCGTGCTGCCACCTCGGAGCCGTGGAGCGCCCGCAGCGCCCGCCCGGTAGGGCTATCGTGCAAATTCAGCGCCAGCCACGCGCCCACCAGCAAAAACAGACCGGTGAAGGCGTACCAGAACTGGGCGTTAGAGAGCTCGAGCCCCCACATTCCGAGCCAGGCGCGCACTCCGGAATCGGGTACCTTGATGCCGTCGGGGCCACCGGTGATCTGCCCTTCATTGGACAATACCATGGCCACCAGCACGCCGAAGCCGAGGCTAGCCACTGCAAGGTAGTAGCCCTTCAGGCGTAGTATTGGCCGGCCTACCACCCAGGCGGTGACGCCCGAGAGGACCGCCCCGAGTATCACGGCGAGGGCCGGCGGCACGCCGAAATGCACAGGCATGAGCGCACAGGCATAGCCACCAATGCTCACGAAGCCCGCATGACCGAGGCTGATCTGGCCCGCATAGCCGGTGAGGATGACAATGCCCACCACCGCAAGGCCGTTCACGAAAACCAGTGAGCCGACCCGATAGTAGTAGCTGGACGGAAAGACAAGCGGACTGACGATCATGAGGAGCGCCAGCACCAGGAGCGTGGATTGCTTCGCCGAAAGCCGCATGATCACACGCGCTCTGTCGGATTGCTGCCGTAGAGCCCGCGCGGAAACGCGAACAGCACGACGAGGATGACTAAAAAGGCCACGGCATCCTTGTAGTGGGAACTCACGTATCCTGCGGTCAATGCCTCCATGAGGCCCAGCAGCAGCCCGCCTGCGAGCGCGCCCTTGGGATTGCCCATGCCCCCCAGCATCGCGGCGGCAAACCCCTTCAGCGCCAGCGCGATTCCCGCCTCGAAGCTGGTGGGTGTGATGGGCGTAATCAGCACCCCTGCCAGTGCGCCAATGCCAGCAGACAAGGCGAAGGACAGAGTCATAACGAAACTGGTGTTGATGCCCACGAGCTGCGCCGCCAGCCGGTTGTTGGAGGTTGCGAGCACCGCGCGCCCAGTGAGCGTACGCGTGAAGAACAACCAAAGAGCAACGAAGATGACCAGTGCGCCTGCCGCCACCCACAAGCTCTGCGGCAGTATGGTGACACCAATCAAATGCAGGGGCGCGTCACCGGAAAAGGGCGGCAGGCGGTGCATTCCTTTGCCGAACACGATCTGAGCGACACCACGGATGAAGATGGACGCACCGATTGTGATGATGATCAACGATACCACCGGCGCGCCACGCGCGGGCTCGATAGCCAGTTGGTTAAGAGCGCTGCCAGCAGCCGCTGTCACCACAATGGCGATAAGCGCGGCAAGCGACAGGGGCAGCCCCCCGGCGACGCCAGCCACCGAGATCATACCGCCAAGCATGACGAACTCGCCTTGCGCGAAGTTCACCACGTCGGATGCGTTGTATATGATGGTAAAGCCGAGGGCGACGAGCGCGTAGACCGCGCCCACCGTCATCCCGGACGCCAAGAACTGCAAGAGATCAAACATGGTTCGCTCCGTCCGCGTGGGCGGTTCGAGGCGGCGTGCGCCCGACTGAAATCAGACCACGGCGTTGCCGTCCTATGCTGTATGGAAGGGACCGGACTTCACACGCAGGATCCGGACGGATCCTGCGGGAGCCGGCTCGTTGTGGCGCCTGACGCTCATCCCACCGACACCAGCGAATGTGTCCATGGGTCGGCGCGAAGGCGCTGTTCATGTCGGGAAGACCCCGAGGCACACCAATCTATTTCACCAGCTTCCAACCGCCGTTGCTGATCTCGAGGATACGGAAGGCGGACAGGTCAAGACCGAGATGATCAGCCTTCGAAAAGGTGTAGATGCCGGTCGTACCCACAAGGCCGCTGGTTGCCTCGATGGAATCCCGAATGGCGGCAGGCTTAGCGGAACCGGCACGGACCACGGCCTCAGTGAGGACGCGCATTGCGTCGTGGGCGTAGCCACCGAACGTAGAGACCGGCGCGCCAGCAGCCTTCTCAAAGCTCGCCTTGTAGGCGAGTACAACGGCCTTCTGCGGGTCATTCTGATTGAGCAGCTCGCTCACCAACAGCGCGGTGCCCGGCAAGCGCAAACCCTCTGCAGCCTTGGCGCCAGCAAGTTCGATGAAGGCGTTGGAAGCCACACCGTGCGATTGATACAGCGGGATAGTCAGCCCGAGCTGCGCATAATTGCGGGTGATGGTGGCTGGACCCTGGCCGAAGCCGGAATTCAGGACAGCTTGGATACCGGGCTTGTTGCGTATGTTTATCAACTGCGGAGTCATGTCCGCATCCTTGGGGCCGTAAGTCTCGTCGGCTACGATCTCTACTCCGGACGACTTCGCCACCGCCAAGCACTGCACCCGCATCGAGGCGCCGAAGCCATCCGTGCCAGATATGAGGCCAATCTTGGTAAGGCCGCGGCTCTTGATGTCCTCGAATAATTTCAGGCACGCCATGCGGTCGGTATGCGGCGTCTTGAAGACGTAAGGCTTCACCGGATCGATGATTTCGATGGCGCCAGCCAGGGAAATGAAGGGCACCTTGCTCTCCTCCGCCACCGCGAGCACGGCCATGGAGGTACCGGTGGTGGTGCCGCCGATGATGGCCACCACGCCATCATCCTCCACAAGACGCGTTGCGAAAGTCTTGGCCTTGCTGGGGTCGCCGCCATCGTCATAGAGGATGAGCTTGGCCTTCTCACCCTTGAGGCCGCCTTTTGCATTCAGCTCATCCACCATCATGCGGATGGTCCTGGCCTCCGGGTCACCAAGCGAGGAGGCCGGACCGGTCTCCGAAATGACGGCGCCAATTTTGATGTCTGCACTGGCGCCAGTGGCCATCATGGCCAGCGCGAACACGCCCGTCACAATCATCTTCATCTCTCTCTCCAGGCCTCTTGGTGACGCTCCAAGTTGCCGATCCGCGCGGATTGCCGGGAATGCGCGCGGACGGAAAGCGAGGGCGTGACGCGTTTCCAATATCTTATAGTTAGATCGTTCAATCTTTTAATACAAACCGAGTCTGATTTCTACCAGAATCTGCGCGGCGGAACGCAATGCCGTTGGGCCGCGCCAGCCTTGTCGCGATAACAGGACAGCTCGATTCTAGCCAAAAGGAAGGGCGTTTGGATTGACGCGCGAGAGGAAAACCAACGGCAAGCCATGGGGACACGACTTGACACACCTTAAAGAGGTGAAATAATTAGATCGATCGTTCGAATAATTATTCGCAACCGCAATAACATCCGCAAGACGGAGCCACCATGCCGCAAGCTGCCGTGTCCCAAGCCGCCATGACCCGCGATTACCGGGATCTCATCGAGCCATCGCGCGTCAACAGTCGCCTCTATTACGATCCTGACATCTTCAAAGAAGAGCTGGAGAAGATCTGGTATCGCACCTGGGTCTATGTGGGCCACACCAGCGAAATTCCGAACAAGAACGATTATGTCACCAAGTCGATCGGCCCCATGCCGGTATTGATGGTGCGTGACAAGGACGGCGAAGTCCGCCTCCTGCTCAACAAATGTCCCCATCGCGGAAACCAACTCTGCGCCTATCAGAAGGGCAACCGCACGAGCTTCACCTGCCCGTATCACTCCTGGACTTTCTCCAACACCGGCGAGCTGATGGGTTATGCCCTGCCGGACGGCTACCAAGGCCAGGAAAAGAAGGGTCTCAACCTCGGCAAGGTGCCGCGCACCGCCATCTATCGCGGCTTCGTGTTCGGCTCGATGGCCGAGGACGGTCCCTCCATTGAGGCGCATCTCGGCGGCGCCAAGGCCGCCCTCGACCAGTTGCTCGACAACTCGCCCACCGGCGAACTCGAACTAACCGCGGGCTTCCTCCAGCACCGCACCAAGGCGAACTGGAAGTTCATGCTGGAGAATGAGACCGACGGCTACCACCCCGGCTTCGTACACGGCTCCGTCTTCCAGGTAACAGATTCCGGCATCGGGAGCCTCTACGGCTCGGACTCCACCGCGCTGACACGCGATTACGGCAACGGTCACACCGAGTTCGACTTGCGCCCCGAATGGCGCCGCCACGGCAAACCGCTGCAGTGGTTCGGCACCAGCGAGAATCGCCTGCCCGAATATGTGAAGGCGATGAATGCGGCCTACGGTGAGGAGCGCGCCCGACAGATCATGATCGATGGCTCGCCCCACATCATGATCTTCCCGAACCTCTTCATCGCCGAGATCCAGATCTTCGTGCTGCAGCCGATCGCCGTAGACGAGACGATCCAGCATGTCACCGCGGTGCAGTTCAAAGGTGCCCCGGACATTAACCGCCGCCTGCGACAGCAAACCATGGGATCGGTGGGCCCAGCGGGCCTCCTGCTGGCCGACGATACCGAAATGTACGAACGCAACCACCGCGGCGCGAAGATCCTCGATCCTGAATGGCTAGTGCTCACGCGCGGCCTGCACCGTGAGCGGCTCGACGAGAACGGCTTCCGGATCGCCCATTCCACCGACGAGACGCCACAGCGCGGCATCTGGCGCCACTATCTCAACCTGATGACGGAGGCCCGCTGATGACCGCCTTCGTCAAGGATCTCAAGAACGTGTCCATTTCCGATCTTTCCACCGTCGAGCCAGCCACCCTGCACTACCGAGTGGCGCAATTTCTCTATCTGGAGGCTCGGCTTGCCGACACCCACGACTATGACGGGTGGGAATCGCTATGGACCGACGATGCCATCTACTGGGTGCCCGCCAATGGCGATGAGATCAACCCCGAAACACAGATGTCGGTGCTCTATGACAACCGATCGCGCATCGGCGTGCGCATCCGCCAGTTGAAGACCGGCCGGCGCCACACCCAAACGCCCCGCTCGGAGCTCGCCCGCGTCATCTCCAACATCGAGTTGGTGAAAGTCCGCGACAACGAGGTGGACGTGCGCGCCAACGTACTCATCTACGAGGACAACCTCAGGGGCGAGACTCTATGGGCAGCGCGCAACGACTATCGCCTTCGTATCGTCGATGGAAGCTTCCGGCTGGTGCGCAAGAAGATCGCACTCGTGAACAACCAGAAGCCGATCTACACGCTCTCGTTCTTGGTTTGAGGCCGCATATGTCAAACAGCACCACCGAGGCCCAGTCCGCCACGGACAAATCCCTCAATATCTGGATCGGCGAGGGGCCAGTTCTTCTCGACTATGCGGATGGCATCGCCACCATCACGCTCAACCGACCGAAGTCCGCCAACGGCATGAACATTGAACTCATGCAGTCGCTCTACAAGGCGCTCATGCTTTGCCATCGCACGCCAGACCTGCGCGTGGTGCATCTGCGCGGCGCCGGTGTAAATTTCTGCGCCGGCGGCGACGTGCGCGAGTTCGCATCGAAGGGAGAAGCCTTGGGCGATTTCCTGCGCGAGGTGACGGCGTATCTCCAGGCGGCCATCGGAACACTGATCCGCCTCAAGGCCATCGTGATCACCGAAGTCCAAGGCTATGCCGCCGGCGGCGGTGGACTTGGCCTTGTCTGCGCCTCCGACATTGTAATCGCCGGTGAAGGCGCACGCTTCCTGGCAGGCGCAACGCAGGTGGGCATGGCGCCGGATGCGGGTGCGTCTGTGATCCTGCCGCACCTGGTGGGTTTCCGCCGCGCGGCAGAGATGATGTTATCCAACCGCATCGTCGACGCAGCCGAGGCGCTCGAGATCGGCCTCATTACGAGACGCGTGCCGGATGCTGAACTCCCGATGGAGGCAAAGAAGGCCGCGCGCTTCTATGCTTCCGGCGCTCCGCTGGCCCTCGCCGCCACCAAACGCCTCCTGTGGAACGCGCTAAATGTGGAAACCACTCTTCCCGAGGAGGCGCGCACCGTGTCGGAGCTGTCGTTCACCGCCGATTCCCGCGAAGGTCTCGCGGCGATAATCGAGAAGCGCAAACCCGTGTTTACGGGCCGATGAGCGCGGTCAAGCTTGCGAGCGCGCGACGCGCGCTCGTCACCGGGGGCGGCGCCGGCATTGGCGCCGCTATCGTCCGTCGCCTGCGCGCGGACGGCCTCACCGTGACCTTCTGCGACCTCGAAGCCGCGGCAGGTGCCGCGCTGGCTGACGAAACCGGCGCCACCTTCGCACACATGAACGGCACTGACGCAGCGGCGGCGGAAGCCCTGTTCACCACCCACGGGCCGTTCGACGTCCTGGTGAACAACATTGGTTCCGACCAGCACGCCTTTTTCACCGACACAACGCGAGAAGACTGGCGCTTCCTGCTTTCGGTCAACCTGGAAACAGCCTTTGTGTTCACACAGCTTGCGCTACCCGCCATGCAGGCAGCGCGCTACGGGCGGATCGTGAATGTAGCCTCCGAGGCGGGCCGACTGGGCTCGAGGGGCGGCTCCGTCTACGCTGCAGCCAAGGCGGGACTGATCGGCTTCACCCGGTCCATCGCTCGCGAGAACGCCGGCTACGGCATCACCGCAAACGCTGTAGCACCAGGTCCCGTCCGCACACCCATGGTAGAGCGGACAGTCAAGAAAATGGGCGAGAAGGTCATGGCCCACATGGCCGACCTGACGCTGATGCGCCGTATCGGCGAGCCGGCAGAGGTAGCTGCCGCAGTGGCGTTCCTCGGTTCGGAGGAAGCCTCCTTTATTACGGGAGAAGTCCTAGGCGTGTCCGGCGGCATGGGCTGCGGCGCCTGACCCAGCGTCCACATATCCCGATTCACGAGAACACCAATCATCCGTGGAGTCCTGATGACCCAGATCGTCTTCGTAACACCCGATAGTCAACGCATCGAGATCGACGCGCAGGACGGGCTAAGCGTCATGGAATGCGCGCGCGGTGCCAACGTGCCCGGCATCGTGGCCGAATGCGGCGGCGCCTGCTCATGCGCCACCTGCCACGTCTACATCGAGACGCCATGGTACGAGGCTGTTGGCAAGGCGGACGGCATAGAACGCGACATGCTCGAGTTCGCCGATAATGTGCGCGAAAATTCCCGCCTCTCCTGCCAAGTGAAAGTCGTACCGAGCCTCGCCGGCCTCACCGTTCACCTGCCAACAGCCACTTGAAGACGTCTGTACACCGTCGCCACACCAAGACTTTGCTGGAGAGTGATATGCCGGGCCCGCTGCAGGGACTTCGTATCGTGGAAATGGTCGGCCTCGGGCCAGCTCCGTTCGCCGCCATGATGCTGTCAGATGCCGGCGCGGATGTGATCCGCGTTCACCAAAAGGGACGGCGGCAGCCCGAGATTCCGCTCATGAATACCCGCTTCGATGTGCTGGCACGCGGACGCAGATCCATCTCCCTCGACCTGAAGGCCAAAACCGACAAGGCCGTGATACTGGATCTTATTGCCCGCGCCGATGGCCTCCTGGAAGGCTTCCGTCCGGGTGTGATGGAGCGCTTCGGCCTTGGGCCTGATGTGTGCTTTTCGCGCAATCCGCGCCTCGCCTATGGCCGGATGACAGGATGGGGACAGGAGGGGCCGCTGGCGCAGGCCGCCGGACACGATCTCAACTATCTCGGCCTAACCGGTGCTCTGGCTGCCATGGGACCGGCCGGCACGCCCCCGCCGGTGCCGCTGAATCTGGTAGCCGATTTCGGCGGCGGCGGCATGCTGATGGCATTTGGGATGCTGGCCGCCATACTCAGTGCCAGAACTTCCGATCGGGGCCAAGTGGTGGACGCCGCTATGATCGATGGCGCCTCCTTGACCGCAGCGATGTTCTGGGGCTTCCGCGCCGGCGGCCTGTGGAGCACGGCACGTGAAGCGAACTTGCTGGATGGGGGCGCTTATTTCTACACGACTTACGCCTGCGCGGACGGGAAGTTCCTCGCCGTGGCGCCGGTGGAGAAGAAGTTTCACCAGATCCTCATCGAGAAGCTGGGGCTGGACGCCGCTGAATTTTCCCATATGGCCGATCCCGCGACATGGATCCGGCTGCGCGCGCGTCTCGCGGAGATCTTCCGCGAGCGACCACGGGACCATTGGACCACTCTGTTCGCCACCACGGACGCTTGTGTTACCCCTATCCTCGACTGGGACGAAGCTGCCGCCCATCCCCACGCTCAGGCACGCGCAGCCTTCGTGACTGTGGACGGGGTGGTGCAGCCCGCTCCCGCCCCGCGCTTTTCCGCAACGCCTTCCACCGTCGCCCGCGGGCCGGCGGCACATGGAGCACACGGCCGCGAGATCCTTGCCGACTGGGGCCTCGATCCCGCGCGCCTCGACGCTTGCTGAATACTGGAAGATGCCAGCCTCTTGTGAAGGGAGGCAGGCAAGTCTGACGTCGAAGGCAGCTACATCTCGGGCAGCCGGTGGTGCCGGAAGGATCAGAGCGTCCGGATAAAGGCGCCGATACGCGCGAGAGAAATCTGAGCCTCGGGCAACTCCTCGAATACCTGGAAGTGGTGGTACATGGCCTCGAATACCTCCACCTCGATCTGCCCACCCTGCGCCACGACGCTGCGCGCCAACAGGTGACTGTCGTCGAGAGTAATGTCGTACCCGCCCGCATGGACGAGCATCGCCGGCAGGCTGGCCAGATCTCCCAGCACTGGCGAGGCGGCAAGATTGGACGGCGGATTATCGCGTCCCAGATAGCAACGCGCCATGGCCCGCAGTTGCGCGGGCGTGGAGAAGATGTCCTTGTCCGCCAGCGCGGTGTAGCTCTCCCCGCTCATCGTCAGATCGAGCCAGGGCGAGAGCAGCACGAGAGCCTTCGGCAAAGGCAGTCCAGCATCGCGGGCGCGCATGGCCGTGCCGAGGGCGAGCGCCCCGCCAGCAGAATCCCCCATCAGGGCGAGTGGCACCTCATCCGCCTCCACCAGTGCTGCATAAGCAGCGAAGACGTCGTCGTGGGCGGCGGGGAAACGGTGCTCGGGAGCGAGGCGGTAGTTGAAGCCCAACACCCGCGCGCCGCTCGCGGCCGCGATCCGCGCCATGAGGTCGGCATGGGAGCGCACGGAGCCGATCTGAAAGCCGCCTCCGTGGCAATAAAGGAGCGTGCGGCGCGGTACACCCCCAGGCGGATCGAAGGCGCAGGCCTGCAGACCGGCGAGATTGAGAGCGGTGCGCCGCACTTCCGGCGCGGCCCCGCTATCACCAAGGAAATGCTCGAAGCTCTCGCGAATCTCGGCGAGCGTCATGCCTCGTGCCCAAGCTGTGGTTGCCGCCTCGATGCGCCGACGAACTTGCACGTAGGGATCAGTATCGCCAGTGGTGGACTCGTTCATGGAAACACGCTGGAATCAGTGCACTTCGGAATCAATGCGCTTCTTCCGGGCGGTGCAGCACACGCGTGGCCTTAGCCTCATAGCGTGGCAGCGTACCTTCTGGGTGACACTCGACATTTACGTTGATGCCGAGGCGCGCCTTGATCTCGCGACGCACGTCGCTCGCCGCTTCGTCGCCCGAGCGTTGATCAGCGTTGATCGCCTCGACCGCGACGGTCATCTTGCCGATAGTGATCGCCTCCTTATCGAGATAGATCTGCCAGGCCTCCTTCGCCAAGTTCGGAATGCCCGCAATGACGTCCTCGATCTGCGACGGAAAGACGATCACTCCCTTGAACTTGATCATATCGTCGGTGCGGCCGATGATGCGGCCGATCTTGCGCATGCCGCGACGACCTGAAGGGCAATCATAAGGACGCGGTGAGAGCCGCACCAAGTCGCGGGTGCGCCAGCGCACTACTGGCGAGGCCTCCTTGCGAATGGTAGTGACGACGATCTCCCCCACCTCGCCGTCCGATACCGGCTTCATGGTCTTCGGATCGAGAATCTCGACGATAACGGTATCCTCATTGAGGAGTTGCAACTCGTCGTCTGCGTGCGTGTAGGGGGTCGAAATCGCGAGGATAGGGCCACCCGCCTCGGTAGTGCCGTAGATGTTGTGACTGATGAAACCTTCGGGCATCTCGGCCTCAAGTTGGGCACGGAACTCTGCCGAAACAGATTGGCCGCCGAGTATGGCTACCTTCAGCGTCCACTCGGTACGCGGGTCGATGCCTTGGTGCTTGGCCGCCTGAACCAACGTCATCAGCCACAAGGGCGACATGGACGCCACATCATAAGCGTGGTCACGCAACCAACGAGCAGCGAGTTCGCCGCGGCCGGGACCTATAGGAAAATTGGTGCAACCCATGGCAGAGAAGCCGGCATCCAGCGCCGGGCCGCCGATCCACAAGCCATAGCCGTACCCCTGGTAAGCGCGAAAGCCTGGCCGTACGCCGGCAGCGGTAAGCAAGCGCGCCATCTGGTAGGGCAAGAGCTGATGGAGATCATTCCCTGTCATGCCGAACGTCACCGGCAGACCGGTGGTGCCGGAGGTCGCAACGAAGCGCTCCACCTTCTCCATCGGTACGGTAAGGAACGGGAACGGATAGCGGTCGCGCAGCAGCGACTTGTCCATAAAGGGCGCGTTCTCGAGGCCTTCTTCGGCTCCAAGATCCTCCGGCTTCATGCCGGCCGTAGCAAAGTGAGCCTTCCAAGTTTCGCACTGCGCGAGACGGGCACCAAGCTTGGCGAGTCCGTCACGCTGCAACTTTAAAATACCGTCGCGGTCAAGCGACTCCACCTCTGGATGCTGCATCTGTTGTTTCCTCTACACTCCGACTTTATTTGGCGGCTCTGACGACCGCGGGTCCGAGGAGAGAATTAATAGACCGAACGGATTGACTATGTAAATGCCGAATTTGATCCACGTCAAAAAGCTCCATGGATGGAACTGGGCAACGAGGTCAGCCTTGCGGTGCCCGGTGGCGCCCCCTTCGGGTTTTTCCAGGGCTTGGCAATCGGGGGGCGCGCGCCTATAGACCGAACGGTCGGATCATTCTTTGCGGATACAAACGCCGTGGCGAGAACACGTTCAGCTGAATATGATAGCATCCACGACACTATGCTTGAGCGTGCCGCGTCAGTGTTCGCCCGGCAAGGCTATGCGGCGACGTCGATCGGCGACATCGCGGAAGCCTGCGAATGTTCTAAATCCCGCCTTTATCATTATTTCAGCTCCAAAGAAGCGATCCTCTCCGACATGTTGATGTCGCATGTCGATTCGCTCCTCATGAAGTGTCGCCACACCCTCTACGGCTACCAGGATCCAGAGGAGCGATTCCGTCAGCTCACGCGCCTGTTCCTCGATGTCTACTCGGTTTCTCGCGACCGGCACGTGGCGCTGCTGACCTGCGCCGAGTTTCTGGCCCCGGAAACCCGCAGGGTACTCATAGCCAAGCAGCGCGAGCTCATCGCCTATGTCCGGGACATCTTGCTACAGCTACGGCCGGACCTGGCGAAAGACTCCATGATGGCTCACGTCGACACCATGCTGTTTTTCGGCATGATCAACTGGACCTACACTTGGTACCATGCAGACGGCATCGTCACTCCCAGCGAGTTGGCCGACCGCACTGTCGATATGTTCGTGAACGGGTATGCTCATGTGAGTCCGACCCAGGGGCGCGCGGACGAGCGTCGCGACAGGCGGACGGAGCCGCGCGGGGATTGAACGTCAACACCCGAAGCTGTCGCCATCACGCCAGCGGAACTGAATGACGGGTCCGCCCAGCCGGATCGAACCCTTCTTTCGACACCTCAGCGAGGGAGACGTTGATCCCTCCCTCAAGCATTTTCTTGGCTGCCATATACGTGCGCGCATCGTTGATGGCGTCCACCGCGATCATATCGCCCCGCCGAAAATACCAAAGCGACTCGCCGCGCTCCGACCGGTGAGGCACCACCGCGTCGTAGCCGCGGTTGAGGCCCACGATCTGAAGTTTCACGTCGTACTGGTCCGACCAGAACCACGGCACGGGCGTGTAAGCGCGGGGGTGGCCCAGCATGTCGTCGGCCGCGCATTCGGCATGGTCCACGGCATGCTGCACGCTCTCCAGCCGGCAGGGAACGCCATCCAGGGGAAAGACGGCGCAATCGCCCGCCGCCCACACGCCGACGGCGGAGGTACGGCCGAAGCGGTCCACCACAATGCCGTCGTCGCAAGTGATGCCGGCTGTACGGGCTAATTCATCCCGCGGTAAAACGCCGATACCAACGATAGCTACATCCACTTGCAGGCTTCGTCCATCATCCAGCTCCACCCCCGTGATGGCGCCGTCCCGAGCCGCCACATTTGTAACGGCGCTCCCTTCCAGGATGCGTACGCCATGCCCCTCATGCAGCGCACGGATGATGGCGGAAGTCTGCGGACAAGCGACTCGCTCAAGAATGCGCCGGGCACGCTCCACCACCACCACGGACATGCCCGCCTTTACCGCCACGGCGGCGGTTTCCAGGCCCACATAACCGCCGCCCAGCACCAGCAGGCGCCGACCGGGGTGAATCTCGTTCTGCAGTCGGTCCGCATCGGCGATGCTGCGCAGTTCATGAACGCCCTTCAACCCGGCGAAACCTGCAGGCAGAGGACGCGGCGACGTGCCCGTTGCGAGGGCAAGCTTGCTCCAAGTCACCGTGCGGCCGCGCGCCTCGAGCGTTCGCTGGATGGGATCGATAGCTGTGACCGGAGCATCGGTCACAACTCTGACCCCATGGTCAGTCCAGAACTTGGCCGGTCGAATATAAAGGCGATCAATCGACCATTCTCTTTTAAGGTAGCCCTTGGAGAGCGGCGGTCGCTGGTAGGGCAGATGCGGCTCGTCGCCAAATATCGTTAGATCTCCAGAATACCCCTTATTGCGCAGCCGTATGGCAAGGGAAGCGGCAGCCTGCCCTGCGCCCACGATAACGATGTGCTCTTGGTTCATGCTTCCTCGGATGAAATTTATTGACCGATCGTTCTGACTATTATATTTCCAAGATCCGGCTTGCAATCGGGTTCTTCACTTGGGCCGCCCGGCCCGAAGCAGCAGGCGCCCAGCAGGGTCACCATGCCGGTAGCAGCAGCAATCAGACCCAACGTATGGGGAAACGACGGTGACGGGCATCACAGCGATTGGAATCCACCTGCCGCGACTGCGCCTCTCGCGGGCGAGCATGGCCGCCGCCATGAATTGGCTTTCACCTCGGAGCGAGGCGCGTGGTGCGCGGACTCTTGCCTTCTGGGACGAGGATCCGATCACCATGGGGGTTGCAGCCGCCCGCGCCTGCCTATCCCACACACCCGCTGCGCGTGAAACTGTCCGCACCCTCGCCTTCGCCTCCACCACCCATGTTTTTGCCGAGCCGCAGAATGCAAGCCTCGTCCATGCTTCCCTGCGCCTACCGGCTCAGACCTTGGCGCACGACACATCCGGCACCCTACGCTGTGGACTCATCGCGCTTCAGGCGGCGCTGGACGGCGCCAATCCCGCTTTGCTTGTGGCAGCCGACAGCCCAGTGGGTGCGGCCGGCAGCGTTGCCGAGTCGCGCTACGGCGACGGTGCTGCAGCGGTGCTCGTGGGAGATGGCCCGGAACAACTCCTCGCCTACCGCGGCGGCGCCAGCATCACGGCCCCCTTCATCGAGCGTTATCGCCCCATTGACCGCCCCCTCGCTACCGATTGGGAAGAACGCTGGGTACGCGAAGAGGGCTTCCTCTCTTTCGTGCCCCGCGCCATCGCTGACGCCCTTGTGAAGTCTGGCCTGCAGGCAAGCGATATCCATCATTTCGTTCTGCCCAGCGTCATTCCTGGCTGCGCCAAAGCGGTCGCGCAGACCGCGGGCCTTGGCCATGCTCGTCTCGCTGGCAATCTTGATGCCGATTGCGGTGACACCGGCGCAGCCCATGCGCTTGTGATGCTCGCCCGCACGATGGAGGATATGAAGCCCGGCGAGCGCGTGGTCGTGGCGCAGTTTGGCCAAGGGGCCACCGCATTGGTGCTGGAGGCCACCGATGCTCTCGCCGGCTTTACCTCCGGCTCCTCCGCCGCGCTGGCGGCAGGCATCTCCGAGACAAACTATCTAAAGTTGCCCATCTTCCGTGGACTGCTGCCTTGGGAACGCGGCCTGCGCGGACGCCTGCCAATAAACGAGGCGCTCACCACCGCTTTCCGTAATTCGGAAGCGCTTCTAGGGTTCATAGGAGGGCGCAATCCGGAAAGCGGACACGTCGAATTCCCTCCCTCCGGCTTGGCCGCAACGGAAAAGGGTTTCCGCGCCGAACCGCAGGAGCCCTGGCCGCTGGCGGACCTGGGCGGCACGGTGGCGACCGCCACAGTCGATCGGCTCGCCTTCTCGCGTAATCCGCCCAATTGCTATGGCCTCGTGGACATCGCCGGCGGCGGCCGCCTGATGATGGATTTCACCGACCCCGATGCGGCAAGCCTGGGGCCCGGCGATACCGTACGTTTCGTCTTCCGCATCAAGGATATGGACGAGCGCATCGGCTTCCGCCGCTATTTCTGGAAAGCCGCGGCGGCGCACCCGCTGCCGACCGTTGCAACTTAAGCGAAAGGCGTCGCACGATGGCTAAAGGAATCAAGGACAGGGTCGCCATCCTCGCTATGGGCTGTTCTCGCTTCGGCGAGCGCTGGGACGTGGGGCAGGATGAACTAATGGCCGAGGCCTATCTGGAAGCGGTCGATCGTGCCGGCATCGACCCCGGTATCATCGAGGCGGCGTGGTATTCCTCGCACTATGACGACATCGGCGCAGGCAAGGCCGGCACGCCCATGGCCCTCGCGCTGCGCCTGCCCAGCATCGGCGTGACCCGCGTGGAGAATTTCTGTGCTGGCGGCACCGAGGCGTTCCGCGGCGCGGTCTATGCCGTTGCCTCCGGCGCAGTGGACGTCGCGCTGGCGATGGGCGTCGAGAAGTTGAAAGATACGGGCTTCGCTGGCTTGCCGCCGGCCTCGCGCGGCACGTTCGCCCCCATGTACCTGCCCACCCATACTAATCCCGGCAATTTCTCACAGCTCGCCCGCGCCTATGGCGCGCACCACGGCGTCTCCTACGACGACCTCAAGCGCGCCATGGCGCACACTTCCATGAAGAGCCACAGCAATGCTGTGAAGAACAAGAATGCCCACCTGAGAAAGGCTATCACCATCGAGCAGGCGGTCAACGCCCCCATGGTGGCAGATCCGCTCGGTCTGCTCGACTGCTGCCCCGTTTCCGACGGTGCGGCCTGCGCCATCGTGACCACTCCAGAGATTGCCCGCAATCTGAGCAAAAAACCACAGGTTCTGATCAAGGCGATTCAACTCGTCGCATCCAATGGTTGGGAACTCCGGCAGAGTAGTTGGAACGGAGCTTATGTGCACACCGCCCGCATCGCCGCCCGCCGGGCCTATGCGGAAGCAGGCATCACCGATCCGCGCTCGCAGTTGAGCCTCGCCGAGTTGCACGACTGCTTCTCCATCACTGAACTGGTGACGCTGGAGGACATCGGGCTCGCCGACGAAGGCACTGCCTGGAAACAGATGCTGGACGGGGCTTTCGACATCGATGGCACAATGCCGTGTCAGGTAGATGGCGGACTAAAATGCTTCGGCCATCCGGTGGGGGCGTCGGGCCTGCGGATGCTCTACGAGTGCTGGCTCCAGCTTACCGGTCAGGCAGCCGAACGGCAGCTCGGCGCTCCCAGCCTCGCCCTCACCCACAATCTGGGCGGCGCCCCCGCACAAAACGTGTGCTCTATCTCCATTGTCGGTCTCCCCTGACTCCCTTGATCACCGTGCGGCCGCAGACGATCGCTCGGCCGCACGCGCGCAAGAATCCCAATCGTCGGCGGTTAGGGCCGATGCGATCCGCCCACGAAGCGAGCAGACGACTCAGATTTGATCCATTGCAGCTCGGACAGCGGCACAGCCGTATTCGTCTCGAATTGCACCTGAAGGCCATGAACTTCCACCCCTCTGGCGAGGCTTCGCGAGGAGGCGAGCGTCCGACTCTTCTCGTCCTATCGGGTGCAACTTCGCCGAACCACAAATAAGATCCAGCCCAACCTTCAGTCTGTCCGTTGGACCAAGGCGAGGTGATTGCCGCCCTGACCGCCGCTTCGTCCCCGACGCCGCCGCTCGCGAACGACGAGCGGTCCTATTTTGAGCGAACGCCAGGTACCATATGCGCGATCGCTACGATGTCCGCACGGCGCGGACCGCGATTAGCGATTTGGTGAACAACCACACCTTCTCGCGGTGGATCTCGGCGTCAGGAAACAGCGCGCGCATCTCGTGCTCAGTCAGCAGGTGCCAGTCCGGCACTTCGCGCATCGGTCGCCACAGCCGGCCGACCGTGCGGATCGCTAGCCATTGCCATGGCGTCGGGAGGAAACCCGCCAATGGGAGCCAGGAATGGACCTCGACCGGAAAATAGCGATAGGGAGTCTGGACGAAATAGGAACGACCGGTGCGTCGGATCTCCTGCGCGAACCGCTTCTGATGCTCGAAGGCGAGTTGCGAAAAGCGCCGACTGTCGCTCTTGAACAGCGGCACTGCCTGTTCCTTCGGCCCGGTAATATGCTCGATCACCGACGAGCAGAAAACGATGTCAAAGCCGTTGTCCTCGATCGGCAGCCGCTCGTTACCGTTCAGCAAGATCGTTCGATAGCCGAATTCCCGCTTCGCATAAGCGAGGGCATCCCGATTCATGTCGGCAATCCAGACATCCCGCAACTGCGCATAATGCGCCGCGAGGTGGGAGCCCCTGCCGCCGCCCAGATCGAGCACCCGCGCGTCCGGAGACGGTGCCAGCAGGCTGAAGAAGAGCGCCGCACGCTCTCGCCGCGACCGTTTCGCGACGGCCTGCTGCAACCTCGCCAGAATCGTCCTTAGACCCATCTCACACGGCCGCCCGGCCACCTCCTGAAGGAAAGCGACAGCCACACGCTATGAGACCAGTCCTGATTTCCGCGCCGATCCGTACCTCAATCGCAGCCACAGCACCAGCCAGAGCGCGCCCTCGGTTGCAATCGTCGCCCAGGCCGCGCCGCGAATGCCGAAGGTGGGAATGGTCGCGAGATTGATGCTGACATTGACGCAGGCCGCTACCGTCGCGGCGCCTGCATAGACACGCTGGGCGCCCGCGGCGATCGCCGCCTGCGTCAGCACGGCGCTGGGCAGGGCGAAAGCGAGCGCGACCGAGAGCCACTGAATGGTGCTGCCGGTCGCCGCGGCGTAGGCCTCCCCGAAAAAGCGGCGAGCGAGCGCAGGCCCGAACATCCAGCCACCCGCCGCCAGCGCTATTCCGACACAGGCGGCCAGCGCGAGGGAGTGACGTAGCAGCCTTGCGAATACGGCCGGCTCGGCGTGAACCAGCCGCATTTTGCGGAAAAGCACCGTCGCCGCGGGTGCGGCCAGAAGCAGCGCCCCATCGAACAGGCGATAGCCGGCCGCGTATCGACCGACATCCGCCTGATCACGCAACAGAAGCGTCAACAGCAGGATGTCGGCGCGATTGTAGACGAAGGTGGCGAGATCGACGACCAGGAACCCGGCCGCGGCACGATAGAGGCTCCGCGCAGGCGTGAAGGCGGGCTTCACCCCACGGAGAGCCGGATGCAGCGGGACGACCGACAGCAGCGCGATGGCCCAGGCCGCGAAGACGACCGTCGGGCTTGCACCGAACAGGCCTATGCCCGCGAGGATCGCCAGCGCGCTGACCGTCCGGACGGCGATTTGCCAGGCTGCGTCGCGGCCGAAAGCACCCTGGGCCCTCAGCGAGACTGCGGCGAGTTGAAGCATGGTGATCGCGCCGAAGGCCATGACCGCCCAGACGAGCGCCACCGTCCCGGCGTGCACCGGAAGCAACAAGAGACCAGCGAGGATCGCGGCGGTTACAAGCAGGACATGCCCGCCGGCCAGCGAAACGAGCCTGGTCCGGGAGAACGCGACACCTACGGTCGGGACCGTGTGCTCCCGCGCCACGAGCGTCCGCAGACCCGAATCCTGCAGCAGGCCGAGGAAGCTTGCAATCGTGACGATGCCGGCATAGGCACCGAAGTGTTCCGGCCCTAACAACACCGCAAGCGTGATCGACAGGCCGAGCGAGACGGCGGCGCCATAGATCGTCGCCGACAATTGCAGGAGAATGGCCCGGATCGAGCTCATTGGACAATCGGGTATCGCGATTCGCAGCCGTCTGCCTTCCTCATTCCGGTTGACTTGTCCCCATCGGCCGCCACTACGCAAACCGCAGTAGTCCGGGAGGAGTTTCTGTGCAACAAGCTGACGGCGTGGATTGTCATCACCACAATGCTCAGGCTGCTGCCAATCCGATTTCCCGCGGCACGAATGCCTGATCAGATATTGTAATGCCCCAAGTAATCTTCGTCGTCGGAACAATTCCCGAGATCATAAAATCGATCGATGTTGCCCGCCATCTGTCAAGCCGTGGCTGCAAGGTTACCATCTATGATGCGCGGCAAAACCGCTCAGATGCCTTCGATGTAGCGGCTTCCGTGGAGGTCGTTAGAACCTCTATCCTGCGCAGCGAACACGCCGACGACATGTCATGGGTCCAGCGTTGCGCGCTTGAGATCGCGGCGCTGGCGAAGGGTCTGGTGGTCGTTCAGGGCGACACCTACAGCGCGCTGGCCGGAGCCCATGGGGCGCTGGCCGCGGGAGCCAGGCTGGCACATATCGAGGCAGGCATGCGCAGCCGCGATCCGCTCAGCCCTTTTCCGGAAGAGATGATCCGGATCTTCGTCGACAGTTCGAGCGACCTGCTGTTCTGCGCAACCCAGACGGATTTCGAAGACCTGGCCGACGCGGTCAACATGACCAAGAAGAACGTATTCGTGGTCGGCAACACGGTCTGCGACCCGATCTTCCATCACGCAGAACGCCTCCGGCGGGCGGCGGCGACACCGCGGGGCATTGTCGTCTCGCTCCACCGCCGCGAGAGCCGCCAGCATCGCGGCCTCATCAGGGAGGCGCTGGCGCAACTGACCCGTGCCTTTCCCGAGACGCCCTTTACCTTTCTCCGACGCGGACTGCTCGAACAGATCGATGCGGACGAACTGGGTCCCAACGCCAAAATGGTCGGCGTCGGCGACCACCTCGAGTTCCTCGAGATGCTGGCGGGATCCGCCCTCGTCATCTGCGATTCCGGCGGCATCCTGGAGGAGAGCGTGACGCTCGGCGTGCCGGTCATCTGCGTGCGGCGCGAGATCGAGCGCGGGCGTTTCGTCCCGGAGATCGAGCGCATCGACCCGCTGGAGCTTGCGGGTGAGCGACTGGCTCAACTGGTCACTGCGAGAATTGCGAAAGGTCGTCCCGCTCGCGATACCTTCAACGATCGTTTCGGGGACGGACACAGCGCCGAGCGCATCGCGGGCATCCTCGACAATTACGTGCATGGCCGGGACCTCGGTGGCGCGATCCGCTGCTTGCCGAGTGCGAGCCAGAACGGGACCGCTGCCTCGCGCGCCTCGTTACATAGACGCGCCGCGGCTCGGAACACGGAAATGATGCAGCACTCTCTTCTGCCCCCTGCCGCCGGGCCTAGCCCATGAAGCCGATTGGGGACAACCGTTCCGGGGTTCGGGACGAAATCTCGCTCACCGACGTGGCGCTGGCGACCTTGCGCTTCCAGCGCGACTTCGCACGGCTAATCCTGCCGCTGGCGCTGCTTCTCGCCGTGGCTGCCGCGACGCTGGTCGCTTTTCGTCCAGCGTTCCAGGCCCGCGCGGTTCTCGACACGCCGAAACTGTCGCTGGACGAGTGGCGCCGTCTCGTTCCGGTCCTGCACGATCCGGCGCTGGTTGCCGGAACTCTTGCGGCCATGGAGGCCGATAAATCGGTGAACGCCGAGGCTGCAGAGCGCCTACGCAACATGTTCGAACGGCCGCGCTTCTGGAGCGAGCAGGCACAATATCGCAGCGCGTTGCAACGCGACGACATCCGCGAAGTCCCCAATGCCGATCTGCGGGGCGCCAGCACGCTCGGCGTCGAACTCTCGCTCCGGGCCGCGACCCGGAGC
>JAEYRD010000077.1 GCA_023435725.1 Pseudomonadota bacterium | reverse complement strand
AGATTGTTGCGTTCCTTCAGCGCCTGCAGCGGCACGGTGGCTAGCGAAAGAGCCGTGACTTCGTGCAGCGAACCGTCGGCCTTGCCGCGTCCGCGGGGGGTGCGGACGTGATCATAGATGAATGCCTCAGGCATGACGCCCTCCTTGTATGACAAGCATAATATATAGACGGCTTCGGCGCGGAAGCGAAGGGCTTCAGAACGCTTCCGCCGCCAGTTCCATCGTTGTGTCGCTGCCGGACTGCAGGCGTGCAAGGTGCGTTGATGTCTCCGGCAGCATCCGCTCCATGAAGAACTTTCCGGTGACGAGCTTGGTCTTCAGGTAGGGCGTGGCGCCGGACGCGGCGATCTTCTCGTTCGCGACCTTGGCCATCCGCGCCCACATATAGGCGAAGGTGACGAGGCCGAACAATTCCATGTAGTCGGTGGCGGCGGCACCCGCATTGTCGGGCTTGGACAGCGCGTTCTGCATCAGCCAGCCGGTGGCCTGCTGCAGATGGCCGCGCGCCGTGGAAAGCGGGCCAACATAAGGCTTCATGGCCTCGTTGCCGGAATTCTCCTTCACGAAAGCTCCGACCTCGGCAAAGAACGCCATGATGGCCCGGCCACCGTCGCGCGGCAGCTTGCGGCCGACGAGGTCGAGCGCCTGAATGCCGTTGGCACCTTCATAGATCATGGCGATGCGGGCATCGCGCACGAACTGCTCCATGCCCTGCTCGGCGATGTAGCCGTGGCCGCCATACATCTGCTGCGCCTGCACCGCGTTGGCGAAGCCGTAGTCGGTGAGGAAGCCCTTCAGCACCGGCGTCATCAGGCCCATGTGGTCGTCGGCGGCCTGACGGTCCTTGGCATCCTCGGAGCGGTGGGCGACGTCGCTCTTCAGCGCGGTCCAGATCACGAAGGCGCGCGCGGCCTCGTTGAAGGCGCGGATGGAGAGCAGCGTACGGCGCACGTCCGGGTGCACGATGATCGGGTCGGCCGGCTTGTCCGGCGCCTTCGCGCCGGTGAGCGAACGGCCCTGGATGCGCTCGCGGGCATAGGCGGCGGCGTTCTGATAGGCGACCTCGGACTGCGCGAGGCCCTGAACCGCGACGCCGAGGCGGGCCTCGTTCATCATCACGAACATGCCCTGCATGCCCTTGTTCTCTTCGCCGATCAGCCAGCCGGTGGCGTTGTCGTAGTTCATCACGCAGGTGGAATTGCCGTGGATGCCCATCTTGTGCTCGATCGAGCCGCACACCACGCCGTTGCGCTGCCCCACCGAACCGTCGGCATTCACCAGGAATTTCGGCACCACGAACAGCGACACGCCCTTGATGCCGGCGGGTGCGCCCTCGATGCGGGCGAGCACGAGGTGGATGATGTTGGGGGCGAGGTCATGCTCGCCGGCCGAGATGAAGATCTTGGTGCCCGTGATCTTGAAGCTGCCGTCGGCCTGGCGCACCGCCTTGGTGCGGAGCATGCCGAGATCGGTGCCGCAATGCGGCTCGGTGAGGTTCATGGTGCCGGTCCATTCGCCGGCGACCATCTTCGGCACGTAGGTCTTCTTCTGCTCGGGCGTGCCATGCACCAGCAGCGCCGCGGTCGCGCCCATGGTGAGACCGCCATACATCGAGAACGCCATGTTGGCGGAGATCTGGAATTCGTTGACCGCCTGGCTCAGCGTCACCGGCAGGCCCTGGCCGCCGAACTCCTGCGGCGCCGACAGGCCGAGCCAGCCGCCCTCGGCGACCTGCTTGAACGCGTCCTTGAAGCCCTTCGGCGTGGTGACGCTGCCGTCATCGGCGCGCTTGCAGCCTTCGAGATCGCCGACGCGGTTGAGCGGTTGGAGCACTTCCTCGGCGAGTTTCGCCGCTTCGCCCAGGATCGCCTCGCGCACGTCGCTCGACGCATCGGAGAAGCCGGGCAGATTGTCGTAGCGATCAATCTGGAAGACGTCGTTGAGCAGGAAGTTCACGTCTTCGACGGGGGCTTTATAGATCGGCATGGCGTTCTCCCGGCATGGGGCTTGAAGTGGTGGAATTCTCTATGATTGGGCGGCCAGCTGCTCCGCCATCAGGCGATGCAGCATGTTGATCGCCTTGAGCGGGCGCACCATCACCTTGAAATGCGTGATGCGTCCCTCGCTATCGAAGGTGATGATGTCGACGCCGTTGATCTCGATGCCGTCGATCACATTCTTGAATTCGAGCACGGCGCCGTTGGCGCTCGTCCATTCGCCGACATAGGTGAAGCCGGGACCGCCGAGGACCTTCTCGGCACTCGCGAGATATTTGAAGGTGATGTCGCGGCCGCGCTGCGGCGAGTGCACGACGGGGCTTTCGAAGATGGCGTCAGGATGCAGCAAGTCCCAGAGCGCGGCGCGGTCATGAGACTTCATGAAGGCGTACCAGGAATCGAGGCCGGTCATTGTCAGGGTGCCTCCCGTGGATCAAAGGCCTTGGCAAAAACTCGAAAACAACCCCATGCACAGTAGCGCGAAGGGCTGGTACAGGGGGTCTGGAGCCCACCTCATATGCACATTGACGCATATGCACCAATGCGCATAATGTCAAGTCAATTGGTCGGGACCTCGAAAAGGGAGCTGGTGCCATGGCGCTCGGCGACGCGATCCTCGCATGCCTGACGGAACGTCCGATGACGGGCTACGAGCTCGCCAAGACATTCGACTCCTCCATCGGCTTCTTCTGGAAGGCCGACCACCAGCAGATCTACCGCGAACTCTCCAAGCTGCGCGACCGCGGCTACATCCAGGGCCGCGAGGTCGTACAGTCGGGCAAACCCAATAAACTCATCTATACGCTCACTCCCGAGGGCCGAACAGCGCTGCGGCACTGGGCCGCGCGACCGAGCACACCGCCCTCGATCAAGGACGACCTCCTGGTGCGGCTGCATGCGCTCGACAGCATCGACATCGAGCCCATGCGCGCCGACCTGATGGCCAGGCTCGAGCACCATCGCGACCGGCACGAGAACTACGAGCGGATCCTGAAGAAGCGCTTTCCGGAAGGCTCCGCGTCGGGCGTACTCGACCTCGGTAACCTGTTGCTGCTTCAGCTCGGTGCCCGACACGAGCAGATGGTGGCCGATTTCTGCGAAGAGGCACTCGAGGCGCTGTCGGCAATGAGCAGCAAGGGCACGGTGGTGCCGCTGGAGGACGGCAAGCGCGAGGGGAAGGGCTGAGGGGCGCAGGCGCTGCACCTCTCCCGCTTGCGGGAGAGCACAGGCGGCCTTTGGCGGCCGTTCTTGAGAGACGCCGAGGCGGAGCCTCGGCTATGCCGAAGGCACGGGTGAGGGCTTTCTCCTCTGGGGGGTCCTCGATCGCGGAAACACCCTCTGCCCAGCCCCCCGCAAGCGGGGAGGGAGCGCACCGGGCATTTGGCGAAGGCTAAAGGCCCGCCCCCGGCTCCCGCCGCCCAACTTTAAGACTGCCGCGACGCGTTCCTTAACCCGTTATTTACCGTAACAGGAAAAAGTCGGTGTTCGAGGCAGACGACCCGCGCGGAATTCGATTGTCGTTGCAACCGGCGCGCGTGGGGAGGCTGGAGGCGCCGGGTGGGGCGCCGGAGTCGGAACCGGACAGAGTCATGAATTCGCGCGTATCGTGGAGTGTTGACGGCATCGATCCATCCGTCCGGGAGCGGGCCGAAGCTGCTGCGCGCCGTGCCGGCATGTCACTCAACGATTGGCTGAACTCCACACTCGGCGAATCTGCCCCGCCGAACTTTCGCGGACCTTACGACCAGCGTCCGCAACACATGCCGAACCAGGGACCGAGTCAGGAAAGCCGCGAAGTCGCCGACATCCACCAGCGGCTCGACGCGATCACCCAGCAGATCGAACGGATCTCGAAGCCCGCGCAGCGCCAGGACGCTTCGCGACCGGACGTCGCGCGCGAGCAGGGCGTCGCGCGCCAGCTGAACGACGCAATCTCACGCCTCGATGCGAGGCTGTCGCAGATTTCGCGGCCGCAACAGCCCCAGGCGCCGCGGCCGGCGCCGTCACCGGTCGAAACGCGCCAGCGCCAGGCCGATGCGGTCGAGCGCGCGGCAGCGCAGGTCTATCGCAGCTCGCCGCCGCTGAGCCCCGCTTCGTTCGACGTCGCGGTCGCCGAGATCACCGCGCGGCAGAGCGAGCTCGACGGCTTTGCGCCGCGGCAGATGCCGCCGCGCGCCGCGCCGTCGATTGCACCCACGTCAACTCCGATGGCGGCGCCGCCCGCGCCTGCCTATGCTCCGCCGCCACCGCAGCCGGGGCCCGATTTCTCGTCGCTCGAGCGCCACCTGCTCAGGATCACGAGCCAGATCGAATCACTGCAGCGTCCTGACAATACCGAGCAGGCGATCGCCGCCTTCCGCAGCGAGCTTGCCGAGATCCGTCACGCCATCACCGAGGCGATGCCGCGGCGCGCGATCGAATCGATCGAGAACGAGATCCGCTCGCTGCATCGTCGCATCGACGAGACCCGCTCGTCCGGCACCGACGGCCAGGTCCTGTCCGGCATCGAGCACGCGCTGTCCGACATCAAGCAGGTGCTGCGCACGCTGACGCCGGCCGAGCAGCTCACCGGCTATGACGAAGCGATCCGTAATCTCGGCGCCAAGCTCGATCTAATCCTGCGCGCAAATGACGATCCGTCGACGGTGCAGCAGCTCGAAGGCGCGATCTCGGCGCTGCGCGGCATCGTTTCCAACGTCGCCTCGAACGAAGCGCTGGCACGGCTCTCCGACGACGTCCAGTTGCTGTCGTCAAAGGTCGACCAGGTCACCCGCTCTTCCGGCCACAGCGACAGCTTTGCGGTGCTGGAGCAGCGCATCGCGGCGCTCACCGCCGCGCTGGAAACGCGCGAGCGGCCGGCGCCTGCCGAGAGCACCGAACATCTCGAAGCCGCGATCCGCGCGCTGTCGGACCGTTTCGACCGCATGCAGGTCGGCAACGACTCGGCTTCGACCTTCACGCATCTCGAACAGCGGGTCTCGTATCTGCTGGAGCGGATCGAGGCCGCCTCCGATCCGCGCAACGGCAATCTGAGCCGCGTCGAGGACGGGCTGCACGACATCCTGCGGCACCTGGAACGGCAGCAGGCGACCTATTCCGCGCTCGTCGAGAGCCGTAATTCCGCGCCGCCTTCCGATTCCGGAATGGTCGATCTCGTCAAGCGCGAGCTCTCCGATATCCGCTTCAGCCAGGCTGAGACCAACCGGAACACGCAGGACTCGCTCGAAGCCGTCCATAACACGCTCGGCCATGTCGTCGACCGCCTCTCCATGATCGAGGGCGATCTGCGCGCGGTGCGCACGGCACCGCCGCCCCCCGCACCCCAGCCGATGCCGATGGCCGCCCCCATCGAGCCCGGACCGCTGGAGCCCGCGCCGATGGCGCGCGAGCCCCGGCCGCAGCAACAGCAGCCGAATTACGATCCGAAACCGGAGCTGCCGAACCCGGCCGCCGCGCAACAATCACCGCAGACCGCCTTCGTCGCCGCACCGCGCGAATTCCACGCTGCCGCACCGGCCGCGCCCCCGCCGCCGATGCCGATGGCGTCGCAAGTCATACCCCCCTTGCCGCCGCGCGCGATCAGCGAAATCCTCGAGCCGCACTCGGCGCCTGCGCGTGCTGCGCTCGCACCGGAATTGCCGCCCGATCATCCGCTCGAGCCCGGCACGCGACCGAATGGACGCGTCGCCACGCCGTCGGAGCGCATCGCCGCGTCCGAAAGTGCGATCGACGAGCTCCTCGCCCCGCCAAAGGAGCCGGTGTCGTCGTCGAGCTTCATCGCTGCAGCGCGCCGCGCCGCTCAGGCCGCCGCCGCGCAGCCGGAAAAGCCGGCCCGCGGCGCCAAGGGCGGAGCGGATCGCGCCAAGGACAAGGGCAAGGACGGCGGCTCGACCCTCACCTCGAAGATCCGTTCGCTGCTGGTCGGCGCGAGCGTGGTCGTGATCGTGCTCGGTACCTTCAAGATGGCTATGAACCTGCTCGATGGCGGCAGCGCGCCGCCGGCGACGCAGGCGATAGAGAATTCGCCGAGCGAGCGCGCGCCGCAGCCGCCGCCACCACCCGTCGAGAGCAGGCCCGCCGCGCCCGAGCAGGTCACGCCGTCGATGACCTCGCCGACGCCGATCGGCCGGCAATCGCAGAACAATGCCGCGCCGGCTCCCATGTCCGCTCCAGTGTCAGCTCCCCCGGCCAACTCGGGCAGCGCGGCTTCGGTCGAAATTCCGCCTGCCCCCGCCGCGGCGCCACCGCCGCCCGCGGCGAGCAGCGACGTCACCGGCGCGCTGCCGGGCGCGAGCCGCGCGAAGCTCGGCCTCGTGCAGGTGCCGCCGAGCGAAAAGCTGCCTGACGGAATCGGCGGACCGGTGCTGCGCACCGCCGCGATGAAGGGTGATGCGACCGCAGCCTACGAGATCGGCGTACGCTTTGCCGAGGGCAAGGGCATCGCAGCGAATTACGACGAAGCAGCGAAGTGGTATGACCGCGCGGCACAGGCCGGCGTGGTGCCCGCGACTTTCCGCCTCGGCACGCTCTACGAGAAGGGCCTCGGCGTGAAGAGGGACGTCGACATCGCCCGCCGCTACTACACGCAGGCCGCCGAGCGCGGCAACGCCAAGGCGATGCACAATCTCGCGGTGCTCGACGCCGATGGCGGCGGACGCGGCGCCAACTACAAGAGCGCGTCGCAGTGGTTCCGCAAGGCCGCCGATCGCGGCGTTGCCGACAGCCAGTTCAACCTCGGCATTCTCTACGCCCGCGGCATCGGCGTCGAACAGAACCTCGCCGAGTCCTACAAATGGTTCAGCTTGGCTGCTGCCCAGGGCGATGCGGATGCGGCCGGCAAGCGCGACGACGTCGCCAAGCGCCTCGACCCGCAGTCGCTCGCCGCCGCCAAGCTCGCGATCCAGACCTTCAGCGCCGAACCGCAGCCTGACGACGCCGTCAATGTCATGGCGCCCACCGGCGGATGGGACAGCGCGCAACAGGAAAGCGCCAAGCCCGCACCGAAGCCGGTCGCAACCAAGCAGCGCTCGGCCTCGGCCGCGCATTAAAGCATAACGAGATTGAGGCGGTGTACACCTCTCCCCAACGGGGAGAGGTCGGATTGCGGAGCAATCCGGGTGAGGGTCGCAGCGTTTCGTGAGGCCGTCCCCCCTCACCCGGTTTGCATCTTCGATGCGTTCCGACCTCTCCCTTCGGGAGAGGTGATCCGAGTCCTTGACTCGCATCCAGGCACGATCGTTCACCACGCTAAAAATTCCTGATCCCGCACGCCGCCGAAATCCGCTATTGAAGAGAGCGACAATCGTTCTGCCCTTCCTGCGAGTATTCCGCGAAATCGATCCCGTCTCGCTGGCGCGTGGTTCAATGCAACTCTATCTCCCGATCGCCGATCTTCCGGTCAACGTCTTCCTCGTGCTGGCGATGGGCGCGGCGGTCGGCTTCGTCTCGGGCATGTTCGGGATCGGCGGCGGTTTCCTGATGACGCCGCTCCTGATCTTCATCGGCATCACGCCGGCTGTCGCGGTCGCCTCCGTCGCGAGCCACATCGCGGCCTCCTCCTTTTCCGGCGCACTGTCTTATTGGCGGCGACGCGCGATCGACCCGGCGCTGGCGAGCGTGCTGCTATGCGGCGGCGTGACCGGCACGGCGCTCGGCGTATGGACCTTCACGCAGCTTCGCGCACTCGGCCAGCTCGACCTGATGATCGCGCTGTCCTACGTCGTGCTGCTCACCACGGTCGGCAGCCTGATGTTCTCCGAAGGCCTGCGCGCCCTGATGCGCACCCGCCGCGGCGCGGTGCCGCCACGGCGCACCCACAACTGGGTCCATGGCCTGCCGCTGAAGATGCGGTTCAAGCGCTCGAAGATCTATCTCTCGGTCATCCCCGTGGTGATCGTCGGCATCGTGATCGGCTTCATCGGCGCCGTCATGGGTATCGGCGGCGGCTTCATCCTGGTGCCGATCATGATCTATCTGTTGCGGGTGCCGACCTCCACGGTGATCGGGACCTCGATGGTGCTCACCCTCGTCACCATGCTGTTCGCGACCATGCTGCACGCGGTGACCAATCACCTGGTGGACGCCGTGCTGGCGTTGATCCTGATGGTCGGCGGCGTCACCGGCGCGCAGTTCGGCGCACGGGCCGGCCAGAAGATTCGCGGCGAGCAGCTACGGCTGCTGCTCGGCCTCTTGATCCTCTCGGTCGGGGTCCGCTTCGCGGTCGAGTTGGTGATCAAGCCCGAGGACCTCTTCACCATCCGCGAGCTGGGGGTGAGTGGATGATTCGCGCACTCCTCGCAGCCCTTCTTCTCCTGCTGCTCGCCTCAGCCGCGCGCGCCGAGCGGCTGATCGTGTCCGTCTCCAACCACCGTGTCACGGTGACGCCGAACTATTCCGGTGAGGAGCTGGTGCTGTTCGGCTCGGTGGAGAAGGACGCTACCACACCCAGTGATCGCAAGGCTTACGATCTCGTCGTCACCGTGATGGGCCCGCGCGCCGACATGGTGACGCGGCGCAAGGAGCGCACCTTCGGCATCTGGATCAACACCGACTACCGGCAGTTCCTGCAGGTGCCGAGCTATTTGGCACTATTCGCCAACCGCCCGTTCGACCTGATCACCTCGCCCGAGATCGCGCGCCGGCAGCAGATCGGGCTCAACAACGTGCTGCTGACCCAGCGTGTCAGCGGCGACTATGCCGACGTGGTGCCGAACGACCCGTTCCGCTCGGCCTTCATCCGCCTGCGCACCCAGCACGGGCTCTATCGCGAGGATGCGAGCGCGGTGACGTTCCTGACGCCAACGCTGTTCCGCACCGGCATTCCATTGCCGGCGGAGGTGCCGATCGGGACATATGAGATCGAGATCAAATTGTTCGCCGATGGCGCGTTGATCACCAAGACCGACACCGCGTTCGAGATCGTCAAGGTCGGCTTCGAGCAGTTCGTCGCCACCGCCGCGCGACAGCATGGACTGATCTACGGCCTCGTCACCGCCGCAATGGCGCTGATGACGGGCTGGATGGCGTCGATCGTGTTCCGGAAGGATTGAGTTCGGAATTTAGGCGATCCTCCTATCGTCATTAGAAATCTCGCTGTCACTCCTGTTACTGCTGCTGTCGGCCGCTCAGCCTGACACCCTTCAACATTGCCACAACGTTCGTCTTTGACACGCGTAGATGCTTTGCAATGGCCTGTTGGGTGGTTCCGCCGCGCGCCATTTCGAGAGCGACGAGGTGTTGCATTAGTCCGATGACCACATCGAGCTTTTGCTCTAGCGCAGCGTTGTCGCCTTTTCCTCGCGATTTCATTTCTTCACCATTTGCTTCTTCAATAGTTTCGCGATTCGACTGACCCGGTGAATACCAACACCGGTAATCTGCCGGCTCTCGTGCTGACCTACGCCAGCCAACAGCAACTGCACGATCATCATATCGCGCAGCAGATCCTCTACACTCCCCGACTTTTCCTTAGCCATGGCCCCCAATCCCTGTGACGACCAGCTAGGATATATTGGCGAAATGCGAGCGTCCTGATAAATGATGCTACTTTAGGGCGATTATCCCAAGGAGCTTTGTAAGTGGCTGATTCGGACAGGCAATTGGAAGACATCAAGCGACTACTCATTCTCTTGTTGATGAAGCTAGGCTCTACGTCGGAAGAGATTGCAATGGCGCTGCAGGTTGACGCGAGCGCGATTCGCCGAACAATCCCGGGACGCAAGGTCAAGAAGATCGTCGACTAGCGGACGAGAAAAATGGTTGTTGCGGTAAATGACGTTCGGTCGAATCCGAATGAGCAGATTGTCCACGCGGTCTCGGTTCTGAGGCGATCCGCTCGCCTCCAAGAGGTCTTCGACGCGATATGCAAGGGCGGCAAGAAGCCCAAGACCGTGTCTCAGCTGATGGCCAAGACGGGCATGACACAAGTTGCCATCCTGCAGCTTGGCGGCAAACTTGCGGATGCTCAGTTGGTTCAGAAAACCAAGGCGGGCAAAGAGACCGCCTACGCAAAGGACCGATACCTCGCCTCGAAGCGAACGACCATCCATCGAATGATCAAAGACCCGAAGAAGCTGGCCAAGCTACCGACGAAGTACTCGCCCCGCAGCAGCGGCGGCGTCAAAGTAGTCGTCCCCGGCGCGAAGATCCAGATCAAGGAGTTGCACGTTGACGATTTCGACCAATTCACCAAGATCAAGAGGATGAAGCCGACGTCCGCGCCCAAGATATCTGAGCGCGCATTCAAGGACGGGGTGCTCAAGCTCATCGGCTCAACTGGAAAATTTCAAGACTGGGGTGGCGAGCCGAATGACCTGTACACGACAAAACTACGCCACAAGGGCCAGCGTCGCGCGATGGCGTTTGCATTCAAGGGGCCCGGAACGAAAGGGGAGCTTACGCCCAAGAAGCTGGGAAAGAATGGAGATCAGATACAGCGGCTCTTTTTAGCTCCGGCCGAGATTTTCGTCGTTCAGTACCACGATGCAATCGGCCAGTCCGTTGTGGAGCAGGTAAAGGCGTTTGCCAGTCTCAATTCAGTGAGAGAGGGCAAGAAGATATTCTATTGCGTGATCGACGGAGACGATACCAATCGCTTGATCATGGCCTATCCCAAGCAATTTGGTCTCAAGTGATCACGGAAATTCGGCTGAATCTTTTTACATAAGACTGCAAGCTTGCCCTTCGGTGCGGTCGACGCCAATGTCTGGCTATCTCCTAATCGAGGCCAACATGCAGACCTTTCTCCAGTAGATTGTGGCGTCGAGGATCCGGTGTGGGCGCGCGATCGCGGCCCGTTACTCATTACCAGGTCCACTTTTCGCGGTCGGTGAAGCCGACGCCGGCTCCTTCCCCAGGCGGGCCTGTTGGTCGTCGACGATAACCGCGTCGATGGACCGCCTCGCCGCGGCGTACTGGATGCCCCGGTCAAGCCGGGGCATGACAGCGGAGGCTACGGCGCCTCGATCACCGTCGGCACGCCCGGCTCCAGCAGGCGCAGCCGCGTCCCGAAGCCGAGCACATCGAATGTCTTGCGCAGATCCTCGCTGTTCTGGCGGAAATGCGCCCAGCCTTCGGTGTGCACCGGCACGATCATCGCATCGGGAAAGGCGCGCGCGGTCTCGACGGTGTCGTTGGTGTCCATGGTGAGATGGAACGGCCCGCGCGTCTGCGCGGCGCCCGCGAAGGGCAGCACCACGCCGCATTTGAAGCGGCGTGCGACCTCGGCGACGCCGTCGAACCAGGTGGTGTCGCCGCTGATATAGACCGCTCGCGTGTCCTTGCGGCTCGATGACACCACGAAACCGATGACATCACCGGACAGCGGCTCGATGCCGGCCGGGCCGTGACGCGCCGGCGTTGCGGTGATCGTCAGCGAATTGCCGTCGCCGTCCTTCAGATGTGCGGTCGCCCAGGGCGCGAGGCCCTCGACATGGCCGCCGAGGCGCTTCGCGCCCGCCTCGGTCGTCAGCACGCGCTTCACTTTGCGCAGGAACTCGCGGCCCGAATTGTCGAGATTGTCCGAATGCTGGTCGTGGCTGAGCAGGACGGCATCGACCGGGCCGATCGCATCGGCCTTCATCGCGGGGCCGATGGTCTTCTCCAGCTTCACATGCGGCAGCTGGTAGGCGCCGGGCGCATCGAAGGTCGGATCGGTGAGCAGGCGGAAGCCGTCGATCTCGATCAGCGCGGTGGGGCCGCCGATCAGTGTGATGGAAACGGTCATGAGGGAACTCCTCTACGAGACGGGCTTTGCGGGGCGCGTCACCAGATAAATGCCGAGCGCCACCGGAATGATCCCTAAGAGGTCACGGGCCTCGACGTGTTCGCCAAGCACGATGTAGGCGAACAGCATGCCGAGCGGCGGCATCAGGAAATGATAGGCGCTGGCGGCGGTGGCGCCACACACTTTCAGGAGATGAAACCAGAGCCAGTAGGCGAGGATCGAGCCACCGAGCACGAGGAAGGTGAAGGCGCCGATCAGGCTCGGGGTGAAGTCGATCGCGTGGACGTCAGCGAAGGTCAGCGCGACCGGCGCCAGCACGATGCCGGCCGCGAGGTTCTGCATGCCGTTGCCGATCCACAGGCTTCCCTTCGGCGCAAGCAGCTTGAACAGGATGGTGCCGGCGACGATCGAGGCGAGCGAGGCCAGCGTAAAGATGATGCCGTGCAGGGAATCAGTGCCGACCGAGAGGCGATGCCAGACGATCAGCGTCACGCCGATGATTCCAAGCGAGAGGCCGCTCGCCTTGCGCCAGGTCATGCCTTCGCCGAGCAGGAGCGCCGCGAGCGCGGCGGTGAACACGGGATTTGCCGAGACGATCAGGCCGCCGAGGCCGGCGGAGACCGATTGCAGGCCGGTGTAGCCAAGCCCGAGATAGAGCGCGTTGTTGGCGATGCCGAGCACCGCGAAGATCGCGGCATCGCGCCACGACAGGGACCAGTCGCCGCGGATCAGCGTGGCGCCGAGGATCAAAATGCCGGTGAGCGAGAAGCGCGCGGCGAGCAGGATCAGCGGCGGGCAATGGGTGACGCCGATCTTGCCAGCGACGAAGGCGTAGCTCCAGAGCAGGCAAAACAGTCCGATAGCGAGCGGCAGCGTGTTGAACCGGCTGCGGGGAGCGGGAAGCGAGGTGGCTAGCGACATGCAGTTTCTCTTTGCAGTTTCCCCTGCAGTTTCCCTTGGGGGCATTCTTCTGAGCCCTCGATCTAGGGACGCGGCTTGTCATTTGGAAATTAAATGATTAACTGCCGACCAGTGGATTTTCGAATGGAGGCGTCCATGCTCGATCTGGAGCTCCTGCGCAGCTTCGTCTCGGTGGTCGAGGCCGGCGGCTTCACCCGCGCCGGCGAGCGCGTTCACCGCACGCAATCGACCGTCAGTCAGCAGATCAAGCGGCTTGAAGAAGACGTCGGGCAGCTGCTGCTGCACCGTGACGGCAAGGACGTGCGTCCAACCGAAGCCGGCGAACGGCTGCTGTCCTATGCGCGGCGGCTGCTCTCGCTCGCCGAGGAGGCGCGCGACGTATTGCGCGAGCCCGACAGCGAGGGCGCGATCCGGCTCGGCATCCCCGAGGATTTTGCGGCGTACCGGCTGGCAAAGCTGCTGGGTGCGTTCTCGCGCTCGCATCCGGGGTTGCGGCTGGATGTGCGCGCCGACCAGAGCAAGAACCTGTCCCGCGACCTCGAACGCGGCGAGCTCGACCTTGCGCTGTTCAAGCGCGAGGCCGGCGCGAAGGGCGCGATCGCGGTGTGGCCCGAGCGGGTGCACTGGGTCACCAGCAAGAGCCATCCGGTCGACGTCAACGCATCGTCCGTGCCGCTGATCGGCTTTCCGCTCGGCTGCCTCTATCGCGCCGGCGCCATCCATGCGTTGGAAAGCGCCGGCCGCGCCTGGCACATGGCCTATTCGTCATCGAGCCTCGCCGGCATCCAGGCCGCGGTTGCCGCCGGCATGGGCTTGAGCATCCTGTCGGAGATGTCGATCCAGTCCGACCACCGCGTGCTGACCGCGAAGGACGGCTTTGCGCCGATCAACCGGACCGAGGTGGCATTGATGGCCTCGCCTGAGGCGAGCCCGGCAACGCTGCGGCTTGCGGATCGCCTCGCGGAGTTTTGCGATGCGGTGCAAGCGAAGGCAGCGTGAACTCGCGGCGCTCGAGGCGGTGATGCAGATGACGAGCAGGACGGCTGCAGCGATCTCGATCAGCAGTCCCATGGGGCCCCTCCTCCACACTGATGGCTGAATCTGCCGCCATTCTCGCGGTGAATTCGGGTTTCTCCGTGCTCGTTCGGGTTCCCAAACCGGCCCGTTCCTTGCATAAATTTACGCCAGCGCAGTGCACGGCCGCACCGGCAACAGTTCCGGTGCGAGGGCAAGACGCGTAGGGTGAGTAGAGTTCTCGCGACCAGGAAGTGACGGCTTTGCAAGATTCATCGTCCCAGCCCAGTGTTCCCGCCCCCGGGCAGCCTATCGACGAACTCGCGCTGGCTGAGATCAAGGGCACGATCCTGGCGAAGCTGCGCCTTGCCATCGGCAAGGACGCCGGCATGGCGACGAGGCACGACTGGTACCAGGCCGCAGCGCTCGCGCTGCGGGACCGCATCGTGCATCGCTGGCTCACGGCCGAGAAGCGCAGCTACGATGCGGGGCGCAAGCGCGTCTACTATCTCTCGCTCGAATTCCTGATCGGCCGTCTCTTCACCGACGCGCTGAACAACATGGGACTGCTGAAGATCTTCGAGGTCGCGCTCGGCGATCTCGGTGTCTCGCTGCCCGAGCTGCGCAAATGCGAGCCGGACGCCGCGCTCGGCAATGGCGGCCTGGGGCGGCTCGCCGCCTGCTTCATGGAGAGCATGGCGACGCTGTCGATCCCCGCGATCGGATACGGCATCCGCTACGATTACGGCCTGTTCCGCCAGATCATCAATCAGGGATGGCAGCAGGAATATCCGGACGAATGGCTGGGCTTCGGCAATCCCTGGGAATTGCAGCGGCCCGAGGTGATTTACGACATTCATTTCGGCGGCGGCGTCGAGCATGTCGACGACAAGGGCCGCGACCGCGCGATCTGGCATCCGGGTGAGATCGTGCAGGCGATCGCCTATGACACGCCGATCGTCGGCTGGCGCGGCCAGCACGTCAATGCGCTCCGCCTGTGGTCGGCGCGCTCGCCCGATCCGCTGAAGCTCGACGCCTTCAACAAGGGCGACTATGTCAGCGCCAGCGCCGAGCAGGCGCGCGCCGAAGCGATCTGCAAATTCCTGTATCCGAACGACGAGAGCCCGGCCGGCCGCGAGCTGCGGCTGCGACAAGAATATTTCTTCGTCTCCGCCTCGCTCCAGGATCTCGTGAAGCGGCATCTTGCATCCGACGGCCAGCTGCGCAACCTGTCGGCCAAGGTCGCGGTGCAGCTCAACGACACCCATCCGAGCCTCGCCGTCACCGAGTTGATGCGGATCCTCGTGGACCTGCACAATTTCCGCTGGGACGAGGCCTGGAAGATCACGGTCGCCACCCTCTCCTACACCAATCACACGCTGCTGCCCGAAGCGCTCGAGAGCTGGCCGGTCGAACTGTTCGAGCGGCTGTTGCCGCGGCATCTCGAGATCATCTACCGCATCAACGTGCAGCATCTCGCCCTCGCCGAAGCGCGCGCACCCGGCGACATCGACTTCCGCGCCTCGGTCTCGCTGATCGACGAGAAGAGCGGCCGCCGCGTGCGCATGGGCCAGCTCGCCTTCGTCGGCTCGCACCGCATCAACGGCGTCTCGGCAATGCATTCGGACCTGATGCGCGAGACCGTGTTCCACGATCTCAACCATCTCTATCCCGGCCGCATCACCAACAAGACCAACGGCATCACCTTCCGCCGCTGGCTGATGCTGGCAAACCCGAAGCTGACCGATTTGCTGCGCGAGACCTGCGGCGAGGCCGTGCTCGACGATCCGACCCAGCTCAGCCTGATCGAAGCCCGCGCCAGCGACGTCGAATTCCAGAAGAAGTTCCGCAGTGTCAAGCTGCACAACAAGACCGCGCTTGCGCGCCTGATCGGCGAGCGGCTCGGCATGAAGGTCGACCCGAGCGCGCTGTTCGACGTGCAGATCAAGCGCATCCACGAATACAAGCGCCAGCTCCTCAACGTCATCGAGACGGTCGCGCTGTACCAGTCGATCAAGGACGATCCCAACGGCAACTGGGTGCCGCGGGTGAAGATCTTTGCCGGCAAGGCGGCGGCGAGCTATCGCTACGCCAAGCTGATCATCAAGCTGATCAATGACGTCGCCGAGGTCGTCAACAACGATCCCTCGATCGGCGGCAAGCTGAAGGTCGTCTTCCTGCCGGACTACAATGTCAGCCTTGCCGAGGTGATCATTCCCGCGGCCGACCTCTCCGAGCAAATCTCGACCGCCGGCATGGAGGCTTCCGGCACCGGCAACATGAAGCTGGCGCTCAACGGCGCCATCACCATCGGCACGCTCGACGGCGCCAACATCGAGATCCGCGACCATGTCGGCGCGGAGAACATCGCGATCTTCGGCATGGAGGCCGGCGACGTGATGATCCGCCGCAAGCAGGGGCTGGATGCCTCCGACGTGATCCGCAGGTCGCCGAAGCTGCAGCGCGCCATCAATGCGATCGGCGCCGGCGAGTTCTCTCCCGGCGATCCCGGCCGCTTCGAATCCATCGCGCACGCGCTGCGCTATCTCGACCACTACATGGTCAGCGCCGATTTCGATTCCTATTACGAGGCGCAGCGCGCGATCGATGCACGCTGGCAGGTCGCGCCAGCCTGGACGCGCGCGTCAATCCTCAATGTCGCGCGCATGGCGTGGTTCTCCTCCGACCGCACCATCCGCGAATATGCCGAGGAGATCTGGAACGTGCCGGTGAATCCTCTGACGCCTCCCTTCCAGGAGGCAGAGGACCAGCGCGGCGCGACAGGCTGATTTTTCCGCAACGTGAAATCGGCGCTACCTGCGAGGTCATTGCATCCCGCAGGAACGATGATGATATGATTGCCATCATCCCCAGAGACACTCTGGATTGCTTCGCTGCGCTCGCAATGACGATGGGGGCGGCATAGAGGACCAACAATGCACGCCAAGCTCCCGCACCCGTTCGACGACGCCACCCGCATCACCGCCGGCGACAGCAGCTGGCAGGGGCACACCAGCGACGATTACTGGGCCTTTGTCGGTCCGTTCGGCGGCGCCACCGCCGCGACCATCCTGCGCGCGCTGATCGACCATCCGCAGCGCGCCGGCGATCCGCTGGCACTGACCGTCAATTACTGCGCGCCGATCGCGAAGGGGCCGTTCGATCTCGACGTGCGGCTGGTGAAGGCCAACCGCTCCAGCCAGCACTGGAGCGTCGAACTGTCGCAAGGCGGCGGCGAGGTCGCGACACTCGCCACCGCCGTGTTCGCCGAGCGCCGGCCATCCTGGGAGCACAGGGTGGCGCCATACCCCGACGCAAAGCCGTTCGAGCAGACGCTGCCGTTTCCGAAGATCCAGGCGTCCTGGGCCAACCAGTATGAATTCCGCTTCGTCGAGGGCGAGATGCGGCTCGGCCCGCCGCAGGCCGAGCTGGCCGGCACTTACTCAAAGCTCTGGATCAGCGACCGCACGCCGCGCAAGCTCGACATGCCCTCGTTGATGTCGATGTCGGACGCCTTCTTCGGCCGCATCTTTCACGCCCGGCGCGAGCTGGTGCCGTTCGGCACGGTGTCACTGACGACCTATTTCCACACTGATAGCGAGGAGCTCGCGGCCGAGGACATCACCCGCGTGCTGGCGACTGTCGATTCGAAGATCATGCACAAGAGCTACGCCGACCAGAACGCCGAGCTGTGGTCTCCGAACGGCCGCCTGCTCGCGACCACGACGCAGATCGCGTATTTCAAGGCGTAGGCGCTTCCACGATCTCGTCATTGCGAGCGCAGCGAAGCAATCCAGGATCTTTCCGTTGAGGGACTCTGGATTGCTTCGCTGCGCTCCCAATGACGGTGGAGAGATATCGCGAAAATAAAAAGGGCGCCCTCACGGCCGCCCTTTTGCATTTCAATCGATGCGGCGTTACTCCGCCGCGAGCTTCACGTCCGGTGCGGCGGCGCGAACCTCGGCATCGACCTGGGCCTCGAACTTGGCGAAGTTCTTCTGGAACATGCCGACCAGAGCGCGGGCGGTCTTGTCGAACTCGTCCTTGTCCTTCCAGGTGTTGACCGGGTTGAGGATCTCGCTCGGCACGCCTGGCAGCGCGGTCGGGACCGCGAAGCCGAAATATTTGTCGGTGCGGAATTCGACGTTGCGCAAGGAACCGTCGAGCGCAGCGGTGAGCAGCGCGCGCGTCACCTTGATCGGCATGCGCGAGCCGACACCGTACTTGCCGCCGGTCCAGCCGGTATTGACCAGCCAGCAGTCGACATTGTGCTGGGCGATCAGGTCGCGCAGCATGTTGCCGTAGACGGATGGGTCGAGCGGCAGGAAGGGCGAGCCGAAGCAGGTCGAGAATTCCGGCTGCGGCTCATTGCCGAGACCACGCTCGGTGCCGGCGACCTTCGCGGTGTAGCCGGAGAGGAAGTGATACATCGCCTGCGCCGGCGAGAGCTTCGCGATCGGCGGCAGCACGCCGAAGGCGTCGGCGGCGAGCATCACCACGTTCTTCGGCTGCGGCGCGCGGCCGGTGCGCGAAGCGTTCGGGATGAAGTCGAGCGGATAGGCCGAACGGGTGTTCTCGGTCTTGGAGCCGTCGTCGAAATCGACGACGCGGGTGTCCTCGTCGAGCACGCAGTTCTCGAGCACCGCACCGAAGCGCGTCGAGGCAGCATAGATCTGCGGCTCGGCTTCCTTGGACAGCTTGATGCACTTGGCATAGCAGCCGCCTTCGAAGTTGAACACGCCGTTCGGGCCCCAGCCATGCTCGTCGTCACCGATCAGCGTGCGGTTCGGATCGGCCGACAGCGTCGTCTTGCCGGTGCCGGAGAGGCCGAAGAAGATCGCGGCGTCGCCATTGGCGCCGACATTGGCCGAGCAGTGCATCGGCATCACGCCGCGCTCGGGCAGATAGTAGTTCAGCGTGGTGAAGACCGACTTCTTCATCTCGCCGGCATAATAGGAACCGCCGATCAGGACGATCTTGCGGACGAAATCGATGGCAACGACGTTCTCCGAGCGCACGCCATGACGCTTCGGATCGGCGCGGAAGCTCGGCATGTCGATGATGGTGAGTTCCGGAGTGAAGGTCGCAAGCTCGATCGCCTCGGGGCGGATCAGGAGCGTGCGGATGAACAGCGAGTGCCAGGCGAGCTCGGTGAAGACGCGCGTCTTGATCTGGTAGGCCGGATCGGCGCCGCCATAGAGATCCTGCGCGAACAGCGTCTTGCCTTCGGCGTGCTTGAGGAAGTCCTGATACAGCGTCTCGAACTGCTCAGCGGTGATCGACTGGTTCCCGGCCCACCACATCTTCGTGTCGGTGGTGGCGTCGCGCACGGTGAACTTGTCCTTCGGGCTGCGGCCGGTGAACTCGCCGGTGTCGGCGCACAGCGCGCCGTCGGCCGAGAGCACCGCCTCGCCTGCGGAGAGCGAGTACTGGTAAAGTTGTGGCGCGCCGAGGTTCCAGTGAACCTGTTTGAGACTCTTTAAGCCGAATTTGTCGGCGCCGAAGGCACCGTTGCGCACGCCAGTCTCTTGCACGAAAAAATCCTCCTAGAACCCGCGACACATAGCGCGGCCAAGCTTTGGCGCCATCGCGGTCACCATGAATTATAGGCCGGCCGGCCTCGGCTGGACGACCTAATAATGATGAACGCTGGCGTTGCCAAGCTGATCCCGCAGGATTTGGTTTATTCAAGGACCGCGCCAAACTTGGCGCATGTCAGCTCTGAGCAGGTGCATCAAAAAATCACGAATGGTCGCGCAACCAAACGCGCAATTCGCGCGCTGTCAGAGATTATTGCGACGCACAATCGTTGAGGCGCGCTATTTTACCTCACCTTCGCCGATGAGCGCGAAGGGTCCCCACATCGCAGGGTAAGCGTTGCGCGGCGATGAGGTGTCATCAACATACGCTAGCATCGCCCGGCGCAAGGCTTCGGCACGACCGATTCCTGGTTCGTTTTTCAGCAGATCGAAAGTCGACGTGGTCAAGCGGGTGGCAGCTTCCGAATCCACGGCCCAATGCGAGACCAGGAGCGCGCGGGCGCCGGCATAGAAGAACGAGCGGGCCAATCCCGACAGCGCCTCCGCGCCAGGCTTGTCGCCGGCAATGGTGTTACAGGCCGACAGTACCACCCAATCCGCATTGAGCTTGAGCTGCGCAACTTCGCTCGCAGTCAGAAGACCATCGTCAAGCTCCGAAGGCCGATCGGGAATCGAGAGCGCAAGCGAGGGCTCACCCAGTCCCTTGACGTCGCCGGCAACGAGGCCGTGGGTCGCAAAGTAAACGATGCCGTATTGAGCAAGCGCTGCACGCTTGAGCGTCGTTTCGCTGGCATCGCGCCCGAGATGAATGTCCGCCTCGGCCGCGCCGACATCTCTTGCTACGGCGCTCAGTTCGTCCGCAGTATCCGGCAGTTGCGGCAGCGCCTGTGCAAGCTGCGCGCGATCAACGCCGGCGCCGCGCCAGAAGTCGGTGTAGGCGATCGTCGCAATGTTACGCGCCGCGACCTTCCCGCTAGCAGCGCGACGATCTGCCGGTCGTTCCAGGGCAGGGTTGAACACGGGATCGCCAAAGCCGGTCATCGGCTTGACGCCCTGGTCCTTGCGCGCAAAAGCGCGCAGCGACTTCAGGCTGACCACCGAGGGCAACACCGACACGGCCTGACGTCGCAGCAGCCAGGCAGCGTTGCGATAACCTTCGATCTTGTCGGGGATCGCAGCTTGCGGCGTCTCCGTGACGAGCAGATGAAACGGCAATGCGGTCAGCGCCGCCGACGGCACCACCAGCAGGCTGCGCTTGTCTTTCGTCAGCGCCTCGACCGGGCCGAGCAGCGCGACATAAAGCTCGTTGGCGAGCGCAAGATCGAACAATCCTGATTTGCCGGAGGCATCGCGCGCCTTGCCGACATCGAGGCCTCTGCGAAACGCGCCGACCTTCTGCGCCAACGCATCCGCACCGAGCGGAACCGTCTTCCAGTCAATGCCATCGCGCGTGATCGCGATGACATAGCTCTGCCTGTCGACGACGGAATAAAGCACCATCGCCTCGTCGGCCGACAGCAACGGCTGGATGTCCTTCACCGTCAGGGGCAGCGGATTGGAGAGCGAGGCGTAGTCGGGGAACTCGACCGCGAGCGTCTTCTGCAAGCCGGCGCGCTCGTTCGCGATCGTCGCAATCCGCGCGCGGCTGCGCTGCTCGGCTGCGACGTCACGCTGGGCGGACTGCTTGGACACCGCGGCGACGATCGCCTTGTCGAGCGCCTCGGCCTCCACCGAAAGATCCTGGTCCCGGCGCACCAGCTCGGCGAGCCGGTCGCTGCCGGCGGCCAACCGCACCGCGAGCTTGTTCACGGCGGATGCCGCGGAGGATTGCGTGCCGCGCTGGATCGCGGCGAGCGCCTCGTCGAGCGCTTTTTCATCGGGCAGCAGATATTGCTGTCGCGCGGCAAACAGGATCGGCAGCACGACGCGCAATTGCGCGCGCGAGGTCGCGAGTGTCCTTTCCGCCAGCGGCAGCGCGTCCGCGTTTCGCCCGGACACGTAGAGGAAATAGGCGAGATTGCTGGTCGAGGTCACGACATCAGGATGATCCGGTCCGAGCGCCCGCTCGCGGATCGCCAGCGCGCGGCGATAAAGCGGCTCGGCGTCGGCGTAACGACGCTGGTGCTCGTAGAGACCGGCAAGATTGTTGAGAGAGCGCGCGACGTCGGGATGATCCGCTCCCAGCACTTTCTCGCGGATGGCGAGAGAGCGCTTGATCGGCGCCTCGGCATCCGCATCGCGATTGAGGTCGCGATCGAGCTGGCCGATGTTGTTGAGAACCGTGGCGACTGCGGGATGCTCGGGGCCGCCAACCTTCTGGTAGATCGCGAGCGCGCGCTGAAACAGCGGCTCGGCTTCGGCTTGGCGCTCCTGCCTGACATAGAGCGTGGCCAGATTGTTGAGAGCCTGGCCGACATCGGGATGCTCGCGCGACAGGCTTTTTTCGCGAACGGCGAGCGCACGCTTGAACAACGGTTCGGCCTCGGCGAAGCGGCTCTGCCGCTGATAAAGCGCGGCGAGATTGGTCAGCTCGGCCGCAATCAGCGGCGTTTCGAGACCGAGCGATCTTTCCATCAGCGCGATGGCACGCTTGTAGAGCGGTTCGGCCAGATCGTCATGCCCTTGACCGGCATAGACCTGACCGAGGTTATTCAACGCGGCGGCGAGTTCGCGGCCATTGTCGCTCTTCTCCAGGCTCACGACCATCGCCTGCGCCAGGGGCAGCGCTTCCGAATATCTGCCGGCCTTGCGGAGCTCATCGATCCTGGCGCTCTGCGCGGCGAGATTGCCTTTCTGGGCAAGAGCAGCCGTGGCCAGGGAAGCACTCGCCACGAGCGCCAAAGCCACAACCAGCGTCAAATGACGGCGTTTCATGAACCCTCTCGCTGGTGACCTCGAACCATTACGGTCTTGGGTCGCCGCGATGGGCAGCAGCGTTCAATGCGTCGCAACTAGTCCGGCTTCGCGCGCGCTTCGCCGGCAAGGCGGACCAGCATCTTGCGCAGCGCCGTACCGTTCGTCACCCGTTCCGGGAAATCCAGCCGCACCGCGGTCCGGCCGTCCTGCATGTCGAGGCCTTCGGGGTCGCAGCCGGTGCAGCGCCATTCGCCATCGGCCGCGCCGAGGAGCCTTGTCGCATACAGAGCCATGGCCTCGCGATGGTCGGCATTCATGTGCTCGACCGCCCCCTCCTCCGCCGCGAGTAGATCGTCGGCGCCGGCAAGGTCCGTGAGGAACTGCTCGGGCTTGAGGTCGACGATCCGGCCGAAGCCCGCAACCAGATGGGTTCCGGTGGGACGAATCCGGAAGAATGAGAAATCCTTAAACGATACAAAGGCTTCCGCCGATGGATGGGCATTGAGATACCGCCGCTGGAGCAGGTCCCTCTCGGCGCCGGCCGGCTCGGCCCGGCCTGATAGCATGATCCGGGCGCCCTCCAACGGATCGCCCACGGCACGCTCATCCAGCATCAGGGAGATCCGGCCATCGGCGAGGATGTTCCGAGTGTGCACGGCCAGTCCCGAGATCAGCAGGATGGGCGAACCATCCGGATGGCTCGCCAGATTGACCAGGGAACAATAGGGATCGCCGCTGCCGGCCATCAGGGTTGCCAGCGCCCCCTGCCGCGATCGTCGCAGCAGCGATTTGGCGAGCTTTCCGGGGTCGAAATCGGGGGTCGGTTGCATCGGCTTTCTCGGCTCAGGTGGTTGCAAGGTAGGCCTTATTTCGGGTAAACGGGGATCTGGTTATGGGTCGACATGCGGCGAATCCGCCGTGTTTCGTGGAACTTCGTCACACTTCAGCCCAGCTTGCATTGCTCGGTGACAAAGTTCGAACCCCAAGTTCGGGACCCATGTATGCGGCGCATCACTGGATTGCTCGCCGTTTTCAAGCCACGACCCAAACGGAAAGCAGAAAGCAGAGGCTCATGCCCACAATCGCTTTGGTCGACGACGACCGCAACATTCTCACATCCGTCTCGATCGCGCTGGAAGCCGAAGGCTACCGCATCATGACCTACACCGACGGCGCCTCCGCACTCGACGGTTTCCGCACCACTCAACCCGATCTCGCCATCCTCGACATCAAGATGCCGCGCATGGACGGCATGGAGACGCTGCGCAGGCTTCGGCAGAAGTCCGACCTGCCGGTGATCTTCCTGACCTCCAAGGACGAGGAGATCGACGAGCTGTTCGGCCTTAAGATGGGCGCCGACGATTTCATCCGCAAACCATTCTCGCAGCGTTTGCTGGTCGAGCGCGTCAAGGCCGTGCTGCGCCGCTCGGCGCCGAAGGATCCGACCGTCGCGCCGAAGGAGAACGACGCCAAGGCGCTCGATCGTGGCCTGCTGCGCATGGATCCGGAACGGCACACCTGCACCTGGAAGAATGAGCCGGTGACGCTGACCGTCACCGAATTCCTGATCCTGCAGGCGCTGGCGACCCGGCCCGGCGTGGTGAAGAGCCGCAATGCGCTGATGGACGCCGCCTATGACGATCAGGTCTATGTCGACGACCGCACCATCGACAGCCACATCAAGCGGCTGCGCAAGAAGTTCAAGGTGGTCGACAACGAGTTCGAGATGATCGAGACGCTCTACGGCGTCGGCTACCGCTTCAAGGAAGCCTGAGGCGCACCCGCCTTCACGAATGATGAGAGCACCGCCGGTTCTGATTCCATCGGGACCGCGACGGCGCTGAAGCGCGATGAGATTGGGATGAACAATCATCGCGCTTTAGGTTATTGTTCGAGCATGATCTTTTCGGAAAGCCGCTGCACATTTTTCCGGATCATGCTCTAGGATGCGGGGCTCCCTTCGCACGAAATGTCCTAACGCGGGCGTAAGCATTGCTTGACCGAACGCAACCTGACGAGAGCCAGAACGCCGGGGATTTCGCGTCCGACGGCGTTCCGGAGCATGTCGCCGAGGACAAGGCGGCTCCGCAGGGCTGGGGCCCGTTGAATTGGCTGAAGCGCGCCGGGCAGTTCTTCTTCGCGCTGTCCTTCTCCAGCCTGACCCGCCGCATCGTCTCGCTCAACCTCGCCGGCCTCGTCGCGCTTGTCGCGAGCATCCTGTACCTGTCGCAATTCCGCGCCGGCCTGATCGACGCGCGCGCCCAGAGCCTGCTGGTGCAGGCCGAGATCATCGCCGGTGCAATCGGAGCATCGGCGACAGTTCAGACCAACGCGATTACCGTCGACCCTGACCGGCTGCTCGATCTGAAACTGGGCGACAGCTATGGCGGGACGGATGACTCGCTGGATTTTCCGATCAATCCGGAGCGCGTTGCGCCGGTATTACGCACGCTGATTTCGCCGACCAAGACCCGCGCCCGGATATTCGATCCCAACGGCACGCTGTTGCTCGACAGCCGCGACCTCGACAACGTACTGGCCTTCCCGCTGCCGCCGCCGTCGGAGAAACCCGGCCTGGTCGAGCGCGGCATGGTCGCAGTGCGGACCTGGCTGAACCGCGGCGACCTGCCGCTGTATCGCGAGCTGGGACGCGAGAACGGCAAGGGCTATGCAGAGGTGGGCGATGCGCTCCAGGGCCAGAAACGCTCGATGGTTCGGGTCAATTCGCGCGGCGAGGTGATCGTTTCGGTCGCGGTCCCGGTGCTGCGCTCGCGCGCCATCCACGGCGCGCTGATGCTGTCCACCCAGGGCGACGACATCGACCAGATGGTGACCGCCGAGCGCCTCGCCATCCTGAAAGTCGGCGGTGTCGCCGCCGCCGTCATGATCATGCTGTCGCTGCTGCTCGCGAGCACGATAGCGGGGCCTGTGCGCCGGCTCGCCGACAGCGCCGAGCGCGTCCGCCGCCGCATCAAGGCCCGCATCGAGATCCCCGACTTCACCCGCCGCCGCGACGAGATCGGCCATCTCTCCGGCGCGCTGCGCGACATGACCAGCGCGCTTTACAGCCGGATCGAGGCGATCGAGATGTTCGCCGCCGACGTCGCGCACGAATTGAAGAACCCGCTGACCTCGCTGCGCTCCGCGGTCGAGACTCTGCCGCTGGCGCGCAACGAGAGCAGCCGCGCGCGCCTGCTCGAGGTGATCGAGCACGACGTCAAGCGGCTCGACCGCCTGATCTCGGACATCTCGGACGCCAGCCGGCTCGATGCGGAGCTACAGCGGCAGGACGCAACCGCGGTCGATCTCCGTCGCCTGCTCGGCACGCTGGTCTCGGTAGCGAACGAGACCAAGCTCGGCCACGATGTCGCCGTCGAGGCTCGCTTCGAGGGCCGCGGCCCGTCCGACACGTTCTCCGTGAGCGGCCACGATTCGCGGCTAGGACAAGTGGTCTCCAACCTGCTCTCCAACGCGCAATCGTTCTCGGAAGCCGGCAGCAGGGTGCGTCTCTCCTGCCGGCGCGTGCGTTCCGAGATCGAGATCGTGGTCGACGATGACGGCCCCGGCATCCGCGACGATGCGCTGGAGCGCATCTTCGAGCGCTTCTACACCGACCGTCCGCATCAGGGCTTTGGCCAGAACTCCGGCCTTGGCCTGTCGATCTCCAAGCAGATCATCGACGCCCATGGCGGACGTATCTGGGCGGAGAATCGTCCCGGTCCCGCGGATGCCGACGGTGCGCCAACGGTCGCCGGCGCACGCTTCGTGGTGAGGCTGCCGGCGCTATGAACGAAGGCGCGCCCAGCGTTCACGCCTCCGCAGTCAAGATCGGACATCTGGCAGTTCTGATCCGCGGGCCGTCGGGCTCCGGCAAGTCTCGCCTTGCCTTCGAATTGATCATGGCGGGGCGCGCAGGCGTGGTCGAAAAGGCCGTTCTGGTTGGCGATGACCGTGTCCATCTGGCGACAGTCGGCCAAGAAATTGAGGTCCGCCCCGCCCGCATGCTGGCCGGCCTGCTCGAGGTCCGCGGGCTCGGAATCCGTTGCTGCGACTTCGTGGAGCATGCGACAGTCGGTCTCGTAGTCGATCTGGACGCAACGGACGCGGAACGGCTGCCGCCAGCCGAATCTCTGAAAACAAGCATTTTCGGTGTCGAAATACCGAGAATCCCGGTGGGGCGCGGCTATTTGCCCCTCCCTTTGGTTGTCGCAGCCTTGACCACTACCAAGAGTTAACCTTTGGCTAACCCTTGAGGCGATTGTTTGAAGGGAAATGGTAACCATATGGGCTTCACTATCGCGACCGAATAGTTCGGCGCAGCTCCCCTCATCCATCCGTCTAGTTTCAGGGAGATCCGCAACATCCCCTCTTGCGCGGGGGCTCTGGATGGTCAAAGTGGCGCGTTCGTGCGGTGCATCAAAAGCGCCCGCGAGGAGTTTTTCCGATGATTGGTCTAGTACTTGTGACCCACGGGCGCCTTGCCGACGAATTCAAGGCGGCGCTTGAGCACGTTATGGGGCCACAAAAGCAAATCGAAGCGATCACGATCGGCGCCGAAGATGATTCCGATCTCTGCCGAAGCGACATCATCGAGGCGGTTAACCGCGTCGATTCCGGCGACGGCGTTGCGATCCTCACCGACATGTTCGGCGGCACGCCGTCCAACCTTGCGATTTCCTGCATGAGCAGGCCCAAGGTCGAAGTGCTCGCGGGCATTAACCTTCCAATGCTGGTGAAGCTCGCCAAGGTGCGCGAGGAGCGTTCGCTGCCCGACGCGATCGCGATGGCCCAGGAAGCGGGCCGCAAATACGTCACCATCGCCAGCCGCGTGCTCGCCGGCAAATGAGCGGGGACGCGCCACTCGGAAACCAGTCCGGGGCGGGTGTGCCTACGGGGGCGATTTCCAAAGAGCTTCTGATCATCAACAAGCGCGGCCTGCATGCCCGCGCCTCGGCGAAATTCGTCCAGGCGGTCGAGCGCTTCAACGCGCAGGTGTGGGTGACGCGCGGCGGCGAGACCGTCGGCGGCACCTCGATCATGGGCCTGATGATGCTCGCCGCTGGCCCCGGCACGACGATCACCGTCGCTGCCGCCGGCACTGAGGCGGAAGCTGCGCTCGCGGCGATCACCGAACTCGTTGAGAGCAAGTTCAACGAGGAAGGGATTTAGCCTTCCACCGTCATTCAGGCGCCTCGATCACTTCGCCGGCGGCGCGATGTAGATGTTCCAGCTCATCGACGGGCCGGCCTTGCCGTGGGTGAAGCGGCGCGTCGTCATCACCATGCGCTCGGCATTCGGCGCGGTCTCGGACACCCATTTCTCGAACGCCGGCAGGCGACCGTCGGTCGGATCGAACACGCCGATGAAGCCGTACTTCTTGACGTCATCGATCGAGGTCAGTCCGGAATCCCAGGCTTCGATCGGCATGAGCGCGGCCGGATGATCGGGGCTGTAGAACACCAGCGGCTGGATCGATTCCATGGTGCCGGCGACGATCGCCCAGCGCGAGCCGAAGCGCGTGTGCCAGGCCTGCGTCAGCTCGCGCGCGAGCTCCGAACGCGCGCCGTAGGTCGCCGTGTTGCCGGCATTGGCCGCCGTCTCGCGCGCGGCGATCCAGGGCGAGGCGGCGAGCGTCGCCACGCTGAGCACGAACCAGATCGCGGCGATGTTGAACAGCGCTGCGCTCTGCACCCGCAGCGCAGGGATCGCGACCAGCGCGAGCGGCACCAGGAAGAACAGCGAGATGCCCCAATCGGTCTTCATGTAGATGCTGAAGAACAGCGCGCCGAGCGGCGGGCCGACCGCAACGATGATCTGGATGATCCAGACGTTCAGCGCCTGCGACAGGTTGACGCCCGGATTGATGCCGCGCCCCCAGGCGCGCGTGACGATACGCAAGGGCGCGCGCAGCAGCAGCCTGAACCACGGCGGCACCAGCGCCAGCGCCAGCGCGGCCAGCGCCACCGGCAGCGCCAGCAGCGCGAAATTATGCAGGACATAGCCGAGCACGAGCTGGTGCACCTGGCCGCTGTCCTCGAGGCTGTAGGTATCACCGGCATAGGTCAGCGGCACGAAATGCGCGTCCGCCAGCCAGACGATGTGCGGGATCATCGCCACGACCATCGTCGCGATCGCGACCCACGGCGCCGGCGACAACAGGAATTTCAGCCGCTCCGGATGGATCAGCGCGGCAAGGCCGACGGCGCCGATCATGGTCAGCACCCAATACTTGGTCATCAGCGCCAGCGCGCCGGCAAGCCCGAGAAAGACTCCGGACTGCCAGCTTCGCTTCTCGAAGGCATTGAGATAGGCGAGCACCACCAGCGGCAGCGTGACGAGCTGCAGCAGATCCGCGTTGTACTTGAAGCCCTTGAAATTGAAGATCGGGTAGAGCGCGATCATCACCACGACCAGGAACGCGCGCCTTGCGTCCACCACGCGCAAGCTCACCAGCCAGCAGATCACCATGCCGACGCTGACGGTCGCCATCGCCAGCGCATAGGTCGCCCAGTCGGTCGGCGGAAACGCCTTGAACCAGAGGCCGGCGACCCAGCCCGACAGCGGCGGGTGCTTGCCATAGCCAAGCAGGAACCTCTGCCCCCAGCCATAGGCTTCTGCGACGTCCATGTGAACGTCCTGCGCGGACTTCAGGTTGATCAGGATGAAGGTCCAGAGCACCGCATGCAGGATGGCGAACTGGATCACCAGCCAGAGGTTGGCCTCCGGGCGGATCGCGCAGGCAACCAGCCACGCCCGGAAACGGTTGTAGCTCACCCGGGCTTTCGTCCGCGTTCTTCTGGCGGTGGGAAGAGAAGTGGTCGACATGGGGCGCTTGCGTAGCGCGTTTTCGGCCGCCGTGAAATCAGCTTGGCGTGAAGAAAGGCCCTGAGAATACAGCAATATGGTTGCCGCACGAGGATGTGAGTGGTATCCCGCGCCCATGACGACCGTCCCCATTTCCAACATCCGCAATTTCTCCATCGTCGCCCATATCGACCATGGCAAATCGACGCTGGCCGACCGTCTGATCCAGATGACCGGCGGCCTCTCCGACCGCGAAATGGCCGGCAAGGAGCAGGTGCTCGATTCCATGGACATCGAGCGCGAGCGCGGCATCACCATCAAGGCGCAGACGGTGCGCCTGCAGTACCGCGCCAAGGACGGCAAGGATTACATCTTCAACCTGATGGACACGCCCGGCCATGTCGACTTCGCCTACGAAGTCTCGCGGTCGCTGGCGGCCTGCGAGGGTTCCCTGCTGGTGGTCGACGCCAGCCAGGGCGTGGAAGCGCAGACGCTCGCCAACGTCTACCAGGCGCTCGACAACAATCACGAGATCGTCCCGGTCCTGAACAAGGTCGACCTTCCGGCCGCCGAGCCCGAGAAGATCAAGCAGCAGATCGAGGACGTCATCGGCATCGACGCCTCCGACGCCGTCATGATCTCGGCCAAGACCGGCCTCGGCGTTCCCGACGTGCTGGAAGCCATCGTCACCCGCCTGCCGCCGCCGAAGGGCGACCGCGACGCGACCTTGAAGGCTCTGCTGGTCGACAGCTGGTACGACGTCTATCTCGGCGTCGTCGTGCTGGTCCGCATCGTCGACGGCGTCATGAAGAAGGGCCAGCGCGTCCGCATGATGGGCACGGGTGCTGCCTACGACGTCGAGCGCGTCGGCTTCTTCACGCCGAAGATGCAGCAGGTCGACGAGCTCGGGCCCGGCGAGATCGGCTTCATCACCGCCGCGATCAAGGAAGTCGCCGACACCCGCGTCGGCGATACCATCACCGACGACAAGAAGCCGGTCGCGGACATGCTGCCGGGCTTCAAGCCGGCGATCCCGGTGGTGTTCTGCGGCCTGTTCCCGGTCGACGCCGACGACTTCGAGACGCTGCGCGCCGCGATGGGCAAGCTGCGCCTCAACGACGCCAGCTTCTCCTTCGAGATGGAAACCTCGGCCGCTCTCGGCTTCGGCTTCCGCTGCGGCTTCCTCGGCCTGTTGCACCTGGAGATCATCCAGGAGCGGCTGTCGCGTGAATTCGATCTCAACCTGATCGCGACCGCGCCGAGCGTCATCTACAAGATGAAGCTCACCGACGGCCAGGAGATCGAGATCCACAATCCCGTCGACATGCCCGACGTGGTCAAGATCGCCGAGATCGACGAGCCCTGGATCGAGGCCACGATCCTCACACCCGACGAATATCTCGGCAGCGTGTTGAAGCTGTGCCAGGACCGCCGCGGCTCGCAGAAGGAGCTGACTTACGTCGGCTCCCGCGCGATGGTGAAATACGATCTGCCGCTCAACGAAGTCGTGTTCGACTTCTACGACCGCCTGAAGTCGGTCTCCAAGGGCTACGCCTCGTTCGACTATCATCTGACCGACTACAAGCCGGCCGACCTCGTCAAGATGCAGATCCTGGTCAATGCCGAGCCGGTCGATGCGCTCTCCATGCTGGTGCATCGCACCCGCGCCGAGGGCCGCGGCCGCGCCATGGTCGAGAAGATGAAGGAGCTGATCCCGCCGCACATGTTCCAGATCCCGATCCAGGCGGCGATCGGCGGCAAGGTGATCGCGCGCGAAACCGTCCGCGCGCTGCGCAAGGACGTCACCGCCAAGTGCTACGGCGGCGACATCACGCGCAAGCGCAAGCTTCTGGAGAAGCAGAAGGAAGGCAAGAAGAAGATGCGGCAGTTCGGCAAGGTCGACATCCCGCAGGAAGCCTTCATTGCCGCGCTGAAGGTGGA
>JAEYRD010000206.1 GCA_023435725.1 Pseudomonadota bacterium | reverse complement strand
GTTTTAATTCCGACCTCTCCCCGCAAGCGGGGCGAGGTGAAGGCGAGCGCGTGGCTCCTTACGCCTCCGCTAGCACCCGCGCGTTGGCGCGGACCGAGGCTTCGCTGACGCGGATCCCGAGGCCGGGCCCATCGGGCACCACGACATGGCCGGCCCGATTGGCGACGCGCTCTTCCAGCACGTCTTCGGTCAGCACGTGATGCGGCATGTAGAATTCGCAGCCGAGCGAGATGCCTGGCGTCGCGGCGATCAGCTGCGTGCCGGCAGCAAGACCGATGCCGCCCTCCCACAGCGTGCCGCCATAGCCGGGCAGGCCGGCAATGTCTGCGATCGCCATGATCGCCTGGGCCTCGAACAGGCCGCCGGCCTTCATCAGCTTGATCGAGACGGCATCGGCCGCCTCGCGGCGCACCACTTCCATCATGTCGCGGCGGTCGAAACAGCTTTCGTCGGCGAGCACGGGCGTTTCCAGCGCCGCAGTGAGCTGCGCCATCACGTCGAGATATTTCCGTGGCACCGGCTGCTCGATGAAGGTCGGCGCAAACTGCTCGACATCGCGCAGTATCTTGATGGCGCCGAACGGCGCCAGGGCCTGGTTGTAGTCGACGCGCAGATCGACCTTGTCGCCGAACTCCTTCCGGATCGCCTCGAGATGGTCGATATCCTCACGATGCGGCTTCACGCCGGTCTTGACCTTGTAGATGACGTTCCCGTCCGGAACCATTTTCCGCATGCGTTCGAGGTCGGCGGCGAAATCCGGATCGGCGATCGAGAACGACAGCGGGATCGTGTCGCGCACGCGGCCGCCGAGGAGGTCGGCGACCGACAGTCCCGACGACTTGCCGACGATGTCGAGCAGCGCCATTTCGATGGCGACCTTGGCCTCGGCATGTCCGACCAGGGCGCGGTCGAGTTCCGCCATCAGCGCGCGAATGCGGCGGACCGGCTTGCCGAGCACGATGCCGCGCAAATAGATGTCGAGCGCGGAGAAGGCTGCTTCCGGCGTTCCCGTGAACACCTCCCACGGTGCCGCCTCGCCCCAGCCGATCACGCCGTCGCTCGCGGTCAGCTCGATCAGCACGCGCTTCACCGTGCCCTTGACGTTGCCGACGCCCTGCAGGCGCGCCATCTTGATCGGGCTCTCGATCAGGAACAGCCTGATGCGTTCGATAGTCGCTTCGGTCATGTCAGGCCTCCATTGACGTGCCAGACCTGGCCGGTGACGTAGGACGCCTTCGGTGACGCCAGGAAGGCGATGATCTCGGCCACTTCATCCGGCCGCCCGCGGCGGCGCATCGGGATCAGCGCCTCGGTCGCGGCAATCTGCTCGGGCGACAGCCTGCTCTCGCTCGGCTTGTCCTTGAGGATGAGGCCAGGTGCAACCGCATTGACGGTGATGCCATCCTTGGCAAGCTCGATTGCGGTGAGCCGTACCAACGCCTCCAGCGCGGAGCGGCTCGCCGCCGTTGCCGCGAACGGTGCGAACTCGGGCCGGATCGCATGTGCGACGAAGGATGACACCGCGACGATGCGCGCGTCTTGCCCTGCGCGCAGCAGCGGAAGTGCGGCCTCGACTAGCCGCGTGAACGCCAGCGCGGACTCGTCCATCGCCTTGCGGAACTCATCCGCCGGCGTGCCGATCGCGCTGCCGCGGCGAGCGTGGCCGCCAACGAGAATCAATCCATCAAGTCGGCCGAAGGCGGCTTTCGCGGCGGCGATGGCATCGGTGGCCGCGGCTTCTTCGGCAAGATCACCGAGGCATTTTGCGACGGTCGATCCCTTCGCCTCGGCCTCCGCCGCGGTGGCATCGAGACCTTCTGCGTTCGAGCGCGTGTGAAGCAGCAGGGCCGTGCCGGGCGCTGAAAGCAGCTTTGCTGTGGCGCGGCCGATGCCGCTGGCGGCACCGGTGACGAGATAGGCGCGATCGATATCTGGCATCATGATGCTGTGGTGGCCGGCGGCAGCGCGCCGGTGCGGTGGAAATGGCTGAGGAAGGCGCGTGTCGCGCTCTCTCTCGGATTGTCGATCACCTGCCGCGCCGGACCTTCCTCGACCACGACGCCGTCGCGCATGAAGATGAGGCGGTCGGCGACTTCGCGGGCGAAGGCGATCTCGTGGGTCACGATCACCATGGTCATGCCCTCGGATGCCAGCCGCTGCATGACGTTCAGCACCTCGCCGACGAGCTCGGGATCGAGCGCCGAGGTCGCCTCGTCGAACAGCATCACGTCCGGCTCCATCGCGAGCGCGCGCGCGATCGCGACGCGCTGCGTCTGTCCGCCGGAGAGCGTCGCCGGGTATTGGTCCGCTTTCTCCGCAAGGCCCACTTTGGCGAGTTGCGCCCGCGCGAGCTTCTCGGCGTCGGCCTTGGCCATGCGTCGCACCGTGACCGGTCCCTCCATCACGTTCTGCAACGTCGTCATGTGCGGGAACAGGTTGAAATGCTGGAACACCATGCCGGTGGTGGCGCGGAATTTTGCCAGCGTCCTCACGTCGGGCAGCTTGGCACCTTCGCCGAATGCAAAGCGCGTGTCGCCGACACGGACGCTGCCGCCGTCGGGCACGACCAGCAGGTTGATGCAGCGGAGCAGCGTCGACTTGCCCGAACCTGATGGCCCGATCAGCGCCACGACGCCGCCCTTGGCGACGTCGAGATTGATGTTCTTCAAGACCTCGTTGCTGCCAAAGCTCTTGCGAAGGCTGCGGATCTCGATTTTTGACGAGTCGCTCATTCGCTGACCGCCAGTCGCTTCTCGCCGCGCCGGACGATGATGGTGAGCGGAATCAGGATCGCCGCATAGGCGACCGCGACGGCGGTGTAGGTCTCGAGTGGCCGGTAGCTGTCATGGGCGGCGACCTGGCTCTGATAGACGAGGTCGGGTACCGCCAGCACCGAGACCAGCGAGGTGTTCTTGAACTGGATGATTGACTGGTTCATCAGCGCCGGGATCATGCGCTTGATCGCCTGCGGCAGCACGATGCGCCGCATAGACTGGCCCGGCGTCATGCCGAGCGCTGCGCCGGCTTCGGACTGGCCGCGGTCGATCGAGATGATGCCGCCGCGGATGATCTCCGAATAGAACGAGCCGCCATAGAGCGAGAGCGCCAGCGCCGAGGCGGTGATCGGCGTCATCTCGACGCCGGCAAGGATCGGCAGCGCATAATAGAACCAGATCAGCTGCACCAGGATCGGCGTGCAGCGGAACGCTTCGATGAAGGTGAGCGCGACCAGGCGCACCGCCTTGAAGCGCGACAGGCTGCCGAATGCGCCGAACAGGCCGAAGACCAGTCCGAGCAGCACGATCACCACGGTGAAGCCGACGGTGACGCCGAGGCCGTTGAGAAAGAGCCAGCGATAGCTCCAGAGGATGCCGAAGTCCCACTGATACATATTCTTCCCGACCTCAGTCGCGGGATGGCTTGGAAGGTTCGAGCCGCGCGCTCGGTGCACCTCTCCCGCTTGCGGGAGAGGTCGGCGCGAAGCGCCGGGTGAGGGTTCTATCCTCTTTGGGGGTCTCCCCAGCGGAGACACCCTCACCCCGACCCTCTCCCGCAAATGGAAGAGGGAGCAGGACGAAGCGCGCCGACTGAGTTCGACCCAAAATCACACCCTTACAGCGAAACGCCCGGGGGAATGTCCGCTTCGGTCACGCCGACCAGCTCCATGTTGGTGATGATCGCGTTGCGGATGAAGCCGAGGCCCTTGTTGAAGTCGATCCAGGTGTTGACGTAGTCGCGGAAAGTCTTGTCG
>JAEYRD010000187.1 GCA_023435725.1 Pseudomonadota bacterium | reverse complement strand
TCGGATCGTTGGCGATCTCTGCAGTGCCGATCTTGGAGAAGATCGTCGCCACCTCCGGCACCTGCTTGACCGCCTTCTCCAGACGGAGCTGCATGTCGACGCTCTGGGTCAGGCTGGTGCCGGGAATGCGGATGGTCTCGATGGTGATGTCGCCCTCGTCGAGGCTTGGAATGAATTCCCCGCCCATGCGCGTCGCGGCAAACAGGCTGCCGACGACGATCAGCACGGCAATGACCGCGACGCTGCGCCGATATCGGAGGGCGCGGTCGAGCAGCGGCACATAGAATCGCTTCGCTGCCCGCATGAAGACGTTCTCCTTCTCCGAGACCTTGCCGGTGACGAAGATCGCGATCGCGGCCGGAACGAAGGTGACCGACAGCAGCGCCGCGCCTGCGAGCGCCATCAGGACGGTCAGCGCCATCGGCGTGAACATCTTGCCCTCGGTTCCGGTCAGGGTGAGCACCGGGAGATAGACAACGGCAATGATGAGGGTGCCGAACAGGCTCGGCTTGATGACCTCGCTGCTGCCGTCTCGGATGGTCTGGAGGCGTTCATTTAATGTCAGAAGCCGACCGCGCCGGTGCTGCTCGACGGCGAGCAGCCGCAGGCAGTTCTCGACGATGATGACCGCGCCGTCGACGATGATCCCGAAGTCGATTGCACCGAGACTCATCAAATTGGCGCTGACCTTGCTCTCGACCATGCCCGTTATCGTGAACAGCATCGAAAGCGGGATGACACAGGCGGTGATCAGCGCGGCGCGGATGTTTCCGAGGATCAGGAACAGCACCGCGATCACCAGCGCCGCGCCCTCGATGAGGTTTTTCGCGACGGTCTGGATTGTGGCCTCCACCAGATGGGTCCGGTCGTAGACCGCGCGTGCGATCACGCCCTCCGGGAGCGATTTGGCGATGTCCTTGAGTCGCGCCGACACGCGCTGGGCCACGGTTCGGCTGTTCTCGCCGATCAGCAGCATGGTGGTGCCGAGTACGGTTTCGCTGCCGTTCGCCGTCGCCGCGCCGGTGCGCAGGTCCTGTCCCTCCTGAACCTCCGCGACATCGCGGATTCGCACTGGCACGCCGCCGCGCGAGCCGATCACGATGTTGCGGATGTCGGCGATATCGGCGACCTGGCCGGGGGTGCGGACCAGATATTGCTCGCCGTTGCGCTCGATATAGCCGGCGCCGACATTGGCGTTGTTCGCGGCGAGTGCCGTCATGATGTCGCGAAAGCCGAGGCGGTAGGCCATCAGCCGGCCGGGGATCGGCAGCACATGGAATTGCCGCTCATAGCCGCCGATCGAGTTGACCTCGATCACGCCGGGAATGGTGCGCAGTTGCGGCTTGATGATCCAGTCCTGGATGGTGCGCAGCTCCGTCGGCGTGAATTCCGCGCCGGTCGGCGATTTCGCGCCAGGCTTGGCCTCGACAGAGTAGACATAGATCTCGCCCAGCCCGGTCGAGATCGGCCCCATTGCGACCTCGGTGCCGGCCGGAAGTTGCTCCTTCGCCTGCTGGATGCGCTCGTTGACCAGCTGGCGGGCGAAATAGATGTCGGTGCCATCCTGGAACACGACGGTGACCTGGCTCAGGCCGTAGCGCGAGATCGAGCGGGTATAGTCGAGCTTGGGCAGGCCGCCCATCGCGGTCTCGATCGGGAAGGTGATGCGCTGCTCAGCTTCGAGCGGCGACAGGCCTGGCGCGCGCGTGTTGATCTGGACCTGGACGTTGGTGACATCGGGGACCGCGTCGATCGGCAGGCGTGTGAAATTCCAGGCGCCAAAGGCGCCGGCGGCGAGCGTGATCAGGACCACGAGCCAGCGCTGGCGGATCGAGAAGGCGAGCAGGGCGTCAATCATGGTCGGCCTCTCCCTTGCCCATCTCTGCCTTCACGACAAAGCTGTTCTCGGCGACGTAGCGCTCGCCCGCGGAAAGACCCGCGCGGATTTCCACGAAACGCGGATCGGAATCCCCTGTTTCCACCGGGCGCGCCTCGATCTTGTCGCCGTCCTCGCGGACGAACACGATGGTCCTGTTCTCCAGCGTCTGGATCGCGCTTCGGCGCACCGCGACGGCGACGTTGCGGGCAGCAAGGATCAGCCGCGCCGTGACGAACAGGCCGGGCCGGAGCCGGCCGCCGGGATTTTGCAGCACCACGCGCGCAAGCGCCGTCTGGGTCTCGCTGCTGCCGATCGGCGCCATGTAGGAGATCGTGCCCTTGATCTCGCCGCGGCCGTCGTCGGGATCGATCAGCACTTCGTCGTTGAGGCGAACGCGCCGGAGGTCCTGCCGGTAGATCGAGAGGTCGACCCAGATGGTGGAGAGGTCGGCGACGACGAAGGCCGGCTTCTGCTCGGAGGCGTATTCGCCGAGAGATATCTGCCGCTCGATGATGGTGCCGGCGATCGGCGCCTTGAGCTCGTAGACGGTGAGGCTCTGATTGCTCTCGATCGTGGCGAGCAGATCGTCCTTGGCGACTTTGTCGCCGATGCGCTTCAGGATCGACTTGGCGACGCCCGGAAAGCGCGGCGTCACCTGCACGACGGCTTCCTGGTTGGCGCGAAGAATGCCGTTGAAGGTGAGCGTGTCGGTCAGCGTGGTGCTCACGGCTTCCGCCAGCGTCACGCCGGCCGCCGCGAGCTTGACGTCGGAGATGCGGATGCGATCGGCGCCGTGCTCGTCCTGCTCGACATGGTCGTTCGGCTTCTCCGGCTTCTTGTCCGCGGCATGTTCGGTCGGCGCGACCTTCTCCGGCGCGAGCAGGGAATAGCCGTAAGCGCCGAGCGCAGCGGCAACGACGGCGGCGAGAACGGCGGAGGACGTCTTCATCGTGCGCTCTCCCGGGCCAGCGCGAAAGGATTGCCGACGAGGCCTTCGATGGTCGCGACGCCGACGTGGAAATTCTGCAGCGCTTCCTGCTCGCGCAGGCGCGCCTGGGCAACGCTTGCCTGGGCGTCGAGCACTTCGAGCAGGGTGAAGCGGCCCTGGCCGTAGCCTTGCGAGATCGCTTCCGCCGCTTCAGTGGCCTTGGGGATCGCGGTCTCGCGCAGCACGGCGAGCTCACGCAGCGAGCCCTGAACCGAGTCATAGGCCCGGCCGGCGACAACGATCAGCGTGTTGCGATTCGCCTCGCGCTCGGCTTTGGTTTTCGCAAGGCTTTCCTGCGCCGACAGGATATTGCCCTGGTTCTGGTCGAACACGGGGATCGGCACCGAGACGGTAAGGCGCACCGCGTCGTCATTGGTCTCGTTGAAATGGCGCCAGCCGGCCGCGATCCGCACGTCCGGATAAGGCCTGAGCCGCGCCAGCAACAGTTCGGAATTCCGCTGCGCATAAACCGCGGTCCAGCGCACCAGCTGCGGATTGGCATCGATGGCCGCAACGACCGACTGGAACGACGGTGTCCGTCCCATGGTGTCAAGCCGGCCGGAGACTTCGCCGAATTTCGCTGCGGGATCGCCCATCAGCACGGCGAGCTCGCGGCGGGCGCTGGCGAGCGTCGCCTTGAGGCGCTCGCGGTCGGCCTTTACCAGGGCGGAGGCCACTTCGGCGCGGCCGGTCTCGGCCGGTGAGGAGGCGCCAGCCTCGACGCGGCGGCGCAGGAGCGGCGTCAGCCGGTCGATCGCGGTGATCTGCTCGTCGAGGATCTGGATGCGCCGCTGCGCCCCGAGCACGCTGAGAAAGGCGATCGCGGTCTCCGACAGCACCTCCAACCTGACAGCCTTGCGCTGGATTGCCGCGACCTCGACGCCGGCCGCGCCGGCTGCGATCCGCGCATCGCGCTTGCCGAACAGCTCAAAGGCCTGGCTGATCTGGAGCGTGGTCTCGGCTGACTTGGTGCCGCGGTAGATGCCGGACCCGAACGAATTGTCCTGTTCATAGGACAGTTCCGGATTGAGAAGCGCGCCTGCCTGGATGCGCTGGCCCGTGGCAATGCCGACGTCGCGCTCCGCCGCGGTCAGGCGCGGGCTTGCGGCGAGCGCGCGCGAGAGCGCCGCGCGCATGGTCAGGGTCTGGGCGTCGGAAGGCAGCACCAGGAATGGGCTGATGAGAATAGCCGTCGCGCACGCCATGCGCGCGGCCGTTCGCCTGCAAAACATGAATAGGACCTGTGAGGAGGAATCGATGGGCGCGCGCAGCGCCCGGCTGATCCGTTCAGGTCAGATGCTTGGGAGGCGGGGAGTCGGTGTCGGGGACGATGCCGGCCAGCTTTCGCTGATGCGGCGAGGGACGCGCGGCAACCGGCTCGTTTCCGGCGTTCGATTGCGCCGGCTGCGCGACCGCAACCGAGAAGCAGCCGTGGCAGTGATGGCCGGCGAAGCCCTTGTGATCGCCGTGGTCGGCAGAGCCGTCGTCGAGGATCGAGGCGATCTCCGAGCCCCCGGAGGGGCTGGTGACATCGATATCGTGCGCGCCGTGCAGCACGCCGGACAGCAGGTACAGGCCCGCCACGAGCACAGCCAGCAGCCCGCGCCAGTTGCGCAGGTCGCAAACACGGTAAGGCCGGCGGATCGACGTCACGAGGTCACTCAGGTTCCTGATCCGCCTCCGGTAGCATGACGGCTGGAACAGTGTCGACCCGCAATAGTGTTACGTGTGGGCAACGCGTTGTCGCAATCGGCGCCAGACACGAAAAGACCCCAGCCCGGGGCTGACCGGCTGAGGCCTTTTGTGCTCACAATCTTCATCCCTTGGGACTTGAATCGCCAACGCGCCACAAATCGGATCGTTCCGTGGCTGGTTGCGATGTTTTTGCGACTGTCGAAGGATGGCCGGCCAAGGCTACGCCTTTTCCTCCCAAATCATCGCCAGATGCACGATGGTCTGCACGGCTTTCTCCATGTCCTGCCGGCTGACCCATTCGAGTCGCGAGTGGAAGGCGTGCTCGCCGGCAAAGATGTTGGGGCAGGGCAGCCCCATGAAGGACAGGCGCGAGCCGTCGGTGCCGCCGCGGATCGCGGTGCGCATCGGGCGCAGCCCGGCCCGGCGGATCGCCTCGATCGCGTATTCGAGGATGTGCGGGTGACGGTCGATCACCTGCTTCATGTTGCGGTACTGCTCCCTCACCTCGAACTTGTAGGTCGAGCGCGGATAGTCCTTCATCACGTCCTTGACGATGCCCTCGAGCAGGGCCTCCTTCTCCTTCAGTCCTTCCTCGGTGAAGTCGCGCACGATGAAGGAGAGCGTCGCCTGCTCGAGCGCGCCGTCGATGCCGATCGGATGCAGAAAGCCCTGCTTGCCCGAGGTCGTCTCCGGCGAGCAGCCTTCCTTGGGCAGGCGCTCGACGATGGCGGCTGCGATCTTGATCGCATGCTCCATCTTGCCCTTGGCATAGCCGGGATGGGCACTGACGCCGTTGATGGTGATGGTGGCGCCATCGGCCGAGAAGGTCTCGTCCTCGACGCTGCCCGCGCTCTCGCCATCCATGGTGTAGCCGAAATCGGCGCCGAGCTTCTTCAGATCGACATTGTCGACGCCGCGGCCGATCTCCTCGTCGGGCGTGAACAGGATCTTGATGGTGCCGTGCTTCACATCGGGATTGTTGATGAAGAAATGCGCGGCATCCATGATCTCGGCGACGCCGGCCTTGTTGTCGGCGCCCAGCAGCGTGGTGCCGTCGGTGGTGACGATATCGTTGCCGATCTGGTTCTTCAGCGCGGGATGTTCGGCAAAGCGGATCACCTGGCTCGTATCGCCCGGCAGGGTGATGTCGCCGCCGCGATAGTTCTTCACGACTTGCGGCTTGACGTCCTTGCCGGTGACGTCGGGTGAGGTGTCCATGTGCGAGCAGAAGCAGATCACCGGCACCTTCTTGTCGGTGTTGCCTGGGATCGTCGCGTAGACATAGCCGTAGTCATCGAGATTGGCGTCGGCGACGCCCATGGCCTTCAGCTCGGTGACGAGCACGCGGCCGAGATCCTTCTGCTTCTCGGTGGATGGCGAGGCCGGGGATTCCGGATCGGACTGGGTGTCGATGGTGACGTAGCGCAGGAAGCGCTCGGTCACGGTATGCGAAAAGGTAAGGGAGGACATTTCTGGTCAAACCGCCGGGTCAGGGGAAGCAGGCGGTATATCAGAAAAGCGGGCCACGTTGCGGCCGGAACAAGGCGGATCAGGCTTGACCAAGCGTCGGCTCTAGATCGCCTCCTTCAGTTCCTTGACCGGCCGGAAGCCGACCTTCTTGCTGGCCTTGATGTGGATCGGCTCGCCGGTTGCGGGATTGCGGCCGGTACGGGCGGCGCGCTTGCGGACCTGGAGGATGCCGAGCCCGACGATGCGGACGCGATCGCCCTTCTTCAGGTGCTTGGTGATCAGGTCGACCATGTCGGTGAGCACGGCTTCGGCGTGCTTCTTCGACAGGTCCTGGCTCTCCGCGATGTCCGCGGCGAGATGCTTGAGCGTGATGGTGGCGGGAGTGGCAGCCTTCTTCGCCATGTCTGGCCTCCTCGATTGTCGCGGGAGCCCAAGAGCTCCGCGCCAAGTTCCGGCAGCCGTAGATGATTCGGAATGCGGCTGACTATGCTGGCCATTCGGCCAGAGGGCAGTTTCGCGTGAACTCCTAGGCGAATCCGATGTTCCGTCGCTCGCCGGACGCGCGAATAGGTCAAGATACGGCACGATGTCGTAATCGAGATGAATGTCCGATGTTAAGGTCATGTAATCGTTTGAGTAAATGGCAAAGTAGGTGGGTTTGAGATCCGCGAATCTCAGGCGTGACAGGCCGGAATAGGCGGAATTTTGTTCAATGGAATCAATGCTCCGCGCAGGGAGCAAGACAGCTTGGTTTCCGAACGCCGCCACCGAACGCTTGTCTTGCAAGTCGAGGCCAAGTGTTCGGGTGGCGGACCGGGCGCGAGAGCGCTCATTTCCGGCCTTGAGGCAAAGCAATTTAAAGTAGTTTTTTACCGAGGTTCGGTTGTGGGGGCGGAATACTCACGGCACAGTGGTGGAAGTCTAATTTAAATTTCATTTTAAATCAGTCTTTAAATGGTGTATTTAATATTGCTTAATAATGCCATTCGCGAGGAATAGTGTCATGGTACCCAAACCCGCTTCTCGAGAGCCGCGAGCCGCGAGCCTTGCGCGACGCCATTTTTTGGGGATCGCCGCCGCCGGCGCGGCGAGAGTATCGGGCATCGCCCTGCCGTCGGCTTTGCTTGCAACCAAGAGTGCTGATGCAATGGGCATATTCCCGCGGGATGATCCATACCGCCACCGGCACCACCACCATTGTTTCGGACGAGGTACGCTTATTTCGACACCCGAAGGCGAGGTGCCTGTTGAAGACCTGGCGATCGGTGGACTGGTCGTGACGGGCAGCGGTCCATTGCCGGTTAAATGGATAGGCAGAACAACACTCAAGAAAAACGCCTCGGGCTCGTGGCATCCAAGCGTAATTCCGATCCGGGTCGCACGCTTCGCCATTGATGACCAGACACCGCGACGGGATTTGTATTTATCTCAGGGCCATTGCCTCTTGATTGACGGGCTGCTCATCCCGGTGAAGCATTTGGTCAATGAATGTTCGATCGCCTTCGACGAAGGTGCAAAGAAGTCCGACGCGATTGAATACTTCAGCGTCGTGCTCGATACCCACCAAAAGGTGTTCGCGGAGGGGACGGCGGCCGAGACCTATCGGTACGACGGAGGTCAAATCGCCTGGGATAACGTTGCTGAATATGAAGACCTTTACGGCCGTGAGCGCCAGGAAATGCCGGCGTTTGCACCGCATTGTCGCTACAAGGGCGGCAGGGCAGAGATGGCGGCGTTGCTCCGGTTAGCGGCTTCTCGTTTCGTCGACGTGCGCGACCCGATCCAGATTTCTTATGCCCGGATCGCCGCGCGGGCGATGTCGCTAGCCGCCTGAAACCCCGAGCCCGGCGACAAGGCCGGGCGCAAGTACGAGGACCGGTGATGCGGCTGGCGTTACATCGCGCCGGTTGCGAGGCCGTGTGCGCCTACCAAGACACGCTGGTGGAGCAGAGCGGCCATAATCGCGGCAGCCCAACGCGGAGTCCGGGCGGCAAGCGCCTCGGCCGGTTCGATTTGGTGGCGCGGTATCCCAAGAATCGACCCAGGTCCAAGGTCCCCAGCATATCTTGGATTGCCTGCCCAAGGTTCCGTTCCGGACCAAATCTAAGTGATTGATGTTCCGCCATTAAATGGCGCGAGAGACGGGGCTCGAACCCGCGACCTCCGGCGTGACAGGCCGGCGCTCTAACCAACTGAGCTACTCCCGCGTGACGGCGCTGATGTCCGCGGAACGAGGGGGGACTTAAAGGGGGGACATGGTGAAGTCAAGGACGTTGCTGCTGTGGGGATCAAACTGCAGTGGACCGAGCGAAAGTCCCGTGCCGGTGGCGGCCATTTGGAGCCACTTGCCAGTTACTTGGCCGCAGCGGGAGGCAACGGCGTCGGTTTCGGCTCAGGGGACCTCTTGGGCGGAGGCTGATTCTTGGCCGCGTTGGGGGGAGCGGGGGCCACGGGCGCAGACTGCGCAACGTTCACGGACAGGCCGAACAGGCGCCATTGACCGTCCACCGGAGCGAACAGCAGCTCGAAGTTCACCTGCGATGGGATGGATGGAAAGAAGCCCGCCATCCGCATCATGCCATTCGGCGCGATCTCGGGCAGCACGCTGAGCTGGGGATCGATGACGGCGACGCCCGACAGGTCGAGCTTGTCGTTGCGCTGAGAGGCGAAGATTTCCGACAGGCGCGCCGCCGTGTTCACGGCCTGGAAGCCGGGGGCGCCGAGGTCGCGCAGAACGGTGTAATTGCCGGTCTTGTTGGCCTGATCGAGCGCCAGCAGGGACGAGCGGATCAGCATGAGCACGCCGTTGCGGTCGATATTGGCGGGCTTTGCGTTTGGCGTCGGCTGCGGCTGCGCAAGCGCGACGCCCCAGCTCACGACCAGGACCAGGAGCGCGGCGCCGGCGCGGCCGGCGATGCCGGCTATTCCATTGCTTACCACTGGAGGGAAACGGCCCCGCGGCCACCCGCAACGCTGCGCTCGAGACCAACGCCGGCGCCAACATTGGCAACGATGGCGTAGTTCCTGCTGTCATCGAGCCGCGCGGTTGCGCCGATCGCATTGGCGTTCGCGCCGATGCCGGTGACGCCTGCCTGCGGAGTGGCCGCGCCCGCGAAGCTGCCGATCGTTGTCGAATTGTCGCCGAGGGCAAACGCGTCAAAACCGACAGCCGTCGCGCTGCCCGAGGTACCAGCAACCTTTTCCAAGTGAAATCGCTCAATCAAAAAATGTGTGCCGCTCACAGTGCCCCCAGAGTTGGCCCTACAGCCTCAACGGTATCATTCATAGTTCGAAGTGTTTGGAAACAATCGCAGAACAGACCCCGATAATGAAATAGTAACCGTGTCCCCAGTGCTACACCGCTTTTTCTCAGTGAGCGCATCAGTTGGAAAAGGCAGCCCGAGGGACCCGCTCATACTCACACCGGTCCTAAAGAGGTTCACGTCAGCGCCGGCTTGGTCGCGATCCCATTTTCGTGCCGCGGGCGATGGTTCTGGAGCTTTTCGATCCTGCTCAGCCGGAACTGTCTAGTTCGGTTTGGGATCCCCGATGCGATCAAGGATACGTTTTGCGTCCGCGCTTCCGGCCTTTGCTGCCTTGGCCAGGAGCCGCCTTGCCTCGGAGATGTCTTGCCGTCCGCCGATGCCGTTGGCATTGCACCGGGCGAGATTGACCATCGCCTCCAGGCCGCCCATGCTCGCGCTCTTTTCGTAGAAGGCGCGCGCCTGTTTCAGGTTCTGCTTGACCCCCAGTCCCTTCTCAACAAGCTCCCCCATCTTGTTGATGGCGGTCGCATCGCCCAGATCAGCGGCGCGCTGGTAGAGCGCATAGGCCTTCGCGGGGTCGCTGACCGCACCTATCCCACGCTCCTGCTGCACGCCGAGGCTGACGATCGCCGGGGCGATCTTCTTCTCCGCTGCCATCTCGTAATAGAAGCGCGCGCGGGCGGGGTCCTTCTCCACGCCGTTGCCGCTGTCGTACATCCAGCCGAGCTCGTAGATCGCACGCGCGTTGCCGAGCTCGGATGCCGTCCTGTAGCTCGCCACGGCTCCTGTGTAGTCGTGCGTCGCGAACAGTGAGCGCCCGAGTTGATAGTGCAAGCGGTCTGCACCCGGCGACTGCCTGACCGCATCCGAGCACGCCGCAACCGCGTCGGCCGCTTTTGTATCCTGGCGCGCGGCGTCCTGGTCGGCGCTGCCTCTCCTTGCATCCTCGATCGCAATGGCGAGGTTGTCGCAGCGCCGCGCCACATCGGGATCGGCCTGCACGATCGCGGCCTGCTTGACGGGATTGAGATAAATCCTGTCCTTGGAGAGCTGGCCATACATGTACGGCGTTTGCTTCTGCTGCGTTGCCTCTCGCACGTCGTCGCGCACGTTGCGAAACACGAAGTTGATCTCGAGATCGGCCTGCGGGAGGTATTTCAGCAGCGCCGCGGTGAAAGGACTGTTGCGGCCGCGGCCTTCTTCCGCGATGCGGCCCGGCTGCGTCGGAAAGAACACCAGCGTGTTGCGGATCGGCGCACGTCCAGCAGCGACGGCGGGATCGGCGCTGCTGCTGCGGCTGTCGGGCTTGGCTGGCAGCGGATTTTCCCTCATGGCATCCAGGATCACCAACCCGAGTCTGCGGGCGCGAGCGGCTCCGGCGATTGCTGCGGTCAAGGGATACGTCTCGGCGCGGGAGGACGGCGGTGTCGCGAGCTGCGCATCGACGGGGATCAGATAGCCGCCGATACCGGCGGCTGCGCTGTAGCCGGCAAAATAGAAAATCGAAATGTCGGCACTGGTGGACTTCTCGGTGAAGGAGCGGATCCCCTTCCGCAGATCTTCGAGGGTTGCATCCTTGCGCAGATCGACGTCGAAACCGAGACCGACAAGGGCGGCCGCGATGTCCTCGGCATCGTTGACGGGCGAGGCGATCCGCGGCGCATTCCAGTAGCTGGAGTTTCCGACGACGAGGGCGACACGGCCGCCGGCGGCTTTTGCATCCGCGCCGGAGAGAACGATGGCGACGGCAATGAACAGACCCAGCAAGCGCAAGGCGAAGTCGCGTCCCTTAGTTGAGTTCTGAATCGGGATTTCGCGCAATCCAGTCGCGATAGGTGAGGAATTCAAGACCGAGCAGGCCGTAGTCAACTTGCAGATACCCGTCCATTCCCGCCGAAACCGCCGCAGGTATCCGCTGCGCGACTTCCTGCGCCATCACGCCGACATAGAACGTCGCGTCCCCCTTGTATCGATAGCGGTAGAGGCGAAGACCGCTGCCGGTCTGGCCGAGTGCGGTGATGTTCTCCTTGAGACGGAAGTCGGAGGGAATTGGGATGCGGCTTACTGCATTCGATGCGGCCGCGGACGCCGCCCTGCTGGCCGCGCTTGAGGCCGCGCTCGATGCCGACCTGCTCGCCGCGCTTGAAGCCGCGGAGGAGGCGGCCCTGCTGGCTGCGCTCGAGGCGGCGCGCGATGCAGACGCGCTCGCCGCGCTCGATGCTGCACGGCCTGCGGCACTCGATGCCGCGTTGGCGGCTGCAGTGGCTGCAGCATTG
>JAEYRD010000176.1 GCA_023435725.1 Pseudomonadota bacterium | reverse complement strand
GCATCCAGCGCGGCCTCAGCCAAGAGGAGGCGGTCGGCCTCGTCGTCAACGGCTTCGTCAAGGACGTGCTTCAGCAGCTCCCGATGGAGTTCGCAGTGGAAGCGCAGAAGCTGATCTCGATCTCGCTTGAAGGGTCGGTCGGCTGATCGCCGACCCTCGCGGTGCGCTTTGGCGCCCCACTCATCATTTGAATAGACTGGAAACCAAGATGGCTTTGCTTGAAGTGAAAGACCTGAAGGTTCGTGTCGAGGAACGTGAGATCCTCCACGGGCTGACGCTGACCGTGAACGAGGGCGAGGTGCACGCGATCATGGGGCCGAACGGCTCCGGTAAGTCGACGCTCTCCCACGTCATCGCCGGCAAGCCCGGCTACGAGGTCACCGACGGACAGATCCTGTTCAAGGGCGAGGACCTCCTGGAGATGGCCCCCGAAGAGCGCGCCGCCAAGGGCGTGTTCCTGGCGTTCCAGTATCCGGTCGAGATCCCCGGCGTCGCCACCATGAATTTCCTGCGTACCGCGCTGAACGCGCAACGCAAGGCGCGCGGCGAGAGCGAATATTCGACCCCGGACTTTCTGAAGAAGGTCCGCGAAGTCTCGAAATCGCTGAACATCCCCCAGGACATGCTCAAGCGCGGCGTGAACGTCGGCTTCTCCGGCGGCGAGAAGAAGCGCAACGAGGTGCTGCAGATGGCGCTGTTCGAGCCGAGCCTGTGCATCCTCGACGAGATGGATTCGGGCCTCGACATCGACGCGCTGCGCATTGCGGCCGACGGCGTCAACGCGCTGCGCTCGCCCAAGCGCGCGATGGTCGTCATCACTCACTATCAGAGGCTGCTCAACTACATCGTGCCCGATTTCGTGCACGTGATGTCGAAGGGCCGTGTCGTGAAGAGCGGAGGCAAGCAGCTGGCGCTGGAACTGGAAGAGTCCGGCTACGCCCAGTTCGAGGATGCCGCGTAAGGATTATTTGCGATGAACGTTGCTTTGGCAAAGACTGGAAGCGGCCGCGCGGTGAGCGATCTCTTCGCCAGCGCCGAAGGCCGGTTGCCGGGTTCGCCGGCGGTGATCGCCGCGCGCCGCGAGGCTTTCGAGACCTATGAACGTCTCGGCCTGCCGCACCGCCGGATCGAGGAATGGAAATACACCGACCTGCGTGCGCTGGTCGGTGAGGTGCTGCCGATTGCAGCCAGCCCCGATGCGGCCGCGTTGAAACGCGCTGCGGAAGCGGTGAAGGCGCACGCGATCGAGGGCGCCCGCAAGCTGGTGCTGGTCGATGGCGTGTTCGCGGCCGACCTCTCCGACGTGAAGGCACTCGCCTCCGAGGCGAGCCTCAAGACACTGCGCGAGACGCTGGAGAAGGACGCCGGGCTGCTGAAGATCGCATCTACCGATGCGGTGATCTCGCTGAATGCGGCGTTGGCGACCGACGGCGTCGTGCTGTCGATTGCCGACGGTGCGCAGCTCTCCGCCCCGGTCCAGATCATCCATGTTGCGACCGCTGCTTCCGCATCGGCCTTCACCCGTTCGCAGGTGCGGATCGGGAAGGGCGTTCGCGCCACCATCATCGAGAGCTTCGTCGCGGCCGGCGCCAAAGCCTACCAGGTCAACGACGCGGTTGTCCTCTCGGTCGGCGACAATGCCGACGTCGCGCATATCCGCCTCATGGACGATGCGCCTGACGCGGTGAACGTCACCTCGCAGTTCGTCACGGTCGGCGCGAACACGAAGCTCAATTTCTTCAACATGACCACTGGCGCAGCCGTCAGCCGCCTCCAGGGCTTCATCACGCTGGCGGGCGAGGGCAGCGAGCTCTCCATCAACGGCGTGAACCTGCTTAAGAAGACCGAGCATGGTGACACCACGTTGGTCGTGGACCATGCCGTGCCGAACTGCGTCAGCCGCGAGATCTTCCGCGCGGTGATCGATGACCGCGCCCATTCGGTGTTCCAGGGCCGCATCATCGTCCGTCCCGACGCGCAGAAGACCGACGGCAAGATGATGACCCGGGCGCTGCTGCTCTCGGACGAAGCCGAGGCGGACAACAAGCCCGAGCTCGAGATCTTCGCCGACGACGTCTCCTGCGGCCACGGTGCCACCGCCGGTGCGCTGGACGACAGCCTGCTGTTCTATCTAAAGGCGCGCGGCCTGCCGGAGAAGCAGGCCCAGGCCTTGCTGATCCAGGCCTTCGTTGGCGAGGCGATCGAGCAGATCGCCGACGATGGTCTGCGCGAGCACGTGATCGGCATTGCCGAGCGCTGGCTGGAGCAACGTCAATGAGCGAGCATCCGGCAGTCAAGAACGGTGCCTACGACGTCGCCCGCGTGCGCCAGGATTTTCCGGCGCTCGCCATGCAGGTCTATGGCAAGCCGCTGGTCTATCTCGACAACGCGGCGTCGGCGCAGAAGCCGCAGTCCGTGCTCGACCGCATGACTCGGGCCTATACGTCCGAATACGCCAACGTGCATCGCGGCCTGCATTACCTCGCCAACGCCGCGACCGAAGCCTATGAGGGCGGCCGCACCAAGGTGGCGCAGTTCATCAACGCGTCCCGCAGCGAGGAAGTGATCTTCACTCGCAACGCGACGGAGGCGATCAACCTGGTTGCGTCGTCCTGGGGCGAGCCGAACATCGGGGACGGTGACGAGATCGTCATCTCGATCATGGAGCACCACTCCAACATCGTGCCCTGGCATTTCCTCAGGGAGCGCCACGGTGCCGTTATCAAGTGGGCGCCGGTCGACGACGAAGGCAATTTCCTCATCGACGAGTTCGAGAAACTGCTCACGGCCAAGACCAAGCTGGTCGCGATCACGCAGATGTCGAACGCGCTCGGCACCATCGTGCCGGTCAAGGATGTGGTGAAGATCGCGCACGCGCGCGGCATTCCCGTGCTGGTCGATGGCAGCCAGGGAGCCGTGCATCTGCCGATCGACGTCCAGGACATCGGCTGCGACTTCTACGTCTTCACCGGCCACAAGGTCTACGGTCCGACCGGCATCGGCGTGCTCTGGGCCAAATACGACCATCTCGTCGCGATGCGCCCCTTCAACGGCGGCGGCGAGATGATCCGCGAAGTCTCGCGCGAGGTCGTCACCTATGGCGATCCGCCGCACAAGTTCGAGGCAGGGACGCCCGCGATCGTCGAGGCCGTTGGTCTTGGCGCCGCCATCGACTACGTCAATTCGATCGGCAAGGAGCGCATTGCTGCCCACGAGCACGATCTCGTCACCTACGCCCAGGACCGGCTACGCGAAATCAACTCGCTGCGGCTGATCGGCACGGCCCGTGGCAAGGGTCCTGTGATTTCCTTCGAGCTCAAGGGCGCACACGCCCACGATGTTGCCACAGTGATCGACCGCCAGGGCATCGCGGTGCGCGCCGGTACCCATTGCGTCATGCCGCTTTTAGAGCGGTTCAACGTGACCGCGACATGCCGGGCCTCGTTCGGCATGTATAATACCAGGGAAGAAGTCGATCATCTGGCACAGGCGCTTTTGAAGGCGCGGGATTTGTTCGCATGAGTGACACGGCCGACGTCAAAGCCAATCCGATGGAGACCCATTCGGCGCTGCCGCCGGAGGAGACCGAGCGCTTGACCACCGAGATCATCGCGGGCCTCAAGACCGTGTTCGATCCGGAAATCCCGGCCGACATCTACGAGCTGGGCCTGATCTACAAGGTCGAGATCAAGGACGACCGCTCGGTCGACGTCCTGATGACGCTGACGACGCCGAACTGCCCGGCCGCCGGCGAATTGCCGACCATGGTCGAGAACGCGGTCGCCAGCGTCCCTGGTGTCGGCGTGGTCGACGTCAAGGTCGTCTGGGAGCCGCCGTGGTCGCCCGAGCGGATGAGCGACGAGGCCCGCCTCGTGCTCAACATGTGGTGACGCGTACCCTCTGCTTTGAATCCTTGGCATTGAATTCGCTCCGCAACGGACCACATCACTGACATGACACAGATATCGTCAGGCTCAACACCAGCATCCACTCCGAAGCCGCGGCGGCCGCGCCCGCAGGTGATGCGGCTGACGGACGCTGCTGCCCAGCGCATCACCGAGCTGACCCAGCGTGCCGATTCCGAGATCGTGGGCCTGCGCGTCGGCGTGAAGAACGGCGGCTGTGCCGGCCAGTCCTACACGGTCGAATACGCCCACGAGATCCGCCCGACCGACGAGGTCGTCGAGGACAAGGGCGTCAAGATCCTGGTCGACCCCAAGGCGGTGCTGTTCCTGCTCGGCACCGAGATGGATTACAAGGCCGACAAGATGCAGGCCCAGTTCGTCTTCAACAATCCCAACCAGGTCTCCGCCTGCGGCTGCGGCGAGTCGGTCGAGCTGCGCCCGGCCAAGATCGACGGGTAGTCCTTCCGTCATTGCGAGCGAAGCGAAGCTATCCAGTCTGTCTCCGCGGCGGAAGTCTGGGTTGCTTCGCTTCGCTCGCAATGACAGCGGTGATATCAATCTCGCGGACCTACCAAGGGGCGCCCCTCCAATGGACCGCGAATTCCTGATCGACCTGTTCGCCGATTTCGGCCCCGTCACCATCCGAAAGATGTTCTCCGGCTACGGCATCTCCGCCGACGGGATCAACTTCGCGCTCGCCCTGCGCGCCGGCCTGTTCTTTCGCGCCGACGAGGTGACCATCCCGGGCTACGAAGCAGAAGGCTCAAAGCCGTTCCAGTACGCGACCCGCGCCAAAACCGTGATGGTGAACTCCTACTGGGAGCTGCCGGCGCGGCTGTTTGACGATTCCGAGGAGCTTGCGCAATGGGCGAGGGCAGCGCTCGCCGCCGCCCAGCGCTCCAAGGTGAAGAAGCGGCCCAAGAAACGGCCCAAGAAACAGCCCAAGGCGACGAAGACGGGGAAGAAGGTGGTGACCAAGCCCACGAAGAAGGCGGCCAAGCCTGCGAAAGCGCCGAAGAAGGCGCGCAAGAAGAGCCCGGCTCCAAAGCGCGCCAAGCCAAGGGGCTAAGCTCAGTCCACGGCTTGTGTCAGGCCAACCCTCATATCTTTGGCGGTGAAGACGCAGACGCCGTCGGCCAGCACGCGGCCATCGGCAATTCCGAGCACCAGCTTGCCGCGCCGGACCAGGCGCATGGCGACCTCGTAGCGCACGCTTCGCGTATCCGGTGTAATGGATCCCGTGGCATCAACCTCGCCGACGCCGATGGCGCGGCCCTTGCCCGGTGAGCCCGACCAGCCGAGCCAATAGCCGATCATCTGCCACATCGCGTCCAGTCCGAGAGATGCCGACATCACGGGGTCGCCGCGAAAGTTGCAATCGAAGAACCAGTGCCCCGGTGTGATGTCCAGCTCACCGATGACATGGCCCTTGCCGAACTCGCCGCCGTTCATGGAGATCTCGGTGATGCGATCCATCATGAGCATCGGCGGCGCCGGCAATTGCGCGTTGCCGGGGCCGAAATAGCCGCCTTCGCTCGATCTCAGCAACTCGTCCTTCGTGTAGGATGGTTGCGGCGTGTGAAAGTCATGAGGGTTGGGCAAGGCGACAAGTCCTCTCGACGTTCACGCTCAGGCGCGGGGAAGATGTCGTTCGCCAGGCTGGAATGTCAAGCGCGGGCGGTTTTCGGCGCGCTTGTTTCTATCTTACGCCACCCGGCCGTGGGTCTCGACTGCGAATTCCGGATCGGTTTCGCAGATCACGCGGTTGCGGCCGTTGCGCTTGGCGGCGTAGAGGCAGGCGTCCGCGCGCTCGATCAGCGCGTCGGTGTCGTCGCCCTGCTTGAGCATGGAGACGCCGACGGAGATGGTGACGCGGCCGAGGATCTCGCCGGTCGACTTCTTCTTCAATTCCTTTGCCATGACCGCGCGGCGGATATGATCGGCGACCGTGATGGCTTGGCGCAGCGCCGTGTTTGGCAGCACGACCGCGAATTCCTCGCCGCCATAGCGCGCCGTGATGTCCTGGCCCTTGATGGTTTGCTTCAACGACAGGCCGACGAGCCGCAGCACCTGGTCACCGGTGAGGTGGCCGTAGGAATCGTTGAACGATTTGAAGTGATCGATGTCGAACAGGAGCAGCGACAGCGGCTCACCGCTGGTGAACGCACTCTGGACGGCCATGCTGATCATTCGGTCGAAATATTTGCGGTTGCCAAGGCCCGTCAGCGGATCGGTCAAGCTCTCGGCGCGGATCGCCTCCAGGCTCTGCTGGAGGTTGCTGATCTCGTTCTTGGAGAGCGTCAGCCGGTCTTCCAGCGCCTTGCTGGTCTCGCGCATCGCGCTGGTCGAGCGCAGCAGCGTCTCCACGATCGACTTGATTTGTTCGCGGCTTTTGGCCGACGACAGCATTTCGGTCGCGTCCAAAAGGCTGGCCTCATAGGAGTTCGTGCTCCCGAGCGCTGCGCTCAGCGCCTCCACCACATCGTCGATCTCGCCGATGACGCGCGCACCGACCTTGTCGATGCGGTCGGTGGTCTTGATGTGGGAGAGATAGGTCTCGTAGATCTGCTCGAGATCGGCTTCGGTGAGCTTGCCGTGGCGCGCCAGAGTCTCGTTGATGATCTTGTTGAGCGGCGCGTTGTAGCCGGTGGCGTAGACGTACCAGATCTCGTAGTTGCGGGGGATTGCGGTCTGCCGAAGCGATCGAATCTGACCGAGCGCCACCTCGGCGAACGCCATCGTGCGTTCGTGTTCGTCGAGCACTTTGACCACGGAACATACCCCACGGTGGTCGATGCGCCGTCGACCACAGCAATTCTTAAACTATGTTCGTAGGCTAACGGACGATCGTGAACGGCCGGTAAACAGCCGCTCCCAGATGCCTCTTAAAAAGTGTGCATCGGTGCTGCTCAACCAGAACCTAAGCGCGTCGCGCTTCAGGCTCCGGCGGGAGAGCGAACCGGCCGCAACAGAAACGCTGGAAGATGCGAGTGATCGCCGGGCTCCGTATCGACCTCGCGCTGGCGGCGCGGCTCGGGACGGCCGATCGACGGCACATGCGTCGCATTGGCCTGCGGGCGCGAGCCGCGACGCGGCTCGGGCGCATGCCTTGCTTCGGATGAATGCTTGGCCTCGGAAGCGTGCCTGGCTTCGGGGGCGTGCTTTGCCTCGCCACGCGCCTCGCGCGGCTCATGGCTACGCTCACGGTCGCGGCCGCGCTGCGGCTTGCCGCGTCCGCCACGCGAACGCTCACGGCCGCGCTGCTCGCGTGGGCGCTCGGTCGCATCGGAGGCTTCAGTGTGGACTTCGTAATCGCCTTCGGCGCGCGGAATGTTCTGGCCGATCAGCTTTTCGATCGCGGCCATCGACTTCTGGTCGAGCGGGGTCACGATCGAGATCGCGGTGCCGGTGCGGCCGGCGCGCCCGGTGCGGCCGATGCGGTGGACATAGTCGTCGGCGTGATGGGGGACGTCGAAATTGAAGACGTGGCTGACCTCGGGAATGTCGAGGCCGCGGGCTGCGACGTCGGAGGCGACGAGGAGCGGCAGCTCGCCCTTGCGGAATTGGTCGAGCGCGGCCATGCGGGCCGGCTGGTCCATGTCCCCATGCAGCGCGCCGACACTGAAGCCGTGCTTCTGAAGCGACTTGTGAACGATCGCGACCTCGCGCTTGCGATTACAGAAGATGATCGCGTTCTTGAGATCCTTTGCCTCGCGCAGCAGGCGGCGTAGCAATTCACGCTTCTCATGCGCCTCGCGTCCCGCCGGAACCTGGGATTGCGTGACGGTCACGGCCGTCGTAGCGGGCTTGGAAACTTCGACCTTCTGCGGATTGTGCAGGAAGGCTTCGGTGATGCGCCGGATCTCCGGCGGCATGGTCGCGGTGAAGAACAGGGTCTGCCGCGTGAAGGGGACCAGTTTGCAGATGCGCTCGATGTCGGGAATGAAGCCCATGTCGAGCATGCGGTCGGCTTCGTCGATGACCAGCAGTTCGACGCCGGTGAGCAGAAGGCCGCCGCGCTCGGTGTGGTCGAGCAGGCGGCCGGGGGTGGCGATCAGCACGTCGACGCCGCGCATCAGTTTGGCATCCTGGTCGCCGAACGAGACGCCGCCGATCAGGAGAGCGACGTTGAGCTTCTGGCCGGCGCCGTAGCGATCAAAATTCTCTTTGACCTGGGCCGCGAGTTCGCGGGTCGGCTCGAGGATCAGCGTGCGCGGCATGCGCGCGCGGGCGCGACCCTTTTCGAGGATGGTGAGCATCGGCAGCACGAAGGCTGCGGTCTTGCCGGTGCCGGTCTGGGCGATGCCGAGCACGTCCTTGCGTGCGAGGACGTGGGGGATCGCCTGTTCCTGAATGGGGGTGGGGTTGGTGTAACCGGTGGCCGCCACTGCGGCGAGGACTTTTTCGGATAGTCCGAGATTTGAAAAGGACATTGAGCCTCTGGTCGAAACCGCCGTCCGGAATCGAGGGTAATAAGGCTGTCGCGCTCCACCCCGAAACGGCGCGCTCTCAAAGAAGCTGGGGGTGCTGACTCACGCGAACAAAGCGCCAGGCTCGGGAATCGATCTTCGATCTGAGCCGCGTCGACCCGGAACATAGGCAGGAATCGGCCAAAGTCAATGGAGCGGACGCGGGAAGACCCTAAAAAACCTGAGGTTTTTGCCCAAATAGCGGGCGCGGCTGGGTTTTCCAGGCGGCCCAGCGGTCCCGCGAGAGCCGTCAAAACAGCGCTAACCCCCTTCCGAACCCTGGGCGCGGAAATCGCCGGGGGCCATGCCGTAGGCGGCGTTGAAGACCCGGTAGTAGGTTGCCAGGCTCTCGAAACCGCAGGCCGCCGCGACATCCGCGATCAGCCGCTCCGGCGTCTCGCGCATCAGGCGGCGGCTCTGCTTCAGGCGTTCGTCCGTCACGGTTTGCGAGAAGCTTTTCGCCGCGCTTTCGAACAGCATGTGGAGATGACGCACGGAGATGCCGAGCAGGTCGGCCACTACCGTCGGTGCCAAATCGGGGTTTTGCAGGTGGCGCGCGATCAGGCACCGTGCCTGCGAGAGGCGGGCGATCCTCAGCGCCGCCTGTCCGCGCCGGCTGCCGGGCCGCACGATGCCGCGCTCGATCAGCGCCAGATGGGCCAGGGTCTGGACGAGGGAGGTCGCATCGGGGGCGCTGCCATCCGCGGCAACCTCGCCGAGATCGGCAAAGCAGGCGCTGAGCAGGGGCGCCAAAGCGTTGTCGTTGAAGGTCTTGGGCCCGAGCTCGCGAACGCGCTTGTCCTGCCCCGGGATCCCGTTCACGGGGATCTTCAGGATCCGCAGGTGGAAGCCGCCTGCGCCGAGCGGAGCTGTGCGATAGGGCAAATCGGTATGGCTGGTGGCGAAGCTGCCATTGGCGATCGCGAAGTCGCTCGAGCGCATGCCGCCGAACCAGCCGCCGCTGCCGAGCTGCTGGTAAACGCAAATGCTGTCGCCAGGCGCGTAGGCGATATCGGAGGTGCTGCGTTCGACCGTGTAATGCGAGGCCTTCAACTCGACGAGGCCGCCGCCGCCGACCTGGCGCAGCGAGAATTCGCCGTGGAAGTCCGCGCGCCGTTCGCGTTCGAGTTCGGCGGTGACGCCGAACAGGCCCTTGGCCCGCACTTCGCGCCAATAGTCGAAACGGTCATGCGGCTCGACCTCGTCGGTGCACCAGTGATACACGGCAGCCCCCTCCAACGAAATTGCCCAAGAAAAAGCAGATTCCAGCGGAATCTGCCATAGCCGAAATGATGGAACTGGAGCCCCAGGCCGTTGAACCGTCGATGTGGCTGGGCCGACTATCACATCAACGGTGGAGGGGGTCCAATGAACGCGTGTTCGAGAGGACCGGCGTGAGGCCGTTCGGCAACGGGAAGCTTTCGATGACGCATCGGTTTTTCAGAATTCTGGCGGCCCTCGGCCTTGCGGCGGGCCTGAGCGGTTTCGCGCTCCCCGCCCATGCCGAAAAGCGCGTCGCGCTCGTCGTCGGCAACAACGATTACAGGAACGTCCCGAAGCTGCTCAAGGCCGTCAATGACGCCCGCACGATGGGCGATACGCTCAAGCAGCTCGGCTTCGCGGTAATGGTTGCGGAGAACCAGAACCGGCAGCAATTCTCCGAAACGCTGCTCGCCTTCGATAGGGCGATCGAACCCGGCGACACCGCGTTCTTCTTCTACGCCGGCCACGGCTTCGAGATCGCGGGCCAGAACTATCTGCTGCCGACCGACGTGCCGGCGGCGACGGAAGGCCAGGAAGAGCTGGTGCGCGACGCTTCCATTCTGGCGGACCGCATCGTCGAACGTCTTCAGAACAAGAAAGCGCGGACCTCGATCCTGGTGTTTGACGCCTGCCGCAACAATCCGTTCGAGCGCACCGGCACGCGCGCGGTAGCCGGCGGTGGCGGGCTGGCGCCGATGACGCAACTGCCCGAAGGCGTATTCTCGGTGTTCTCGGCAGGTCCCCGCCAAACGGCACTCGATCGCCTGTCCAACGACGACGCCAATCCCAATTCGGTGTTCACGCGCACCTTCGCGAGGGAGTTGCTCCAGCCCGGCGAGAATCTCGTGCAGGTGGCGCAGCGCACCCGCCGTCTCGTCAGCGAGATGGCCGATACCGTCAAGCACAGGCAGGTGCCGGTCTATTTCGACCAGATGGTCGACGACGTCTTCCTCAGCGGTCTGGCGAAGGACGCGCCGGCCGCTGCACGCCCGGCGGATCCGCCGCCGCAGAAGCTTGCGGCCCTGCCGCCGGTGTCGGTGCCGCGCGTGCCGAAGGAGGAAACCACCAACGCGCCGATCGCGAGCTTCTCGCGCCACAATGGCGGCTGGAGCGTGGTGTTCTCCTTCGCCGACCCGACGCTCGGCATTTCCTGGCGCATGGCCGGGAACGGCGATTTCCGCGAGACCGGCTTCATCGATACGCTCGATCCGCGCACGCGGAAGCGGATGCCGAACCCGTCGATCGAATTGCCGCCGGATGCGCAGGCCGGCACGATCGAGGTCCGTTATGTCGACGCCTCCGGCGACATGCAGGGGCCGTTCCCGATCAGGTTCGATCCCGAAGCCGCGCTGATCCGCGACCAGCGCAAGATCCTCGACATGACTGCCACGAGCTGGCTGTCATTCCGTGAGTTCAACGGGCTGCTGGTCTACTACACGCACCTTGTGTCGTATCGCTGCGCCATCCGCGAGGTGCGCATTGGTATCGACACGGCCGTGCCCAACCAGGTGCTGAAGATGCCCAATTGTGACATGCGCGATCCCAGTGCGATTACCGCGGGCATGCCGCTCTACATGAAGCTCGCCCCCGCCACGCAGTTCATCTCGGTCGAACTGACCTATCGCGACGGCAGCGTGTCGGAGATCAAGAGTTTCCGCACGGCGAACCGCAGCAACAATTGATCACGTGAGCGGAGGCGCCGCATGCGCTTTCGCTACTCGCGGAACTTCCTGACGAAACGCTTGATGGACTCGATGGCCTCGATCAAGGGGGGAGCCAGCGAAAAGAACGCGCCCATCGCGATCGAGATGACGACGTGGCGCAGCAGAAGCTTCTCCTCCTGCTCCTCGAACGGATAGCCGTTCTGGTCGATCCGTACCGGCGCGAGCGCGCCCGTGCCGTGTGGATCCAGCTTCCGCGGCTTGCGCGGTGGGATCATGATCACGACGAAAAGCACGTTGATCAGGATCCAGACGCCGAGCAGTATGAGGATCGTCTGCACTGCAATTTCCTGAAATCAAACGAAGTCTTTTGTAACGCTAATGGTCATTCGCCGTTGCGGCAAATTAATTCAGGCTTGCTGCAACGCAAAAAGGACTAGGCGCAAACGAGGTTGATCGTGGAACCTGACACGTCGCAGTCGTCCCAAGCCCCCTCGGTAAAGGCCCGGTGTTGCATCGTCGGCGGCGGGCCCGCCGGCATGATGCTCGGCTATCTCCTGGGACGGGCCGGCATCGACGTCGTCGTGCTGGAGAAGCATGCGGATTTCTTCCGCGATTTTCGCGGCGACACCGTGCATCCCTCAACGCTGGAGGTCATGGACGAGCTCGGCCTGATCGACGGGTTTCTGAAGCTGCCGCATCAGCGCTTGCAGAAGATGGACGGCCTGTTCGGAGGCACGCCGGTGCGGATCGCAGATCTCAGCAGGCTCCATACGAAGTACCCCTTCATCGCCTTCATGCCGCAATGGGACTTCCTGAATTTCCTCCGCGAGGCCGGCCGGCGCTTTGCTTCGCTCGAGGTGATGATGAGCACGGAGGCCATCGACCTGATCCGCCGCGGCGAGACGATCGCCGGCGTGCGGGCGATGACGCCGGAAGGGGCGATCGACATTGAGGCCGATCTCACCATCGCCTGCGACGGCCGGCATTCCACGGTGCGCGAGCGTGCGGGCCTTAACGTTGAAGAGATCGGCGCGCCGATGGACGTGCTGTGGTTCCGGGCCGGCCGCAAGCCCGACGAGACGGAAAACGTGTTCGCGCGCATCGAGCCGGGCAAGATGATGGTCACCTTCGACCGCGGCGACTATTGGCAATGCGCCTACGTCATCGCAAAGGGACAATACGATGCGGTGAAGGCGAGGGGATTGCAGGCGCTGCTCGACGACGTCGTGCACATGGCGCCGATCCTGCAGGGCGGCATTGCCGATGTGAGGAGCTTCGACGATATCAAGCTGCTCACCGTCGCGATCAACCGCCTGACGCGCTGGACGCGGTCGGGCCTGCTCTGCATCGGCGATGCCGCGCATGCGATGTCGCCGGTCGGCGGCGTCGGCGTCAATCTCGCCGTGCAGGATGCGGTCGCGACCGCCAACCTGCTCGCTGACCAGCTTCAGCTCGGTTGCCCCTCCGAGCATGAACTCGATGCCGTGCGCCGTCGCCGCGAATTCCCGGTGAAGGTGACGCAGCGATTGCAGGTGATCGTGCAGAACAACATCATCAGCGGGGCTTTGCAGCCGGGCGACCGGCCGCTGAAGGTGCCGCTGATCGTGCGCCTCATCACCGCGCTGCCTTGGCTACAAGGCATTCCGGCACGCCTGCTTGCGCTCGGTGTGCGGCCCGAGCACGTGCGGTCGAAGGCCTCGCATGCATCGTATCTCAAGAACTCGGTAGGGATAACTTCGTCTTAAATCGCGGCCGCCGCGTTGCGTGCGAGCAACAGCGCAAACCGATTCAAGGACCGCTGCCTGCCAATCCCGCATCTTAACTTTCTTGATTTGAATTTTAGTAAGAACTGTCTGTGAGCGTGCACCCATCAAGGGACATGGGGTGTACTATGCGTAACAAGTTGATTGCTGCCTTCGCCTGCACGACCGCTCTGGTTTCGGCCGGCGCTGCTTCCGCCGCCGACCTCGCCGCGCGGCCCTACACGAAGGCGCCTGCCTATATCGAGCCGCTGTTCAACTGGACCGGTTTCTATGTCGGCGGCCACATCGGTGGCGCCTGGACCAACGAGCAGTTCATCAACAACGGTAACAGCCTCCGCGGCTTCGGCGACCTGCTCCCGGGTCAAGGCTATCGCCAGCGCGGCGCGGGCATCATGGGCGGCGCCCAGATCGGCTACAACTGGCAGGCCAACAATTACGTGTTCGGCATGGAAGGCACGATCTCCGGCCTCGACAACAAGGGCACGATCGCGAACACCGCCTTCGGTGCCGGTGACGACGTGTTCTCCTGGCGCGCCAACGTGCTCGCGACTGTCGTCGGCCGTGCCGGCTTCGCCGTCCAGAACAACCTGTTCTACATCAAGGGCGGCTACGCCGGCGTGAACAACCGTCTCAACGTGAGCGACACGGTCGGTCCCGCGACGGGGTCGGGCGGTCAGACCCACTGGGCCAACGGCTGGACCGTCGGCGCCGGTTGGGAATACGGCATCACCCGCAACTGGATCGTCGGCCTCGAATACAATTACGCGGCCTTCGGCAGCCAGACCTATCAGCTCGGCGGCACAACCACGAACTACACCTTTGATGCCAAGCCGCGCGACATCCAGTGGGCCGTGGTGCGCGCCAGCTACAAGTTCGACGCGCCGGCCATCGCGCGCTACTGAGACTAGACAGGGGCGTCATAACAACGAAAGCCCCGGGCGATGCCCGGGGCTTTTTTCATGAGCGCAGAGGTGGGGGGCTTACGCCATCACCGAGAAACCACCGTCCACGGGGATCGCAGTGCCCGTGACGAAGTTCGACGCAGGCGAGGCGAGGAACACGGCGATGCCGGCGAAGTCGTCGATGTCGCCCCAACGTCCCGCAGGCGTGCGCGCCAGCACGCGCTCATGCAAGCCCGAGACCTGCTTCCGCGCGCCGCGGGTGAGGTCGGTGTCGATCCAACCGGGCAGGATCGCGTTGACCTGGATGTTGTCGGGAGCCCACGCATTGGCGCAGGCGCGCGTGTACTGCACGATGCCGCCCTTGCTCGCCGCATAGGCCGTCGCGAAGCTGGCGCCGAAGATCGACATCATCGAGCCGATGTTGATCACCTTGCCGTTGCCGGACGCCTTCAGCGCCGGATAGGCCAGCTTCGAGCACACGAATGCGCTGGTGAGGTTGGTGTCGATCACCTTGTTCCACTCGTCGAGCTCGAGCTCGTGCGGCGGCTTGCGGATGCTCATGCCGGCATTGTTGATGAGGATGTCGATACGGCCGAGCTCCTTCACCACGCGGTCGATCATCGCCGCGACGGCCGCCTTGTCGGTGACGTCGGTGGTGACGGCAATCGCCTTCACGCCGCGCTTCCTGAGATCAGCCACGGCGTCGGCGGACTTGGTTTCGTTGCGTCCGACAACAGCGATGTCGGCGCCGGCATCGGCAAGGCCGCGGGCCATGCCGAGCCCGATGCCGCCATTGCCTCCCGTGACGATCGCGACCTTGCTGCGGAGATCGAACCGGCTGGATGTCATGCTTTGATTCCTTCGTTTCTTCTATTGGTTGCTTTGCCAGATCAGGACCAGTCCAAAGCCGGCCATGGCTGCGCCATAGCCGGCCCATTGCAGCTGGTTGATCATGAAGCTTGATCGCGGCCAGGCGATGGTGCCCGTGCCCTGTCCGATCCAGAGCAGCCCGGCGGCGAGGGCAAACAGGCCTGCGATCAGCAGAAATCTGCGCATGCATTCCTCCCCATTGGTCCGCTTCTGTCGTGGCCGACGACATGAACGATCGCCACCGCCACGAAAACTTGGGCCCACAGTAGCCGTAGCCGCGGTTCGGGCACAATGGCGGTACCGGCACAATGGATCAGCGGGAGGCGGCATGCTCGGGGCAGGGCCGCAGATGCAATTGGCCGGAGCGTGCAGGAGGCTGAAGGCGAGTGTCAGCTGCCGCAAGTCCCCCGCAAGTCCCAAACGAAAAAGCCCCGGCGATGCCGGGGCTTTGACGTCTGAAGCTAAGTTCAGATCAGTACTTCGCGACGACCGGACCAGTCCAGTTGAAGCGGTAGACCAGCGAAGTCGAGATCGTCTGGTTCCAGCTGTTGCCGCGGATGCTGTTGATAAGCGGCAGGTTGCTCAGGGTGTCGATTTCGGTCTGAGTCTTGGCATTGTAGAACGCCGAGCGATATTCGGTCTTCATGAACCAGCCGGGCGACTGGATGCCGAAGATGTTCAGGTTGTTCTCGACGCCGCCGCCGATGAACCAGCCGTTACGGTTGTAGCCGTTGAGGTGGACACCAGCATCAGCACCGTTCAAGAACATCAAATTCGTGCTGCCGAAATGGGCGCCGGAGTAACCGCCGTTGACGTAAGAGAGAACGTTCGGAGCAACCAGCCAGCCGAGGCGCACACCAGCGGCCCAGGAGTCTTCCAGCTTCTGCGTGCCGGTGAGACCGAAGATCGGATCCTGCACGGTGGCGCGGATGCTGCCGAACTGACCATCGGCGAACACGCCGGCGACCCAGGTGCCGCTGAACTGCCAGTCGTAGCCGAGACCGACGGTGCCGAACCAGCCCGAGCCGCCCTGGCGCTGGTCGATCGTCAGCGGCGTGCCGCTGATGGTGTCAACCACGTGCTGATCGGAAGCCGAGACGCCGCCGCCGCCGCCGCCGAAGATGTAGAAGCCGGTCCAGTTGGCGACGGGCGCCGCTACCGGGGCCTTCACGTAGGGACGGGCAGCAAGGTCGGCTGCCGAGGCCGAGCCGGTCATCGCCGCGACAGCGGTCAGAGCGAGCAAAATCTTCTTCATGTCAATGTCCCCAACTTTAGGTCTGTCGTGCCGACGCGAGCGCACTGAAGTTCGTTTGATCTGATGTCCGGACTATAGACGCTTCCAGCCGAAATGCTGTTGCCGGGCAGGCACAGTCGCCGGAAAACGCCCGCCAGCGAAGATTTGGAGCGCCAGTGGCTAGCGTCTGAAAATGTGCGTATATTCAATGCATTAGATGGAATTCTTGGTCTTGTCCCTGGGGGTAACTTCCCGTTAGAAAATCCGGGATTGTCGGAACTGGAGGCAGCGGTGCCTCAGCTTTAGGGCGGTGAGTCGGTGGCTGAGTCGCCGATGGCGTGGAATCAGCCATACCTTGCCTCGCCGGCTCTCGCGGGTTCATCGGGCAGAAGCCGCGGGACGACGACAAGCAAAAAAGCCCCGGCTGAGCCGGGGCTTTGGATGTAAGGCGGTCGCCACGCCACGCCGCTCCTCAGACGTCAAGCAGTTCCTCATTGGCGAACTCGGCCTTGTCCGAGATGAACGCGAAACGCGCTTCGGCCTTGGTGCCCATCAGGCGCTCGACCGAATCTGCCGTCGTATCGCGATCGTCGGCAAGCAGCACCACCTTGAGCAGCGTCCGCTTGCTCGGATCCATGGTGGTTTCCTTGAGCTGCGCCGGCATCATCTCGCCGAGGCCTTTGAAGCGGTTCACCTCGACCTTGGCGTTGGCGTTGAACTCGCTCTTGATCAGCGCCTCCTTGTGCGCGTCGTCGCGGGCGTAGACTGATTTGGTGCCGTGGGTCAGCTTGTAGAGCGGCGGCACGGCGAGGAAGAGGTGGCCCTCGTCGATCAGCCTCGGCATCTGCCGGTAGAAGAAGGTGATCAGGAGCGAGGCGATGTGAGCGCCGTCGACGTCGGCGTCGGTCATGATGATGATGCGCTGGTAGCGCAGGTCCTCTTCGCGGTACTGCGCGAGCTGGCCGCAGCCGATCGCCTGCACCAGATCGGAGATCTGGGCGTTCGCCGTCAGCTTGTCCTTGCCGGCAGAGGCGACGTTGAGGATCTTGCCGCGCAAGGGCAGCACCGCCTGATTCTTGCGGTCGCGCGCTTGCTTGGCGCTGCCGCCGGCCGAGTCACCCTCGACGATGAAGAGCTCGGAGCCTTCGGTGCCGGCATCGGTGCAGTCGGCGAGCTTGCCGGGCAGGCGCAGCTTCTTGCCGGCGGTCTTGCGCGCCGTCTCCTTTTCCTGGCGGCGGCGCAAGCGCTCCTCGGCGCGATCGATCACGAAGTCGAGCAGCTTGTTGGCTTGGTTCGGATTGCCCGAGAGCCAGTGGTCGAACGGATCCTTCATCGCCTGTTCGACGATGCGCTGGGCCTCGGCGGTGGCGAGGCGATCCTTGGTCTGGCCCTGGAATTCAGGCTCGCGCACGAATACGGACAGCATCACGGCGGCGCCGACCATTACGTCTTCCGACGTAATGGACGAGGCGCGCTTGCCCTGGCCGACGCGCTCGGCGTGATCCTTCAGGCCGCGCAGCAGCGCGCTGCGCAGGCCGGATTCGTGCGTACCACCATCGGGCGTCGGCACGGTGTTGGTGTAGGAGGAGAGGAAGCCGTCGGCGTCAGCGGTCCAGGCCACCGCCCATTCGCAGGCGCCATGCGCGCCGTTGCGTCCCGACTTGCCGGAGAAGATATCCGGATGCACCAGCGTGTCGGCGTGGATCGCGGCCGCGAGATAGTCCTTGAGGCCGCCGGGGAAGTGGAACGTCGCTTCTGCCGGCACGTCCTCGACGCCCTTGAGCAGTTCCGGAGCGCAATTCCAGCGGATCTCGACGCCACCGAACAGATAGGCCTTGGAGCGTGTCATCTTGAACAGGCGCTGCGGCTTGAACGCGGCCTTGGCGCCGAAGATGTCGGTATCGGGCTTGAAGCGCACGCGCGTTCCGCGGCGGTTGTTGATCTTGCCGAGGTCCTCGAGCTTGCCCTTGGGATGGCCTCGCTCGAATGTCATGCGATAGAGCTTCTGGCTGCGCGCGACCTCGACCTCGAGAAGCGAGGAGAGGGCGTTCACCACGGAGATGCCGACACCGTGCAGGCCTCCCGAGGTCTCGTAGACCTTGGAGTCGAACTTGCCGCCCGAATGCAGCGTGCACATGATGACTTCGAGCGCCGACTTCTTCGGAAACTTCGGATGCGGATCGACCGGGATGCCGCGGCCGTTGTCGGTGACGGTGAGGAAGCCGTCCGCGCTGAGATCGACCTCGATGAAGGTCGCGTGCCCCGCCAGTGCCTCGTCCATCGAGTTGTCGATGACTTCAGCGAACAGATGATGCAGTGCTTTCTCGTCGGTGCCGCCGATATACATGCCGGGCCGGCGCCGCACCGGTTCCAGGCCTTCGAGCACCTCGATGTCGGCCGCGGTGTAGTCGGCTTCTCCGCCGCTCGCGCGGGGCGCCGCCTTGGCTGCGGTTCGGGACTTTTGCTCGTCGCCGCCGAAAAAATCGTCTTTTGCTTTGGGTTTCAACTGCTTGGACATATATCTTGATGCGTTTGGAGGGCCGCGCAGGCGGCGAATCGGTTGAGCTGACTATGCCACGGCTGGGCCGGAAAGGTCACCGCAGGGCGGGCCGGGCGATGTGGTTGGGAGCCAATCCCGGCGATTTTACGCCGCAGGCCCACCAGTTCCCGGCAATTTGACGTCCCGGGCCGGTTTGGTCCGAGCTTTGTGACTTGATGTCACACAAGTCCTTGGCTTACCAGTCTTTTTATCTGGGGTCCGTGACGGGGCGGGAAGGCGATCTGGAATGGAGCAGTATGCGCACGCACTGGCCGACTTCGTGCGCGTTCATCAGGCTTGGGCGGCCCCCATCGTGTTTGTGCTGGCCTTCGGGGAGTCGCTCGCGTTCATCTCGCTGCTGATCCCAGCCTGGGGCGCGCTGGTGGCGATCGGCGCGCTGATCGGCGTCAGCGGCATCAGCTTCTATCCCGTCTGGATAGCCGGCGGCTTCGGCGCGGCACTGGGCGACTGGGTCTCCTACTGGTTCGGCTACCGCTACAAGGAACAGGTCGCCCAGATCTGGCCACTGTCGCGCTATCCAGAGATCCTGCCGAAGGGCGAGGCCTTCGTGCGGAGCTGGGGCGTGCCCAGCATCTTCATCGGCCGCTTCTTCGGCCCGTTGCGCGCGTCGGTGCCGCTCGCCGCCGGCATTTTCGAGATGCCCTATTGGAGTTTCCAGGCCGCGAATTTCGTCTCGGCGCTGGTTTGGTCGGCGGTGCTCCTGCTGTTTGGCGACGTGATCGCCAAGATCATCGAGTGGATCTGGCGCCTGGTGTGACGCCTGAACCTTGACGGGAACCGCGTCTGGCCTTATAGCCGCGCGCCATGATCAACGCTGCGACCATTCTGTTCGCCCGTCGCCGCCGCCGCAGTCTTGCGGTTCGGGCGGTCGATCGCGTTTGAGATCATCGTCTTTGCCGCTGGACCCGATCCGCGGCATTCTCTCTCCTGTCAGCGCGATCTGATCCGGCGGCTCCCCAAGGAGGCCCAGCAGGAGACCACGATGTACACGCCACCCTTTTTCAAGCAGGACCGCGCCGCAAGCCTGAAATTCGCAGGCGAGCGCGGCTTCGGCACGATGTGCGCCTTTGACGGCCAAAAGCCGCTCGCTTCGCCGCTGCCGTTCTATCTCACCTATGCCGCCGACGGCACGCCGCAGGCCGCCTTTCATGTCGCTCGTCACAATCCGCTGGTAGGGTTTGCGGACGGGCTTACGTCCTGGCTGCTCGCGGTCAATGGCCCCGATGCCTATGTATCGCCCGACTGGTACGTGTCGCCCGATCAGGTGCCGACCTGGCTCTACCAGTCGGTGCATCTGAGCGGGCCGGTGAAGTTGTTGTCGGATGACCAATTGGCGGTGCAGATCGACACGCTCAGCGACAAGTTCGAGAGCTGGCTGTTGCCGAAGCCGCCGTGGACGTCGGGCAAGATGACGGCGGGCCGGCTCGAGGCGCTGAAGAAGGGGATCGTGGGTCTGGTCATGACGGTTGAAGAGGTCGAAGGCAGCTTCAAGCTCAACCAGCACAAGTCGAACGCCGACTACGCGGCGATCGCCAATGCTCTCGGCGCGCAAGCCCGCGCCGACGCCAGAGAGATCGCGCAACTGATGCAGGACGTGAGGCCGGAAGCCTTCGCGGCCGAAACCGACAAGCTCGAAAGGAGCGTATCATGAGCCTCACGGACACCACCAAGGCCCCGGCAGCCGGCGCGGCCAAGAAGCCTGCCACCATCTTCGTCGACGGCGGCTCCGGCACCACCGGGCTCGGCATCAACGAGCGGCTGAAGCTCCAGAACGACGTCGTCGTGAAGACCATCGCAGACGACAAGCGCAAGGATCCCGTGGCCAAGAAGGCGCTGATGGAGGAGGTGGACCTCATCATCCTCTGCCTGCCCGACGCCGCCGCCAAGGAGACGGTCGCGCTGGTCGACAGCATGGGCGCCTCGGCGCCGAAGGTGCTGGACGCCTCCACCGCCTACCGGGTCGCGCCCGACTGGGCCTATGGCTTTCCCGAGCTGACGCCCGACCAGGCCGCCAAGATCAAGGCCGCGAAGAAGGTCTCGAACCCCGGCTGTTATCCGACCGGTGCGATCGCGCTGCTGCGGCCGATCGTCGATGCCGGCCTGTTGCCTTCAGACTATCCCGTCACCGTCAATGCGGTGAGCGGCTATTCCGGCGGCGGCAAGTCGATGATCGCGAGCTTTGAAGACGGCAGCGCGCCGTCCTTCGAGCTCTACGGCCTCGGCTTCGAGCACAAGCACCTGCCGGAGATGCAGCTCTATTCGAACCTGACGCGGCGGCCGATCTTCATTCCCTCGGTCGGCAATTACCGGCAGGGCATGCTGGTCTCGGTGCCGCTCCAGCTCGACACGCTGGCGGGCAAGCCCAGCGGTGCGGATCTGCAGGCCGCGCTCGCAAAACGCTACGCCGGTTCAAAGTATGTCTCGGTGATGCCGCTTCAGAACGAAGCGTCGAAGGCCGGTCGGCTCGAGCCGGAAGCGCTCAACGAGACCAACATGCTCGAGCTCTACGTCTTCGCCAGCGACAAGTATCACCAGGCCGTCCTGGTCGCCCGGCTCGACAATCTCGGCAAGGGTGCTTCGGGTGCGGCCGTGCAGAACATGCGGCTGATGCTGGGATTGCCGGAGGAGTAGCCGAGGGTTTCTCTGTCATTGCGAGCGAAGCAATCCAGAAATGTCCCCGCGGAAGCGGTCTGGATTGCTTCGTCGCTTCTACGCAAGATTGCTTCGCAATTTTGTCGTGAGCTCCTCGCAATCACGAGGGAGAGAGCGTCAAAGCACCTTGAAGATCGCCAGCGCCAGCACGGCCTGCGCGAGGAAGCCGACGGTGAAGGCGAGGGTCCGGAATACGGGAAGCCCCAGCGTGTAGACCAGCAGATGGGCGACGCGAGCCCAGAAATAGACGGCGCAGGCAAGCGCCGTCCATTTGGTGGAATAGTCGATCGCGTTCAGGATCAGGACCAGCGGCGCGAAGATCACGAGGTTCTCGACCGCGTTGTCGTGCGCGAACATCAGCCTGTTCGCCCACTCGGCGTGCGGCTTGTCGCCGCGCGAAGGATTGGCCATGGCGCCGCTAAGACCGCGAACCTGGCAGCGGTTGATGATGTAGGGAATCCAGAGGATGCCGGTCAGGATCACCGTCAGTGTCAGCCAGAACAACTCGCGCGTCATGGTCCGGTCCTCTCTGTCGTCGCTGTGCTGGAAGCGAGCTTATACAAGCGCGAAAGATTCCGCTATGCGCGAACCTTGACATAGCTGCCCGGCGCGACCTCGATCGGGGGGAGTGCGTCGCTGCCGATTACCCGCGCCGGGACTTCTTCCGGATCGAGCCCGCCCAGCCATTCGCGCCAGTCCGGCCACCACGAACCCTTGTGCTCCACCGCCCCCTTCATCCAGTCGGCGATGCTGACGTCCATGACGTTGTCGTTGGTCCAGTACTGGTACTTGTTCGAGGCGGGCGGATTGACCACGCCGGCGATGTGGCCCGAACCCGATAGCACATACTTCACAGGCCCGCCGAAGAACTGCGAGCCGTACAGCACCGATTCCGCCGGTGCGATGTGGTCCTCGCGGGTGGCGAGATTGTAGACGGGCACCTTGACCTTGGAGAGATCCAGCAGCGTGTTGTCGAGCACCATCGTGCCCGTGGACAGCCGGTTCTCCAAATAGCAGTTGCGCAAGTAATAGGAATGGTTCGACGCGGTCATGCGCGTCGCATCCGAATTCCAGTGCAGCAGGTCGAACGCGGTCGGCTGCTGGCCCTTCAAATAGTTGCTGACGACATAGGACCAGATCAGGTCGTTGGAGCGCAACATGTTGAAAGCCATCGCCATCTTCGAGCCTTCGAGCACGCCGGCCGCTTTCATGTCGTGCTCGAGCGCGGCGATCTGCTCCTCGTCGACGAACACGAGGAGATCACCGGCATGGGTGAAGTCGACCTGGGCTGCGAAGAACGTGGCGGACGACACGCGCTGGCGGCGCTTCTCGGCGAGCCAGGCCAGCGTGGTCGCGAGCATCGTGCCGCCGACGCAATAGCCGGCAGTGTGCACCTTCATCTCGCCGGTGACCTTCTCGATCACGTCCATCGCCGTGAGCGGGCCTTCCTTCATGTAGTCTTCCCAGCTCTTGTTGCCGAGCCGTTTGTCCGGATTGACCCATGAGATCACGAACACGGTGATGCCCTGGTCGACGCACCACTTGATGTAGGATTTCTCCGGTTTGAGATCGAGGATGTAGAACTTGTTGATCCAGGGCGGCACGATCAGGAGCGGAGTGCGCAGCACCTTCTCCGTGGTCGGCGCGTACTGGATGAGCTGCATCATCTCGTTCTGATAGATCACCTTGCCAGGCGTCGTCGCCATGTTGACGCCGACGACGAGATTGTCCGGGTTGGACTGGCGGATCTTCAGCATGCCTTTGCCGGCTGCGATGTCCTCGGCCAGCATCCTCAGGCCGCGCGCGAGATTCTCGCCGCTGCTCGCCACCGTCTCGCGCAGCACTTCGGGATTGGTCAGGACGAAGTTCGAGGGTGACAGCGCGTTGGTGACCTGCTGGACGTAGAACTCCGCCTTGCGGCGGGTGTGTGGGTCGAGGCCGTCGGCGTCGCGCACCAGCTCCTGCGCCCATTTGGTCGTGAGCAGATAGAGCTGCATCACGAAATCGAAGAACTGGTTCGACTTCCATTCCGGATCGGCAAAGCGCTTGTCGCGCGGGGAAGGTGTGATCGCAGGGGGGGCGTCCTGGCCGCTCATGCGGCGCACCGCCGAGCCCCAGAGGTCGAGATAATCCTTGGCGAGCCTGGTCTGGAGGTCCGACGAGCGCGAGCTGTCCGACAGCCAGTATTCAGCGACCGACGTGAACGTCTTCACGACCTCGGCAAGCTCGGCCGGCGGGCGGTCCTGCACTTCGCCGCTCTCGCGCGGCTTGAGGTAGGCAGCAAGCGCCTTGCCGCCGCTTTCCATCGCCTGCGCGACATTCATCGCGAAGGCTTCCGCATCGAACTTCATCTCGGATTTGGGCTTGTCGGTCGTGGCGGTACTCATAAGCAGAACAGTAACGATTCATTCCGTATTCGTCACCGCGAAGCTCGCATGTTTGACGTTAAACCCTCTCGAAGATGTGTTGCACTGCGATAAGTTTTCTCGGTTATGTCATAATCAAGCCGCACCGCGCGGGTTGGTGAGCCTTGGATGTTTTCTCGCTCGCACCATTTAGGGCATCAGTGGTTTGAGCGCGGGGGGAGCTGTTGGGTTAACATCCCGCAGCCGTGCGTGGGACGAGTAGGGGATTTCCCGAGTGTTGGCGTTGAGGGACCTGCAAAAGTCGCTCCTGATCTGCGGCGCGGCATTCGCGCTGGCTGGCTGTTCGAGCCAGCTGGCCGACTACACGCCCGCCGACGCACAGGCCCATCCCAAGGAGCCGGGTGCCTACCTTCCGGTGCACGACCTGCCTCCGGACCGGGATCAGGCGATCATCCCACCGGACCAGCGTGCCAAGATCGAAGCGGAGCTCGCAGCCGCTCGCGACCGCCAGTCCGTCGCCGCGAAGGACGCCAAGTAAACGGCAAGTAACGGCGCTCGCGAGCGTTGCAAGGTAATCGCTGGCGCCCCCGCCACGCCGTGCTAAAAGACCTCAGTTCAGCCGAGAGTCAGGGCGAACGAGTTCAGTTCCCGTTGTCGAATGTTGCTCTAAGCTTTTGATTTTGAGTGATTTTCGAGAGGGGGTGAATGCCTTTCCGAACGGCCGTCGTGGCCTGTCGATTCTGCCCTGACCGGTTGCCCGGAGCCCAGAGAGCCATGGAAGAATTTTACCGCATCCGCCGCCTTCCGCCTTACGTGTTCGAACAGGTCAACCGGGCCAAGGCGGCCGCGCGGAATGCAGGCGCCGACATTATCGATCTTGGCATGGGCAATCCGGACCTGCCGGCACCGCCGCATGTGCTGGAGAAGCTGAAGGAGACGCTCGGCAAGCCGCGCACCGACCGCTATTCGGCTTCCCGCGGCATCGCCGGGCTGCGCAGGGCCCAGGCCGGCTACTATGCTCGCCGTTTCGGCGTGAAGCTCAACCCCGACACCCAGGTCGTGGCGACGCTCGGCTCGAAGGAGGGCTTTGCCAACGTGGCGCAGGCGATCACCGCGCCGGGCGATGTCATCCTCTGTCCGAACCCGAGCTATCCGATTCACGCCTTCGGCTTTTTGATGGCGGGCGGCGTGATCCGCTCGGTGCCATCAGAGCCGACGCCGCAGTTCTTCGAGGCCGTGGAGCGGGCGATCGTGCATTCGATCCCGAAGCCGCTTGCGCTCGTCGTCTGCTACCCTTCGAACCCGACCGCCTATGTCGCGAGCCTCGACTTCTACAAGGACCTTGTGGCGTTCGCGAAAAAGCACGAGATCCTGATCCTGTCCGATCTCGCTTATGCCGAGGTCTATTTCGACGAGAACAACCCGCCGCCCTCGGTGCTCCAGGTGCCTGGTGCGATGGATGTCACCGTCGAATTCACCTCGATGTCGAAGACCTATTCGATGGCCGGCTGGCGCATGGGCTTTGCGGTCGGCAATGAGCGCGTGATCGCAGCGCTCGCCCGCGTCAAATCCTATCTCGATTACGGCGCCTTCACGCCGGTGCAAGTCGCCGCGACCGCGGCGCTGAATGGCCCCGATGACTGCATCAAGGAGATGCGCGACACCTACCGCAAGCGCCGCGACGCGCTCGTGGAGTCGTTCGGCCGCGCCGGCTGGGAGATCCCGCCGCCGGAAGCCTCGATGTTCGCCTGGGTGCCGTTACCGGAGGCCTTCCGCAGCGTCGGCAGCATGGAGTTCGCCACCCTGATGGTAGAGAAATCCGGCGTTGCGGTCTCGCCCGGCGTCGGCTTCGGCGAGCATGGTGAAGGATATGTCCGCATCGCCATGGTGGAAAACGAGCAACGGATCAGGCAGGCCGCGCGCGGCGTGCGCCGCTTCCTTGAAAGCGGCATCGAAACGTTGCACAACGTCGTTCCGATCGCCAACCGGCGCTAATTCTCTTCGACAGGTTTTCTGAAGCATCATGGTTGCACCCCTGAAAGTGGGCATAGCGGGGCTCGGCACCGTGGGCGCCGAAGTTGTCCGTTTGATCGAAACCCAGGCGCGCGTGCTCGCGGGCCGCAGCGGCCGGGGCATCCGCGTCGTGGCCGTCACCGCGCGCTCGAAGGCGAAGAAGCGCGGCGTTGACCTGCGCGGCGTCGAATGGGCAAAGGATCCGATGGTGCTCGCCACGCATCCCGAGGTCGATTGCTTCGTCGAGCTGATGGGGGGCGCAGGCGATCCCGCGTTGTCGGCGGTCGAGGCCGCGCTGAATGCCGGCAAGTCCGTCGTCACCGCCAACAAGGCGCTGCTCGCCAAGCACGGCATCAAGCTGGCAAAAGCCGCCGAAAAGCACGGCGGAGCGCTGAATTTCGAGGCAGCGGTCGGCGCCGCGATCCCCGTCATCAAAACGTTGCGCGAGGGTCTCGCCGGAACCGGTATCGACCGCGTCTACGGCATCCTCAACGGCACCTGCAATTACATCCTGACCCGGATGGAGCAGGAGGGCCTGTCCTTCGCCGAATGCCTCAAGGACGCGCAGCGGCTCGGCTATGCCGAGGCCAATCCATCCTTCGACGTCGACGGCCACGATACCGCGCAGAAGCTCGCAATTCTCGCCAGCCTCGCTTTCGGCACGAAAGTTGCTCAAAGCGCGGTGTATGTCGAAGGTATCTCGTCCATCGCGCCGGAGGACTTACGCGCCGCCGCCGATCTCGGTTATCGCGTCAAGCTGCTTGGCGTTGCGGTTCGCACCGCCAAGGGCATCGAGCAGCGCGTGCATCCGACCATGGTGCCAAAATCCTCGTCGATCGCGCAGGTGATGGGTGTCACCAATGCGGTCACGATCGATGGCGATGGTATTCCGCCGATCACGCTGGTCGGGCCCGGCGCCGGCGGGGCGGCGACCGCATCCGCCGTCGTTGCCGACATTGCCGACGTTGCGCGCGGCATCCGCGCCAATCCGTTCGGACGGCCGATTTCGCAGCTGCACGACACCAAGAAGGCGCCGATGGAGCGGCATGAAGGCGGTTACTATATCCGCCTTTTGGCACGCGATTTTCCGGGCACAGCGGCCGCGATCGCGACCCGGCTGGCGGAGCAGAAAATTTCGATCGAGTCTATCGTGCAGCGTCATCCCAATGGCGGCGCTGCGCCGGCGACCGGCAAGGCGGTCCCTGTGCCCGTCATCCTGATCACCTACGCTACGCATGAGGATGCCGTGCGCCGCGCGCTCGCCGCCGTTCAGCGCGACAAGGTGATCAGCGGACGGCCGCAGGTGATCCGGATCGAGAAGAACTAGGGCATGCCCCGGAAAAGCGTGGAGCGGTTTTCCGGAAAGGTCATGCTCAAACAATGAGGCGGTTCGTTCGAACGAACCGGGGGCGTACGAATTGATGCGGGCAGAGAGTTCTGTCCCGAACTGTTTTGAAGGAGTGAGCCGATGTCGACCCATATTTCAGTCCCGCCGCAAGCGTTGCTCGAGCGCATCCTCACGCTGGAGATCGTGCGGGTGACCGAGAGGGCGGCGGTGTCGTCGGCGCGGCTGCGCGGACACGGCAACGAGAAAGCGGCCGACCAGGCCGCCGTCGATGCCATGCGGCGCGAGCTCAACAAGCTGCCGATCCAGGGCACCATCGTGATCGGCGAGGGCGAGCGCGACGAGGCGCCGATGCTCTATATCGGCGAGCAGGTTGGCCTGAAGGCGGGTCCGGAAGTCGATATCGCGGTCGATCCGCTCGAGGGCACCACGCTGTGCGCCAAGAACATGCCGGGCTCGATTGCCACGATGGCGATGGCCGACGGTGGCACGCTGTTGCACGCCCCGGACGTTTACATGCAGAAGCTCGCGATCGGCCCGGGTTACGACAAGGGCGTCGTCGATCTCGACGCGTCGCCAGCCGATAACGTCCGCCGCCTCGCCAAGGCCAAGGGCGTCCAGCCGGACGGCATCACTGTCCTCGTGCTCGACCGGCCGCGCCATGCCGACATCATCTCGAGCGTGCGTTCGACCGGTGCCGCGGTGCGCCTGATCACCGACGGCGACGTCGCGGGTGTGATCCACTGCGCCGATCCCGATAATACCGGCGTCGACATGTATCTCGGCACCGGCGGCGCGCCGGAGGGCGTGCTCGCGGCCGTGGCGCTGCGCTGCATCGGCGGCCAGATGCAGTGTCGCCTCATCCTCGATTCCGACGAGAAACGCGAGCGTGCCGCCAAGATGGGCGTCAACGATCCCAAGATGATCTACGGCATCGAGGACATGGCGCGCGGCGACTGCCTGTTCGCCGCCACCGGCGTCACCACGGGTTCGCTGCTCTCGGGCGTGAAGTTCCGCAAGGACGGCGTGATCGAGACCGAGACGGTGGTGATGCGCTCGGTCACCGGCACCGTGCGCTACATCAAGGCCGAGCACCGCGAGCTGGCGAAGTTCCACCTGGATTGATCCAGGCGACTGCGACTGCCGTCGTTCCGGGCGCGCGGAGTGCGAGCCCGGAATCCATCGGGCGGCAGAGTCTGGTGCGAAATGGATTCCGGGTTCGCGCTCCGCGCCCCCCGGAATGACAACGACAAAAACAATGGAAGCGCACATGTCCGATCTTTCCGCCGTCAAAGCCCTGGTGTTCGACGTGTTCGGCACCGTCGTCGACTGGCGCACCAGCCTGATCACCGACTTCATGTGGTGGAGCAGGGGTCGGGGTATCAGCGCGGACTGGACCGCCCTGGTCGACGGCTGGCGCGGCATGTACGTCGCCTCGATGGACGACGTGCGCAAGCATCCCGAGCGCGGCTATGTCATGCTCGACGATCTGCACCGCCGCTCGCTGGAAAAGCTGGTCGAGAAATTTGCGATCACGGGACTGACCGAAGCCGACCTCGACTACCTCACCAAGGGCTGGCACCGTCTGAACCCCTGGCCCGACAGCGTCGCCGGCCTGACGCGGTTGAAATCCAAATTCGTGATCTCGCCGCTGTCGAACGGCAACGTCGCGCTGCTCACCAACATGGCGAAGTTTGCGGGTCTGCCCTGGGACCTGGTGATGTCGGCCGAGCTGTTCGAGCACTACAAGCCCGATCCCGAGACCTATCTCGGCGCCGCGCGCCTGCTCGGCCTCAAGCCGGAGCAGGTGATGATGGTCGCTGCCCACAACGGCGACCTCGCAGCCGCGCAGAAGAACGGGCTGAAGACCGCGTTCGTGGCAAGACCGACCGAATACGGACCGCATCAGAAGGTCGATTTCGAGGCCAGCGGCAACTGGGACATCGTCGCGAAGGATTTTGGCGGGATCGCCGACAGGCTCGGTTGCTCGTAGAGCGTTTTCGAGCGAAGTGGATACCGGTTCGCGTAAGGAAAACGCGTCAAGGTGAATCTGGAGCCCCGTTCCGATTCCATCGGAACGGAGATGGCTCTAGTCAGATCATCGCGGCGTTTGCGCGCCGCCCCCGCGCTGGTCCCTGGCCGCCTGCCAGACGGCAGTGAGCAACGCAGGAACAATGCGGTGCGCGGGGCATCGATTCCAGGCGCTGGCAAAGAATGCGAAGCCGGGATCGGCGGGGCGTTGCCGGCGGGCACGCTCCAGCATCAGCAGCACGAGCGTCCGTGATCGGAGCCGGATCGCGCCGATACAGCTTTCATCTTGCACCTCGCGGACCACGCGCGCCGGTGCGCGCAAGGTTTGCGCCGACGCGACCTCTGGCGCGATCGTCGCCAGATTTCCGCCGTCGCCCGCCATCGTGCGCATCAAGTCGATCGACCGTACGATATTGTCCATCGCGATCGCGGTTGCGTGCGCGCAAGCCGTATTGCCGTGCGACAACTTCTCGATCCGATCGAGCGCGGCCTCCAGCGCGCCGCTTCGTCTGATCCATGAGGCTCGCAGTGGCCCGGCCGACAACCAGGCCTGCAACGTGCGCGCAGCTCTGTAAGAGTCTTCGGTTGCGGCATAGTCGCGAAAGAAGAGGCGCCCCACGGCCTGCTGGACGACGATGCCCATGTCACGATCCGTAGGCGCGCCGGCGACGTAATTGCCGAGCTCGACGATCTCAGGCGCAATCCGTTGCAGCAATGGCTCGACGTCCGAAAGCGCGACCTCGAGCGCCGCCTGATGCGTCGCGCGTGACGGGTCGCGGCGGTCGCGGAACGCCGGCCAGATGTCTCCATCGCGCGTGCGGAAAACCGCGAGCTTTCCAGCGATCGAGCTATTCAAGAGGCCGCCGCGGCCGGACAGCGGACGCGTTACCATGCTTGCATCGTTGATGCTGAGCACCTCGTTCGGCTGCCAGACGATGATGAGACGTACGAGGCCAGGGATGGTTATTGTGAAGGCCACGGCTCAGCCTCGAAGAACGTTCCAGGGGGCAAAGCTGTTGTCGACGCCTTCGAGCGCCGGGCCCAGTTGCGGCACGTGCCGCAGCAGCACCGATTTCATGCCGTTGTTGCGGATCCAGTCCAGGCCGAAATCCGTGTAGACCTCCGCGCGGTAGTCGTCGGTGAAGAAGCGGTCGCTCTTGAGACGCCGCGATGCCATCAGGATGAAGATGCGGAAGGCCGTATCGCTGAAGCCGAAGCCTTCCGGCAGGTCCTCCGCCAACAGTCCGACCAGCAGATCGACGCGGTCGACGTTGTTCTTGTAGATCGTGCGCATCTTGTCCGCCGCACCGGGGATGCTGGTGATTTCCTCGAATGTCTCGACGCGTTTCTTGCCGACCAGCTCGCGGAAGCGATTGTAGCGCGGCACGCCGCGCTCGCGGTCGCGCATGATATCGATCGCGGCCATGTCGAGCAGCGGCTGGCCGTCCTTTCTGAACTGGCGAAGGAAGTTTGGAAAATTGTGGAGGCGAATGGCGCCAGGATGGGCGGTGCCGAAGGAGTACAGCAGGTTGACGAAGCCGTGCGCCTGCATGAACGTGCGGGATGCGGCTCCCTGCATATTGACCAATTCGCAGCGCTCGATTTCTTCTGTGCCGAGCCGCCGCACATTCATCTCGTCCGGGACGAGCGGGTGCAGACGGTAGACCGCGGTGAACTCTTCGGTGAGGGCGTAAGGAGCGCTGTGCTGGTCCGTCGGCGAGCCAATGATGCCATAGGCGGCCTCACTGTCTTTGCCGAGCACCGCACGAGCCACCCGCCACGGTATCCCCGACCAGTTGGCGTGCATGCCAAAGTCCAGCGCCGGATGGGCGAGAATGCCCGGGGTCCATTCGACGGTATGGATCTTGGCGATCAGGGCCGCATTGATCAGGCGCGCGCGCTGGAACAGCTCCTCGTCATCCCAGGCCGGATAGCGCACCTTGAGGGCGTTGCAGATGACGTTGTGCTCACGCACGAAGAGATTGTGCAACAGGCTCAGCCCGACCCACCAATTGTCGTTGAAGCCGGTGAGATCGGCGCCCTTGTGCTCTGGATCGGCTGGAATCATCTCGTCGTCGCCGACTGAGATCTTCCCATCCACCCCGGATCGGAGCTGCATTTGCCTTTCGCGACTGCTGCCGTAGATCTGGCCGGCGTCCCACCAATGTGAGTTGAGGTTGCGGAATGTCGGGGTCGCGCCGAGCCACGGATCACGCGCCGTCGCGTCGCGAACTGTACGACGGATTTGCATGCAGCCGTTGACTTGCTCGGGCCAAGGGTGGCCCTCCGGCAGCGGAATGTTGAACTCGTTTCCCGCCACGGGAATCCCATGACTGAACCAGTTGTGCGTTTCGAACTGGATCCACGCCGCGGCCAGCAGATTGAGGGTAGTTGCGGGAATGAACTTCTCGCGCGCCAGCAATGTCTCCGAGATCAGGCGAGGGCTTGGCTCGAGCAGATCGTCTTCGCTGTCCGGTACGCATTCCGGCAGCGGAAAGTTGCGCCCGAACCGGGATCCCGCCATGCCCATGTGCGGATGATCGAGACTGTTGAACGAGCCGTCGGCGGAACGCCACCGTTCGTTGCCGGCGTTCCAGTCCGTCGATGTCTCGATGCCGTAACCGGTATGGTAGAGGTTGTATTCCCGGAGCCGGTTGCGGAAGACCGAAAGATTGACTGCCCCAAGCAAGGTCGGCAGGCGATCCCACCTCACAAAGAAGTTGATGACCCGATAGACAACATTGAGGATTTCGTCGAGCACGCGACGATGGAAGACAAAGCCATCGTTCTCACGCGACATGTGCACTCCGAGAAGTAATTCGTTTGAAAAACAATTCGGACGGCAACCAGTAAATGCAAATTCATAGCACTAAAACGTTTGTTTGCCAACGTACCTTGCAGGCGCCATCTTTGAGCTCGAGGTCTCGATGACCGAGCCGGTGCTGCAACCACGGGTTGGCGCTAACTTGAGCCGCGTCGTCATCGGACCGGCCTGAGAAGGGGGCCTCTAAACACCTTGTCGCGGTGATGCCGGCTACCCGCTGAAGCGTGGGAAGTGATGTCCTTTCGTCCGAGGGACTTCCGTGCGATCCCGCAAGTCGCAGCCTCTGTGGCGTCAGGACCGGTCGATTTGCCCTGTCGGTTAGGCGGATGCTCGGATAGGATGTAGTCAGCCCAGAGGTACAATAGCCTTGGGGTGCAATAGGAGATAGAGCGGAATTCGCGAAAGCCGGATCCGTGCGGCAGCGAGCTTCAACCTTGTGAGAACCTCGCCGACATCGACGTCGGCAAGACTGAAAAGCCATCTTAGTTGCGTGTTTCGCCGTCAAAAGGGGGTGACGCAGATGGATAACATGGTTCGGAACTACGATGGCGGGATCACGAGCTCACCCGCGCGACTTGTGTCTCCGAGTACCGTTCCCGAGATTCAGTCGATCCTGAGGGATGCCGTCCAATACCCCGGTCCTGTCAGGGCGAAGGGCAGCTTTCACTCCTTGACGCCATGCGTGTCCTCGGACGGCACCATCATCGACATGGCGAGCATGAATCGGATCCTCAAGATCGATCCGCACGACATGACGTTCACCGCGGAGGCGGGACTTCAATTCATTACCGCATCGCGGGTGCTGAAGGCGCTGAAACTCCAGTTTGTGACCAACATCGAGATCGGAAACATGACACTCGGTGCTGCGGCCTGTTGCCATACCAAGGACGGCCTGGATGGTGGCCAGTTCGGGCAGGTCGGCTCGTACATCACCGCGATGAAATGGGTGACGCCCACCGGCCAGCTGGCGGAGGCGTCTGAGGCTACTACTCCCGATCTCATGTATTTCATGCGTTCGAGTTACGGCCTGTCTGGGATCGTTTACGAGGTGACGTTCCGCATCAAGCCGCTGGAGGCGATTCATTTCAAGTATCTGCCGCGCCCGATCGGAGAGCTGACCGATAAGGAGGTGGATGAGATCATCGATGCATCACGCGGCCTGATCTGCTGGACGGTCGGTCGAAAGGCTCACTTCCAGACGCGGCATCCCGCTGACCGGGTCGGACCGTTTGGATCGCTATTCGCCGCAAGTCGTCGCAAGCTTTGGAATTTTGGCGAAGCCCGGGTCGGCAGGTTCATCGACAGCAGCATCCCGTCCAAGCCCCTCAGGGATGCATCACTCGATACCTGGTTCGTCGGCAACAGGCTGCTGATGTCGTATTTGCACCTGGTTGGCGGAGCGACATTGTACAATCCCGACAAGACGATCGATTACAGCGAGACGCGGCCCTCTGCGAGATATGCGTTCACATTCTGGGCATTCCCGCGCGCTGCGTGGCTGAAGGTACTGCGTGACTACGTAGACTTCAGCGAAGAGTATTTCAGGAAACATGACTTCCGCTGCAACATGGCGCTTGGCTCGTACTTCATTCGGAAGGACGAGCATTCGTTGCTGTCCTACTCGCATGACGGAGACGTTTTTTCGGTCGACCCCATTCACGCTTATACGGACAGACCAGCGTGGGATGAGTTCTTGAAGGAGTTTAACGACTTTGCGAGCAAGAGGGGCGGCATTCCCTTGCTGAACCAGAGTCCGTTTATCACCAGGAGCCATGTTCAAGCGGCGTATGGGACGAGATGGATCGATTTCTCGACGCGAGTTAGACAGGAAGATCCGCAAGGCCGGATGCTGAATCCGTTCTTTGCCGATCTGTTGAGCCCGTAAGGACCAGTCCGAAGCGTCGAACAGGCTTGCCGGCATAACTGGCGCGATTGAGACAGCGGGACTGACGCAATTACTCGCGTAACGCGACGTGGACTTCTTTCAGGGGAATGCCCAATCTCCGCCATGCTCGGGAAAAAAGGCAGCGGAGCCAAGTAGAACCGCCAAGTCAAATTGCTAAGTCGAATTGCTTAGTCGAATTGCGGAATTTGAGTGATGGACGCGCCTCACGACAGAGCAACTGAACGCCGTCAGGTCACGGTTCTATTCTGTGACGTCGTTGACTCAACTGGCCTTTCCGAACGCTGTGACATCGAGGAGCTGAGAGAGATACTGCTGGAATTCCAGTCGGTCTCCTCGCAGTGCATCAGCAATTCCGGAGGCAGCGTCGTCAACTACATCGGCGATGGCATTCGTGCGGAGTTTGGCTATCCGCTCACCTCGGAGAACGAGGCCGTGAGCGCAGTCCGCGCCGGCCTGGTGTTGTTGCGGGCAATTCACGATCTCAGTGAGCGTGCCGCGGTGGCGATCAAGGAGCCGCTTCGCGTTCGGATCGGTGTGCATACGGGCATGGCGGTGATCGGCAAGGCGGGGCCGGGCCATGTGCACGATGCGACGGAGATCGTCGGCGACACGCCGAACATCGCATTCCGATTGCTGGAAATGGGCGAACCCAACTCGCTCGTGATCAGTGGCGAGACGAAGCGCCTGCTGCGCGGCAGGTTCGCCTTGCGCCCGCTCGGGATGCACTCGCTCAAGGGACTGTCGCGGAAGGTCGAGGTCTTTCTCGTCCTGGGAGAGGTGATGGAGGATGAGGCGGGGCATCGTGCCCGTCACCGCAATGCCTTGCCCCTGGTCGACAGGGTCACGGAAATGAGCCAGTTGCTGCAAGCGTGGGACCTGGCGAAGACCGGGCGGGGGCATACGGCGGAGATCACCGGGGAGCCCGGGATCGGCAAGTCGCGCCTTGCACTGGAGCTGATCGAAAAGGCCGGGTTGCCGGACGACCTGATCCTGGCCATCCATGCCTCCGCCTCGCACCAGAACACGCCGCTATATCCGATCATCAGAGCGATCGAGCAGCGCGCAGGTATTCGCAAGGATGAAGACGCCCAAGCGAACTTGGCGCGTCTGCGTGAATTCGTTGCCGCGACATCCGGTATTGACGAAGAGCAGTTTGTGCTGATCGGCCAAATGCTCGGCTTGCCGGTGCCGGCGGCATCGAGCCCGTCAATCCCCGATGCGCAGCAGCGGCGTCGGATGACGCGCGATGCAGCCGTGAAGCTGTTGACGTCACAGGCCCGTGGCGATGCAGGTCTCATTCTGGTCGAAGATTTCCACTGGGCCGATCCTTCGACGGTCGAGATCATCGAGCGAATTGCCAGCCAGATCGATGGTGCGCGGATTCTTCTGGTGGTAACGAGCCGGGCGAGGGGCCTCGGCAACGTGCCGTCGATGATCCTGCGTATCGTGCTGCAACGCCTGGATGACGAGCACTGCCGCGATATCGCAGGTTCCGTCGTCCGCGACAAGCAACTGCCTGGTCGATTGATCCAGCAGATTGTTGCGCGGTCGGATGGCGTGCCGCTGTTCGTGGAGGAGCTGGCGGCGGCCGCCCTCGAGACCGGGCAAGTCGATCCGGGGGCCGGTACAATCGGCGCCAGCGGACCCGCAGAAGTGCCATCGGCACTCTACGATCCCCTGATGCTGCGGCTCGAACGGCTCGGCAATGCCAGGGCGATCGCTCAGCTCGCGTCGGTGATTGGCCGAAGTTTTTCGCATCGACTGCTCGCAGCTGTCGCCAGGGAGCCTCGCGACGTCCTCGACGACGCCCTGGAGCGGCTGCGCGCGTCCGGACTGGTAGGGCTGGAGCGCGGGGACGACGAAAAAGTCTACTCCTTCAAGCATGCCCTTGTGAGGGATGTCGCCTACTATTCGCTGCTCAAGCGGCAGAGGCGAGAGCTTCACGACCGCGTCGCGGAGCAGATCGAGCTCCATCTGCCCGAAATCGTGCAGGCGGAGCCCGGCTACGTCGCACAGCATCTGTCGGAGGCCGGGCGCACGTCGCGAGCGGCGCGGATGTGGCTCAAGGCGGCAAAACAGGCGGCCGAGCGTTCGGCAAATCTGGAAACGATCGCCGAGCTCAACATGGCACGCGAGGAGATCAAGAAGCTTCCTGCCGGGCTTGAACGGGACAACCTGGAGCTCAATACGCAGATTGCGCTGATCGGGCCGACAATCGCGCTGGGGGGATTCGGCGCCGATGCGGTCGCCGAGGTCAGCAGCCGCGCCATCGAGCTCTGCCGGGCGCTGGACAACGATCCGCACATCTTCCCGGCGTTGTATGCGCGGTGGTCGCATCTGCGCGTTGCAAGCGACGTGCGGGAAGCCGGCGCGCTGGCGCGGGACTTCCTGGCGCTGGCCGAAGAGAAAGGAACGAGGGCCGATCGCATGGTCGGCCATCGGCTGCTTGGCACGTCGCTGCTCGACGGGGATACCGAGCAGGCCTGCATCCATCTCGATCAAGCCGTCAAGCTTTACGATGCGGATGCTGACCGGGAAACGGCCGTGACATACGGCACCGATGTGCAGATCACGAGCCTGTCCAATCTATGTATCTGCTGCTGGCTGGTGGGCCGGATTGGCGAAGCAATCACTCACGGACGCGAGGCGCTCGGACACGCGCATCGATTGTCGCACGCTCATACCCTCGGTTACGCCTATGCCCACGTCTGCATGCTATACACGCTGGAGCGGGACGTGGAGACGGTCCGGGTGCTCGCACAGCGCACCCTCGAGGGGGCGATCAAGAGGGAGCTGCCGCTGTGGATTTCGGTAGCGCGGACCTTTCTCGGGTGGTCCGACGTCGAATCCGGCCGCCTGGCGGAGGGCATCGACATGCTGGAGCAGCAGCGCGAATTCTTGCAAACGGCGCACCTCGTCTACTGGTTGCCGACCTACCTGTGCTGGCTCGCGGAGGCCTATGTCCGTGCCGACAAGCTGGCGGACGCGCGGCGCTGTCTCGATGAGGTGCGAAACGTCTTCGGACGGGGTGGCAACTACTGGTACGAGGCCGAATGCTATCGTATCGAAGGACGGCTTGCCGCACATGCAGAGATCAATGACACCGCACTTGCAGAGAAGAACTTCGAGCAAGCCCTCGCGCTTGCCAGCCGGCGCGGCCAGCGCGGGTTTGGCTTGCGCGCTGCGAGGGAGCTCGCGGGCCTTCTCGCAGCCAAAGGCCAGACGGAGCGGGCGCGCACGCTCCTGCAGGGCGAATTGCAGTTCTTCGCCAACCAGCCTGACGGCCGCGATCGCTCGGATGCCAGGAGGCTGCTGCAATCGCTTCAGAGGAGTGCGGCCAGCTGAGAGTGGGCACCACCGTCAGTCCAGGGATCCACTCCCTTGAAGAACGAGCGCCCGGCAGATGGTCCAGGCGACACGCGTCGCCCGGACCCGATCTGGCAGACTACAACGTCATCTGCATCGGTTCGGCATAGTAGCGGAAGCCGTCACCGGCCTTGGCGACGTGGCCGTAGCCCGGCCAGGCGAAGTGATAGGACATCACCGGCGTCTTGTTCGCCGCGAGCATTGTGAGCAGCTTGACGCGCGATTCAGCCGCCTGCCTCGGGTCGGTGTCGTAGGAGAATTCCATGCGCGGCCGTTCGAGCAGCAGGACGGAATGGTGCGAGAGGTCTCCGAGGAAGGCAAAGGACTTGCCGGCCGACGAGACCATGAAGATGGTGTGACCGACGGTATGACCGGGTGCGGCGATCGCCTGGACCCCGGGCAGGAATTCCTGGCCGTCCTTGAAGAACACGATCCGGTCGCGGACCGGCAGCAGGTTCTTGCGGGCGTGAACGACGAAGTCCTTTGCCGGGCTGCCAAGCTTGCCTTCATCGGTCCAGAAGTCGAAGTCGGTCTGGGAGATGTAGATTTGCGCGTTCGGAAACAGCGGCTTGTCGTTGGCGTCCACGATGCCGCCGATGTGGTCGATGTGGGCATGCGAGCAGACCACGGCATCGATGTCCCCCGGCTTGATGCCGGCTTCAGCCATGCTCTTCTGTTGCCTGCCGGTGGTGGGCCCGAACGCTTTGGAGGTGCCCATGCCGGTATCGAACAGGATGAGCTTGTCGCCGGTGTTCACGATCGGCGAGTTTTGCTCGAGCACGACATTGTCCGGGGAGAGGAAATTGTCGGCGAGCATCCTCTTCACTTCCTCCTTGGGAACGCCGGTGAAGGTGCCGGAGGGATCACCAAGGGGCAGGGGCCCGTCGGACACGACGGTCACTTCGGCATCGCCGAGAACGAATCGATGCCAGTAGGGAGTCTGGGTGCCGAGCTTGGGAGCGCGTGCCATCGCGCTGCTGCCGAGCATTGCGCTGGCGCCAAGGCCGGCGCCGAGTGCGAGCAGGGATCGGCGTGAGACATTGAGTGTCATTCGTTTCCTCCACCATTTCTTTTGAGTTGCGCGGTTTTGTTGCGCGTTATGTTCGGCCCGAGGCCGGCGGCGGGATGCTGCTCCGGTTCAGACAGGCTAGCAAGTGGAATTAACTCGGAGATGAACGCTAAAATTGAAGGCGCCGTTCTGTACTGCGGAATGATCTTTGCGGATATTCTTGAAGTGCTCGTCGACGTGGTCGGCGCCGAGCTGGCGACCTTCTCGCTGAAGCCGCTGGCCGCTGCACGCGTGATGGCCGTCACACGCTCGAAGCTGAGATAGACCAGCGCGAGGCCGACGAGCAGAACGACGCCCACGAACACCACGATGATCGATGTCTGGAAGCCGATGCGAAAGGTCCTGTCTCCAGTCATCGGAGCTGCGTGGCGCCTCCTTCAGTACTTTCGAACGATGGGTTTTGTCGCGGCCGGTGCAGGCGCCGCCGATGAGACCGAGAAGGTCACCCAGGTCGACCAGCTGTTCGGCCGGTTCTCGACCTCGAGGTCCTTGTATCCCCGAAGGTTCAGATAGCCCTGGTAACCGTCGGACATCGGGATCATGAAGCCGATCTGCGGGCCAATGCCGACCGCCTGTCCCCGGAAGCCGCCGAGCTTGGCGCCGGGACCGCGGTCGTCGGTGATCTGCTGGAAGAAATAGCCGGCGATGCCGATATGGACGTTCTTGCTGATGAATTGCGAGGCGGCCCAGTCGACATGGAAATCGATGCCGTTCTGGTACTGCAGGGCTGCGTTCGCGAAATTGTAGGTGAGCCCGCTGACGATCGAGAATTCGTGGCCGCTCTTCGGGTCGAAATAGGTATAGCCGGCGCCTGCGTCGATCGCGGGGAAACCGAAGCTCAAATTCGCGAGCCGGCTGGAATCATAGGTGCCGCTCGGGATGTTGCCGGTGATGTAGACCATCTCGTTGTGGACGCCCTGATTCCATTTCAGCGTGCCCTGGTAGAAGACATCGGTCAGCGTGGTGCGGTTGTCCGTGGCGCTGCCCGAGATGGTGTTGCCGCGAGGGCCGGTCAGCGTCGCGTCGATGCCGAGTCCGATGTTGCCGGGCGCAGTGAGCAGCGTGAAGGCGGCCTGGCCACCGAGCACCGGCATCGGCGAGGTGTAGGTGATACCCTGAACGAGCACGTCGGCATGCGCCTTGAGGCCGGCGGTCACCGAGCCGGGTATGCCGCCGCTGGTGACGAAGTTCTGCCCGGCGCCGGCCTTCTCCTGCAGATGGATGTAGATCGTCGAATAGGCCCACCCCGGCGTCACCGGCACGGCGGCGAGGCTGCCGAAGATGCCCGGCAGCCAGAAGCTGACGCCGCTGAGGTCGGCAAGGGCTGGCTGGGTGGCAAAGCCGGTCAATGCCAAGGCAGTTGCAAGCGTGGCCTTATGTCCCGTCATGTCGCGTCCCCTCAGTCCCATCATCTCGTCTACCCGATCAGGACACGCCCGTCTTTCAAAACTCGTCGTCGTGGTCTTGCTATTTCGTGGCCCATCGATCGTCGTCGCGCCACGTTCGACGTCCGGCAGTTGCCAACTTCTGCGCGGGCGCGCTCGCAGCCGTCAGCATCGCGGCGATCATTCCAATGACTGATCTTCGCATATCCTCTCCATCAGAACGGGTTGACGTAGTTCAGGATCGCAAGTTGGCGCAGGATCACGCGACGCACGGTATGGGTCGGCTTGACGTGTTCGGTGTAGATCGCCGCCGTTCCGGCGCTGCCAGCCGGCAGGCGTCTTACAAACTCGGCGTCGTCGAGTTTCACGCGCACGACGAACGGTGCGGCTTCGATCGCTCTTGTCGCTACGGCCGTGCCTGATATCTGCGCCTGTCCCGTTGCGATTGCCTGGAGGACGCTCTCGACCTTGCCGCCGTAGATCCGCCCGGGCGCAAATTTGAAGGTGGCCTCGACCTCCTGTCCCGGCGCGACATAGCGTGCGTCGATCTGGTTGATCTCGACGCCGATGATGGTGCTGGAGGTGTCGATGAAGGCCATCACCGGTGATAGCGGCAGGTTCGATACGCGTGCGCCCTTGCGTAGCGCGAGGTTGGTGACATAGCCGTCGGATGGCGCGCGCACGACTGTCTTGTCGAGGTTCCATTGAGCGGCTTCCAGTTGCCCGGAGAGTTGGTCGGTCTCGGACTGCCGCTGCTCGACATCGAAGCCGCGGCCGGCGTCGCGCTCAAACAGCTGCGTCATCTGTCCGAGACGTGTTTTTGCCAGCTTGAACTGCGCGTCGAGCGCCTTGACCTGCGCCGCGTAGGGCGCGGGATCGATCTTGAACAGGACATCGCCGGCCTTCAGCGGCACGTTGGCCATGACCGGCACATCCGTCACCTCGCCGGCGACGTTGGGTACGATCGAGACGGCATTGCGTACCACGAGCGCAGTGCCTTGCGGCGCCCCCCAGCCCATTGGAATGAAGAGGCAGAGCAGCACGAGCGCCATAACGAGGAATGGCGATGCCTTCCAGAACAGGTTGAAGCGTACGATGTTGAAGTGCACCAGCAAGAACAGCAAGACCAGATAAATATTGAGGATTGCTACCGCCATCACGCATCCCCCGCCTTCCGTGCAGGCACGTCGACATAGGCCCAGATCAACGCGATCGGCCACAGCGCGAAGCCGAAGATAAGCGTGATCCAACCGGCCACCGTTACCGCCTGCGCGCAGGGATGACCTCGTGTCTTCGCGATATGCCCCGGCAGCCAGCCTGCAATGCAGACCACACCGATCGCACTGGCGAGCAAGATCACCAGCACGATCCAGGCGAAGATGTCGTAGCCGCTCATATGCGATGCCCTAGCTAGCCGGTTGTGGCTCCGGGAAGTTCCATTTGCCGTTCATGATTTCAGGCCGCGGCCGATAAAGCCGGACGGTGTAGTTCCACCCCTTCATGATGGGCAGGCAGTTCGGAATCTTGCCGTCGCAGCCGCCGAACTGAATCGCGATCGAACCGTCGGCACCTTTCTTGCCAGTGATGCTGTTGATCGAGTAGGCCTCGTACGGGTTCTTCTCGTAATAGCCTTCGGCGTTGTAGAGGCTGACGGACCAGAACCCGTCGACCGGAACGTCCTTCACATCGAGCTTGTAGACGGTGGTGCCGTCGTTCTTCGCCGGCGTGACATTGAGATAGATCGCGTCCTTGTCGGGGTTGCCGCCCCAGCCGAGCGCGGCTCCGATCAGGTGTCTGATCGGATCGACCTCGGCCTTGGTGCCGAATGCCCTCTTGAAATCCGGGATGGTGGAGCCGAGCACCAGCAGTGCGTCGCGTACCTTCTTTTGGCTGACAGGGTCCCAGTTCGGGGCCTCAAACGTGCCGGCTGCGCTCTGACTGACCTTGATTGCATCCTGAAGCCCGTGGACCTCTTCCACGTCCTTTGGGTTCGCCGGATCGACCAGCGTCCGGACCGCCGCGACGACGTAGCGCGTGCCGACCTTGTCCTTTGTGAGCGTGTAGCTGCCTTTGCCGTAGACGACTTCCGGTGTGTAGTGATCCTCGTTGATGATCTGCATTGACATGAACCGCGTGCCCCCATCGGGAAGCGTGATCGTGACTGGCCCGGCATCGAGATCGAAGAGGGCGGACGAATAAAGCGTGTCACGGTTGAGGCGGATGACGGTCTGATTGTCGATCCGCGCTGGCTCCCGACGGTGGGCGAACTTTCCTGTCCCGCCGCTCTCTTTCAATAAGCCGCGAAAATACAAATCGGATTCGGCACGGATGAAATTGTCGACAGTGACGTCCTGCGGTGTAGCAGACTGAGCGTAGGCCGCGCCGGTCATCGCCATCGAAAAGGCCAGAGCGGCAAAGGTCAGATTCGTCTTCATCGTTGTTGCTTCCTTAATCCACGCGTTTCAGTTGCGGCGCTTTCCATTCGCCGTTCAGCGCCGCCGGCTTCGGCCAATAGAGCCGCATAGCGGCAAAGAACGGCCCCTTCGGCGCCGGCAGCCAGTTCGATTCCTTGTCGCCGCCGGGCGATTCGTTCTGAACGTAGAGCGTGATGCCGCCGTCGGCGTCCCGCTTCAGCGACGGCAGCATCGGCGAATTGATCAGGTAGCGATTGAGCGGATTGGCGAACAATAGGCTCGCCGGCAACTCGTACATCGTCAGCGACCAGAATGCATTGACCGGAGGCAACTGTCTTGGTGCAAAGCGCAACACGTAGCGGTGACTGCCGTCCAGCTTCTGCTTGTCTGCATCGATGAAATATGCGGGATAAATCGCTTCCTGTTTTGAGTTGCCGTAGATGCCAAGTGCCGCGGCGGACATACGGTTCATATAGTTGTTTTTCAGGAAGGCACGCGTGCCAAAGCTGTCCGCGCTCGAACTCTTGCCCGTGTCCACCTCGGTTTCCTTGTGGACCTTGAAGGCGGCCCATGCGTCGGCCATGCCGTCCTGAAGCGCTTTCTGCATGTCCGGCGACAACGCGTTAGCGTCGAACGGCTTGCCGGCGCCGACGCCGATCCGGGCGAAGCGCGCCATCAGGGCCTTCTCGGTCGGATGGGTCGGGCAGAACTGGAGAATGAAATTGAGCACGGAGAAGAACTGCAGCGAGGTTCGCTCCTGCTCAGGTCCGATCGGCTTGATGAAATCGACCGCGGGCGCAGCCGGCGGCGGCGGCTTGTGCAGGAACGCCGAAAGTGGCTCCACCTTGTAGCCTGCCTGGATATTCTTGACGTTCTCGATGTCACCTGGATTGAAGAGCTGGGTGCGATAGAGCACGAATGCGAATTCGGTCTCCGACGGAATCACCGCCTTGATGCCCTTCGGCTTCTGGCCCTTCCATTTGGGTCCGGCAAGCAAATAGCTTCCGGCGCCATTGCCCGTGGCGCGGCTCCCGACATAGGCGAAATTGAAGGTGTACATGTCGATGAATTGCAGCGAGTAGTAACGACCCGTCTCCACTTCCGGCACCGTGAGCACCACGGGCTCCGAGCGAAGGTCAACGCCGACATAGGAATACGGCGTATCGGAATTGGGGGTCTGGATCGCCTTGTCGTCCGGCGTGTAGACGCGGGCGTTGTTGAATATCTGGTTCCACGGGGCCTTGAATTCAGGGCCGCCTCGGTCGACGAAATAGGAATACTGGATGCGGTAATTGTCCACGAGCGGGAAGCCATAAATCGTGGCTTCCTTGGCGATCGCGCGGGCCTCGCTCGGCGAGACCGTCTCGGCTCGAGCGAGCGAGCAGGCCGCCAAGGCCAGGAAAGAGCCCGTGATTGTGATCGCAAGTCGTCGGTTCAGTGCCTTCATCATCCCCTTCCAAACCAGTTGAATTGAGCTCTGCGTTGATCGGGTGCCAGCGTCTGCATCTGGCACCCGCTCAGCGGTGAACGGCCAGTGGTCACAAAAGCCTAGTGAGCCCGGTGCGACATGGCCATCTCTTCACCATCACTGACAATAGTCCCAGAAGCCCTGGGTGCGGGACGGATCGGTGTAGTACCAGCACATACCGGGTGCAGGCGCTGCACCCGCCCACGCCGCCGCCGTCGCCGCTGTAACAAAACCGATCGCCGCACCGGCGGCGATCGCACCACCTCTCGGCCAGTGATAATTGCCCGGCCGCGCCCATCCGCCGCGGCCCGCAACCGCGGTCGTGTGGCGAACCGCAACGTTACCGCGTGGTCCCCTGACGGCCGTGGTACCGCGATAGGCGCCGCCACGCGGTCCGACCGCGGCTCCTCCGCGGTGAACAGCGGCGCCGCCGCGCGGGCCAACCGCCGCACCGCCACGACGGCCGGCGGCGCGGACTTCGATGAGATCGGGTGATCCAATTGCGTCCAGATGGATTGCCGCGGGTTGAAGCGGTGCCGCGGACACTATTCCAGCCGGCAGGGAAACGCCGGTTACCAGTGTCAGCAAGCAGCTCGTCAACCGGACAGTGCGCATATGCCCAAACATCTCGATACCTCCTGATGTTCTTGCCTTGTTGATCAAGTTTCTCGTCGCGATCTTCTTCGTCATTACGACGCCCCGTGCTTCCGCGGTCGAACGCGAACCCGCACCGGGTTGTGACACGCGCGACGAAGTCGGTGTTTTCCTTCTTCGCCGCGCCGTCGTTCATTGCGCTCCCCTTACTGCGGCTTCATGCGTTCGAGCTCGTTGAGCCGCTTCAATGCCGCCTGCTGCCGGAGCAGGCCGTAGTTGATGCCGCTCGCGTTCAGCGAGCTGCCTTCCTGGTAAGGGAACTGGTCGAAGTCGGAGAAGAACTCCTTGATCTTGCCTTGCACGGGCACGATCAGCCACATGTTCCGGGCGAGGAAGTCGATCGCTCCGCCGCCTTCCTCCATCCCCCGTTCATAGGGATCCATGCGCAGGTTTGCGATTAGCGCCCATGCCGGGACTTCACGGGTCGCTGTCGCGATATTGCCCTTGGACGCCGTCGCGAAACTCAGCTTCCAGTCGTTCCACCGGATCGCATTGAGGTTGCCGCCCTGGTCGAAATAGTAGATCGCATCGCGCGGCGGCTCTTTGGTGTCTCCCTTGAAGAAGGGCATGAAGTTGTAGCCGTCGAGATGGACTCTGAAGCTCTTGCCACCGGCGCCTGCGAAGCCGGACTTCATCTTCTCCTTGATGTCCGGGACGCCGGCGGCGGCGCATAGCGTCGGAAACCAGTCGATCAGCGAGATGATCTCGTTGTACTGCGTACCCGGCTTCACGACGCCCGGCCACCGGACCATCATCGGAATGCGCATGCCGCCTTCCCAGGTCGTGCCCTTCTCGCCGTGGAAGGGCGTCTGGGCGCCATCTGGCCAGAGAGCAAGTTCGGCTCCGTTGTCCGTGGTGTAGACGACGATGGTGTTGTCGGCGATGCCGAGATCGTCGAGCTGCTGGAGCAGTTCGCCGACCATGCCGTCGTGCTCCACCATGCCGTCGGCGTGAATTCCCTTGCCGGTCTTGCCGAGTGACGACGGCTTCAAATGAGTGAAGACGTGCATCCTGGTCGAGTTGAACCAGCAGAAGAACGGCCGATTTGCCCGGGCTTGACGGCCGATGAAATCCTTGGCGCCGCCCAGGAATTCCTCGTCCACCGTCGGCATGCGCGCGGTGTTCAAGGGGCCGGTGTCCTCGATCTTTCCGTCGGCCGATGCCTTGAGCACGCCGCGCGGTCCATATTGCTTCCGGAAGTTCGGGTCCTTTGGATAGAAATAGCCTTCGGGCTCTTCCTCCGCGTTGAGATGATAGAGATTGCCGAAGAATTCGTCGAAGCCGTGCTTGGTCGGCAGATGCTCGTCGCGGTCGCCAAGGTGGTTCTTGCCGAACTGACCGGTGGCGTAGCCCTGGGTCTTGAGGACATCCGCGATCGTCGGCATCCAGTCCTGGATACCGTGGGGATCGCCGGGCATACCGATGGTGAGAAGGCCGGTCCGGAACGGCTCCTGACCGAGGATGAATGACGCGCGGCCTGCCGTGCAGCTCTGCTGGCCATAGGCGTCGGTGAAGATCGCACCTTCGCGCGCGATCCGGTCAATATTGGGCGTGCGATAGCCCATCATCCCCATGGTGTAGGCGCTGATCTGGGGAATGCCGATGTCATCGCCGAAGATGACGAGGATGTTGGGCTTGCGCCCTCCAGGCGGAGCCGCGGCGGGAGAGGGGGAGGGGGAAGCCTTCTGCGCCTGGGCGAGGGCCTGTGAGGTCAGCGCCGCTGTCGCGACGATCGACGACGTGCCGAGCAGCACTGCCCGGCGGTGGAGGCTTGGCGTGTGATCGCAGAGGGAACCGGCGCTGGTGGTATCCTGCCTGGTCGTTTCACGGCTCATTTGACGCTCCTCGGTGACTCAAGGGGTGTTTGGGCTGGCGTTAACGTGATCTTGTTCTGGTGCTCGCTTGGTCTCCATATGCTTCACTCATCTGGCGGGCTTTCTGCGTTCATGCGCAGGCATGTTCGAAGTCCCGACCGGATTGATATATTGGGGCAAGCCACCGCCGGGGGCGCGCCTTTCGCGCGGCCGCAGATTGCGGCGCGCGGCGACCAGATGGTGCAGCGTCTTTGGCGGTGACCAGGGAGCGGCGTTGCGCCGGACTCCAAACAGCGTGCTCTCGAGTGCTCCGATCTGCCCGTCAAGCACCGGATCGCCTGCGACCGCTCGGAAAGCTGCGGCGGTGTTCTCCGGCGCTGCATTGAGGCGCGGCAACCAGTCGAGCAATGCGAAATACGT
>JAEYRD010000172.1 GCA_023435725.1 Pseudomonadota bacterium | reverse complement strand
CGTATGGCGGCAACGGCGGCAATGGCGGTGTCGGGCTGTATCTTTCCAACCAAGCATCCGCGGCGCAGTTCGCGATCAACGGTGCGGTGACGGGCGGTAATGGCGGTGTCGGCGGCGCGTATGGCGGCAGCGACGCCGGAGGCAATGGCGGTGTCGGGCTGCATCTTTCCGGAACCTCTTCGGCGCAGTTGACGATCAACGGCGCCGTCACGGGGGGCAATGGTGGCACCGTCGGGTTGGGCGGAATCGTCGGCTCCGGCGGCGCCGGCCTGGTCGTCGACGCGGCCATGGCAAACAATAGCGTGACCATCGTGATGGGCCCTGGCGGCAGCATCGCCGGCGGGACTGACGGCGTTGGGCGGCTGGCGGACGCCATTCAGTTCAGAAACAACGCCACCAACTACTTGCAATTTAACGGCCCAACTTCGCAGTTGACCGGCAACATCAGCCTCAGCGACAGCACCGGTTTGTCCTCGCTGGGTCTTGCCAATGGCGGCGACACGGTGGTTGACAATGCCATCACGGGCAATGGAGCCATCGGCAAGTTCGGCCCGGGGACCATCACGCTCACCGGGGCCAACACTTATGTCGGGTCCACAGTTCTGTTGTGGGGGACGCTGAAGCTCTCCGGTGTCGGCACACTGGGAGATGTCGGCAACGTGACGATCGTTGGATCCGGTACCACACTCGATCTCGGTGGTACCACCCAGACGCAAAGCGGAGTGTCTCTCGGCGGCGGTGCGATTCAGAACGGCAATCTGAACGCGCCAATCGAGTCGGGCGGCGGCACCATCCAGAACCTCGGCGGTACAGCCAGCCTCACCACGACGGCCGGCGTGACGACGCTGCTGGGCTCCCTCGGCTATTCTGGCGCTACCATTGTGAATGGGGGCACCCTCGACGTGGAGGGAGCGATCACCGGCACCTCGTCCGTGACGGTGAATGCCGGCGGCACCCTGATGGGCGCCGGCATCATCGATCCGCCGTTCGTCTCCATCAACAGCGGCGGCACCTTCATGCCCGGCAACGGCACGCCGGGGACCTCGACCGCCATCGTCGGCGATCTCGCGTTCCAGTCCGGCGCGATCTACATGGTGCAGGTCAACCCGTCGACGGCATCCCTTGCCAGCGTCACGGGAGCGGCGACGCTCGGCGGCGCAACAGTGAACGCCGTGTTCGCCAATGGCAGCTATATCGAGAAGAAATACATGATCCTGACCGCGAGCGGCGGCGTGTCGGGCACCTTTGCATCGACTGTCGTCAATACGAATCTGCCGGCAAATTTCAAGACTGGTCTCAGCTATGACGCCAGCAACGCCTATCTCGATCTGACGCTGAACTACACGCCGGGCCCGACGGGGCCTAATTTTGGCAGCAGCCTGCCCGGCAACCAGAAAGCGGTCGCAAACGCCCTGATCAATTCCTTCAACACTAATGGCGGCATTCCACTGGTCTACGGCACGCTCACGCCGACAGGCCTGACACAAGCCTCCGGCGAACTCGGCACCTCGTCGCAGCAGACCGCCTTCGGCGCCATGGGCCAGTTCATGGGATTGCTCACCGGTCCCGCCGCAGGCTGCGGCTCCCAGACACAAGGGGGAGATGAATGCTTTAACGCGCGCGGTTCTGGCGCGCTGGGCTACGCGGATGAGCAGTCTGCGTCGTCGCGTGCGCATAAGCGCACCGACGAGGCCTTCGCGATGTTCACCAAGGCGCCACCAGCGAGAGCCTCCGATCCGCACTGGGGCGTGTGGGCGATGGGGTTCGGCGGCTCGCAGACTACCGACGGCAATGCCAATACCGGCTCCAGCACCTCGACGAGCCGAATCTACGGCACGTCGGTTGGCGCCGACTATCGCCTCGCGCCCAACACCATCGCGGGCTTCGCGCTGGCCGGCGGCGGCACTAATTTCAGCGCCACCAATGGCGGCAGCGGCCGCTCCGATCTGTTCCAGGCCGGCGCTTACGTCCGTCACACCATGGGGCCCGCTTATATCTCCGCGGCACTGGCCTATGGCTGGCAGGACATCACCACGGATCGTTACGTGTCCATCGCGGGCGTCGATCATCTGCGGGCGCGGTTCAACGCCAATGCGTGGAGTGGCCGCGCCGAAGGCGGCTATCGCTTTGTCGCGCCGTTGGCGGGTGGTGTCGGCATCACGCCTTACGCCGCGGCGCAGGTCACGGCGCTTGACCTTCCGGCCTACGCCGAACAGGCCGTGTCCGGTGCGTCGGCGTTTGCGCTGGCCTATGGCTCGAAGAGCGTGACTGACACGCGCAGCGAACTGGGCATTCGGCCCGACAAGTCGTTCGCGATGCAGAATGGGGTGCTGACGTTGCGCGGACGTCTGGCGTGGGCGCACGACTTCAATCCCGATCGCGCGGCTGCCGCCACCTTCCAGGCGCTGCCGGGCGCAAGCTTCGTCGTCAACGGCGCGGCGCAGGCGTCCGACTCCGCACTCACCACCGCATCCGCCGAGATGAAGTGGACGAATGGCTGGTCGGTGGCGGGAACGTTCGATGGCGAGTTCTCCAGCGTGACCCGCTCCTACGCCGGCAAGGGCGTCGTCCGGTACGCGTGGTGAAGAGGCCCGCAGCTGTTCAGCTCTGCGCAAAATCGCGCTTCCAGTTTCGAGTGGAAGTATCGGGGGCACGAAAACGATTGGAGATCAAACGCTGACCGGAGATCTCCCGTTCGGGGAACGAAGGCGACGCAGTCTGTCAAATCGCTACTTGAACCGAATGTCGGTATCGATAGTTGCGCCTCCCGGATTTGAACCTAAAGCGCGATGAGATTAGGATGAGTCGTCATCGCGCTTTAGGTTATTGTTTGAGCATGATCTCCGCGCAAACGCGTTCCGCGTTTGTCGCGAGGGAAAACCGCTTCACACTTTTCCGGATCATGCTTTAGCGAGGAATTCGCACAAGGCAGCTCCGCGATTGCGGGTTTCGCGCCGCATCGGAAGGATCCGCAATCGCCGGCTCAAAGCCTAACGGCACCCGCTGCCGATTGTTGCCGATCGTCGGCTTTGCTGAACGCCGGGAGGATTTCCCAACGTACTGTGGGCACGGTTCGTTGGACTGCGCTTGTCCGCTCTGATCCAATCCGGCCGAACAGCTCTTTCGCGGCTGCATGATGAGTTCGCTCCTCAGCCAGAGAAGGAGCATGCATGTCGTGAACGGCACCAGGATCCACGAACTCCGCTCCAGCGATGAGGGGTGCGGCGATGAGCAAGAGCTTGCGCACGAATGCTGCAAGAGCGGCAATCCTTGCTGCCGGACTTTTCGTCACGACCCCTTTGCTCGCAGGTGATCGTCAATACGGTCGAGGCGCAAGTGATACTGAGATCAAGATCGGCCAGACGATGCCCTATAGCGGTCCGCTCTCCGCATCCTCAGTGATCGGCAAGGTGCAGGCAGCCTATTTCCGCATGATCAACGATCATGGCGGCGTCAATGGACGCAAGATCACGTTGATTTCCTACGACGATGCGGCGACGCCGTCCAAGACCGTCGAGCAGGTCCGCAGGCTTGTCGAGAGCGACGAGGTGTTGTTCACATTCGAGACGCTCGGCAATGCCTCGAACATCGCGGTTCAGAAATATCTCAATGACCGCAAGATCCCTCAGCTCTTCGTGGCCGGGCGGTCGACGCGTTTCGAGGATCCGATCAATTTCCCCTGGACGATGGGATTTGCTCCCAATCTGCGCACGGAGATTCGCGTCTACGCGCGTTTCATCCTGGACAACTATCCGAATGCCAGAATCGGCCTGCTCTATCAGAACGATGAGACCGGCAGGGATTATCTGACCGGATTGAAGGACGCGCTCGGTGCAAGGGCAGGCGAACTCATCGTCAGTGACGCTTCCTACGATGTGTCGGACCCTACCGTCGACTCGCAGGTGGTGCGCCTCAAGGCGGCCGGTGTCGACGTCCTCGTCAACATGGCTGCCTCGAAATTCGCCGCTCAAGTCATCAGAAAGATGGCGGAGCTCGATTGGAAGCCCGTTCACCTCCTTGGCGTGGGCTCGTCCTCGATCGACGCGGTCCTGAGCCCGGCGGGCATCGAGAACGCAAAGGGCATCATCTCGGCGAACTCGTTCAAGGAGGCCGCTGACCCGACCTGGCGTGATGACGAACGCATGATGCGATGGAGCGCCTTCATGGACGGCTATTATCCGGGAGGCGACCGGAAGAGCATCTTCACGGTCTATGGCTATAGCGCCGCCGAGCTGCTGGTGCAGGTCTTGAAGCAATGCGGCGACAATCTCTCGCGCGAGAATGTCATGGCGCAAGCGACGAGGCTGAAAAACGTAAAACTCGATCTGCTGCTCCCGGGGCTGTCCGTCAACACCAGCCCGACCGACTATCGTGTGGTCAAGGAGTTCCGGATGATGCGTTTCACAGGCGAACGATGGGAGGCGTTCGGGCCGATCGTCACCGATTGATCCCGTGCGGCTGTCAGCCGCGATGAACCGTCTCGTTCGTTCGAATCCAGCATTGATTGAGCGCGGCGACGCATCGTTCCATGGCTTGGTTGGTCGGGGGATTGCTCAACAGCTCCCGATTCCCAATCTGCGCTCCATTTGACGCGAGGACGACGACCACAGCGCCGCTGATCGCCGCAATCACGAGAATGGCAGTGGCGGTGCATTCAGCGCCTCGATGGCAGAGGTGCGCATCAGCCGGCGAGCTATATGCACTGTCACCGTACTTCCCCGTCAGGCCTCGATGATGTCGAGGCTGACCGCTCTTGCGACCGACTGCGTGAGCGTCGCACATTCGAGTTTCGAGCGCGCGCTCTGCAGATAGAGGCGGACGGCAGTCGGCGACAGATGCAGGTCGGCCGCGATCTGCTTCGGGCTGAGGCCGCGCGCGGCGAGCTGAAGTGTCTCGCGCTCGCGCGCCGAGAGCAATCGTTCGGGCCTTTGTTGTCGCAAGCCCGCGAGCCGCACGGCCTGATCGTGAATGAAATGCGCGATGATCAGAAAATCCCGCATATAGGTCATCCGCCGGCTGGCCCAGGTGTCGGTGGCGACGTTCGAGGCGATCGACAGGCGTGCATGCTCGCCGCCGGGTCCCCGGATCGGGATCGTCATGCCGCGAGCGCCGGCCTTGCAAAAGAATGCGCGTGCATCCTGCGTCTCCAGGGCAGCCTCGTCCCAGTCGAACGGCAAGAAGCCGCTTCCGTTGTTTTGAAAGACAGGGCCAGCCCGAAGGCCGTCATGCCCGAGATATTGCTTGTCCAGGTCATCGTTGGATGAGAGCAACAGGATCTGATTGAGCGCATTCGTCTCGGCTCGGCGCGCGGCGTGGTATGCTATGAGTGTGAGACCATAGTCTCTCGAGGTCCGAGCCAGCACGGTTTTCAGTTCATCGAGAGTCGTCGAGCCGGCAATGCTTGCGAGGGTTTCTTCGATCGGCGGAAACATTTGCGTTGCCCCCAGTCTTATCCAGTCACGAGTTATCCGGGTCGGCGGATATTCCCGGTTAGGTTGTGGTAGTGGCGAGAGCTGGTGCGGAGCCATCGATACCGCGACGGGTATGCGATCGCTGCGCGTGAGGGCGAACTCCGATTGACTCAATCCACTCCACGAATGCCCGCTGCACGATGGTTCGCAGCTCGTGCGGGATCTTCGCGGCGCGTCATTTCGACGCGCTCTGATCCGGACCATCGCTCAGGCCTCGGCGGCACGTCAGGCGGATGGCGGAGCAGAGCCCCGCCACTTAACAGTCGATTCACTATCGGGTCCCGACTTGCAATTTCGCAGATTGCGCGGCCTTGACCTGGACCGTTAGCCTGCGGGCACTGATTCGGCTTCGCGCCCTGAGGTTGATCAGCCGTGAGTGCGATGAGCGCGACCGGGAGTCCTGTCTACGGCGACACGGCATCCTTATCGATGCATCCGCTTCGGCCGGTCGGAACTGATGAACGTGCGGCTGCTATCGTGACGACTGGCATGAGGCCAGCCCCCTGCTTGTGACGCGGCAATGATTGACGGACGTCCAGGTAACGCAAACCAGGAGGCCCAAATGGTTGCCATCAATTCGGTCGGCGCGACAGCGCTCACCATCCTGAAAGCCACCAACGCTCGCGCGGTCACTGAACCCGAAGCGGGCGGGGGCAGTCTTGCCCCTCATGTCAATGCCGCCTCTTCGCGCAGCTTCGGACCCCGGGTAGCTGACGCGCTGGCCAGGATCGGAGAGCTCGTCAAGCAGCTCGATGCAATCAAGAGCAGCTCGGTGAGCAGCGCGACCGGGAGCCAATTAGCGAACGAAGCGATCGCAGTCGTGAAATCCTGGGTGAAGGACGGGCTGTTCAAGGACGCCGCCAGCGGGCACGACGATGCTTTGCTCAAGCAAATGGCCCGCGACCATCAACTCCCGACGCTGCCGGCTCTGACGGCTGCGCAAGAGAAATCTCTGAGCCTCGCCGAACTGCGCGTCTATGCCGAAGCACGCTGGTGGCAGGCCCATTACGATCAGCAGCCTGCTACCCTTGAGGATGCCAAAAGTCAGTTCATTCAGATGACGCTGTCGGGGCTTCCTGATGCAATCGCGGCACAAAAGGCGGCGATCGCCTCCGGCGCCTATAATGACGAACAGATGCGCAATGTAACTGCGAATGTCGCTTCGATGGAAGCCCAGCTCAGTGCCGCCCGCAGTGGCAAAGTCGAGATCGAATTCATGAATCCCTCATTTTATACCATGTCCACCAACACCTTTCATACGGTGCGTGATGGCCTGGGACTCATTATTGGCGCCGCGATTGACAGCGACGCAATCGGGAGACCAAGCCTGACGGACCAAGGCTACAATTATTATGGCGTTAGTCCGGGGAGCTGGTTCTACAAGGGGCAGGGCCAATTTGGCTACAGCGAATACCTCGGCGCCTATGTCATTACGTGGGGAGAGACCTGAGCCCGGCAACACCCTGGCGCTACAATGAAGTTCGAATCGCCCATGATGAAGCTCTCCGAGCTTCCGGCGGATCAGGCCCAGCGTCTGAAAGGGCCGGCGCGGATGCGGCGGTGCGCATTGAGGGCGTCTAATTGAGCAGGGCGGATTTTGAGCAAATGATCCTGCAGCACGGGATGGAAGAGGGCAACTGGACCGATCTGCCGGGCTTCAATGGGGCACTCGCCAATGGAACGTTGAAGATTCAGCGGGCGAGCGACGTGCCCGAACTCGGCTACGAGTCGTTTCTGTACGATCTCTATAGCGGCGGAAGCCGCATCGGCAGCGTAAGCTTCGGTCGCAGTACAGGCGCAAGGCATTAGTCAGGCGACCGGGTCGATCAATGGTCAAGACTTTTACGTGACCTGGCCGGACGAGAGCCTGGCGAAATCTTCGTAAAGTGCTCCGGACCAACGCCATCACGCCCTTGGCGGTTGCCCGCGTCAGCGAAGCGAGTCATTTCCGAGACCCAAAATTCCTCCACCGGGGCATCGAGAAAGGAAGTCGCCGCGAGGCCCCGGCTACGCGGAGCCCGCGGCAGAACGCGCCTATCCTGGCCGCGATTGCGCGCGAAACTGCCGCGGCGTAACACCGGCAATTCGGCGGAAGGCGCGAGTAAAATGCGCCGGATCGGTGTAGCCGGATGAGAATGCGATTTCGATGATCTTGGAGTCCGTGTCGCGCAGGAGTTTCGCGGCGTTGTTAAATCGGACCTGCGCGAGCAATCCCGAATATGTAAGACCCGCCCGCGAGAGTTCTCGCTGCAGACTCCGGACACTCAAGCCAATCATCTCCGCCACCTCAGTTACCGTGGGGCCTCCTTCATCAAGGTAGGACGGCAAGCTCAACCTGAGAGCGCTGATGATATCCTTGCCGAGTGGTTGAAGCTCTTTCTCAGCTGAATTTGCCAGAGTGGCACTTGCGCGATTCGGAAGGCTCAGGAACTGAAGCGGCACATTGATCCATGAGGCTCTTTGCCCCGACATGAAACGGGTGTTCGGCCAATGCGACTGAACGTCAATGCCGGGCATGTGGTCCGCTTCAAATGCGATTACCGCTGGGGTCCAATGCGCTCCAGCAAACTGGCGGACGATGTGGATCACGAAAACATTCTGGAGCCATTGGGACATCTCAAGATGGGCTATGCCCTCCGATCCAACGAGTCTGCTGCAGATGTTCAGGTTCTCGTTGGAGCGCTCCAGCCAGATGTGCAGATTTGTGTCTTCGATCGGCGCCCATTTGCACGCCTGCTGAAGAGCAAGCAGGAGAGTCGGTGAATGGCGGATTCTAGCCCGCAGCGCTTCGCTCAAATGGTCGAAGGCCAACCGCTGAGCCGCCCGAAAAGCAATGTCTGATATACCTTGAGATTGCTGGGCTGATGTCGCGAAGCGAACCGCCGGCAAAAGCGGTACATAGTGATCCGCTTTTTCTTCCAGACACGTGGGAAGTCGAAACTTGGCTAGAAGCGCGGAGCTTGGGCCGCCTATTTCGGAGTGAATTTCAGCGAAAGGCATCAGAAATTGGCAACGAATCAAAGGAATGACGGTCATTTTTGTTTGGCCTCAAATCTTTGTCGCGGCCGCAAGATAGCAGGCCGCTAATTCTCTCGCCTATCTTTGTCGTGTCATGCTTGGAACTTGCGGGTGAGGCTCCCGATTGATTCCATTTGACAGAATCTTTGGCGCCGAAAGGCCAGACTAGTCGCCCAACCGCGCATAGCTTTGCAGCATCGGGTCTTTTTCTCGAAGGGAGCACAGGCTTTACGCCTCACTTACCGATGAGAGCTGTCCGCTTGCCTTCAACTCACGCCATCCGCGCGGCCATCGTCGCGCGGCTGCGGCAAGGTGACGCAACTCTAGATCGAACCGCCGGCGAACTCAAGGTCAGCGTTCGCACGTTGCAGCGCCACCTCGGTCGAATGGGCACAAGTCACAGCGAAATCCTCGCGGAGGTTCGCCTCGACATGGCCTGCCGCTTGCTCGTGGATTCCGGCAAGCATCTGTCGGATATCGCAAAATTCCTCGGCTATTCAAACGCGAGCAGCTTCAGCCGCGCTTTCGTGCGCTTGATGAAAGTTCAGCCCGTTGTTTACAGGCGACAGCAACTTTCACGAAGGCGTGGGCAGGCGGGTCATAAGACGCGCCATGCATTCAAACGTTGAACCCTTCGGAAAGATTGGCGCGAAATGGCAAGACTCGCGCGCCGTATTGGCGCGAAATGTTCAGCGAAACTGCTTGCCGACATTGATTGCACCGCTCCGGGAGGAGCCGTCCTATTCGATTTATCACGCGTCGCCGCGCAAGGCGAACACGACCAGTGGACGTGCCGCCGAGAAAACAATCTGCTTTCAAGGAGAGGACAAACGTGACACTTCGCACCGCTCTGATCGCAATTTGCGTCGCCGGGTTCGTAGCATCGCCCCAAAACCTGTCGGCTCAGTCGGCTTCCGAGAACAAACCGCACGTCCCGCTTGAGAAATCCATCGGCCAGGCAAAGCCGGAAGTCGTCCCCTCTCTCTTTGTCCTCAATTCGCTTGGTGCGAGCCTGAACGACGGGAAGCTCGTGCTGACCGGGGTTTCGCCGACCGCGATCGTATTTGCCGACCGGCCTGTTCGGGCAGCAGGTCACGATCTCACATCGCGAATTGTCGAGGACTGGGGCAGCGGCAGCGACAATTTCGCGAAAGATCCTCCAAACGCTACCGTGTCCGGGTTCAGGAAGGACGGATCATCGGTGGCCGACGCCGTCGTTGTCCTGAAATCGCCCAGGCTTGAAGGCGACAAGCTGACTTTCGATGTCGACGTGCTCGAAGGAAACCTTGCGGGAGCCGATGGACCGGCGTCGGTCTTTATCGACATCATTGGCCGGCCATTCACGCCGCTGTCCTTCGCCGGCGTCGCCCGCCGGACAGCCTGGCGCGGCGCTTATTACCGCGGCGCTGCCGTCGCTGGAGCGGCCGCCCTTGGAACTGCGGCAGCCTATCCCTACTATGCACCCCGATGCGGATACTATCCCTATCCGCCTTGCTACTGAGCAGCGCGGACCAGCGCATCGTAGCTGCTGCGTCAGCAGACTTTGCCGAACACGAGAGGCCGCGCGCAAGACAGGAGCGGCCTCGCGGAACACGCGAGCACTACCTCGACATCAAGAAGTCCCGGCAAGCTGAGCACGAGGTGATCCAATATTGCAAGGCTCATCCTGATCAGCTCATCATTGGGGCGATCGCGGTCGTCTTCAAGGATATGAAAGCAAGACTTGGGATCAGAGCCGCAGCCGCAGAAAGGGGAAGCGCCGAGGTCGGCGGAGCGTCCGCCCACCTGGAAGGAGCCAGAAGAAGTCCTCTCGCCAATCGCTTGAAATCGTTTCAACACCAAGGAGAGAACAATGAAGATTACTCGTCGGAGCCTTACATTCGGCGGAATGGGCCTGCTCACGGGAGCCGCGATGGGGCAATCGGCTCTCGCCCAGGACGGCTCCTTCCTGGGGATCGGTCAAGGCCTGGAGGATTTCTGGCTCGCGAGCGACGCTTACGTGTTCGGCTATCCGTTGGTGACGATGGAGATGACCCGCCGGGTGTTCACCAACGTCGCCGAACCCGTGGGGACGAAGGCGCCGATGGGGCAAATCATCAAGCTGCGCCAGTATCCGGACGCCTCGTTCAGGGACGTCACCGCGCCGAACGCGGACACGCTCTACACGACTTCCTTCCTCGATGTCGGCAAGGAGCCGTGGGTTTTCAGTATCCCCGACATGAAGGGGCGCTATTTCCTGATGCCGATGCTGGATGGCTGGACGACAGTTTTCCAGGTGCCCGGCAAGCGGACCACCGGCACGGGGGCGCAGACTTATGCGATCACCGGACCGGGCTGGAAGGGGACCCTGCCGGATGGCGTGAAGGAGTACAAGTCGCAGACCAACATCGTGTGGCTGCTCGGTCGGATCTATTGCACCGGCACGCCAGAGGATTACGCGGCCGTGCACAAGCTGCAGGACGAGTGCAAGCTCGTTCCGCTCAGCGCCTACGGCAAGCCGTACACGCCACCCGCGGGAAAGGTCGATCCCTCGACCGACATGAAGACGGCCGTCCGCGAACAGGTCAATCGCATGGATGCCGTGTCGTATTTCAAGCTGTTGTGCGAGCTCATGAAAACCAATTCGCCATACGAGGCGGACGCGCCCCAGCTCGCCAAGTTCGCTCGTATCGGCATCGTCCCCGGGCAGGATTTTGACGAAGGCAAGCTCAAGGCGGACTTCCTGAAGCGTGTGCCGGAGGTGTCGTTCGACAGGATCATGCTTCAGTTCAAGGTCAACAAGGCCGTCAAGGACGAGAACGGCTTTGCCTTCACGACGAGAACCGGCATCTACGGCACCGACTATCTGATGCGGGCGCTCGTGACCGCGATCGGACTCGGCGCCAATCGTCCGCAAGACGCGGTCTACCCAACCTCGCAAAAGGATGCGGACGGTAACAAGTACAATGGTGCGAACAAGTACGTGATGCGGTTCCCCAAAGGCCACCTGCCACCCGCGGAGGGATTCTGGTCGCTTACCATGTACGACAGCAGCTACTTCTTTGTGAACAATCCGCTCAACCGCTACTCGATCAGCGCGCGGCAGGACCTCAAGCAAAATCCGGACGGCTCAACCGATCTCTACATTCAGAAAGACTCTCCGGGCAAAGACAAGGAGGCAAACTGGCTTCCCGCGCCTGAGGGGGATTTCATATTGATGCTGCGCATGTACTGGCCGCAGGAAACGGATCCGTCGATCATCAATGGCACATGGACGGTTCCCGCTGCCAAGAAGGTCGGGGCTTGAGACATCGAACTGATGCCGGCCCATGAGGGGTCGGCATCAGTCAAAGTGAGCTTGCGGCGCATAAGGAATGATTGCGCGGCAGAGCTCGCTGTTCTTCATTGTTTCGCTGGCAGCTTTCATCGTGTCATTGCTGGATTTCGCGCGAGAGGTCCGAATTGCCCAGAGCGAGTTTGATCATGTCGGCTGATTTCGTCCTGGCCCTCGTCCGGGACCTGCGCAGACATCAATTCCGCGCGCTGCCGGTGGCCCTGCCGCGTCCCAGCGCAAACTGCCCGACCGGGCCTTCGACGTGGAGTTCGAGCCCCGTCATTCCTGCAAACAGATCGATATTGCCAGTGCCGATGGCGCAGCCGCCGAGACCCATGTCGGTGGTGGCCAGATAGAACGTCTGGATCAGGCTGCCGACATCCTTCAGGATCAGCGAATAGGCGATCGAGCTATATTTCCAGGAGATCCGCCCGAAGCGCGCGGCGATCGTGATCAGGATCTGCGGTGGACCGGATGCGCCCATGGCAAATTCGGCCGCCATCGAAAGCGCGCGGAGTTGCTGGGCGGGGGCGTCGATCGCGACCAGTGCGTGGCCGCCGGCGTCGTAGTGATAAAGCCCGCGCGCCAGTCCCTCGCAGTTCGAGACCGCCAGGTACAGCTCCAGCTCATATGCGCTGCCCGCCGCGGGATAGGGCCTCGAGCTGTAGGTGACGTCAGGACCACCGTCGACATCTGCGCCACTCTTCCATTCCGACAGCACGCGGGCTGTCGTGCCGAGAAACCGTGCGAGCTCGGCGAGCGTGACCGGATGCTGGTCGTCGAAATCCCGTGTCGAATGGCGCTCGCGGAGCAGCTTCGCGAACGGCGACGTCGGCTCGAGCGCCGCGAATTTGTCGAGAGTGATCTTCCTGCCGGGCCAGGGCGGGCGCACCGCGGGCAGCGGCGGCATGACTCCCGCATAGGCGTACGCGCCGCCGACCGGATCGGCATGCCGGCCCTCCGTGCTCCGCGTGTGAAACACGAGATCGTGGAAATCCCAGAGAACGAGATTGCTATCGCCTTCGTTCACACGAAGGCCGTCTCCGTCTTTCGCGCCGAGCTTGATCAGTATCTCGCTGTCGAGCAGCAATCCGAGCAGGTCGAGGTTCAGGTAGGCCATCTGCTTGCGAAGCTTGCTGATCTTTTGAGGCCGCGACAGCGCCGCCAGCGTGGCGGCGATGGCGGGATCGCAGATCCGGAACAGCGCGCCGGCGCGCGGCGATTCCAGCACCATCTCGTTGCCGCGCCGGCGCAGATAGGCAAAGCGCGACAACACGACGGTGTCTCCGCTCGCCAGCTTAGCGGGCTGCGGCCAGTATCCGACGATCTGTGGCTCGATGACCACGAGGTCTTGCGCGTCCCGGGGAGAGAACAGGCGATAGTCGAGAAGCCCATGCTGCGCCAGTCTTTGCACCAGAGCATGGAGCTGCCTCGCGAGGACGCTCTTGCCGGCGAGTGAGGCGAGCGGCAGGCCGGTGGCAAGGTGTTTTGCGCGGTCGATCGCCGGCGAGCTGAATTGTCCGAGGCTGACCGAATAATCGCCCGAGACCGCGGCGATACTTCCGTCGGCCTGCATTTGCAGGGAGAAGCGGCTGTTCAATCGGGCGGCGATGACCGGCGCGGTTGTCCTGCTCGGTTTTTTCCGGGGAGCGCGCAACGAGACCAGCCTTCAGGTGTGTGGCAGGAACGGGGTCAGTTCGCTTTCCAGTCGCGGGCGATCCAGTAGCCCAAGCTTCACCGGCACATCGTAAAGCCGGCCTGGCCCGAAGCGGCGATAGAAATGCCGCAAGCCCGGAACGAGCACCCGGACGACGGGGACCTCGACGTCGGGCCGCGTCTGGTCGAGCACCAGGAAATCGTATCCGGCTCGGACCGCGATCTCGACGCAGGCATTGACCTGGTCGCGCGTGTTGTCGTGAACCTTGATGCCTGGCGCCGGCGGGAGAATCGGATTGTCGCTGGGGATCAGGAACGGATAATCGTCCAGCCGCAGCGGCGTGATGCCGTCGAGCGACGGCTTCTCGCCGCTGCCGCCACCCATCATGCCGATCGACATGAACTGGGTCAGCTCGGTGAGGGAGCGCAGCAGGGCGATGCGGCGATCGAAATGCGAGCCGGAACCGAACTCGATATTTTCGTGTCCGTTCTGCATCCAGTGCATGATCGCAACATAGGAGGGAATGCCGAGATCGCTGGTGATGTCGAGCACCCAGAGCCGGCGTCCCGCATCGGCAAACTGGCTTTGAAGATCCCGCACGTAGGAATCCGCGAATTGCGAGAGGTCGACTTCGGCCCGCCGCACGCGGTTGTACCACCAGATCGCATAGGCATCGCGTTCGACCAGTTCGAGGAAGCCTTGAACGATGGCTTCATCGCGGGTGTTGCCGGCCGCGCATCCGTTGGAGTCCGTGTGGAAGCCGCCATAGAAGAAATACAGAATGCCGGTCGGAAGATATTTGAACCGCTTGTCGCGCAACGACCAGACCGGCGACCACTCGGTCCTGGTCGAGGGATCGAACGGCTCGGGAACCGGATGCGAATCGTCAGCTAGCGGGACATGCCTATTCTGGAACTGCGTGTCGCTGAAGAACTGGACGTCGTTGGGAAGAAGAGCGTCACCGGGAGCGAAATCGGCAAAACGGCGCGTCGTCCTGATCTCGTCGCCCTGGAAGATGCCCGAGTAGCGCTCGATCGCCTCCATCAGCGCGCTGGCCTCGCCTTGCTCGGCCGTGGAGCCCTTGCCGAAGCTGCCGCCGCTGAGGCCGGATCTCAGCTGGTCGACGTTCCAGGCCGGCGCAGAGAAATTGTGATGAGCGAAGAAATTGGTGTTCATCGGCAGATCGGCCTCGATCCGTTCGAGCCTGGACACCACGCCGGTCAGCGGACTGACATGTTTGCGGAAGCGCGCTACGGTGGCCCGCGATGTCACGGTGCGGTATCCGCCGCTGGTCATGACGAGCTTTCTGCCCTCGGCAATGTCGATCGGCGCGGCGGCGCGCCGCGGATTCCGCAGCTTCTTGCTGCCGCAGGTCCGACATTGCGGGCGTTTCGCGACGTAGTGCTTGGCGATGGCAGCCCCGGTCAGGTCGAAGCTTGCGATGTGATCGCTGAGATCGGTGCGAAATCCCGAGGCGATTGCCTTTGCGATTTCAACGGCAGCGAAGTGGATCGCGGTCTGTCCCACGGTGTCGCCGACCAAGGGCGATATCGCGACCGCTTGCGCCGCGCCGCGGTCGAGAAATCCCTTGATCTCGCGATTGCGGATCATGCGATCAAACAGGCAGGTCCAGCAGGCGCTCTCGCCCGGCTTGAACACGGGCCCGACCAGTGGAAACACGCCGGACGGCTGGACCAGCAGCCAGGGCGTGCCGTCGGCCACGCGTTCCCCGTTTACGTCGGCGAGCCGCCGCTCGAGGTAGTCGTTCACAAGCGTGATGGTGAGCTTGGGCGACCGCTTGGTGACTTGAACCCCGAGCTTGCTCAACGCCGCGCTCAGTTCGCTCGCGCCCTTGACGTCGATCGATTCCACCCGCACCGGCCAATTGCGGAGGTTCTCTTCGGCGATATCAGGAGGCAGGCCGAGGCTTGCCCAATATCCAGCGACAGCGCCTGCGTGCGATGCTCCGCTGACGACGTACCGGCGGTCCAGCAACCGCCTGATCGCTTCCTCGATCTCGGCGACGGGAAAATTCTTCGAAAGCTGGCGGATGATCTCCGGCGCAGCCTTGCCATTCTTTCCGATCGCGCTCGCCACGGCGCAGTAGAGATCGCCGTGCAGGAAGAACTTGCGGTTCTCGGAATAGAGACATACCGCATTGGGAGGAAGCAGATAGGCTGTGAAGTTCGGTGCGAAGCGCAAAATGTCCTTGCGGGTCTGCTTCGCTGCGCGGCTCTTTCGCTTGACTGTCATCGGGGCAGCACGCTGATCCTGTTCCCGTCATTTCCGATTGCCGGCGCACGACGAACATTTGGCCGGCCCGATCTTTGTGCCGAGCCCGGCCACCGGCTTTGTTCACATGAGTTGGAACACACTCGCTCGCCATCGGCAAGCAGATGGGCCAAGCGAAGCGAACGCCGTAACGAAAACAGAAAATTGGCCGGGTCGTTTGCGAGCCCGGCCAATGAAATCGCGGCCTGTCGAAATCGAGTCAGGGAGCGCTAACTCCTAGCACCAGCGGCAGCGGCCCCATGATGCGCAGCACCCTGCGCATGCCACTATTGGTGCGCCGATCCAGCCAACGCCGCAGCCACCGCAACCGACGCCGCAGCGGCAGGCCCTGCAGCCTGCGCAAGCTCTGCAGCCACCGCAACCTCTGGCCGCGCAGCCACGGCAACCGCCGCAGCCTCGACAACCGCCGCATCCCCGCGCGAGAAGCACGCCGCTGAAGCTTTTCTCATCGCTGGCGAGATGGAAGGTAGCGAGGCTGACGTCGGCGAGTTCTTCCTCGCTGAGCGCAGTGAACTGGCCGGGCGCGAAGTTCGGTCTTTGTTGAAACTCGCCTGTCTGCACCGCGGACGCCATCGCGCTTCCCGCCAGCGAAAAAGTCAGTCCGGCGACTCCGAGCGCCGGTACTGCAGCTTTGGTCATTTGCTTCTTTTTCGAAGCTTGCTTCGTCCGCTGCATGGCCGCATCCTCCATGGTTGGAAGAACGATCTTCTGCAATGATCCTACGCCGAGCGAACAAAGCGGGCAAGATTCTCGTGCACACGAAATGTAATGGGACTCGTTCAGATTGTATTCATCTTCATGAACGACATCGCGGCAACTTTGTCGATGACACCGAGCTGCGGCGCATGATGCAGTGCGCAATCGTCTACTCGCCCGAACGGGGAAGCTAGCTTGGTCGATCAGCCCGGACGTTTCGTTTGGTATGAGCTGTTGACGACGGATATGCCGTCGGCCGCTGCGTTTTACGCCGAGGTCGTCGGCTGGGCTGTGAAGGATGCGTCGAGCCTGGAACTGGCCTACACGCTGCTGACTGCGGGCGACGCTCCGGTCGTGGGACTCATGAACCTCCCCGAAGAGGGGGTGCGAATGGGAGCAACGCCGAGATGGCTCGGCTACGTTGCCGTGGACGACATGGATGCAAGGGCCGCGCAGATCCGCCGGCTTGGAGGCGCCATCCTGGTCGCGCCGACCGACAGCAACATCGGCCGCATTTCGGTGGTCGCCGATCCGCAAGGTGCGACGTTTGCGCTTGTCACCGGGCTGACATATGGCGGGTCGCAACCGGACGGATCGGACGAGCCGGGACGCGTGGGCTGGCACGAGCTGCTGGCCGAAGACCGAAGCAGAATCTTTCCGTTTTACGGCGAGCTTCTTGGCTGGCAAAAGGCCTCCGACGGCAGCGACCCGGCGAGCGTGTATGAATTGTTCTCGGCGGGCGGGCAGACGATCGGCGGCATGCTCACCAAGCTTCCGAGCGTATCGCACGCGTCCTGGCTCTATTACTTCAATGTCGACGACGTCGGCGCGGCGGCCACGCGGGTCAATGCTAGCGGAGGCCGGGTTCTCCTGGGGCCGATCGAGTTGCTCAATGGTTGCTGGATCGTGCGATGTGTCGATCCCCAAGGCGCCCTGTTTGCGCTGCAGGGGGCGTGGGATCAGAAAGGCATCGAGCGATCCTCCGCCTCGGAAGTCAGTTGGTCTGCCAAATGGGGCGGGATTGCTTCACAGGGCAGGGTGGTGCTTCCCAAGACGAAGCGCTAGCGCGCCGGCCGTATCAAGTTGCAGAACTCAACGATGCAACTTCATTGCCGCATGGTATCCTTTCACCCGGGATGGAATTGACTATCCCCCTATTTGGAAGGACAGATCCATGAGAATCTCGTCTCTCTTCCTTGTGCGTCCAGCCGTCGCAATCTCGTCGGCCGCATTGCTGCTGTGTGGGCTGACCGGCACTGCACTGTCTCAACCGACCCCCCCTGGCCGGTGTCGACACCCAGCTTCCCGGAGTCACGGTCGAAGCGCAGAAGCAAGTGGCGAGGCTTCACAGGCCGGCGCATCACACCGCAAGCCGCAGCAATAGATATCGCGCGGCGCCGACCGTGTCGCCGGCCGCGGCGGCGCTGATGCCGGATTCTGCGAAGCTTGCCAAGCTCGAACGCGAGACGGGCAGTTGCGTCGGCGGTTGCCAGTCGAGCTTCAGGCACGGCAATCAGCCCTGGGTCGGCTGCAACGTTTCGGGCGGCGTGTATTCGTTCACGTGCCGAAACCTCGGCGTATTGCAGTAGCTTGGCATTGAAGTAAGAGACAGTGAGGCTGGGGCTGGGGACGGCATCAACTGACGTAGCTCGGATGCCGCTTCGCTCATGCGGGCTACTTGGTTCATCAAGATGCGCCCTAATGGGCGAAGCGCTGTGCGATTTCGTGCTTCCTCATGATTGCTGATCGAGAGGAAGTTCTATGTATGGGCAGGTCTTCAGCGCAGGATCGTAAGACAATAGGAGGAACGCCCGAGTGACGCCCTTGGGGCGTCCGAAGATGAGACCATCTAGGAATTGACGAACGGTCTCGATCGGAAGCATGGGCTCGTCCGTGTGGATGAGGACGACGTATCCGCCCTCGTAGGGGCCACCTTTGAGCTTATTGTAACGTGCTCCTTTTGCGATGATGCGATCCTCTAACGCCGTGACGAGCCGATCCTTCGACCAGTCCGCCCAATCGTAGAAACGTCCCTCCTTATACGCTCGTATTGCATCCGGGCAGACTAATTCTGTAACCTCGATTGCGATCCGGTTTCCCATCGAGTCCACTGCGTCACAATCAGGAGGATCGTTGCCACGACCTCTTAACTTGATGTCATCGAAAAATGCTTCCTCGGTGCGCTGAAGCGACTCCCGAAGGGTGTTCGTTACACCCCATTCTTCGAGGTCTCTGTCTGTGGACCAGCCATAAAAATCTGCGTAACCTCTAGCTTTTGCTCGGGCGGCGCGCATGAGCGCCACGATTTCTGCTTCGTCTTTAGGTGGTCATTACTCTTCCCCGGGACTAGGTGTCGCGCGTATCAAGTAGTACCATCGGATGCAGCCCCCGACGAACTCGAGTTCGATTGAGGTCGCTCATCCTACAACTTGCCCAAGATTTCCCGGATCAGCTCCCGCAAATAGGCGATGCCACTGCGCAGCAACGACCTCGATTGCCGTAGCTGCCACCCACCGCCCCGGCTTCGCTAAGTTCGCAAGACTCGCCGCGAGTTCGTCGCTTCGGAAGGGTTTGGTCAGCCGCGACAGGTCCGGCGTGGTGCCTTCGTTGTTGGCGTAACCTGGCATCCTGCCCATTTGAGCCGGGATTTCGATGACCCGTGCTCGAGGGCCTACAACTCGTGATGTGGCCCTTGGCTCCTTCCCGTGGTTTCATGTTGCCCTTGTGCTATTTTCTCCCCGCAACGAAGCGAGGCCTGCCATGCTCCCCATTCCCGCCGACATCTTCACCGAGCCCGAGGACGTCTCGCCCGACGGGCTTGCCAATCTCGGCCCGCTCCGCCGTCTTGCCGGCGTCTGGCAGGCGGACAAGGGCATCGACATCAATCCAAAGGCGGAGGGGCCGGAGCGGCGGGTGTTCATCGAGCATATCCGCATGGACCCGATCGATCCGCAGGCCAACGGGCCGCAGCTGCTCTACGGCCTGCGCTATCACATCCACATCAACACGCCCGAAGAGGACATCACCTTTCACGACCAGGTCGGTTACTGGCTGTGGGAGCCCGCGACCGGCCTGATCATGCAGACGCTGGCGATTCCGCGCGGCCAGGTGCTGCTGGCCTCGGGCAAGGCCAAGCCGGATGACAGGACAATCTCCGTCACGGCAAAGCGCGGCGACACGGCCTACGGCATATGCTCGACCGATTTTCTGGAACAAGCCTTCCGCACCGACAGTTACCGCTGTGACATCACCTTCAACGACGACGGAAGCTGGACCTATCTGATCCAGACCGAGCTTTTCGTGCGCGGCGCGCCGTTCAATCATCACGACAGCAACACGCTCCAGCTCGTGGCGCCGCCAAAGCTCAATCCGCTGGCGGTGATCGTGAACGATCGCAACAAGAACGATCGCGACAAGGGCGGCGCAAAGCCCGCCTGAGAAGCAGCCCGGAGAATTTGCATGAAGCCTTACGTCATCTGTCTGATGGCCTCCAGCCTGGACGGTCGCACGCATCCCAGCCGCTGGCGTCCGAAGAGCGTTGGGGGCGAATGGTTCGAGAAAATCCATGACGAGCTTGGCGGCGATGCCTGGGTCATCGGCCGCGTCACCGGTTCGGAGTTCGCCAAGGGCAAGCCTTACCCTGAAACGTCGAGCGAGAAGTTTCCGCGCGAAAACTGGTTCGCGCGGCGCGATGCCAAAACCTACGGCGTCGTGCTCGACGCGCATGGCAAGATCGGCTGGGGTCGCTCCGACATCGGTGGCGATCCGATCGTCGTGGTGCTGACGGAGAGTGTGCCGGATTCTCATCTGGCCGGGCTGCGCGGCGAGGGCGTGTCGTATATCTTCGCCGGCAAGTCCGAGATCGATCTGGCGCTGACGCTTGATATCCTCAATCGCGAGCTCGGCGTGAAGCGCCTGCTTGTGGAGGGCGGCGGCGTCGCCAATGGCGCGTTCCTGCGCGCCGGCCTGATCGACGAATTCAACTTGATCCTCAGTCCCGCGATCGATGGCGCCAGGGGCGCACCCTTCGTGTTCGACTCGACGGACGCCGAGAGCGACCGCCGTGCGCCGCTGACCGCGATGACGCTGGAGAGCACGCGGCAGCTCGGCGGCGGCGTCTTGTTGCTGCGCTATCTGATCCAGAACGACGCGCAAGCCGTAGGCAAGTAACGGCACCGGCATGTCGGGCAGGTCAGGACAAATCGTCATCGTCGGTGCCGGCGCGGCCGGGCTGATGGCGGCGCGCGAGCTGGCACGTGCGGGCAGGCCCGTGACGATTCTGGAGGCGCGCGACCGCTGCGGCGGGCGTATTCATCCGCTGCCGGCGTCAGAGTTCGGCTACTCCGCTGATCTCGGCGCCGAATTCGTCGACGGCGAGGCTCCGGTGACGCGCGGCCTCGCGCGCGAGGCCGGGCTGCCGGTACGGGTCATCGGAGGCGCGCAATGGAGTTTTGACGGTGTGGGGTTCTCGCGCGAGAGCCCGCGTGATCCATATGACGAAGCGCTTTACACCGCGCTGAATGACCTGACGGAAGATCTCGCCGTCGCCGATTTCCTGCGTCGTCATTTTGCCGGACCGGAGCATGACCGCTTGCGGCATGCGGTCGAACGCATGGTCGAGGGTTATGATGCGGCCGATCCCGAGCGGGCCTCGACGCTGGCGCTACGCGACGAATGGATGAATGGCGGTCACGCGACGCAGGCGCGCATTGTCGGTGGCTATGGCGGGCTGATCGAATTTTTGGCCGCCGAGTGCCGCAGGCTGGGCGTTGCGATCCACCTTGGCCGCGGGGTGTCGGCCATAGAGGAGGTCGGCGGCGCGGTGGCCGTTCGTTGCGCGAGCGGCGATGCGCAGAGCTGCGATCGCGTGATCCTCACCGTGCCGCTGCCGCTGCTGCGCGAGATCGCGCTGCCTGCGGCCGCGCGCGCGAAGGCCGCCGTCGCCGACGATATCGGCTTCGGCAGCGTGATCAAGATCCTGCTGCGTTTCGCGCGGCCATGGTGGCGCGAGCGGAGGGAGGAGCTCGACGACATGATCTTCCTGTTGTCGGACGAGACGATCCCGGTGTGGTGGACGCGGTATCCGGACCAACATGCCGTGCTCACCGGCTGGCTCGGCGGTCCGCGGACGGCGGAGCTGTTGCACCTCGATCCGCAGGGGCTGGTTGACGCCGGGCTCGACTCGCTCGCCGTCATGTTCAAGCGGCCGCGCGAGGAGCTCGCGCGCGATCTCGTCGCATCCGCGGCGGCGAACTGGGCCCAAGATCGCTTCGCCCGTGGTGCTTATTCCTGGGCGACGCCGCGGACGCGCGCGGCGCAGACGATTCTCGCGCGTGCCGATGGCCCGGTGCTGTTCTCGGGCGAAGCGATCTATCGTGGCCGCGACATGGGCACGGTCGAGGCGGCGCTGGCGAGCGGGCTGGAGACCGCGGGGATGATTTTGCGGGAGTAGGAATTTGTGGCGGCAAGAAAAAGGCCCGCACACTTGCGGGCCTTGTCTCTCACCAGCGGCTGCCGCCGAAGCTGAACGTCACGCCGGGACCGCCGCCACCGTAATAGCCGTAGGGCCGGCCGCCGTAATAGCCGTGGTGCCGCGGGTAATGGCCATAGCTCCGGTAATGCGGACGATGGTAGCCGTGGTGGTGTTGGCGCCAGTGATGATGACGGTGGCCATGATGGTGATGTCTGTGCTGCGCGCTGATGTCGGTCGGCGCCTTCTGTTTCGCGCTGGCCTTGCCGGCCGCGTTGGCCGTGGATCCGCCGGCAAGCGCCGCAGCACCGACAGCCATCGCGACAAAGAGATACTTCATGTCATCACTCCAGTTGAACGTGGTGTGACAACAGTTGGGTATCCGGCGCGTTCCGACCAGAGCGGGCGTCGAAACGACGCAGATCAGTTCTGATCGATCTGTGTGAATGATCCTCTGTGTGAATGATCCTATGTCGCGCGATCTATTGTCGCATGATGCCGCGCTCGACACGCAATCGCCCTGATTTTGCTTAGTTCAGAGTGCCGCGATCACGTCTTCGGTCGTGACGATGCGCGCGAACTCGCCGTTAAGATTCGACAGCGTCATCGCATGGATGTCTTCGGCCGAATGCTCGTCGCCATCGGGCCCAACGCGGTCGAACGTCCAGGTCGCATCGCGCACGAGGGCTGCGTCAAAGCCGAGATTGCCAGCCATGCGCGTCGTCGTCTCCACGCAATGATTGGTGGTGGCGCCGCAGATGACGAGCGTGGCGATGCTGTCTGCGCGCAGCCGCTGCTCCAGGTCGGTGCCGATGAAGGCGCTGTTGACGCGCTTGACGATCACCGCCTCGCCCGGCGCTTCGCGCGCCTCGTCCTTGACGGCGTAGCCGGTGCCCGATGGCAGGAACGAGGAGTTGGGCTTGGTGCCTTCGTGGCGGATGTGGAAGATCGGCGCGCCGCTGGCTCTGAACGCTTTCAGGAGATCGGCGATGCGCGCAACCGCATCCGGATTGTTGCGCCGCTTGCCCGCCGCCTCCCATTCGTCGAATGCGCGCTGGACATCGACGACGATGAGGGCGGGGAGGGGGCTGGTCATGGAGCGCGACTTTCGAATTCCGTCGAGGCGAGTATGCGAGGCATTTGGGAAAGCGCACAATGCCAATTTTCCCTCGTTTCGCGACGGCTCTCGCGCCCCGGAAGCATGGCCGCCTTGCTGAGGATCAAGACGGCCAGGACTGGCCGGCCTAGTATCGAGGCCCCAGATTGATGGGGGATCGAGAAGATTTCGAAAGGACGCCATGCCGGGGCCGACCAGTCAACCACAGACGCTTGCCGAAGTCAGGACGCTGCCGGAGCTCTTGCTCTGGCGCATCAAGGCGACGCCGGCGGCGGAGGCCTATCGCCATTTCGACGCGGCTGCGCGACGCTGGGTCAGCCAGTCCTGGCAGGAGATCGATGCGGAATTCGAACGCTGGCGGCGGGCGCTTGCCACGGAGGATTTTGCGCCCGGCGAACGCGTCGCGATCCTGATGCCGAACGGCATTCCGCATATCGCGATGGACCAGGCGGCGCTGTCGCGCGGCCTGGTGCCGGTGCCGATGCATGCGGTCGACAACCCCGACAGCATCGCCTACATCCTTGCTGACTCCGGCGCGCTGCTGCTGTTCGTGGATTCGCTGGAGCGCTGGCAAGCGATCCTGGCTACCGGCCAGCCGCTCGACCATCTCAAGCGCATCGTCTGCGCGGATGCGACCGGGCTCACCGCGGCGGATGCACGCATCGTCGGGCTCGATCGCTGGCTCGCGGCGGTACCGGGCGCGACCGCGCCGCTGCCTGACGTCGCGGTGAAACCGGACGATCTTGCGACCATCGTCTACACCTCGGGTACGACGGGGCGGCCGAAGGGCGTGATGCTGTCGCATGACAACATCGTCAGCAATGTGAAGGCGGTGGCGCGGCGCATCGCCGCCGAGCCGCACGATTTGTTCCTGTCCTTCCTGCCGCTCTCGCACACCTTCGAGCGCACCGGCGGCTATTACTATCCGATCGCCGCCGGGGCCTGCGTCGCCTATGCGCGCTCGGTGCCGCTGTTGTCGGAAGACCTGAAGCATGTGCGGCCGACCGTGCTGGTCTCGGTGCCGCGGATCTATGAGCGCGTCCACGCGCTGATCATGCAGCACCGCGCTGCGGCCGGCGGCGTCGAGCGTGCGCTGCTCGATCTGACGCTCGCCGTCGGCGGCCGCCGTTTCGATGCCCGGCAGGGACGAGGTGCGCTGTCGCTGCTCGACCGGCTGGCCTGGCCAGTGCTCAAGCGGCTCGTCGCCGACAAGGTGCTGGCGCAGTTCGGCGGCCGCCTGCGCGTTGCCGTCTCCGGCGGCGCGCCGATCGCCGAACCCGTCATTCGCCTGTTTCTCGCGCTCGGGCTCGACATCCTCCAGGGCTACGGCATGACCGAGACCTCGCCGGTGGTCTCCGTCAACACCGCTGAGGACAACGACCCGCATTCGGTCGGCCACGTCCTCGACGGCATCGAGGTCAAGCTCGGCGAGAACGACGAACTGCTGGTGCGCGGACCCAGCGTGATGCTGGGTTATTGGCACAAGCCTGACGAGACCCGCCGCGTGAAGGATGCCGACGGCTGGCTGCACACCGGCGACCAGGCGCGCATCGAGAACGGGCGCATCACCATCACCGGCCGCATCAAGGATATCCTCGTGACGTCCACCGGTGAGAAGATCGCGCCGGTCGATCTTGAGACGGCGATCCTCGCCGATCCCCTGTTCGACCAGGCGCTGGTGGTCGGCGAGCAGCGCCCGTTTCTCTCGGCTCTGGTCGTGCTCAACGCAAAGGCCTGGACGGAGGAAAAGCAGAAGCTCGCGGCGAGTGGCAAGCAAGGCGAGGCGGCGGAGCGCGCCGCTCTTCTGGTCAGAATCGCGACGGCCGTGAAAGCCTATCCGTCCTACGCAACGCCGCGCGCGGTGTGGTGGACGCTGGAGCCATGGACCATCGCCGCGGGACTGCTCACGCCGACCCTGAAGAACAAGCGTCCGGCGCTCGAGCATCGCTTTGCCGATGAGATAGCGCAGATCTACGCGAAGAAGCCGGCTGCAATAACGTCGACGTGATTTTTGCCGCTCTCCGCGCTTGATTCAGCGCAAGTCTAGCCGCGCCTCGTCATGCAATGTCGCCACGAAAATTCGAACTGCAATCGAGGCAGGTCATGAAGGCGTATTTCATTGGAGGCGGCATCGGATCGCTCGCTGGCGCGGCGTTCCTGATTCGCGATGCAAAGCTGCCGGGGCGCGATATCGTGATCTACGAGGCGCAGCCGCTCGTCGGCGGCAGTCTCGACGGTGCGCTGCTCGCCAACGGCGCCTATTCGCTGCGCGGCGGGCGCATGCTCACGACCGATCACTACGAATGCACTTGGGACCTGTTGTCGGACATCCCTTCGCTCGAACATCCGCACCTTAGCGTGCGCGAGGAGACCATCGCGTTCAACCAGGAGAATCCCGCGCATTCCCGGGCGCGGCTGGTCGATCGCAACCGCTTCAAGGTCGACGTCTCTCATATGGGCTTCTCCGCGCGCGACCGGCTCGAGCTGCTGCGCCTCACAGAGGCCTCGGAGGAGACGCTTGGCGCCAGCCGCATCACCGACTGGCTGTCGCCCGGATTCTTCGAGTCCAATTTCTGGTTCATGTGGCAGACCACCTTCGCCTTCCAGCCTTGGCACAGCGCGGTCGAGCTGAAGCGTTATCTGCATCGTTTCATGAACGAATTCCCGCGCATCGAGACCCTCGCCGGCGTCAAGCGCACCGTCTACAATCAGTATGACGCGATCGTGCGGCCGCTCGCCGACTGGCTGAAGCGGCAGGGCGTGCAGTTCGTGCGTGGCACCCGCGTCACCGACATGGCGCTCGAGAGCGAAGACGGGCGCGTGCGCGTCCGCCAGCTCGTGCTCGACCGCGACGGCCGCATTGCCAATGTCCGCCTCGACGACAGCGATCTCGTATTCTTCCAGAACGGCTCGATGACGGATGCCTCGAGCCTCGGCTCGATGACCGAGCCGCCGCCGCCTTTGACCAAGGCCGAGAGCCAGGGCTGGGCGCTCTGGGAGACCATCGCGAAGGGGCGTCCTGAATTCGGCAATCCGTCCGCGTTCAACGCCTCGATCCCCGAATCGTACTGGCTGTCCTTCACCGTCACCTGCCGCGATCCGCGCTTCTTCGATCGGATGGAGGCGTTCTCCGGCAACAGGGCCGGCACCGGCGGCCTCGTCACGTTCAAGGATTCCAACTGGCTGATGTCGGTCGTGCTCTATCATCAGCCGCATTTCGCCGGCCAGCCGAAGGACGTCCAGGTGTTCTGGGGCTATGCGCTGCATCCCGACCGCGTCGGCAATTTCGTCGCCAGGCCGATGTCCGATTGCGGGGGCGCGGACATCCTGAAGGAGCTGTGCGGGCACCTGAATTTCGATCGCGACGTGTTCGAAGGAGCGACCTGCATTCCCTGCCGCATGCCCTACATCACCAGCATGTTCATGCCGCGCAACGCGACGGACCGGCCGCTGCCGGTGCCCAAAAATTCGATCAATCTCGCCTTCGTCAGCCAGTTCGTCGAGATTCCCGACGACGTCGTGTTCACCGTCGAATATTCGGTGCGCGCGGCGCAGATGGCGGTCTATCAGCTCATGAAGGTCGACCGCCCGGTGCCGCCGGTGACGCGCCACGACAAGTCGCTCGCGGTCATCTTCGCGACACTGGAGAAGGCGTTCGCGTGAAGGTCTACTTGAACGGATCCTGGATCGACGGTGCGGATTGCCGGATGCGGCGCACGCTCACCGGCCTGCCGTCGGAGACGAAAAGCAGCTCGTAGCTGCGGCCCTCGCTGTCGGTGGCCGAGCAGGTGACGTCCTTCACCTTCTTGGCCGCGAAATTGCCGGTCTGGCGGCAGACCCCGGTAGAGACCTGCTCCGCCGGCACTGGCAGGCCGTCGATCCTGGGCCTGTCCTTGGAGTTGAGCAGCATGCGATCGATCGGCAGCTCGTAGGAATTGTCGTCGGCGCGCTTGCCGTTTTCACCGGAGAACGAGACGACGTGATTCTCGTCGGTCGGGTCGTCGACGGCGACCGCGAAATTGACCCGGCCCTTGTCGCCATGGGCGTAGGCGACGGTCTTGCAGGCATAGGCGCGCCCGGCGACCTTCAGCGTCTTGCAGTGGCCGGACATCAGCGCCAGCAGGTCGATGATGGCGCTCTGCTGCGGCGCATTATTGACGGGAATCGGCCTGGAAGTCTCAGCAAAACAAGGACTTGTCAGGGCGACAAGGGCCGCAATGAGAACCGGTCGGCAGAGGCGCATCGTGAGGCTCATATGCCAGGGAACCGCGGAAAAGTTCCGCCCAATAACCATCGAACCGCAAATTGGTTGCGATCCCGTTCGTTCAGTCAAGCCCGCCTGGAGTACCACGATGCCACCCATCGGCGATTCCCCCCTGGATCGCTCCAACCCGTCCTGGCAGGCACTTGCCGCCAGACCGGTGTTTTTTTCGTGGCAGAGCTACCCCGTCGCCGCCTGCCAGCGCGTATCGCGCAAGGACGGGCGGCGGTGGAGGCGGGCATCCAGCAGGGTGCGGGCGCGGGGCAGTTCGCCGCTGCGGATCAGCGCAACAATGAAAGTGTCCTCGATCAGTTCGCGCTGGGCGTGGCTGCCTCCGATGCGCACGACTTCGTCGAGGACGGGCGCGAGCGTTTGCACGCAGGCCGCATAGTCCGCATCGGCAAAGGCGGCGAGCGCGCGGCAGATCGCCGGCACCACGGGGCCGGCCGGCAGCTTGCCCTCAGTGAGCCGCTGCTCGATCACGGCCAGCCGCGCGGCGAGCGCTTCGCGATTTTGCGTCGCGGCCGCGAACAGCGCCATGTGGACGTCGGCGAAGGACAGGCCCGATCTGGGAAACAGTTTTTGCGCGGCGGCGTCGGCATCAAGCCAGAGCGCCTTGGGCACGGTGTGGCCATAAGCCGACAGGCGCCAGAGCAGCGAGGCGCCGTCGGTGATGACGTTCAGCGGCGGCGCCTGCGTGACGGTGGGCTGGAGCACGTCGGCATAGATCGCAAGTGCTCGCGCAGCATCGCCATGCTCCAGCGCGCCGAGCGCCTGGTGCCAGCGGATATGCCCGTGCAAAATTCCGGCGCGATCGTAGCTCGGAATCCAGTCGTCGACGAGGCGATCGGCCGCCTCGATCGAGCCGTCCTCGAACATCGCATGCAGCACGGCGTGGGCGGCGTGGGCGTTCGCCCGGCGCAGGCCGAAGCCGCGCTCGGTAACGCCGCGGCCGCGGGCGACGTCCCCGTTCTCGGTCATCGCCCAGCCGTACATGGTGAGGAACCACCAGTCCTCGCCATAGTGCCGCGAGACGCTCTCGCACAGCTGCTGTCGGGCGCGGTCGTGGTCGGCCATGCCGGAGAATGCGAACAGGCCGAACGCGCCGAGCGGCAGCGACAGCACCACGGCATCGCGCGGCCACGCGTCGATGTGCTTCAGCGTCGACGTCAGCGCCTCCGGCAGCCGTCCCTCGATCGCGAGCGCCAGCGTCTCGACGTGCGAGCGCTCGCGCCCGTCGCCGCGCTTCGCCACGAGCTCGCGTGCCACAGCCGCCTTCTGCCGCGCGAGATCGCCCTGCTGATAGAATGCGTGCAGGCGGGCGCGGGCGATATGGGGAAGCGCGAACTCCGGATCGGCCGCAATCGCGCGCTCAAGCGTCTCCGCCGTACCGGTCCAGCCCGCGAGCATGAGATCGACACCTTCGCGATAGGCCGATGCCGCCTCATGCGAGGTGGTGGAGAGTGAAAGGCCGTAGCGGTCTTCAAGGGACATCGTCGCCTCCTGCTCTCATGCCGTCCGCGCGCGGCGACCCTCGATCGGATAGGCCGGGTCGTTATAGCCCGGCGTCGAGGGATGACCCGGCGTCACCAGGCGGTCGATCAATGCTTCGTCCTCCGCCGTGAAGCGGTAGTCGAGCGCGCGGATGTAGTCGTCCCACTGCTCCTCGGTGCGCGGGCCCGCGACGATCGAGCTGACGAAGGCGGAGTTGAGCACCCAGGCGACGGCGAACTGGCCGGCGGTGATGCCTTTCTTCTCGGCGTGGCTCTTGATCTCTTGCGCGAGTTGGAGCGACTCCGGCCGCCATTCCGTCTGCATCATGCGGGTGTCGTTGCGGCCCGCACGCGTCTCCTTGTCCGGAGCCGCGTCGGGCTTGTACTTGCCGGTGAGCACGCCGCGCGCAAGCGGGCTGTAGGGGACGATGCCGAGGCCGTAATAGGAGCAGGCCGGAAAGTGCTCGACCTCGGGCATGCGGTTCATGGCATTGTAATAGGGCTGGCTCACCGCGGGCCGGTCGATGCCGAGCCGGTCGCAGATGTTGCAGATCTCGGCGACACGCCAGGCACGGTAGTTCGAGACGCCGAAATAGCGCACCTTGCCTGCTCGGATCAGGTCGCCCATCGCGCGCACCGTCTCCTCCAGCGGTGTCGCATGGTCTTCCTTGTGCAGATAGTAGACGTCGATGTGATCGGTGCCGAGCCGCTTCAGGCTTTCGTCGACCGCCTGCAACACCCAGCGCCGCGACAGGCCGGCACGATTGGGATCGCTGCCCACGCCAGTGTTCATGGGATTGGCGAGTTTGGTCGCGAGCACCCAGGCATGACGGTTGCTGCCGATCGCACGGCCCACGACTTCTTCGGATGCGCCTTTCGAATAGGCGTCCGCGGTGTCGATGAAGTTGATCCCGGCCTCGTATGCTTTTGCGATGATCCGCTGCGAGGCGGCCTCATCGGTCGGCCCGCCGAACATCATGGTGCCCAGACAGATCGGTGACACTTTTAGGCCACTGCGGCCGAGCTGGCGGTATTGCATGGGCGGGTCCTCGATACTTCGACGGAGAGCAGCATAGCTGCCCAGTTCCGTCATTGCGAGCGGAGCGAAGCACTCCAGAAATGTGGCCGCGGAGGGATTCTGGATTGCTTCGCTCCGCTCGCAATGACGAGGAGGCTGCCTGCCACACTCTCAACTGTCATCGCCACTTGATCGGGCGATCCAGTACTCCGAGACAGCACTGGTCGATTGAGAGGCCGCGGCGTACTGGATTCCCGCTTTCGCGGGAAATGACAGCGTGAGTGTGGTGTATCGCGCCGGCCCGAATGCTTACCTACGCCGGCCCCTTCAAAATCTTGAACACGCCATTGGCCATAACGATGCAGCGATCGTCGACGGTGACTTCGGTGCTCATGAAGATGAGGCTGCGTGTCGAGCGCACCACGCGCGGGCGGGAGATCAGGATGTCGCCGATCGTGCCGGCTTCGACGAAATGGGTGTCGAGTTGCACCGTCGCCAAATACTCCTTGCCCGAGCCGTAGCGGGCGGCCATGCCACAGGTGCGGTCGGCGAACGTCATCATCACGCCGCCCTGGACCATGCCGCGCCGGTTGTGGTGCTTGTCCTCGGTGGCGAGTGCGAATTCGTAGTGGCCGTCGACCTTGCGTTCCCACAGGGGGCCGATGAGATGTAGAAAGCCCGTGGTCTCGAGGATGGTCCAGCCGTCTGATTTCAGCCTTGCGGCGGCCTTGTTGGTCATCTTCCGGTCCATCCTCGCACGCGTATCTCTCCTCGTTTCATCAAGCGCAGTCCTGGTGTAGTCAAGCATCATGAGAGCTTTCGACGATGCCACCAGACGGAATATCGCAGAGGCCTGCGCGGCATTCGCGCGGCTGCCTGATGAAGCCGCGCCGTCGGCGCTGAAGCGCGCCGCGGTGGTGATGGCGCTGACCGAATCCAGTGACGGCGACGACACCGCTTTTCTGCTCACCAAGCGAGCATCGAGCCTGCGCGCTCATCGCGGCCAGTGGGCTTTGCCGGGCGGACGCTGCGATGGAGGCGAGACGCCGGTCGAGGCGGCGCTGCGCGAGCTCGACGAGGAGCTCGCGCTCAAGCTTAGAGCCGACGCGGTGCTCGGCACGCTCGACGACTATCCGACCCGCTCCGGTTATCTGATCACGCCGGTCGTGGTCTGGGCCCCGGACAGCGCCGCGATCCGGCCGAACCCGGACGAGGTCGCATCCGTCCATCGCATTGCGCTTGCGACGATCGAGCGGGAAGAGGCCTTCGACTTCGTCGCGATCCCGGAAAGCGCGCGCCGCGTGATCCGCTTCCATCACCAGATGAGCCTGATCCACGCGCCGACGGCGGCGCTGATCTACCAGTTCCGCGAGGTGCTGGCGGGACGGCACACCCGTGTCACCGACCTGGAACAGCCGGTGTTCGCCTGGAAGTGACGATGGTAAACGGCACGTTAACGTGACGGTTACCGGAAGCCTGCTAAAGACGGCGGCATGCATCGATCGATTCGAAAACCCCTCGCACTGGTTCCTCTGGCGCTGGTTCCACTGGCACTTGTCCTGCTTGCGCCTACCGCGCGTGGCGGCGAGACCGACGCGCTGCCGCCCGCCGTCAGCAATGCCAAAGCCCAGCTCTTGTCGCAGTTTTTTGGGCAAGGCGGCGCCTCGCCTGCCGTGGTCGAATATCGCCGCAAGCTGCAGGAGTATCAGGCGGCGCGGGCCGCCTTCGACGAGGAGGCCGGCGCCTATTGGAGCCAGATCTCCGAGAAGCGCCGCACCCGCAACGCCAAGCGGCGCAGCGGGCAGCAGGTCACGTTAGATGACTACGTGCTGGAGCATCCGCCGCTCTATAGCGGGCCGAAGCGGCCGGTGAACCCGGAGCCCGAGGAAACGCCGGAGCGCCCCGCCCGAAAGCCAATTCCAGTGGTTGCCGATTTCCTGCGCGCGGCGCAGGAGCTCTACCAGTTCGCGCCGCAACGCCCGGCCAACGAGGTTGAGTTCAAGCGCGCCTATGCGCGCTACGCGGTCGCCTCCGGCCTTACGCGCGAGCAGGCGGTGCGGGTCTATTCGTTCGAGACCGGCGGCACCGGCAGTTTCGACGTGCAAGCGGGAATTGAGCATGGCGGCAAGCGCGCGATCTCGACCGCGATCGGCTACAACCAGTTGCTCACAACCAATAGCGTCGAGCTGCTCGCCGAGCAGGGCCATGAACTCATTCGTGCGCTCTCTGACAAGGTGGCGCGGACCTCGGGGCCGTCGCGCAAGGCACTGGAGCACAAGCTCGCCGTGCTGAAGAAAATGGTCGCTCATGCGAAGTCGGTGCCTGACACCTGGTCGGAGCACGAGAAGATCGGCAATACCGCACAGGGCTGGGCCATGCACGCGATGGTGCTCGACGTCGATGTCGGGCCGATGCTGCAGACGCACAAGCTGCTCACCTCGGTGCTGTTCGCACGTGCCAAGGGGTACAACCGCCCGCTCACCGCGGCCGAGCTCGAGATGATGAACCTCACCGGCGACGGCACCGGGCTCGACATGGTGACGATGCCGCAGGCGATGCGCGAGCAGGTGCCGACCTCGAACTTCTTCCAGCGCGGCGGTTATGAGCGCAATCCGGTCGCGATCCGCCACAACACCGTAGCCAAGCTGCTCGCCGTGACGGACTCGCGGATGGATTCGAACAGCAGCAACGCCGGCGCAAGGGAATTGGCGGGGGCGTTTTAGATGGCGTCTCTTCACCTCGCCCCGCTTGTGGGAAGAGGTCGGATTGCCTCGGCGATGCGAAGCATCGTCCGGTGCAATCCAGGTGAGAGGGATTCTCCGCGAGTTCAGCTCTCACCGCATTTGCGGAGGCAGCCCCTCACCCCAACCCTCTCCCCGTAAGAACGGGGCGAGGGAGCGCACCGTCGTCGCGTCCCCTACTGGTCCGGCCCGAACTTGAACTTGCCGTCGCCTTCGAGATAGGGGCCGCTGCGCATGTAGAGCTGGCCATTCTGCCCAATGAAGAACAGCGTGCCCTTCGGCACCTTCTTGGCGCCCTTCAGGAGTTCGCCGGCATTGCTGGTGCCCATCTTGTAGGAGAAGGTCTTGCCTTCCTTGTCATAGGCATAGCCGGTGTCGGACTTGAGCTCCCACGGCGTTGCCGCGATCTGTGCGTATGCGGGCGCGGCGAACGCGGCTACAAGTGCAAGCGAAACCAGTGCAAATGTCTTCGTTGAAAATGCCATCATCCCATCCTCCCCGTCTCTGGGGTTGTCCTGTTGAACAAATCACGAACGATATTTCCAGGTCAATTCGCGAAAGCGCCGCAGCGCATCACGTCCCGCCGAGCAGTTTGTGATTTTCCCTTCGTCCCCGCGCGACTATGTTCCGCTTTCCGTTTAGAACGCAACTCGACAAAATTATTGGTGGGGATGATTCGGATGCGCCATGTGATCAAGATTTGCTGGGCTGCTGCATTGTCGCTGACGGCGCTGGCGCCGGCCGCCCGGGCCGATGATTACCAGCTCAGCCACAACCAGAGGATTTCTTGCAGCCGCGGCCTTGCCCCGGGCAAGCTGAACACCGCGACCTGCAAGTCCTACACCTATCTCTTCAATACCAAGACCTCGGAATATTTCCGCTGCCAGGTCTCGCTGGCGCTGACCCGCGACAACAAGGAAGTCATCAACGTCCAGACCGACGGCGGCTGCACCAAGAAGCCGCGCATCTTCGAGACCGACGGCCGCTATGATTTCGACGCCACCGAGACCGAGCCGCCGAACACCAACTCGTTCTTCGGCCCCGGCGGTTACTCGATCTGGGCCGCGGATGTCACCGCACAGAAGGTGCGCGGCTGCATCACGATCTCCTCGGGACTCGGCTCCGACATCTCCAAGTGCCTGGACATGACGTTCCAGTAAGACTTGCCAGTGAGCGAACAGCGCCCCTGAATGCTGATGCGTTCAGGTGCGCTCCAGACACCGACTGCGCCACCTCGCCGCACCCGTCGGGTTCCCCCTAAAAGTCGAGCCGGATCGGCCGTTTGCCGCAGTCCTGTTTTGCCTTTTGGATGGGTTGACCCGCTGCCCTCATCCGGCCAATTTCGCCGCCGGTTTGGGGAGTACAAAATCATGAAACGGACGATTTTCGGCGTGGCCGCGGCTCTTGCTCTGGCGGCGTCGGCACCTTGCGCACATGCGCAATCCTTCATCAACGTGCTGACCGGGGGTACCTCCGGCGTCTACTATCCGCTCGGGGTCGCGATCGGGAAGATCTACGGCGACAAGATTCCGAACGTGAAGACGCAGGTGCAGGCCACCAAGGCGTCGGTCGAGAACCTGATTCTGCTGCAGCAGGGCCGCGGCGAACTGGCGTTCACGCTGGGCGACTCGCTGAAGGCCGCCTGGGACGGCGACGAGGAAGCGGGCTTCAAGAACAAGCTCGACAAGCTGCGCACCATCGGTGCGATCTATCCAAACTACATCCAGATCGTCGCGACCGCCGAGAGCGGCATCAAGACGCTGGCCGACCTCAAGGGCAAGAGCCTGTCGGTCGGCGCGCCGAAGTCGGGCACCGAGCTCAATTCGCGCGCGATCCTCGCGGCCGCCGGCATGAGCTACAAGGACCTCGGCAAGGTCGAATATCTGCCGTTCGCCGAATCCGTCGACCTCATGAAGAACCGCCAGTTGGGGGCGACCCTGCAGTCGGCCGGCCTCGGCGTCGCCTCGCTGAAGGATCTGTCGACGTCGGCCTCGATCACGGTGGTGTCGGTGCCGAAGGAGACCGTCGACAAGATCGGCCCGCCCTTCATCTCGGCGATCATTCCGGCCAAAACCTACACCGGCCAGGACAAGGATGTGCCGACGGCGGCCGTGGTCAACTATCTCGTGACCAGCTCGGCGGTGTCGGATGACCTCGCCTATCAAATGACCAAGCTGGTCTACGAGTCGCTGCCCGAGCTCGCCAATGCGCACGCGGCCGGCAAGGAGATCAAGCTCGAAACGGCGGCCAACGGCAGCCCGGTTCCGCTGCACCCCGGCGCGATCCGCTATTACAAGGAAAAGGGGCTGATCAAGTAGATCTCTCCATCGCCATTCCGGGTTCGATGCTTTGCATCGCCTGGAATGACTGAGAGAGACAGCCGTGGATGCCCGGGATAAGCCCCCGGGCATGATGTTTTTGGGCGCTGTGCTGATGCTATGAACGGCATAGGCAGAGCAGGGGGCGAGTACAATGCTGGAAAAGGCAGAGGGCACCGAAGCGCCCATCAAGGTTGAGTTCGACAATTTCGAGCACGGTTTTCCGGAAGGCTTCGGCCCGGGCTGGTGGGGCCAACTCGCCTACTGGATTGGCATCGCGTTTGCGACCTTCCAGCTCTATGTCGCCGCCTTCAACTATCTGCCGAGCCAGGTGGTGCGCGGAGTTCATGTCGGCTTCCTGGTCCTGCTCACCTTCGGCCTGATCGCCAATTTCACCGCGAAGAGCGACTTTGGTCGCGCACTGGGCTGGGTGATCGGCGGCGCCGGCTTCTTCTGCGGGCTCTATCAGTGGATCTTCTATGCCGATCTGATCGCGCGAGACGGCGATCCCACGAAGCTTGACCTTGCGGTCGGCACGCTGCTCGCGGTGCTGATCTTCGAGGGCACGCGGCGCCTGATGGGCGCGGCGCTGCCGCTGATGTGCGGCGCCTGTCTGCTCTACTGGTTCTTCGGGCAGTATCTGCCGTCGCCGCTCAACCATCGCGGCTATGATTTCGACCAGATCGTCACGCATCTGTCGTTCGGCACTGAGGGCTTCTACGGCGTGCCGATCTACGTCTCGGCGACCTACATCTTCCTGTTCATCCTGTTCGGCTCGTTCCTGGAGCGCGCCGGCATGATCCAGCTCTTTACCGACGTCTCGCTCGGCCTGTTCGGCCGCACCCGTGGGGGACCAGCCAAGGTCGCTGTGTTCGCCTCGGGCATGATGGGCACCATCTCCGGTTCCGGCGTCGCCAACGTCGTCACCGTCGGTCAGTTCACGATTCCGCTGATGATCAGGTTCGGCTACCGCCGCGCCTTCGCCGCCGGTGTCGAGGCCACGGCCTCGATGGGCGGACAGATCATGCCGCCGGTGATGGGCGCGGTCGCCTTCATCATGGCGGAGACGCTCGGCGTCCAGTACTCGGAGATCGTGAAAGCGGCCGCGATTCCCGCGGTGCTCTATTTCGCCTCCGCGTTCTGGATGGTGCATCTGGAAGCCGGCAAGCACGGCCTCACCGGCATGAAGCGCTCGGAGATCCCGAGCGCCTGGAAGGCGCTGGTGACGCGCTGGTACCTGGTGCTGCCGCTCGCGGCGCTGGTCTACATGCTGTTCGAAGGCTTTACGCCGCTCTATGCCGGCAGCATGGGTCTCGCGCTGACGGTGACGCTGATCCTCGGCGCCAGCATCACGGCCGGCGCCTCCTCGAATGTGGTCCGCTATATCTTCTGGATCGGCCTTGCGCTCGTCGTCGCCGCGCTGTCGCGGGACGGCCTGCAGATCGTGCCGGTCGCGAGCGTCGTGGTTGGGCTGATCGTGATCACGGCGTTCGTTCGTGGCGGCCTCCCGGCGCTGTGTTCCTGCCGCGATTCCCTGGCCGAGAGCGCGAAGTCCGCGATCACCGTCGGCATGGCCTGCGCCATCGTCGGCGTCATCATCGGCATGATGTCGCAGACCGGCGTCGGCACCATCTTCGGCGGCTGGGTGATCGGTCTCGGCGAGAAGAGTCTGTTCCTGGCGCTGATCATGACCATGTTGCTGTCGATCCTGCTCGGCACCGGCATCCCGACCATCCCGACCTACATCATCACTGCCGCGCTCGCCGCGCCGGCGCTGGCGAAGCTCGGCGTGCCGCTGATCGCGAGCCACATGTTCGCGTTCTATTACGGCATCATGGCCGACCTCTCGCCGCCGGTCGCACTGGCTGCGCTCGCGGCGGCGCCGATCGCGAAGGAGAATCCGGACAAGATCGGGTGGGAGGCGATGCGCATTGCGCTCGCCGGTTACGTCATCCCGTTCATCTTCGTCTATTCGCCGGCGCTGATGCTGCAGGCCGGTGATCCCATGGCGGCCAAGCTCGGCTTCTACGGCGCGGTGGCGCTGGCGACCTTCAAGGCGCTGGTGGCGATCGCCCTGTTCGGCATGGTCGCGATCGGCTTTCTGTTCACGCGGCTCACCTTCATCGAGCGCGTGGCAGCGCTCGGCGCCGCGCTCTGTCTGCTCGGCGACTTCCCGTTCAGCGACACCGCCGGCTTCGTGCTCTCTGCCGCGCTGGTGCTGTGGCAGTGGCGGCAGCGCCCGCCGGCGACGGTCGAGGCGGCGTGAGCCTCTGCTTCGCAACCGTCGTGGGCATGAAGGCGCTGGCGCTTTCAGCCTTCACGCTGGTGTGGACACATTCGATTGCGAAGGTCGACTGGCAGGAAGACTGGCGCGTCACCTCCGCCGGCCTCGAACTGGTGCAGGCCCGCGTCAAGGGCACCGGTCCCGGCATGGAGCCGCCGCCCGAAGCGCAACTTGTCGACGGCTGGTTTCAGTGGCAGCCGAAGCGTGCGCCGATGCAGGAGGTCGTGCTCGGCAATTCCGGCGCGGCGGGAGAATGGCGGTTGTGCCATGACGGAAGCTGCCGGACGCTTTCGGAGATTGTCGGCCATCCCATCGGTGCTAACGTCACCAGGATGAAGGTCTGCAACGATCCGTAGCCCGCAGCGTCGGGGCTGCAATGAAGAACAACACAGGAGAAACGTGATGGATCGGCTCAAGGGCAAGGTTGCGATGGTGGTGGGCGCCGGCTCGATCGGACCGGGCTGGGGCAACGGCAAGGCGACCGCGGTGACCTTCGCGCGCGAGGGCGCGCAGGTGTTTTGCGTCGATCGCAACGGCGCGGCAGCCGAAGAGACCGCGACGATCATCAACGATGAAGGCGGCAAGGCGACGGCGTTCACGGCCGACGTTTCGCGCGCGAGCGAGATCGAGGCGATGGTGGCGGCGTGCCTGAAGGCCTATGGCCGCATCGACGTGCTCGACAACAATGTCGGCATCGCCGAGATGGGCAGCGTGGTCGAGGTGACCGAGGAGAGCTGGGACCGCGTCTTCAGCGTCAACCTCAAGAGCGCCTACTTCGCCATGAAGCACGTCATTCCCGTGATGGTGAAGCAGGGCGGCGGCTCGATCATCAACATCTCCTCGATCGCCTCGATTCGCCACATGGGCATCTCCTACGTCACCTACGGCACCTCGAAGGCCGCGATGAACCAGATGACGCGCACGACCGCGATCGAGTTCGCGCGCCATCATGTCCGGGTGAACGCGATCCTGCCCGGCCTGATGAAGACGCCGATGGTCGCGCATTCCGCAGGGCTTGCGAGCAGTTATGCCAAGGGTGATGTCGAAGCGATGTGGCGTGCCCGCGACGCCCAGGTGCCGATGGGCCACATGGGCGACGCCTGGGATGTCGCCAACGCCGCGCTGTTCCTGGCGTCCGACGAGTCGAAATATGTGACCGGGATCGAACTGGTGGTGGACGGCGGAATCACGTGCAAGGCGGGGGCGTAGCTCCAACCTCCACTGTCGTCCCGGATCGGCGCTTCGCTTGTCCGGGACGACAGCAGTCATTTACTGTGCCAGCGCCAGAATCCCGCCGGCGAATGCGTGCCACGCCGCAGTCTCGCTGACCGGCCAGTTCAGCACCTTCACTGCCAGCAGCGCGAGCGTGCCGTAGATGTAGACCGGATGTACGCGGCCCTCGCTGCGCCAGTCGCGCACCATGGCGACGACGAGCAGGAGCGAGGCGACCACCGCCGGTGCGATCGTCACGGGCACCGGCGGCGGGCCGGGTGGTCCGGGAGGCGCGAGGAAGGTCATGAACCAGCGTGCGATCGGGGCATCGAGAAGCGAGACCGCGGCGAGCAGCATCAGGCGCTTGTGAATCTCGGGCTTGCGCGTGTTCATGATCGCGAGCACGAACACCACCGCGAAGAACGCGATCCCGCTCATCGGCACGATCGAGAAGCCGACGCCGGCATCCTGCTGTCCGAGCGCAGCGGAATGCTTCATCACATGGACGGAGGCGAGGAAGCCGAAGATCGTCATCGCGGTCGCGAGCGAGACGCCGACGATCCCGAGTCCGCGATGATTGATCACACGGCCCGAGGCCGCGAGCCAGGTCTGGATCACGAAATAGACAGACCAGGTAAAGAACAAGAGTCCGTGAAAATGAATCACCGGGCTCGCGGATAACGTCCGGTTGGCGAGCGGCATCCAATAGGTCGGTGCGAAGCCGAGAAACGCAGTGGCCGCGCAGGCCAGCGCCATGTGGAGATAAAAGTATCGTGCGGGCGACGCATCACGCGCGCGCACACGACGGTCGTCGATCAGGGTCGTCATGAGGAATGAGTCTATGGCAACGGCCTCCGGTTCAACGCCGGGATTGTCCTGTGTGATCTAGCGCACGTAGTTCAATCGCAATATTGCCTCAATCCCGATTGTCGTTCCGGGGGCGCGCGTAGCGCGAGCCCGGGACGACAGCGGAGTTTGGCGGCTCAACCGCCCGCGCTCAATTCCGCCCGATCGAGTTCCTCCTCCAGTCGGTGGAAGGCGTCGTCGCCGATGATCTCGGTGGCGCGGAGGTCGAAGATCGACTTTCGCGCGGCTTCGATGGCGCGAAGGCGCAGCGCGTCGGCGGGCAACCGGCCGTGGGTGATGCCGCCATTCGGATCGTCGTCAGCCTGCATCAGGATGGCGCGATATTCGAGCCGCAGGATCTCCGCTTCCTCCGACGGATCGTCCTCGATCGCATCGAGCGCGGCGCGATAGGCGACTGTGCGCGCTCGAGCGACCTCGACGCCGACGGGATCGTCGTCCTTGAGGTCGAAGGCGAGGATCAGCGGCCGCAGCGTCAGGCCCTGGATGATGAGCGATCCGAGCACCACCGCGAAGGCGATGAAGACGATGAAGTCGCGATAGGGAAAATTCTCCGGCAGGGCAAAGGCAGTGGCGAGCGTGACGAGGCCGCGCATGCCGCACCAAGAGATGATGAGGCCGCCCTTTGGCGAAGCGACTGCCCTGGGGTCTTTCGGACGATAGAGCCCGTGCGCGATCAGCACGCGCAGCGTCGTGCGGTAGAACGTCACCCATAACAGCCGCACCAGGACGACCGTGAGCAGGATCCAGGCCGCGGCCACGCAATATTCCCAGCGCACGTCCGCGTCCAACCGCGACCAGATCGGCCGCATCTGCATGCCGATCAGCATGAAGGCGAGCACGTTGAGCACGAACACCATCGTCTCCCACACCGCGTAGGACGGCACCCGCAGCCGTGCCGGCATGCGCGCCCCCGCCGTGCGCGCCATGGTGATGGCGTAGACCACGATGGTGAGGATGCCGGAGAGACCGAGATGCTCGGCCGCGATCCAGATCATGAAGGTGGTGGCGAATTGCACAATGATAGCGCTCGGCACCTCCTTCACGCGCTCCATGATGGGCGGGATGATGCGCGCGGCGAGAAGACCGGCGAGGACGCTGCCGACCAGCCCCAGCGCAATCGTCGGCGCGACCTCGCTCCACTTGAGGTGCTCCATGACGACCGCGCCAACCGCGATGCGATAGATCAGCAGCGCGCTGGCGTCGTTGAGCAGGCTCTCGCCCTCGAGCACCTTCACCATGCGGTAAGGCAGCTTGACCTGGCTCAGAATCGCAACCGCGGCGGCCGCATCCGGCGGCGCCACGATGGCGCCGAGCGCAACTGCGGCGGCCCAGGGCATGTCGGGCATCAGCCGGTGCGCGACGTAGGCCACGCCGATCGTCGTCAGGCCGACCGCAGCGACCACCAGGGTGGACACAGGAACCCAGTTGTTGCGTAGATCGCGCAGCGAGGTGTCGAAGGCGGCATCCAGCAGCACCGGTGCGACAAAAAGCGCCAATGCCAGGTCCGGCTCGAGCGTCCACGTCGGGCTCTTCGGCACGAAGGCGATCAGCGCGCCGCCGATGGCGAGAAAGGTCGGGTAGGGGACCTTGATCCGCCGCGCCAGCGCCGATAAGGCAACGGCGCCGAGCAGCAACGCGATGATCCATTCGAATGTCGACACGAGAGTTCCCGAAGGCGATTTGAGCGATGCGACAGGCTAGCATCAATCCGGCGTATAGCGGACAATCCGCTTCCAAGGCGAGCTTTCCGGCTGCAACGACAATGCGATCTTTCCTGATTCAATCGTCAGCTGCGGCGCTGATCTATGCGCTCGCGCTCGGCGCGGCCCATGCTGCGACCGGCGGGGAGCCGGCTGCAGCGCCGCAGGTCGATATAGCGCCGTGTCTCGCTGCCGCCGCAGCCGACGATATGGACAAGGCGAATTCCGCCTGCGCGGCCGTGATCGACAACGAGAAGACGACCAAGCCGGATCTGGTCAAGGCGCTCGTCGCGCGCGGCGCGCTTCTGGCACGGCACGACCAGATCGATCGTGCGATCGCCGACGACAGCCGCGCCCTGCAGCTCGATCCCACGCTGGCCGATCTCTTCAACGCACGCGGCGAACTCTGGTTGAAGAAGGGCGATAAGCCCAAGGCGGTGCAGGATTTCGGCGCCGCGCTGAAGATCGATCCGAATCACGAGAACGCCAAGGCCAATCACAGGGCAATGGCACGCGAGCTCGAGCGGATCGGCGCGCAGATGGCGGTCGCCGGCAAGCCCAGCTTCAATTGCGCTCGCGCGACCCGCGCCGTGGAGAAGGCGATCTGCGCCAACCGCGAGCTCGCCGATCTCGACCGCGAGGTTTTTGCATCGAATGCCCGCGTGATCCGGGAAGCTCGCAATACGGCCGAGGCCAGGGCGCTCCGGCGCGAGCAGGATGAGTTCATCGCGCGTCGCAATGCCGCCTTCGGCCGGCCCGGCTATGATCTGAAGAAGGCGATGCAGGAGCGGCTGCAACGGCTCAACGGGGTGGATGGGTATTGAGGGTTTCTCCGCCTCTCCCTGCAAGCGGGGCGAGAGAGTGGAGGCGCCGGTGCGCTCCTGACCGGCCCGATTTGAACCCATTCTTTGTCCGCCGCGACAATGGTGTGAACCTGATGTCACGGAGCCTTCCTGATGGTGCGGCATGCGTTTTTCCGCGCAATTGTTCCCGTTTGCCAAGATCTCGCTTCGCGCCTTCCTCCTCAGTGCGGCGATCGGCCTTGTCCTCGCTGCCCCGGCCTCGGCCGGCACCGATTGCGCGTCGGGCAGCAAGGCCGGTCCGGCCGAGCTGATCACGGCGTGCAGCGCCATCATCGACCAGGCCACAAATCCATCCTCCGACCGCGCCGCGGCCCTGCTGGTTCGTGCGGACGCCAACGCGCGGACCTCGGGCGGCCTCACACAGGCGCTGCGGGACATTGACCGCGCCATCGCGCTCGACGGCAAGAATGCAAAGGCCTGGCGCCTGCGCGGCGATCTCTTGCGCGAGGCCGGCGGCGATCTCAATCGCGCCGCGGCTGATCTCAGCAAGGCGATCGAGCTCGATCCGCAGGATGCGGAGGCCTACGGGCTGCGCGGTGTCATCTATACCAGCCAGCGCCGGCTCGACCGCGCGCTCGCCGATTACGACCAGGCGATCAAGCTGAAGCCGGATGATGCGCAGGCCTGGTCCGACCGCGGCGTGACCTATTATCTCGGCGGCGACAACGACAAGGCGGTCCGCGATCTCAGCGAGGCGCTGCGGCTCGATCCGAACCGGCCGCGCAGCTACACCAACCGCGGCGCGGCCTACAAGAAACTCGGCCAGCTCGACAAGTCGGTCGCCGACGACAGCGAGGCAATCAGGCTCGACCCGAAGGTACCGGAATATTACGACAATCGCGGCCTGTCGCTGGCCGCGATGGGCGAGTACGACAGGGCAATCGCCGATTACGACCAGGCACTGCGGCTGGCGCCGCGGCCGAACTTCTTCACCAACCGCGGCGATTCCTACCAGCTCAAGGGCGAGCTCGGCGCGGCGCTGAACGACTACGAGGCCGCACTGAAGGCCGATCCGAATTTCGCGCAGACCTACAACAACCGCGCAGTGCTCTACAAGAAAATGGGCGAACGCAGGAAGGCGCTGGCCGATTACGAGACCGCGCTGAAGCTCGATCCCGGCAACGAGAACGCGGCTGCCGGCCGCCGCACCATGATCGCGGAGATCGCGAAGTTCGGCGCTGAGCCGCCGCGCCCGCTCGCAGCGAATTCCGGCAACGGCCCGTCGTTTGATTGCGCTACCGCGAAGCGCGAGGTGGAGAAGGTGATCTGCGCCGATCCCCAGCTCGGCATGCTCGACCGCCAGATCGCAGAGACCTACGAGCGCGTGCTGAAATCCGCAAACAAGCGGTCGGCGACCGGCCTGCGCAAGACCCAGCGCGATTTCCTCGCGACCCGCAATACCAGCTTCGGCCGTCCTGGCTATGATCTCAGGAAAGTCATGCAGGAACGGCTGCAGCGGCTGAATGCAATGGAGGGCTAAGAAGCCGCGAGACGCTCGTGCTCTTCGCCCCTCCCCGCAAGCGGGAAGAGGGGGAGCTCCGCCGACGCGGCAGCAGAGCTATCCATTTCGTCGAGACAACCGCCCCTCCTCCAAAAGACCCATCCTTTTCAGCTTGAACCGCGGCCCGTTCCCGGGAAAATAGCCCTCAAACAGGGCCGGCACTTGATCCGCGTCATGGCGGGACTTCTGTCCTGCCGCAAGGTCAAGGTCAGGCGAATAAAGGGAACGGGAGCGCAGGAATGAACGTCAAGGGCAAGAGCAGTTATCATGAGGTCTATGCGCGCTCGCTGGCCGATCCCGAGGGCTTTTGGGCCGAGGCGGCCAAGGAGATCGACTGGATCGAGCCACCAAAGAAGATCTTCGATGCCTCGCAGGGCGTCTACGGCCGCTGGTTCAGCGGCGGCGTCGTCAACACCTGCTACAACGCGCTCGACCGTCATGTCGAACGCGGCCGCGCTGACCAGGTGGCGCTGATCCATGACTCGCCGCTGACGGGCTCGATCACCAAATTGACCTACGCCGAGCTGCTGGCTGAGGTACAGGTGCTCGCCGCCGTTATGCAGGATTTTGGCGTCGCCAAGGGCGATCGCGTCATCCTCTATATGCCGATGGTACCGGAGGCCGTGGTCGCGATGCTCGCCTGTGCGCGCATCGGCGCGGTGCACTCCGTGGTGTTCGGCGGCTTTGCCGCAAAGGAGCTCGCCAGCCGCATCGATGATGCGCAGCCGAAACTCATTCTCTCCGCGAGCTGCGGCATCGAGCCCGGACGCATCGTGCAGTACAAGCCGCTGCTCGACGAGGCGATCAAGCTTGCGAGCAGCAAGCCGAAGGCCTGCGTCGTCCTGCAGCGTCCGCAGCTCATCTGCGATCTCTCGCCCGGCCGCGACTATGATTGGGCGAGCTTGCGCCGCAAGGCGATGAATGATGGCAGGAAAGCTGCTTGCGTGCCGATCGCCGCCACCGATCCGCTCTACATCCTCTACACGTCAGGTACGACCGGGATTCCCAAGGGCGTCGTGCGTGACAATGGCGGCCATCTGGTCGCGGTGAAATGGTCGATGTTCAACCTCTATGGCGTCAAGCCTGGCGAGGTCTGGTGGTGTGGCTCCGACATCGGCTGGGTGGTGGGCCATAGCTACATCATCTACGGTCCGCTGCTGCATGGCGCGACCTCGATCATGTATGAGGGCAAGCCGGTCGGCACGCCCGACGCCGGCGCGTTCTGGCGTGTGATCAGCGAGCACAAGGCGGTCGCGTTCTTCACCGCGCCGACTGCGTTCCGCGCGATCCGGAAAGAGGATCCGGAAGGAAAGTTCATCCGGCAATACGACCTGTCGAAATTCCGCACGCTGTTCCTTGCCGGCGAGCGCGCCGATCCGCCGACGGTGGAGTGGGCGGAGCAGCAGTTGAAGGTGCCGGTGATCGACCATTGGTGGCAGACCGAGACCGGCTGGTGCATCGCCGGCAATCCGGTCGGCCTCGGCCAACTGCCGGTGAAGCACGGTTCGCCGACCGTGCCGATGCCGGGCTATCAGGTCGATGTGGTGGATGAAGCCGCAAAGCCGGTCGGCCCCAACACGATGGGCTCGATCGTCATCAAGCTGCCGATGCCGCCCGGCTGCCTGCCGACGCTGTGGAATCAGGATGAGCGCTTCAGGGAATCCTACCTCAGCGAATTCCCCGGCTACTACAAGACGTCGGATGCTGGCTACAAGGACGAGGACGGCTATGTCTTCGTCATGGGCCGGACCGACGACATCATCAACGTCGCCGGCCATCGCCTCTCCACCGGCGGCATGGAGGAGATCCTGGCCTCGCATCCCGATGTTGCCGAATGCGCCGTGCTCGGCGTCAAGGATGCGATCAAGGGCGAGGTGCCCTGCGGTTTCCTGGTGCTCAAGGCCGGCGTGAAGCGCCCGCCCGCGGAGATCGAGAAGGAGATCATCGCGCTGGTACGCGACAAGCTCGGTCCTGTCGCCGCCTTCAAGCTCGCCATCACCGTCGGCCGCCTGCCCAAGACGCGCTCCGGGAAGATCCTGCGCGGCACGATCAAGAAGATCGCCGACGGCGAATCCTGGACCATGCCGGCCACGATCGAGGACCCCAAGGTGCTCGACGAGATCGGCGCTGCGCTCAAGGGGAAGGTGTGAGGCGATCTCCGGTCGTCCTATGAGCGGGGGGCCTACGCCGCTGCTCCAATCTCCGGTGTCATCACCCGCGCAAGCGGGTGATCCAGTACTCCGCGGCCGAAGTGTGTGAACATACGGCCGTCGCGGAGTACTGGATTCCCCGCCTTCGCGGGGAATGACAGCGAGTGGGGAACAGTGTCCAGGGACTTACATTCTCCTCATTCCGCGCTAAACAGTGCCGGCCAATAGGGGATCTCGTATGCCACTCGCCGCCGCGCCGCGCCTGCTTGCAGCTGTCCTGCTCGCCATTGCTCTCTCCGCCTGCTCCGCGCGCTACCAGACTCCGGTGGCGTTGGGCGGCGACGATGACGACGCGGTCTGCCAGAGCCGCGGCTACGCGCAGGGCTCACCCGAATACGTGGCCTGCCGCAAGGACCGCGACGTCCAGCGCAGTGCCGCCACCGCCCGCGCTGACCGCCGTCAGCGTGATCTCGGCGAATACATGTTGAACCATCCAGACCGTCCGTGATGTGACGTGCGGCATTATCTTGCCGCGCCACTCGCTCCGCATTCGCATGTCTCGTGACACATCTGCAACGCCGCGGCCAAATCGTGTCGCGTCAGTCCTGATTTGATCGGCGTCAAATCCTCCATTGCCCCCTTTCTGCTCTGACCCTGATGTCGCGCAACGACGCGCGAGAGATGGCTGAAGGGGAATGCAATGAACGGAACGATAAGAAACGCGGCGCGGCTTGCGACGTTTGGCGCGATGCTTGCGGGGACTTTTGCCTCGGTGCAGGCGGCCGATCTGCCGGTCTACAAGAAGGCGCCGCCGCCGGTAGAAGCGTTCAATCCGTGGATGGTGCGTTTGCGCGTGCTCGGCGTGTTGCCCGATGCAGGCGGCAGCAACGTTAACGTTGCTGGCGTGCCCTCGCTGTCGTCGCCGAATTCCGGTCTCTCGATCAGCGACCAGGTCGTGCCAGAACTCGACATCAGCTATTTCTTCACCAAGAACATCGCGGCTGAACTGATCCTCGGTGTCACCAGGCATTCGATCAGCGGCACCGGCTCGCTCGCGAACTTGCCGATCGGCAAGACCACGCTGCTGCCGCCGACGCTGACCCTGCAATATCACTTCGACAATTTCGGCGCGTTCAAGCCCTATATCGGCGCCGGCGTGAACTACACCGTATTCTTCAACAATTCCGCCGCCAATGCGCCGGCCGCCATCGCCGGGCCGCCCGCGATCGCCGCCACGACCACCGCGCTACACGTCAGCAACGCATGGGGCGGCGCCGTACAGTTCGGCTTCGACTACATGCTCGACCGGCACTGGGGCCTCAACGTCGACGTCAAGAAGCTCTGGCTGCGGCCGGATTACTCCGCGACCGTCTCCGGCCTGCCGGTCAGCGGTACCGCGCATATCGATCCGTGGCTGGTCGGCGCCGGTGTGACCTACAAGTTCTGACGGGCGTTGTTTGTGGCCAACTGCAACCACGGCTGACGCTGCGCTCCCTCCCCCCTTGCGGGGGAGGGAGCGCAGGGTGCGTGTGGCGACATGCGCGGACAATCGCTGTCTACGCGCAAAACAAAACGCGGCGAATTTTTCCGCCGCGTTTGCATTCGATGGTGAATGAACGAGAGGACTACTCCTCCTCGTCATCATGCTTCTTGCCGCCGAGCGTCTTCAGCTTGGCGAACACGGCGTCAACGTTGAGGTCGTCGCTCGACTTCTCGGCCGGCTCGAACTCGTCCTTCTTGGTGGTCTCGGAGGCCGGCAGCAGGGTGGCGCCGCCATAGGCTGTGTCGATCGGCTTTTCCTTGGCCGCGCGCGCCACTTCGAAATCGAGCTCGATCTGCGAGCAGAGGCCTAGCGTGACCGGGTCGATCGGGGTCAGCTGTGAGGTGTTCCAGTGGGTGCGGTCGCGGACGCTGGCGATCGTGCTCTTGGTGGTGCCGACCAGACGCATGACCTGGGCGTCCTTGAGCTCCGGATGGCTGCGCAGCAGCCAGAGGATGGCACTCGGGCGCTCGTGGCGGCGCGACACCGGGGTGTAGCGCGGGCCCTTGCGCTTGGGCTGGGGCGGCAGCACCACCTTGCTCTCCTGGAGGCGGAGCCGGTAGTCCGGGTTCTTCTCGCCTTTTTCGATCTCCTCGCGGGTCAGCTGGCCGTTGGAGAGGGGGTCCATGCCCTTGATGCCCTGGGCGGCGTCGCCGTCGGCGATCGCGCGCACCTCGAGGGGGTGCATCTTGGTGAAATCGGCGACCTGATCGAAGGTCAGCGCGGTGTTGTCGAGCAGCCAGACGGCGGTCGCCTTGGGCATCAGAGGTGCGTTGCTCATGGCAAATCTCCTTTGTGCTTCGCCCACCCCTCTGGAGGCGAAGCCGGTGGTCATCAGCGATGACAGGGAATTCGCGCTATATAAGCCCGGAGGGGGTAGCCACGCAATGGTTCTGCTATAGATAGTGCCTTGACAGCGCCCGAAAGGGGGCCCAATTCCCTTTCAGCTCCCTGTAAAGTCCAAGCAGACCGCTTTAGGCCCTTTTCCATCCATTGACCGTCCCCAGCCAGAAGGCGAATGGGTGATTCGGTCCCGAGATCGCTCAATGTCAGCCAAACCAGACCTCAAGATCGTGCTTTGTTCTCCCCGTGGGTTCTGCGCCGGGGTGGTCCGGGCGATCGACACAGTGGAACGGGCGCTCGATAAGTATGGCGCCCCCGTCTATGTTCGCCACGAGATTGTGCACAACAAATATGTCGTCGACGGGTTGAAGAAGAAGGGCGCCATCTTTGTCGAGGAGCTCGCCGAGATCCCGGAAAACACCACCGCGCCGGTCGTTTTCTCGGCCCATGGCGTGCCGAAGTCGGTTCCGGCCGACGCCACGTCCCGCAACCTGTTTTCGCTGGATGCGACCTGCCCGCTGGTGACCAAGGTGCACCGCGAGGCCGCGATCCACTTCAAGCGCGGCCGCGAGATCTTCCTGATCGGCCATTCCCATCACCCCGAAGTGGTCGGCACGCTCGGCCAGCTTCCGGCGGGCGCCGTGACCCTGATCGAGACCGCCGAGGACGCCAAGACCATCGCGCCGAAGGATCCCAACAACCTCGCCTTCGTGACCCAGACCACGCTGTCGATCGACGACACCGCGGAGATCGTGGCGCTGCTCAAGGAGCGCTTCCCGAACATCAACGGGCCGCACAAGGAAGACATCTGCTACGCCACCACCAACCGCCAGTTGGCGGTCAAGAAGGTGGCGCCGGTGGTCGACGCCCTGATCGTGGTCGGCGCGCCGAACTCGTCGAACTCGCAGCGTCTGCGCGAGGTCGCCGAGCGCGAGGGCTGCAGGACCGCCGTGCTGGCGCAGCGCGCCACCGACATCGACTGGGACAAGTTCGGCAACATCACCAGCCTCGGCATCACCGCGGGTGCGTCCGCACCTGAAGTGATCGTCGAAGAGATCATGGACGCGTTCGCCGAGCGCTACACGCTGCATGTCGAGACGGTCTCAGCCGCGGAAGAGAACGAGTTCTTCCCGCTGCCGCGCTCGGTGCGCCCCGAAGCCGCCGCCGAGTAGTCTTGCATGGCGGTCTACACCGACGTTGCCGCCGACGAGCTTGCGGATTTCCTGAAGCAATACGATCTCGGCGAATTGCTCTCCTACAAGGGTATCGCCGAGGGCGTCGAGAATTCCAACTTCCTGCTCCACACGAGCAAAGGCTCGTTCATCCTCACGCTCTATGAGAAGCGCGTGGCGAAGAACGATCTGCCGTTCTTCCTCGCGCTGATGACGCATCTCGCCGAGCACGGCATCAACTGCCCATTGCCGGTGAAGGGAAGGGACGGCGAGGCGCTGCGCGAGCTTTCGGGCCGGCCGGCCGCGATCATCACCTTTCTCGAGGGCGTCTGGCCGCGCAAGCCGAACGCAACCCATTGCGCCGGCGTCGGCGAGGGGCTGGCCAGGATGCATCTGGCCGGCGCCAATTTCGCGATCAAGCGCGTCAATGCGCTCTCGGTCTCGGGCTGGCGGCCGCTGTTCGATGCGGCAGCACACCGCGCCGACGAGGTGCAGCCGGGCCTGCGCGCGTTCCTTGCCGCAGAGCTCGACTATCTGTCGAGCGGCGTCTGGCCGACCAATCTGCCCGAAGGCGTGATCCACGCCGACCTCTTCAACGACAACGTCTTCTTCCTCGGCGACAAGCTCTCGGGCATCATCGACTTCACCTTCGCCTGCAACGACATGCTGGCCTATGACGTCGCGATCTGCCTCAACGCCTGGTGCTTCGAGCCGGATCATTCGTTCAACGTCACCAAGGCGCGTGCTTTCCTCAATGCCTACGGCCGGGTGCGAAAACTCTCCGAGGCGGAAGAGGTCGCGCTGCCGCTCCTGGCGCGCGGCGCCGCGATCCGCTTCCTGCTGACGCGGCTGGTCGACTGGCTCAACGTGCCGTCGGGCGCGCTGGTCAAGCCGAAGGACCCGCTGGAGTATTTTCGCAAGCTGCGCTTCCACCAGAGCGTTTCCAGCGTGCGCGACTACGGGCTGATGCCGTCAGGACTGGTCGCGTGAGCGAGCTTCCCAATGTGACGATCTATACCGACGGCGCCTGCTCGGGAAATCCCGGGCCCGGCGGCTGGGGTGCGATCCTGAAGTTCGGCGACAAGGAGAAGGAGCTGAACGGCGGCGAGCGGCACACCACCAACAACCAGATGGAGTTGATGGCGGCGATCTCCGCACTCGAAGCGCTGAAGAAGCCGTGCACCGTCGATCTCTACACCGACAGCCAGTATGTGCGGCAGGGCATCACCGGCTGGATCCATGGCTGGAAGCGCAACGGCTGGCGCACCGCCGACAAGAAGCCGGTCAAGAATGTCGAGCTATGGCAGCGCCTCGATGCCGCGCTGAAGCAGCATCAGGTCCGCTGGCACTGGGTCAAAGGCCACGCCGGCCACCCCGAGAACGAGCGCGCCGATCAGCTCGCGCGCGATGGCATCGTGAAGGCGCGGTTGCAGCAGAGGGTGGGGGAGTAGGCGCGCCGTCGGCGCTTCATTCTCAACTGTCGCTGCCCGTGACATTCCACGCCGTCATCGCCCGCCTTGTGCGCAATTGCGCACTGGGGCGGGCGATCCAGTACGCTGCGGCCTATCGATTCAATAACAACCGTCTCTGGAATACTGGATGCCCCGCTTTCGCGGGGCATGGTAGCGTCATATGTGGCTGAAAGCAGTGGCTGCCTTACAGCTGCCCCAGTAGCGTATCGCCGCCGGAGACCTCGACCTTGCCGGGCATCGCCTCGAGGTTCAGCTTCTTCACGACGCCGTCCTCGACCAGCATCGAATAGCGCTTTGAGCGGATGCCGAGGCCGTTGGCGGAAGCATCGAGCTCCATGCCGATCGCCTTGGTGAAGTCGGCATTGCCGTCGGCGAGGAAGGTTGCTTCGTCGCGCTGGTCGGTGTCGCGCTTCCAGGCGTTCATGACGAAGGCATCGTTGACGGAGACGATGGCAATGGTGTCGACGCCCTTGTCCTTGATCGCGTAGGCGTTGAGGAAGATGCTCGGCAGATGCATCTTGTGGCAGGTGCCGGTGTAGGCGCCGGGCACCGCGAACAGCGCCACCTTCTTGCCCTTGAAGATATCGTCGGTGGTCTTCACTTGCGGGCCTTCCGCCGTCATCACGCGGAATTTCGCCTCGGGCAGCTTGTCGCCAATCTGAATCGCCATCGTCGTTTCTCCTGTAAGGGGTTGGGGCTGTTCTAGAGCATTTTACCGCCGGAGGGAAACGGCTGTGATGGGGCGGTGCTGCCAATTTCTCGTCATTGCGAGCAAAGCGAAGCAATCCAGAGATCTACCCGCGGAGGGATTCTGGATTGCTTCGTCGCAAGGGCTCCTCGCAATGACGGCGGCGAGGCGAGCCTTACGCCGCCTCGGCCTTCTTCTCGTCGCGCAGCTGCCGGCGCAGGATCTTGCCGACATTGGTCTTCGGCAGGTCGGTGCGGAATTCGATGTGCTTGGGCACCTTGTAGCCGGTGAGCTGCTCCTGGCAGAACTTGATCACGTCCTCGGCCGTGAGGTTCGGGTCCTTCCTGACCACGAACGCCTTCACTGCCTCGCCGGACTTGGAATCGGGGATGCCGATCACGGCGCATTCGAGCACGCCCGGATGGCTCGCAATCACTTCCTCGACCTCGTTCGGATAGACGTTGAAGCCGGAGACGAGGATCATGTCCTTCTTGCGGTCGACGATCTTGGTGTAGCCCTTCTCGTCCATCACGCCGATGTCGCCGGTGCGGAAATAGCCGTCCGATGTCATCACCTTGGCGGTCTCTTCCGGCCTGTTCCAGTAGCCCGACATCACCTGGGGGCCCTTGGCGCAGATTTCGCCCGCCTGGCCGAGCGGCACTTCGTTGCCGTCGTCGTCGCGGATTGAAATGTAAGTCGAGGGCACGGGGAGGCCGATCGAGCCGGAGAACTCGGTCGTTGTCGCCGGATTGCAGGTCAGCGTCGGCGAGGTCTCCGACAGGCCGTAGCCTTCGGCGATGAAGCAGCCGGTCACCGCCTTCCACTGCTCGGCGACCGGGCGCTGCACCGCCATGCCGCCGCCATTGGAGATCTTCAGCTTGGAGAAGTCGAGCTTCTTGAAGTCGGGATGATGCATCAGGCCGTTGTAGAGCGTGTTCACGGCCGGGAAGCTGTTGACCTGGTACTTCGCCAGCTCCTTGACGAAGCCGGCGATGTCGCGCGGATTGGGGATCAGCAGATTGCAGCCGCCCGCGCGCACCGCGAGCAGGTAGCAGGCCGTCAGCGCGAAGATGTGATAGAGCGGCAGCGCACAGACGATCATGAGCTGATCGACATGCGGAGGCGCGGCCAGCGCCGGCTGGAGCCAGGCGTCGTTCTGCAGGACGTTGGCGACGATGTTGCGGTGGAGCAGGGTGGCTCCCTTGGAGACGCCGGTGGTGCCGCCGGTATATTGCAGGAAGGCGACGTCGCCGGGCGAGAGCTTCGGCTTGTTGAACGTCATGCCGCGGCCGGCCGACACCGCGTCGTTGAACGACACCGCGCCCGGCAGCGACCAGGCCGGTACCATCTTCTTGACGCGGCGGACGACGAGATTGACGATCACGCCCTTGAAGCCGAGCAGGTCGCCCATGCTGCCGACGATGACGTGCTTCACCGGTGTCTTGGCGATGACCTGCTCGACGGTATGGGCGAAATTCTCCAGCACGATGATGGCTTCGGCGCCGGAATCCTTGAGCTGATGCTCGAGCTCGCGCGGGGTGTAGAGCGGGTTGACGTTGACCAC
>JAEYRD010000108.1 GCA_023435725.1 Pseudomonadota bacterium | reverse complement strand
TGGGTCGTATCGCGCACGCGTTCGGGGTGAGGGCTCTCTCCTCTGGGGGAGTCTTCGTTGTTGATACACCCTCTCCCCAACCCTCCCACGCAGGCGGGGGAGGGAGCGCAGTTTTCGCCGCGGCTCGCAGCTGGTCTGATTTCTTCAGAGCAATCACACCATGAAAATCTATCTGGCAGGCCCCGACGTGTTCCTGCCGGATGCAGGCGCGATCGGCCGGCGCAAGGCCGCGATCTGCGCCGCGCATGGACTCACCGGCCTCTATCCCCTCGACAACGAGATCGACCTCACCGCGCCTGACGCCTCGCGTCAGATCTTCTGCGGCAACGAGGCAATGATGGACGAGGCCGACGCCATCATCGCCAATCTCACCCCGTTCCGCGGCGCCGGCGCGGATCCCGGCACCGTCTACGAGCTCGGCTACATGGCCGGTCGCCGAAAGATCTGCCTGGCCTATTCCAACGACGGCAGCAACTATGCTGACCGCCTCGGCCGCTTAGTGAATGTCACGTCCGAAGACGGGTGGCTGGTCGACGCGCAGGGGCTGACCGTCGAGGACTTTGGCCTTGTCGACAATCTCATGATGATCCATGCGCTGGAGCTGCATGGCTGCCCGCTGGTGACGCCGGCCACGGTGCCGGTTGACGTCTGGCGTGACCTGGCCGCGTTCGAGGCTTGCGTCCGGATGGCGGCGGCGCGATTGATTGCTACATAAGCGTATCAGTCGTCTCATGAGAACGTGATGTCCCCTTCCCGCAAGCGCGCGGATATTCTGCTGGTCGAGCGCGGCCTGTTCGAGAGCCGGGCGCGAGCGCGCGCGGCTATCGAAGCCGGCCTCGTCACGGCCGATGACAAGCCGGTTTCAAAGCCGTCGGAGACGATTGCCGAGGACGCGGTGATCCAGGCCGAACCTGCGCACCCCTATGTCTCCCGCGGTGGCGTCAAGCTCGCGGGCGCGCTGGAGCGCTATCCGATCGAGATCGAGGATCATGTCTGCCTCGACGTCGGCGCTTCCACCGGCGGCTTCACCGAGGTGCTGCTGGCGAACGGCGCGAGCCTGGTGTTCGCAATCGATGTCGGCACCAGCCAGTTGCATCCATCGTTGCGCGGGCATCCGAAGATCGTGTCGATGGAGGAAACCGACATCCGCAGCTATGACGGCAAGCGTCTGCCGGCGAGGCCCGATATCGTCGTGATCGATGTCAGCTTCATCTCGCTGAAGATCGTGCTGCCGGTCGCGCTCTCGCTTGCCGCGGCGCCGATGAGCCTGCTGGCGCTGATCAAGCCGCAATTCGAGGCCGAGCGGAAGCACAACAAGAAGGGGATCATCCGCGACGCCGCCGTCCACCAGGAGATCTGCGACGACATCGCGGCCTTTGCGGCCTCGCTCGGCTGCACCGACATCGAAGTGTTCCTCTCCCCGATCACGGGCGGCGACGGCAACGTCGAATTCTTCCTGGGCGCGCGCCGTGGTTGAGCGCCTGAAGATCGATCATGTCGGCCATCGCGGCGACGGCGTCTCGCTCACCACCGGCGATGCGATCTACGTGCCCTATGCGCTCGGCGGCGAAACCGTCGAAGTCGACCATGTCGCGGGCAATCATCCTGACCGCCGCAAGCTGCTCGCAGTCGACGTCGCAAGTCCCGAGCGCGTCGAGCCGTTCTGCCCGCATTTCGGCGTCTGCGGCGGCTGCGCGATCCAGCACTGGGCCGCCGAGCCCTATCACGCCTGGAAACGCGGCATCGTGGTGGAGACGCTGGCGCAGGCAGGCGTCGATTGCGAAGTCGCGCCGCTGGTCGATGCCCATGGTATGGGACGCCGGCGCGTCACGCTGCACGGCCGGTTCGGCACGCACAACGTCCTCAAGGTCGGCTTTTCCGCGACGAGTTCGCACGATGTCATCCCGATCCATCGCTGCCCCATCCTCGATCCAGCGCTCGAGGGTGCGATCGATGCCGCCTGGGCGCTTGCCGAGCCGCTGACGTCCAGGATGCCGGTGACGAAACCGCTGGACATCCAGGTCACCGCCACCGCCAACGGCCTCGACGTCGACGTGCGCGGCTCCGGTCCGCTGCCGACGCCGCTGGTCACGGCGCTGTCCCGCGTCGCCGAACAGCATCGCCTGGCGCGGCTGACGCGGCATGGCGAGCTGGTGCTGCAACGCCTGGCGCCGACGGTGCAGATGGGTCGCGCCGAAGTGACGCTGCCGCCGGGATCGTTCCTGCAGGCGACCATGGCGGGCGAAGAGACGCTTGCGTCTCTCGTCGCCGAGCGCGTCGGCAAGGCCAAGGACGTCGCCGATCTCTTCTGCGGCGTCGGCCCGTTCGCGCTCCGGCTCGCCGAGAAGGCCCGCGTCACCGCCTATGACAGCGACGCCGGTGCGGTCGCCGCGCTCGCGAAGGCAGCGCGTACGCCGGGCCTCAAGCCGATCAAGGCCGAGCCGCGCGACCTGTTCCGCCGTCCGCTGGTGCCGCAGGAGTTGCGCGATGTCGACGCCGTGGTGTTCGATCCTCCGCGCCAGGGCGCGCAGGCGCAGGCCCTGAAGCTTGCCGCGAGCAAGGTGCCGGTGGTGATCGCGGTCTCCTGCAACGTCGCAACCTTCGCCCGCGACGCGCGGCTCTTGATCGATGGCGGCTACAGGATCGACACAGTGGTGCCGGTAGACCAGTTCCGGCACACGCCGCATGTCGAGCTGGTCGCACGGTTTACGCGGTAGATCCTCGAGCATCCCCAAGGACGGCCCGGCCGCGAACTCCCAATTGAGCCGGCGCCATCCAACCTTGATTCCGGTCAATCGCCCTGGCGTCATGTCGCACTAAAAGCGTCCAGGACAATGGGCGTGGAGCGGAATCTTGTGGTTGACCGACGACAGTTCATCGCGGCCGCGCTCGGGTTTTCCGCTTCTGCCATCAGCGGTCTTCCTGCCGCAGCGGCGACGATGACCTACAACGAGGCAGTGAATACGTCACGGGCTCCGCTGCAAGCCGCGCCGAGAGATCGCGAGCTGGTGCGTTTTGCGACGCTCGCGGCCAACAGCCACAACACCCAGCCGTGGATTTTCTTCGCCCGCGGCAACGAAATCACGATTGCGCCCGACTTCGCGCGCCGCTGTCCGGCCGTCGATCCGGACGATCATCACCTCTTCGTCAGCCTCGGCTGCGCCGCCGAAAACCTTATCCTCGCAGCGTCCACGCTGGGCTGGCGCGCCAACCCGATCATCGATGGCGACCGGATCGTGATCACCCTCGAGGAAGCCCCGCCGGCAGAATCGGCGCTGGCCCGCGCAATTCCCGTCAGGCAATGCACCCGCGCGGTCTTCGACGGCAGGCCCGCCGCGCCCGAGACTTTGCGTCAGCTTGAGAGCGCCTGCCGCGAACCGAACGTCGCGGCGATCCTGATGACCGAACGCGCCGCGGTCGCGAAGGTCACCGACTATGTGCTCGAAGGCAATTCAGCGCAAATGCGCGACAAGGCTTTCATGCGCGAGCTCGTAAGCTGGATCCGTTTCAACGAGGCCGAGGCGCTCGCGACCATGGACGGGCTGTTCTCGCCGGCCTCGGGAAATCCATCCCTCCCTTCATGGGTCGCGCGGCCGCTCCTGAGGCTCTTCTTCACCGAACGCGGGGAGAACAGAAAATACCGCGAGCAGCTCGACAGCTCTGCGGGCATCGTCGTGCTTGCAGCCGATCGCAGCGACAGATCGCACTGGATCGCGGTCGGCCGCGCCTGCCAGCGTTTCGGTTTGCAGGCGACCGCGCTGGGACTCAAATGTTCTTTCGTCAACCAGCCGGTCGAGGTGGCGGCACTGCGGCCGCAATTCGCAACCTCACTTGGACTCGGCGAGAGGCGCCCCGATATCGTGATGCGTTTCGGAGCCGGCCCGAATCTGCCGAAGTCGCTACGGCGTCCCCCGGAACAGGTGACGCAGCTCTAACGCCGAAGGCCGCCGAGCGCCGGCGACTCGCCGGGCAACATCGACGAATTGATGTCGCTGTCCATGCGCCCGGATTGCTGTTGGGTGAAACCGGCGCCGAACGACAGGCTGAGGTTGGAGGTCGGCTTGAACTCGACACCTGCGAACGCGCCATAGCCGGGTGCGGCGCTGGAGGTGAGCGGAGCGAGCGAACTGCCAATGCCATTGCCATATTTCAGCGTGTCGAAGCCGGCAAAGAACGTGACGGGCAAGCCGCCCGCGGTCTTGTAGTTGTAGCCGAACTGCGTGCTGTCATAAGAGAGCGCGCTGAAATTGCCGGCCGGCGCGGTCTGGCCGATACCGCTCAAGCCAAAATTGCCGCGCTCGCTTCCGACGAAGAAGCCAGGGCGAAAATTGTAGCTTCCGTCTGCATCGCGAGCATTGAAGCTCGGAAAGTTGCCGTAGTTGTCAGAGCTCTGGCCGACGCTGCCGCCAAAGCCGAACGCCCCGCCCGGAATCCAATATCTCAGGGGTGCCACCTGCGCATGAGCCGACGCTCCGCCGAGGCAAAGCATGGCGAAGAAAGTTGCGAGACCGCAGGAATTTGCAAGGCTGGACATTCAGGTGACCATCAAGAACTTCGCAAATCATACGCTCCGGACAGCGCAAATGCCAGCGACGCTGGCGCCGGGCATCGAGTTCCAGGATCACCTGGTCCTGACGCGTTGAACCTCCCGCACGCGGGATCGACCCACATAGAGGACGCGCAAGCTCGAGCCGACACTTCGATTGTGATCGGTCGCGGTCCCGCAGCGCGCAATTGCGCAGATTCTTGGAAATTCCCGGTATTGCATGGAGGCTGTCATGGAGGTCAATTCCGACAGGTTGAATGCCTTTATGGGCAAGATGGTCACAGAGTTCGGCGCGGCGATGAATGCATCGCTGGTGCTGCTTGGAGACAAGCTCGGTCTTTACCGCACCCTTGCCGCGAAGGGACCGATGAACTCCTCCGAGCTCTCGAGCGCCACCGGAACGACGGAGCGCTATGTCCGCGAATGGCTCGCCAGCCAGGCAGCGTCCGGTTACATCGAATACGATTCCGCTTCAGGCAAGTTCTCGATGCTGCCCGAGCAGGCGATGGCGCTCGCCGACGAGGACAGCCCGGTTTTCCTCGGCGCGTTCGGCAACGTCATCGCATCGGCGTTTCTCGACGAACCGAAGGTTTCGGACGCATTCAAGTCCGGCAAGGGTGTCGGCTGGAACCGGCGCAGCGAGTGCCTGTTCTGTGGCACGGCCCGCTTCTTCCGCACCGGCTACATGCATCATCTGGTGCAGGAATGGCTGCCCGCGCTCGAGGGCGTCGTGGACAAGCTGAAGCGCGGAGCAAAGGTCGCAGATGTCGGCTGCGGGCACGGCGTCTCGACGCGGCTGATGGCGGAGGCCTTCCCCAATTCCCGCTTCTACGGCTTCGACTATCACGAGGGCTCGATCGAGGCGGCGCGAAAGGCAGCGGCCGAGGCAAGGCTGGGCGATCGCGTCAGCTTCGCAGTTCACTCGGCCAAGACGTATCCGGCCGAGGGCTACGACCTCGTCTGCTTCTTCGATTGCCTGCACGACATGGGCGATCCCGTCGGCGCCATCAGCCACGTGCGGCAAACCATGGCAAAGGACGGCACCTGCATGCTGGTCGAGCCGTTCGCAGGCGACCGCCTCGAAGACAATCTCAACCCGGTCGGGCGCGTCTACTACGCGGCATCGACCATGATCTGCACGCCGGCATCGCTCGATCAGGAGGTCGGCCTCGCGCTCGGCGCGCAAGCCGGCGAGGCACGGCTGCGCAGGGTTGCGAACGAGGGTGGCCTGACACGCTTCCGCCGCGCCGCCGAAACACCGTTCAACCTGATCCTGGAGGCGCGGATCTGACCTCCATCACGCCGGGCACGCGGCCATCTAAGCTTGCTATCGGCTATTCCGACTAGGTATCGAGGAGGTTGATCACGATGCAGCGGAGGTGGCGAAGACAGCGTACCGCCGCTGCCGCCCCTTGCCGCAAAGTAGAGACGGCACATTGTCATGACTGTCATTCTTGGGCGAAAGCGCGTCTCAGCGTCCCCAGCGGTCGGACCAGATCTTCTCGCCGATCATGCAATTGACGCGCGGCTCCTTGTCGGCAACCCGCATCACGGGGCGATCCGGCGTGCGGCCCGCAACCTCCATCAGGAGTTTCGTGCGGATCGCTTCCTTGAACTTGTCGCGATCCTTGATCGAGATGACGAAGGAGCCGGGACCGCCGACGACGCAGTCCTCGTAGTAATAGTCGAGATTGTCGATATCCATCGTCGAATAGGACGGCTCCTTGACCATGATCGGCAGACCGTTGATGACGATACCCTTCTCGAGCGCGGCGTCGCGCGCCACCGTGACCGGGCCGCCATTGTTGTTGGGGCCGTCGCCGGAAATGTCGATCACGCGGCGCAAGCCGCGATAGGGATCCTCGTCGAACAGCGGCATCGCGAAAGTGATCGCGCCGGAGATCGAGGTGCGCGAGGCGCGCCGGATCGGCGTCTTCAAGATTTCGGCGGCGACCGCATCCGCTGTCTCCGGTCCGTCGATCAGCCGCCAGGGAATGATGATCTTCTGGTCGGTGGAGGCAGCCCATTCGAAATAGGTTACCGCGATCCGGCCGTTGGGCCCGAGTTTCAGCGCCTGCAGAAACTCCTTCGACTGGATCGCCTGCGCATAACCTTCGCGCTGGATCGCGAGTTCGTCCATGTCCATGGAGTAGGAGACGTCAACCGCGAGGATCAGCTCGACGTCGACCGTCTGCGCATCCTTGTCGGCCGCCGGCAGCGGCTGATATCTGGGCGATTCGAATTTAGGCCCTGGTGCCGCGATGCCCGCGACGTCCCCTCCGGCGAACATGCCGGCCGCCAGCACAGCCCCGATCGAGAACAGCAAGCGCATCGCGGTCTCCCGTCGTATGACGCGATGGTGACATGCAATCGCCTTGCCGCAAAGTGCGAAGATCGCTTGTGCTTCACATTCCAGTTAGGGATGCGAGTGAGGAATTCGCGGGCTTGCGCAAGATGCCGCGGTGTCGCCACCGTCGCGCCGCCGGAACAGGAGCGATCGCATGCGCTCTGTCATTTCGGGGCTCGCGACGCGAAAACCCAGATACGCAATTGCGCATCGGGGAATGCGCATCAGAGAGACGACTCATGGGATGGCGATCGCCGCCCACTTGTCCCGCGCGATTTCCATGCTAGGCTGGACGCACAGATGGGGATGGAGTCCCCCGACAACCGCCCGGCGGTCGACGATCGTAGTGGGCTAATGACTCCTGCTTGAGGTGGGGCATTCTTTTGAGCCTCTGCCTTTGGCGGGAGCATGGCCGAACCCGCCGATGGCGGGTTTTTTGTTGCCTGAAGAAGAAGGAGAAGTCGGGGACGTGACGACGACGACACCGAATGCTGCGCGCGCCGGGCTGCCCAGGGGAATCTGGGTGCTCGGCTTCGTCTCGATGCTGATGGACGTCTCCTCGGAGATGATCCACGCGCTGCTGCCGGTCTATCTCGTCACCGTGCTCGGTACCTCGACGCTGACCGTCGGCTTCATCGAAGGCATTGCGGAGGCGACGGCCTCGATCACGAAGATCTTCTCCGGTGCGCTGTCGGACTGGCTCGGCCGCCGCAAGCTGCTCGCCGCGCTCGGCTATGGTCTAGCCGCCTTCACCAAGCCGCTGTTCCCGCTTGCGCCGAGCGTCGGATGGCTGGTGGCGGCGCGGTTCATCGACCGCGTCGGCAAGGGCATTCGCGGCGCGCCGCGCGATGCGCTGATCGCCGATATCTCGCCTGCGGATCTGCGCGGCGCGAGCTTTGGCCTGCGGCAATCGCTCGACACCACCGGCGCTTTCGTCGGCCCGCTCGCGGCGATCGGCCTGATGTGGTGGACGGCGGACAATTTTGCCGCCGTGTTCTGGGTGGCGGTGCTCCCGGCCTTCCTCTCCTTCGGACTGATTACGTTTGCCGTGAGCGAGCCGGAGCCGGACCCGAGCCGAGAGCCTGCTAGGAATCCGCTCAATCTCGCCGCGATGCGACAGCTCGGATCGGTATACTGGCGGGTCGTGGCGGTCGGCGTGGTCTTCACGCTCGCGCGCTTCAGCGAGGCCTTCCTGATCCTGCGCGCCCAAAACATAGGCCTCAATGCGATGTGGGTGCCGGCGGTGCTGGTGCTGATGAACATCGTCTATGCGCTCTCAGCCTGTCCGGCCGGCGTGCTGTCGGACCGGATCAACCGGACCGGCCTGCTCGCGCTCGGCCTCGTCTTCCTCGCCGGCGCCGATCTTGCGCTCGCGTTGCTGCCGAATCTTGCGGGCCTCGCGCTGGGCGTCGTGCTGTGGGGGCTGCATATGGGATTGACGCAAGGATTGCTGTCGGCCCTCGTCGCCGACGCCGCGCCGCCGAGCCTGCGCGGCACCGCGTTCGGCTATTTCAACCTGTTCACCGGGCTCGCATTGCTGGCCGCGAGCGTGATCGCCGGTGCGCTGTGGGACGCCTACGGTCCGATAGGCACGTTCCTGACGGGTCTTGGCTTCGCGCTGATCGCGCTCGTGGGGCTACTCGCCGTCGGCAACGGGCTGGCAGCGGAGAGCAAGTGATGGCGGGGGACTACTCATCGTGCTGAGCGGATTGATCGCAATCGTCGTCGGCAGCGTGCTGGGCGGCTGTGCCCGCTATTTCGTCTCCGGTGCGGTCGCCCGGCGGCTGGGCGAGACATTTCCCTGGGGCACCATGACCATCAACGTCAGTGGCGCCTTCCTGATCGGCATTTTTGGCGCGCTCGCGACCCACCCCGGCTCGATGTTCGCCTCGCCCACTCCCTGGCTGTTTGCGGTCACCGGCTTCCTCGGCTGCTACACCACCGTCTCCTCCTTCAGCCTGCAGACACTGACACTGGCCCGCAACGGCGAGGCGATGCACGCGCTGGGCAACGTGGTGTTCTCGGTCGCGCTGTGCCTCACTGCCGTCAGTTGCGGTTTCCTCCTCGCAGACAGGCTTGGGGGGTAGAGGCAGATGAAGTCCCCCGCCTCTGCCGAGCGCCGGCGCGTCGCACTGCTTTACGCCTGGGTCGCCGCCGGCAGCATCGTCGGCGGTCTGGCGCGCTATCTGGTCGGGCTCGCGCTCGACACAGGGCCGGGCTTTCCCTTCGCGACGCTGTTCATCAATGCGACCGGTTCGCTGATCATCGGCTTCTACGCAACGCTCACCGGCCCTGACGGCCGCATGCTGGCGCGGCCCGAGCACCGGCAGTTCGTCATGACCGGATTCTGCGGCGGCTACACTACCTTCTCGACCTTCAGCCTCGAGACCTTCCGCCTGTTCCACGGCGGCATGAAATACACGGCGCTCGCCTATATCGCGGCGTCCGTCGTCTGCTGGCTGGTGTCGGTGTGGCTCGGCCATATGATGGCGAGCCGCTACAACCGCTTGGCAAGGAGCTGACCATGCAAATCCCCAATCAGGCAGTTTCGCTCCGGATCTTCATCGGCGAGAGCGACCATTTCGATGGCAAGCCGCTTTATGAAGCGATCGTGATGACAGCGCGCGAACGGCACCTCGCCGGCGCCACCGTGCTGCGCGGGCCGATGGGCTTCGGCAAATCGAGCCGCCTGCACACCTCGAAAATCCTGCGACTGTCGGAAGATCTACCGCTCTTGATCGAGATCGTCGACAGCGAGGACAACATCAACGCATTCCTGCCCATCCTGGATGGCATGATGTCGAGCGGGCTGATCACCTTGGAGAAGGTGCAGGTCCTGCAATATGGTGCGAAGGCCGCGAGCTGATCGCTCCGGCAGGGAACCCGAGCCCGCCGTGTCCAGGAGGCGGAATGAACGACACCGTCACGACGCCGAAGACGCGCACCAAGACCAAGGTCGAGCGGCCGCGGCTGCACAAGGTCATCCTGATCAACGACGACTATACGCCGCGCGAATTTGTCACGATGATCCTCAAGGCCGAGTTCCGCATGACCGAGGATCAGGCCTACAAGGTGATGATCACCGCCCATAAGCTGGGCGTCTGCGTGGTCGCCGTGTTCACCAAGGACGTCGCCGAAACCAAGGCCACCCGCGCCACCGACGCCGGTCGCGCCAAGGGCTATCCGCTGCTGTTCACGACCGAGCCGGAGGAATAGGCCACCGCTCGATCGCCTTCAGGTCAATTTTATCGATCCGCGCTACCGCAGGTTTAATCTCCTGTGTCAGGACGATGCGATGTCAGTCGCACTGCGCAAACAGCTCGAGAAGGCCACCCGCCCCGAGACCTCGTTCAGTCCGTTCAAGCTCCTGCATGCCCTGCCCTGGCTGATCCTGGCGGCTGCGATGCGGGTCATCGCGTTCGGCGGCGGCGCCGTGGCGCTACCGGCGATCATCGTTTCCAACATTTCGGTGCTGCTCGCCTTCTTCGCGACGGCGCAACGATCGATCGAGGCCGCCGGCGGCCAATCCTCGCTCGGCGAGCTGACGCTGGGCGAACAATTCAAGCTCTCGTTCTCGATCCTGTGGCGGATCACGCTCGTGATGATCGCAGCCGCGCTCAGCACCGCGGCGACCGGCCATGAGGCTTTCGCGCCTCACCTCATGGCGGGCCTGGACGGCATGGCGTTCGACCAGTTCACCCATCCTGGGCGTTTCTGGAGCGCCTGGATCGCCGCCCTGGTTCTGCTCATGATCGTCCGCGCCGAGCGTGATGACGGCAGGATCGCATTGTTTGCCGCGATCGGCGAATTCGCCCGGCGCGGGCTATGGCTCGGCGGCGCCGTGGTCGTGCTCGGCATCGTCAACATCGCCCTCGCCTACGGGCAAGAAGTGGTGCGGAGCGCAATCTGGAATTTCTGGCAGACCTCGTCAGCGACGCAGTTCACCAAGAACCTGATCTATTTCGTCTTCATCTTCAGCTTCGCCATGCTGCGATTGTGGATCACCCTGACGATCCTCACGCTTGGGCTGAGGCAGTCGTATGTGCGCGCTGACTAGACAAGTTCCGCCGACGCCGCCGCGTGCTAGGCCATCACCACCGGCGTCTCCTCGGTCAGCCCGTACACGCGCTGCGCCCGAGAGAAACCCGCGATCGGAAATTCGCCGAGTTCGCTCCAGCCGTGGCGGCAGGCGTCGGCGAAGACTTCCGAGACCACGACGGTGCGTCCCAACCGGCCTGCGATCTTCTCCAGCCGTGCCGCGAGGTTGACTGCGGGGCCGATGCAGGTGAAGTCGAGGCGATTGCCGCCGCCGATATTGCCGTAGAGTATTTTGCCGACATGCAGCGCGACGCCGAAGCGGAAGCGCTCGATGACGTCGCCGACCGGAAAGGCGAGCGCCTCGACGCTGGCGCGGGATTCGCGCGCGGCTTCCAGGACGCGCGTGCAGACATGCGCGGCGTCACCGACATATTCGTCGATCGGAAACACCGCGAGCAGGCCATCGCCCATGAATTTCAGCACCTCGCCGCCATGGCCCCGGATCGCGGTGACCTGGCAGTCGAAATAATGATTGAGGATCTCGACCACGGTCTCGGCCGGAAGCCGGTCCGACAGGGCAGTGAAGCCGCGCAGATCCGAAAGCCAGATCGCGGCCTGCATGGTGTCGTTGTGGCCGCGGCGGATCTGGCCGCCGAGGATGCGCTCGCCGGCGCGGTTGCCGACATAGGTGTCGAGCAGCATCGCGGCGGTGCGGCGCAGGCTGACGATCTCGCTGATGCGCGCGAGCGGCGCCACGATGGACCTGATCGCCGCGATGTCGTCGTCGCTGAAGCCGGCGGGGTGACGCGTGGTCCAGCTCGTCGCGTGGATCGAGCCGTCGAGATACGGCATTGGCATCGCGAGGTAGTCAGTCACGCCTTCGGCGCGCATATCGTCGAGGAACGGAAACCGCTTGCTGTCGGGATCGTCGATGCGGCCTCGAACCTCCAGGCCCTGCTCGAACACGATACGAAGCGGGCTCCGGGCGAATTCGGGCGTCTCCAGGATCTCGAAATCGACGCTGCCGATCTCGACCTCCTGGCCCTGCCGCCAAATGAAGTTGCGGCCGAAGATTTCCGGATGCAGCGTGCGGATGAAAATGCCGAACCTCCAGAGCGGCAGGCCGGCTTCGACCAGATGCTCGCAGACGTCGGCGATCATCTCCGCCGGGGTCCCGGACGACCTCGCGCCGTCGATCAGCCAGTTGGTGATGCGCTGAAGCTCGCTGCTTTCCATGCCCGCATTTGCGGACGAAGCTGTGGGATCGTCAAGCTGCGCGGGGCGCTAGTGCCGCGACACGAACGCCTCACCAGCGGTGTCTTCACCTCTCCCCAGCGGGGAGAGGTCGGATTGCGCAGCAATCCGGGTGAGGGGCCGCAGCGCAAAGTGAGACTGAAACCCCTCACCCGGATCGCATCTTTGATGCGATCCGACCTCTCCCTACGGGAGAGGTGAAGAACTCAGCGACCGACCTGCCCACGGTCGCGCAGGAAGTGATCCGCCGGCACGCAGGCCATCATGGCCTCTGACGGGAACCGCAGGAAGGGGATCATAGCTGACGTCCTGGTCGGTTTGGCCAGGACAATGCAGGCGACTGGCCTAGGTTGCGACTCGTCCCTCACGGGCGGCCAGCGCCGACCGGCTCTGCGCGCCAATGCGCGTGAAGACCAGCCAGGCGAACAGCAGCACGCTCAAGCCCACGATCATGGACGCGACGCCGACCACCGGCTCGGCAGCCTCAGCGCCGCCCCTAAGCTTGAGCGCGAGCGCTCCGAGCATCACCGGCACGCCGATGTTGTGCATCCAGAATTGCCCCATGGCGATGCGCCCTACGCTGACCGACGGGTAGGCTGCGCTGATCAGCCCGAACAGCGCCATCGAGACCCAGCCGAGCAGGTTGATGTGTGCGTGCAGCGGGAACAGCGAATGGTCGCCTGATGCGCCCATCACCACGCCGAGGATCACCCCGACCGCAAAGTAGACGGCCGCCAGTCGGAGCCAGGCGCGAGCGCGCGGGTTGTCATTCATCTTATTGCTCCTCGATGGTCTGTGCCGGTCTCAGGCGCTTAGCGGCGCGTTGAGTTGCTGCAGGATCGACGCGAAATCGAGCCAGACATTCTCGCGCTTGATCTGCCCGTCGCTCGCCATGTCGAACACGTGCAACAGGCGGAAGCTCAGTTTACGTCCATGACCGGGAATGCCAAACGGCGCACCGGGCGCGGTGCCTTCCCACAGGCTCTCGTCGACCACGAAATCCGGCCCGTAGTAGCGCCGCAACGTCGTGACCTTCTCGCCCGACAGGTCGGCGAACAAGGCGTCGTAAAAGCCGCGAGCGGCAGTCTTGCCGTGCACGGGGCCGGTGGGATAGCCGACGACATCGTGCTCGACGTCATCGACCATCGTGCTCAAAACGCCGTCGACGTCGTCCTCTGCCTCGAAACGGAAGTGGCGGTCAATCATGCGATCAAAGGTCTTCTTCAATTCGTCGTTCATCTATTTCCCTTTGGTTGGACAATTGTCTATAATGAGACATCATCCTCTTAATAAGACAAGTGTCTCACATATGCCAAACCGAAAGTCAAGCCAACGCGCGGATGGAGATCGGGTCGAGACCGATGGCCGCGCAAACCAGAAGCGCCGCACGCGCCAGGCCCTGATCAGCGCCGCGATGGCTTTTCGTGATGAGGGTCGCAACCCGACGTTTGCCGAGGTGGCCGAGCGTGCGCTGGTGTCGCGCGCCACCGCTTATCGCTACTTCGCGTCGCTCGAAGCGCTGATCAGCGAGACGGCGACGGAACGCGGACTACTGCCCTTGGAGCACTTCTGGCGCCCTGGCGATGATCCGGCCGACGGCATCTCACGCGCCGCGCGAGAAATGATGAAGCTCATGCTGAATGACGAAGTGGGCCTGCACGTGATGGAGCGCTCGTTCATGGCCGTCTGGATCGACAATGATCCAAGCGGGCGGCCGCCGCGGCCCGGTCGCCGAATGAAATACATCGAACCGGTCGTCGAGTCGCTGAAAGGCGAGCTGTCACCCTCGGCGCGCAAGCGCCTCGCGCACGCACTGTCGATGGTGATGGGGAGCGAGGCGGCACTAGCGATCCGCGACATCGGCGGCGCCAGTGTCGATGAGGCGCTCGCTGCCGCAGCTTGGGCGGCGCAGGCGCTGGTGAACCAGGCGCGGATCGATGCTGCGGAGGCGCGCCGCAAGTAAGCCCCAGGCGCTTCGCGAAGCGCCCCGGTTCAGCGTGCCGCGCTAGCGCCCGACCTGCCCGCGGTCGCGTAGGAAATGATCGGCGAGCACACAGGCCATCATGGCTTCACCGACGGGGACGGCGCGGATGCCGACGCAGGGGTCGTGGCGGCCCTTGGTAAAAATCTCGGTGTCGGCGCCTTGGCGATCAACGGTCAGGCGCGGCTGGAGGATCGACGAGGTCGGCTTCACCGCGAAGCGCACCACCACCGGCTGTCCCGTGGAGATTCCGCCAAGGACGCCGCCGGCATGGTTGGACAGAAAGCGCGTGCCGTCATTGCCCGTGCGCATCTCGTCGGCGTTCTCTTCGCCGGTCAGTTCGGCCGCGCCGAAGCCGGCGCCGATCTCGACGCCCTTGACCGCGTTGATGGTCATCATCGCGGCGGCCAGCTCGGAATCGAGCTTTGCGTAGATCGGCGCACCCAGCCCGGCCGGCACGCCCTCGGCGACAACTTCGATCACCGCGCCTATCGAGGAGCCGCTCTTGCGGATGCCGTCGAGATAGGTCTCGAAGAACGCGGCCTTGTCCTCGTCCGGACAGAAGAACGGATTCTTGGCGATCTCGTCCCAGTCCCACTTCTCGCGGTCGATCTTGTGCGGGCCCATCTGCACCAGCGCACCTCGCACCCTGACGTCGGGCACCACCTTGCGCGCGATCGCACCTGCGGCAACGCGCATTGCCGTCTCGCGCGCCGAGGAGCGTCCGCCGCCGCGATAGTCGCGCAGGCCGTACTTCGCCTCGTAGGTGAAGTCGGCGTGGCCGGGGCGAAACTTGTCCTTGATCTCCGAATAGTCCTTGGAGCGCTGGTCGGTGTTTTCGATCAGGAGCCCGATCGGAGTGCCCGTCGTCACCTGCACGCCGGTCTCCGGATGCACCATCACGCCGGAGAGGATCTTCACCTGGTCCGGCTCCTGACGCTGCGTCGTGAACCGCGACTGGCCCGGCCGGCGACGATCGAGGTCCCGCTGGATGTCGGCCTCGGTGAGCGGGATCAGGGGCGGACAGCCGTCGACCACGCAGCCTATCGCCACCCCATGGCTCTCGCCAAAGGTGGTGACGCGGAACATGTGGCCGAAGGTGTTGAAGGACATCGCTGCTCGCTGGCTCTGTTCCGGCGTGTGGTAACGCGCGGGGGGCCGGGGGTCAAACCCGCAGCACGGTCATTCCAGGGCGACGGACCGGCTTAACTGAACTTCTCCAGCCGGCCGTCGCGGAACACGTAGACGGCGCCCTGCTCGATATAGAGCTCGGCGGCACTGGCGGGGGTTTCGATGCCAAGGGCCACCATCAGGGCCCGGCAGGTGCCGCCGTGAGCGACCGCGACGGTATCGACCAGACGCGACTCGTACCAATCGCGCATGCGCAACTGCACGGCGGCGTAGGTCTCCCCGCCCGCGGGCGCGACGGTCCACTTGTCGGCGAGGCGCCTGGCGTAGACCTCGGGATCGGAGGCCTCGCTTTCGGCGAGCGTAAGCCCCTCCCAGGCGCCGTAGCCGATCTCGCGCAGGCGATCGTCGAGCGAATAGTTGGGGACCGGCAATTCGAGCTTGCCGCGCGCGAGTTCCATGGTTTGGCGCGCGCGCCCAAGCGGGCTCGACACGTAGGGCAGCGCCGCCTTGTCCTTGCCGTCGCGCCTGAACAGATCGGCGAGAATGCCGGCGGCCTGCACGGCCTGGCCGCGGCCGCGCACATTCAGCGGGATGTCCTTGGTGCCCTGAAGCCGTCCGAGCGCATTCCACTCGGTCTCGCCGTGGCGAAGGAAGTAGATCGTGGGCACGGCCATTCCAGGAAGTTAGTTTTGTTTGAGCATGATCTTATCGGAAAACCGGTACCCGCTTTTCCGAATCATGCTCTAGTCCTTGCCGCCGAGCGAGATGTCCGGCGCGTCCGGGCGCTTCATGCCCAGCACGTGGTAGCCGGAATCGACGTGATGCACCTCGCCGGTGACGCCGCGCGACAGGTCGGAGAGGAAATACAGCGCGCTGCCGCCGACGTCCTCAGTGGACACGTTGCGGCGCAGCGGCGCGTTGTACTCGTTCCACTTCAGGATGTAGCGGAAGTCACCGATGCCGGAAGCGGCGAGTGTCTTGATCGGCCCCGCAGAGATGGCGTTGACGCGGATGTTCTTCTCACCGAGATCGGCGGCGAGATAGCGCACGCTGGCTTCCAGCGCCGCCTTCGCCACGCCCATCACGTTGTAATGCGGCATCCACTTCTCGGCACCGTAATAGCTGAGCGTGATGAGCGAGCCGCCGTCGGTCATCAGCTTTTCGGCGCGCTGCGCCACCGCCGTGAACGAATAGCAGGAGATCAGCATCGACTTGGTGAAGTTCTCCTGCGTGGTGTCGACATAGCGGCCGTCGAGCTGCTCGCCATAGGCGATCGCGTGCACGAGAAAATCGATCTTGCCCCACTTCTCCTTCAGCACCGCGAAGGCGGCATCGATCGTGGCGGCGTCCGTGACGTCGCAATGGCCGAGCACGAGCCCGCCGATCTCGGCGGCAAGCGGCTCGACGCGCTTCTTCAGCGCATCGCCCTGATAGGTGAAGGCGAGTTCGGCACCAGCTGCGTGGCATGCCTTGGCGATGCCCCAGGCGATCGAGCGGTTATTGGCAACGCCGAGGATGACCCCGCGCTTGCCCTGCATCAGACCTGAATTCTGCGCCATTTTGCTAACGTCCCGTCGAGCTCTCGTTGAGGTCTGGAGGTACACCAGCCCTCCTTCGCGGTACAGTCCTAATACGTGGCATTAACGCTGTTTCGAGGGCCGGAATAGCCGTTCCATTCGGGTGTTATGATGGTTGTGGCGCTCGCGCCGAACGGCAGGACATCAAAGACGGCATGAGTGCATTTCGCCAGAGTGTGGAAGCCATGATCCCGGCGTTGCGCCGCTACGCTCGTGCGCTCACGCGTGATGCGGATGCGGCCGACGACCTGGTGCAGGACACATTGGTGCGGGCGCTGCGTTCAGAGCGCCTTTTCCTCGGAGGTGACGTCAGGAGCTGGCTCTACACCATCCTCACCAACCTCAACAAGAACCGGCGGCGCTCGCTGGCAAGGCGGCCGCAATTCATGCAGCTCACGGAAAACAACCCGGATGCCAGCGGGACGGAAGCCGAAGGGCGTGACATCGAGAAGGCACTGGCGACGCTGGTCGAGGAGCAGCGATCGGTGCTGCTGCTGGTGATGCTGGAAGGCATGAGCTACCGCGAGGTCGCCGACATCCAGGGTGTGCCGATCGGCACCGTAATGTCCCGTCTGGCGCGCGCTCGAGCCCACGTTAAAGCATCGCTGGAGGGCGCGCGACCCGCGCTCAGGCGGGTGAAATGATGGCAGGATCGATGCATCGCGCATGGCGCGTCCCCTGCATGCAGAGGGAAACAGCGCAGTTGAACCGCGTAAGATATTTTGGGCCGCAGAGCCAGAGACGATCGATATGAACGACCACAGGATTTCAGTGACCGAGGACGAACTGCACGCCTATGTCGACGGCGAGCTGCCGGCCGAGCGCCGCGCCGATGTCGAGGCGTGGCTTGCCGCCCATCCTGACGATGCCGGGCGCGTGCAGTCCTGGCGCGCCATGGCCGAGATGCTGCATGCCCGCTACGACGCCGTCGCCCAGGAGCCGGTGCCGGCCCGGCTGGAGCTCGAACGGCTGGAGCGCCGCCCCCGGCAATGGCTCTATGGCGCCGCGGCGGCTGTGTTGGTTGCCTTCGTCGCCGGCGGCGCGACCGGCTGGGTCGCGCATGGCGCGAAGGCCGTCCCATCGACCTTCCAGAGCTTCACGGAGGATGCACTCGACGCTCACCGCCTCTATGTCGTCGAGGTCCGCCATCCCGTCGAGGTGCCCGGCAATGAGCGCGACCATCTCCAGGCCTGGCTGACCAAGCGCTGCGGCTGGACCGTCTTCGCGCCGAACCTGGAGGCGAGCGGGCTCAAGCTTGTCGGCGGCCGGCTGCTGCCGGGACCGAGCGGCCCGGCGTCGTTCCTGATGTATGAGGGGCCATCGGGCGAGCGTTTCACCATCTACACTGCGAAGACCGAGAGCGGCGCGACCCAGATGCGCTATGCCAAGGCGGACAGGGACGGATCGCTGTTCTGGGCCGATCGCGGCGTCGGCTATGTCGTCACCGGTGGCAACGACCGTGACCGGCTGACCAAGGTCGCACAGGCTGTCTACGACCAGGCCGAGAAAAATGGCGGCTAGACAACCACGCGAGCGCGGCGCCTCGATTCCGACATTGAAAATTTGGAATCAAGACATGCATGCGTCTCATTATCGCACCGGATGCTCACGAGAAAATGAGCAGCGTTCGATCCGCCGATCGACGCGGGCGGCCTCGATTGGGGTTTTTGGTACCGCGCTGGTCCCCCTCTCGAGGCCGCACCTTATTATCGGCTGCCCCGCCGGACAGCCGACACGTCGAGCACGTGAGCCAAGAGGCGCCATTGCGCCTCAGGCGTATAATGAGCATCACCCGCTGGGAGAATGCTCCAGATCTTCGGCCTTCGGAGAACCCCTTCGAATTGCGATCTCGCCCTAATCAAGCCCGCTACGTGGATTGTAGGGGTGTTGGTCCCGCCACTTTTCCATCAACGCCTCAAGCTCAGCGTCGTTCCCGTCCGGTAGCATGATCCTGATGGTGACGAAGAGATCACCGGTTCCGCCAGCTTTCGGCAGGCCTTTGCCCTTGAGGCGGAAGGTCCGGCCACTGGAGGTATTTTTCGGGACCGACAGTTCCACGGCATTGCCGAGGGTGGGCACGCGGACCTTGCCGCCGAGCACTGCCTCATAGAGCGTGACCGGCAGGTCGATCCGCAGGTCGGCGCCCTCGATCTTGAAGAACGGGTGCGGCGCGATGCTGATGGTGATCAGGAGATCGCCGGGCGGATGCCCCTGGGCGCTCTCGCCCTGCCCGCGCAGCCGAATCTGCTGGCCCTCGGTAACGCCGGCCGGGATCTTGACGTTGAGCTCCTTGCCATTCGGCAGCCGGACCCGCTTCTCGCCACCCTTGACCGACTCCTCCAGGGAAACGGACATGGCGACATTGACGTCGAGATCGAGCCCGATCCCGCCGGTATCGAATTCGAAATGGGCACCGCCGCCGGCCCCGGGCCGCGCGCCGCGCACCCCGCCGCCGAACATGCTGTTGAGGATGTCCTCGAACGCGCCGGCGCCCTGGCCGGGGCCTGCGCCCCCGCTGCGGAACGAATAGCTCTCGAATCCACCGGGACCTGCGCGCCCGCGCGGCCCGCCGCCACCCGGAAAGCCCTGGAAGCGCGGCTTGCCATCTGCGTCGATCTCACCGCGGTCGAACTGCTTGCGCTTGTCCTCGTCGCCGATAATCTCGTTGGCCGAATTGATCTCGGAGAAGCGCTCGGCGGCCTTGGGATCATCCTTGTTGCTGTCGGGATGATGCTTCTTGGCAAGCTTGCGATAGGCGCTCTTGATCGCGGCAGCGCTGGCGCTCCGCGGCACCCCCAAGACCTCATAGGGGTCGCGCATCCGTCACGTCTCCTCTTGGGAAATCGGTAATGTTTAAAGGGCTCCCCGCCCCATCCGCGTCTCATGTGGGGGGCGAGTGGTATTTTTGCAACTAGTCGGCCGGCCTGATTCCTAACTCCGCCAGGGCTTTAGCGTATGAATCTCCCAACGGCCACGACTGCTTTGGCAACCGGCGCCCTGGAGCCAGCTTTCGGTGCTGCCGTTGACGTAGCTCGCCAGGAAATCGCGGCACTTGCGACCGTCCTCGGCGGCGTAGGATTGCGCGATCGGCGTGACCGAGCCGCGCGCCCCGGTTTCCGGGTTCTCCCAGTGCTGGCTGGAATCCTTGTCGCCCTTGCTCAGGACGTCGGAGGCGGCGTTGCGGGCGAAGGCGAGATCGGTCTCGGTCGGTGGGGCGTCCTTCGCCCGCCGCGCGACCGAGCCGGTCAGATCGCTGTCATCGGCCTTGGCATAGGCACTGGCATCGTTGCGGGAAACGCTGCAGCCGCCGGTGCCTAACCCGATCAGAATCATCGTCATGACAAAGCCGGACGGGCGGATCGCCGATAGGCCAACGCGTCCCCATGCCCTATATAGGGCGGTAGCGGACAACAACTCGTTTTGGGCCGCGGGACGCAACTCGGACTCCAGACATGAGCGACACGACCTCGATGAAACACCAGACACCCTTAACATCCGGTGATTTCACCGCCGCCGACGAGCCATTTGCGTTGTTCGACGCCTGGCTGAACGAAGCCATCAAGAGCGAGCCGAACGATCCGAACGCCATGGCGCTCGCAACCGTTGATCCGGACGGCCTGCCGGATGTGCGCATGGTGCTGATGAAGGGCTTCGATACCGAGGGTTTCGTCTTCTACAGCCACATCGCCAGCCAGAAGGGCCGCGAACTCGCCGCAAATCCTAAGGCGGCGTTACTCTTTCACTGGAAGTCGCTGCGCCGTCAGGTCCGCATCCGCGGCAACGTGACGCCGGTGACCGACGCCGAGGCCGACGCCTATTTCGCGACCCGCCCCAAGCAGGCGCAGATCGGCGCCTGGGCGAGCAAGCAGTCCGAGGCGCTGGAAAGCCGCTTCGCCTTCGAGCAGGCGATCGCCAAGGTCGCGGCCAGATACGTCATCGGCGAGGTGCCGCGGCCGCCGGGCTGGAGCGGCTGGCGCATTGCGCCTGTGCGCATCGAGTTCTGGCACGACCGCCCATTCCGCCTGCACGACCGCATCGAATTTCGTCGTGACGCGGCCGGCCAGCCGTGGTCCAAGACGCGGATGTACCCTTGAGCCATTCTTGAACCTTGGGCCGACCTGAAAGATGTCCATGTCGCATTCGTCCAACGTGCCGCGTCGCACGCTCCTCCTGACGGGAGCCAGCCGCGGCATCGGCCACGCCACGGTGATCCGCTTCTCCTCGGCGGGCTGGCGTGTCATCACCTGCTCGCGGCATCCATTCCCGGAGGACTGCCCGTGGGACGCAGGCCCTGAGGACCATATCCAGGTCGACCTCGGCGACCCCGCGGACACTGCGCGCGCGATCACCGAGATCCGCCGCCGGCTCGAAGGCGGCACGCTGCATGCGCTGGTCAATAACGCCGCGATCTCGCCGAAGGGCGCGGGCGGCACACGGCTCGGCTCGGTCGACACCGACCTCGACACCTGGACGCAGGTCTTCCACGTCAACTTCTTCGCGCCGATCATGATGGCGCGCGGGCTGATCGAGGAGTTGAAAGCGGCCAAGGGTTCGGTCGTGAACGTCACCTCGATCGCGGGCTCGCGCGTGCATCCCTTCGCGGGCGCCGCTTACGCCACCTCGAAAGCCGCGCTCGCCGCGCTGACACGCGAGATGGCCTCCGACTTCGGCCGCGTCGGCGTGCGCGTCAACGCGATCGCGCCGGGCGAGATCGACACCTCGATCCTGTCGCCGGGCACCGAGAAGATCGTCGACCAGCAGATCCCGATGCACCGCCTCGGCACGCCCGACGAAGTGGCAAAAATCATCTACGTGCTCTGCACGGACACCTCGTCCTACGTCAACGGCGCGGAGATCCACATCAACGGCGGCCAGCACGTGTAGGCAGAAGACGTAAGGCGAAGGATGGGCCGGTTCGCGAGCACAGCGTCACTCTACGAGCACTTGCGGCCGCCTTATCCGCCAGAATTTTTCCGCAGCGTCGCGCAAAAGCTCGGGCTCTCCAAACGAAGCGCCTTGATCGACCTCGGCACCGGACCCGGACTGCTGGCGCTGGGCTTCGCCGGCTATGTCGGCCGCATCGTCGGCGTCGACCCTGAACCCGCAATGCTCGAGGCCGCGCGCCGCGCGGCTGAATCTGCAGGCCATGCGCTCACGCTGATCGAGGGCAAAGCCGAGGCGCTTCCCCTCGACATCGGCACCTTCGACGTTGTGACGATCGGGCGTGCCCTGCACTGGATGGATCGCGACCTGACGATTACGTTGTTCGACCGGCTGGTCGCACGCGACGGCGCGATCGCGATCTGCGCCTCGTTCTCCGCCACCGACGGCCGCAACCCATGGCTCGATGGTTACAACGAAACGCGCCGCCGCTGGTCGCCCGCCAAGCTGTGGGAGGAGGCCGGCAAGGGCACGCGGACCCATCGTGACCTTCCCGCGTTCTTTCGCGGCACCTCGTTTCAGCCCACGGATCTCGTCACGGTCGAGACCAGCCATCTGGTCAGCGTGCAGGACCTGGCGCGGCGCACACTCACCTACTCGTCGTCCTCGCCGGATGCATTGGCCGGCAATGTCGAGGCGATGCTGCGTGATGTCGAAGGCCACCTGGCTTCATTCAGCCGCGACGGCGTCATCACCGAGACCATCGTCTCAACGGCACAGATCGTGATGCGATAAGTGAATTGTCGTGTGAGACGGAAGCAAGGCGATCCAGACGACGCCGCCGCAAGACCTGGATCGCCCGCCCTTCCTTCCGCTCCTCAATCGACTCGAATCCGACGCGACCGTTCCCGCAGCCGTGGAGCGTCCACGTTGATTGCGGTCGAGCAATCGTCGTCGTTCTCGCCGTCGAGCAGCGGAGCACCACAGTGCCGGCATAGGCGTGCCGACATCGACGCCGCCTTGCCGCTCGCCAGGACCTGACGATAGTTCGCCAGATCGATGACGTTGCGGAGCGACGTTATGTGTTTTTCAACCATGGCTGTTCCTCGCGGCTAACCCGCTGCTTATCGCAGACAAGTTTCGCGCAAACGTTCAGCCCACCGCTCAAATTTTACTGGAGCAATTGGGGCGAAGCGCCCTCATCACCGCGCGGCCTCAATCCCGCTCTATTCTGCGACACCAACCACCGTGTCTCTGCAACCGGCGTAAGGTCTCGGTAGGTATCACAGCCACTTCTTCCACTTGAATATCCAGTACGGGACGATGGCGGCGATCAGCATCATGACCAGCGCCATCGGATAGCCGTGGACCCATTCGAGCTCCGGCATCAGCTTGAAGTTCATGCCGTAGATCGAGGCGATCAGCGTCGGCGGCATCAGGACAACAGCCATGACCGAAAACAGCTTGATGATGTTGTTCTGCTCGAGATTGACGACGCCGAGCATGGCGTCGAGCACGAAGGTGATCTTGTTGGAGAGATAGGAGGCGTGGTCGGTCAGCGAGGCGACATCGCGCTGCATGGTCTTGAGCTGCTCGCGCATGTCCTTCGACCATTTCACGCCCTCCACTACCGCGGAGAGGAACGTGACGACGCGGCCGATCGACACCAGGCTCTCGCGAACCTTCGAGGTCAAGTCGCCCTTGCGACCGATCGAGATCAGGATCTGCGAATACTGCTTGGCATGGCCATGGCGCTCGCTCTCGGGCTCGAAGATGTCGTGCGAGACCTGGTCGAGCTCGGCGCCGGCGCGCTCCAGAATGTCGGCGCAGCGGTCAATCACGGCGTCCAGCAGCTCCATCAGCACCATCTCGCCGGTTATGGACGGCGTACAGGAACGGGCCAGCTTGGCCTCGACCAGGGCGAACGGCTTCGGCAGGTCGTAGCGCACCGTTACCAGGCGGTGGTCGCCGAGGATGAAGGTCACCGCCGTGGTCCGGGGCATGTCGGTATCGGAGTGGCACATCAGCGTCGCGGTCATGTAGCGCGCGCTGTTCTCGATATAGAGGCGGCTGGAGATCTCGATCTCCTGCATGTCTTCCCGGGTCGGGATGGCGATGCCCGCCAGCCGTTCCACCGCCTTGTCCTCGGCCGAGGTCGGGTTGACCAGGTCGATCCAGACCGCGTTCTCCGGCAGGGCGCCGAGATCGTCGATGACCGCCTTCTTGAGGGAGCCCTCGGAGGGAAGGAACACAGAAAACATGCATAACTCCAGGAGGGCGCCTGCGACTGAGTGACAGCCCTTAGCGCGATTCTGACAAGTTCACGATGACAAGCTCATTAGCGGAGCGTTTGCATTTGAGGCGGGGCTGCAGCCACCCGTGGCATGAAATCGACAGTTCGCCATTCTTTGCCCAAAAACCGGCCCAAGGCCGCAAAATTTGCGGCAAAAAAGCCACAGCTTGGGTCTCGCAGCGCGGGAAAGGGTCCGAAACGCTGGAATTGTGGCAGATTTCAACGATAATACCCCCAACGGAATCGTGGTTGGGCTTGGCTCAAGCTCCGCGAAAGCTTGTTGTTGTTGTCGATTGGAACCAAATCATGTCGTCGCTGAAAGTTACGCTGGGTATTTTGGCCGCTGGCCTGATGCTGTCGGGCTGCATGCAGGCCACACATTTTGAGGCGACCGACACCAAGGCCTTCAAGTCGAAGGACAAAGAACTCCTTGCCAAGGTGCGGTACGAGAACACCCCGGTCGCGGAGCCGTTCCGCCGCGCCATCGTCGAGTACCACCGCAAGGAGTCGCCGGGCTCGATCGTGGTCGATTCCGACAACCATTACCTTTACTACGTGCTGGATGGCGGCAAGGCGATCCGCTACGGCATCACCGTCGGCGAAGAAGCCATGGCATGGTCCGGTATCGCCAAGGTCGGCAGCATGACCGAGTGGCCGGCCTGGCATCCGACCCCGGGCGAGATTTCGCGCCTGGGCGTGCCGACCTATGTCGCGCCCGGTCCGGACAATCCGATGGGCTCCCGCGCGATGTATCTCTACTCCGGCGGCAAGGACACGCTGTTCCGCATCCACGGTACCAACCAGCCGGAATATATCGGGGCCTCGATCTCGTCGGGCTGTATCCGCCTGACCAACGAGGACGCAATCGACCTCTATAACCGCGTCAAGGTCGGCACCATCGTCGTCGTGCTCGAGCCGAAGCATGGCGATTCGCCCTACAACTCGCGCCTCGCACTCCAGGGTGGCGGTTCCGGCAGTTCTTACTAAGGGATCGGCCTGAGGCTTTGGAAAAGCGCCGGTTTCACCGGCGCTTTTTTGTTGCCGGCTTGCGTGGCTTGGCCTTGGTGCCCTCGGCCGCCGCCTTGTCGGCAGGCGCAGAAGATTTCTCCGCGGCCTCGTCATCGGCTCCATCCTTTGCTTCAGGCTTGGCCGCGACCTCGCGCGGCGGCGCCTCCTCGGGCCGTTCCACGGGCAGAAGCGGGGCCACTTGCGGCAGGGGATCCCAGACGTTCCACTGGCAGATCCGGTAGTCGTTGCGCCGCTGTGCCAGGTCGAGATGGATGTGGTCCTCGTGATACCAGTCCGAGCCGGGACCGAGCACTGTGGAAAAGCGCGAGCAGACCGAATGCAACACCCGCTCGCGCACGTCGCGGGACATGGTGCGGTCAGTCAGGCCGATCGACTGCCCGTTGGCGAGCTTGATGGCGCGAACGTCGAGGGCGTTGGCCTTGCCGTGCTCGGACAGCATGGCGCCGACAATGCGGTTGCGGCCGCGGCACTCGAAGGAATCGAAATTGTCGAGATCGCTGATGCTCGAGCCGAGGCGCGCGGCCAGCGGCACCATGTCCTTGCGCACCCAGTCGGCGATGGCGGACGCCATGGTGCAGCGAAGGATCGCCGCCGGCTTGACGGCCACCTTGCGCTTGTCCGGCAACACGACGGCTTCGAGCCGCACCAGATCCTCGCCGCCGCAGCCACCGGGGCCGCGTATATCCGGGATCGAGGGCGCGATCGCGATGTCGTCGGTCAGCGCGAGCCGGCAGGCCGAGGCTTGTTTCTCGGGCGGCGTTGCAGCCGCGGCCGGCTTCTCGGCGCCAGGCTTGTCCGGCGAAGGCTTGTCGTCGGCCTCCGGTGCGGGCTCGTCAGATGCTTTGGGGGCTTCCTCGGGGCGTGGTTTCGGTAAGGGGATCTTCGGTAGGCCGGTCTTGGGTAAGGGGGCGTTGGCCGAATGAACCGTCGCGCGCGGCCGTGGTGTACCAATACCGAAAATATCCAGCGGCGGAGCATATTTTCTCGCCTCCGCCCTCCCGGCGAGCACGAGCGACAGCCCGAGCGCAACGGTAACCATTGCGGCACCGACGGACATATTGCCGCGATAAGACCATTTGCGGCGAAAGTCCGGCAGGCTAAAACTCATGACAATTCTTTGGCCCTGCGCTGAGAGCGACAACGCGCCCAGCGGCTTCTCGGAGGAACGTCTGAATGCTTGGTTTGATGCAAGACTGGCCCCTGCTCTGCCACCGGATCATCGAACACGCCGCGAAGATTCATGGCAAGCAGGAGGTTGTCACGCGGTCGGTCGAGGGACCGATCCATCGCACCACTTACGCCGAAGTCCACAAGCGCGCGCTCAAGGTCTCGCAGATGCTGGAGCGCGACGGCATCAAGTTCGGCGACCGCGTCGCCACAATCGCCTGGAACACCTGGCGCCATCTCGAAGTCTGGTACGGCATCATGGGGATCGGCGCCATCTGCCATACCGTCAATCCCCGCCTTTTCCCCGAGCAGATCGCCTGGATCATCAACCATGCGCAGGACCGCATCGTGATGACCGACATCACCTTCGTTCCGGTGCTGGAAAAGATCGCCGACAAGCTGGAAAGCGTGGAACGCTACGTCGTACTCACCGACAAGGCGCACATGCCGCAGACCACGCTGAAGAATGTGGTCGCCTACGAGGACTGGATCGCGGAAGCCGACGGCAAATTCAAGTGGAAGGACTTTGACGAGAACACGGCAGCCGCGATGTGCTACACCTCCGGCACCACGGGCGATCCGAAGGGCGTATTGTACTCGCATCGCTCCAACGTGCTGCACGCGCTGATGGCGAACAATGTCGACGCGCTCGGCACCAGCGCGTCCGAGACGATGCTGCCGGTGGTTCCGCTGTTTCATGCCAATAGCTGGGGCATCGCCTTCTCAGCGCCATCGCAGGGCACCAAGCTGGTCATGCCCGGCGCCAAGCTCGACGGCGCCTCGGTCTACGAGCTGCTCTCGACCGAGAAGGTGACCCACACCGCGGGCGTGCCCACGGTGTGGCTGATGCTGCTCCAGCACATGGCCGCCAATAACCTGAAACTGCCGGACCTGAAAATGGTGATCTGCGGCGGCTCGGCGATGCCGCGCTCGATGATCCAGGCCTTCCTCGCCATGGGCTCGAACGTGCGCCACGCCTGGGGCATGACCGAGATGAGCCCGATCGGCAGCGTCGCGGCGCTGAAGCCGCCGTTCCAGAATGCGACCGGCGATGCGCGGCTCGATGTGCTGCAGATGCAGGGCTATCCGCCCTTCGCCGTGCAGATGAAGATCACCGACGATGCCGGCAAAGAGCTGCCCTGGGACGGCAAGACCTTCGGCCGCCTCAAGGTCTCCGGCCCCGCCGTCGCCAAGGCCTATTACCGTGTCGATACCAACATCCTCGACGAGGACGGCTTCTTCGACACCGGCGACGTCTCGACCATCGACGAGGACGGCTACATGCGGATCACGGACCGCTCCAAGGACGTGATCAAGTCCGGCGGCGAGTGGATCTCCTCGATCGACCTCGAAAACCTCGCGGTCGGCCATCCTGCCGTGGCAGAAGCCGCCGTGATTGGCGTGTTCCACCCCAAATGGGACGAGCGGCCGCTTTTGATCGTGCAGCTCAAGCAGGGCCAGCAGGCGAGCCGCGAGGACATCCTGAAGTACATGGACGGCAAGATTGCCAAATGGTGGATGCCCGACGACGTCGCTTTCGTCGACGGCATCCCGCATACGGCGACCGGAAAGATCCTGAAGACGGCGCTGCGCGACCAGTTCAAGGATTACCGCTTCCCGAGCGCAGCGGTATAGCGGGCCAAGCACACACTGTCATTCCGGGATGGTCCGCAAGGACCAGACCCGGAGTATCGAAATTCCGGGTTCGCCCTTCGGGCGCCCGGAATGACGGATAGTAACAGTCCGGACTCCCTTGAATTTGCCGCCGGGGCGTGGTCTCAACGACCCATCGTCGCGCCAAATCGGCCGGCACCGCCCCAATATCCCGGCAGAGCTCACCCGATGGCCCGCAGGTTTTCTGCTCCCTATCAGTCGGAGCCCGTGTCCAGCCTCGCGAGCTGGGCGCGCAATCTGGCTGTGTTCGCGGTGGTGGCGGTGCTGGTATCGATCATCATCATCCGCTTCGGCTTCCTCGAGATGAAGCCGGCGCTTGCGACCCTCTTTGGCGGCTTCGCGATCGCCGGGCTCTCGATCCTGTTCGGGCTCGCCGGCTTTGCCGCGATCTGGCAGAACGGCTCGCGCGGGATGGGGCGCATCCTGCTCGCGTTCCTGATCAACGGAGCGATCCTCGCCTACCCCGCCTATCTCGCCCTGCAATACCGCAAGCTACCGGCGATCCACGACATCACCACCGACCCGATCGACCCTCCGCGCTTCGACGCGCTGGCGCGTCTGCGCACCGGCGACGGTACCAACAGCGCTGTTTATGCCGGCCTCTATTCGGCCGAGCAGCAGCGTCAATTCTACCCCGAGATCGAGCCGACCGAGCTCGAGATCCCCGCAGAGCGCGCCTATGCGATCGCGCTCCAGCTCGTCAACAAGCGCAAATGGCTGGTGATCGACGAGCGCGCGCCGCAGCCGCCGCGCCGCATCGGCCGCATCGAGGCGGTGGCGCGAACGCCGATCATGGGCTTCCGCGAGGACGTATCGATAAGAGTCGTCCCCGACGGCGACGATTCCCGCGTCGATATCCGCTCCGCCTCGCGCTATTTCGAGAGCGACCTCGGCAGCAACGCCGCGCGCGTCACCAAGTTCATCGACGATCTCAACACCGCCGCCGATGCCGACGCGCTGAAGCCGGTGAAAAAAACGCCGGTAACGCCGCCGAAGGCGCCCGCAAAGACGGTGAAGAAATAACCCCCTGTCATTCCGTGGCGCACGACGGCGCGAGCCCGGAATCCATCGGGCCGCAGCGATCGTAGATGAATGGATTCTCTGATGCGCAATTGCGCATCATAGCTCGCCGCTTCGCGGTGCCCCGGAATGACGAGAGGTTAGGCGTTCGCCATCCGGTACGTCCCGGTGATCACGGGATCGCCCTCCGTCGCTACCACGCCACGGGCGACCAGATCCTCCAGATGCGCCAGCACGGAATAGCCGGCGGCCGTGGTCAGGCGCGGGTCGATGCCGATATAGATCGCACGCACCATGGTCGGGATGTCGGCCTCGCCCTTGGCCAGACGATGCAGGATCGAGGCTTCGCGCGCCTTGCGATGGCGGATCAGGAAGCGCACGAAGCGCTGGCCGTCCGGTATCTCGGGGCCGTGGCCGGAGAAATACAGGTCCTCCTCGCGCGCGGCGAGGCGATCCAGTGACTCCATGTAGTCGATCATCGAGCCGTCGGGCGGTGCCACGATCGAGGTCGACCAGCCCATCACGTGATCGCCGACGAAGTTGAACCTTCGCTCCGGCCAGGCGAATGCGAGATGGTTGGCGGTGTGGCCGGGCGTCGCCACGGCCTCGAGACGCCAGCCGTCCCCTTCGACCTTGTCGCCATCGGCGATCCTGACATCGGGTGCAAAGTCGCGATCGGCGCCGGATTCCGGATTGTGCTTCTCGCTTTCGAAGCGCGGCCGCGAGGCGCGGTGCGCGCCTTCGCCATAGACCGGCGCGCCGGTCGCCTGCTTGATCCGCGCGGTATTCGGCGAATGGTCGCGGTGGGTGTGGGTAACGAAGATATGGCTCACCGTCTCGCCGCGCACCGCATCGAGCAGCGCTGCCGCATGCGCTTCGTCGTCCGGGCCGGGATCTATGATCGCGACGTTGCCCTTGCCGACGATGTAGCTGACCGTGCCGGTGAAAGTGAACGGGCTCGGATTGTTACAGAGCACACGCCGCACGCCGGGGCGCACTTCCTCGACGACGCCGGGCTTCAGCGGAAAGTTGCGGTTGAACGGGACGTCGTCGTTGTCGGACATGGCTTGCTCATACCTTCCTGGTTTCGTCATGCCCGGCCTTGTGCCAGGCATCCACGTTCCAGTTACGGGCCAAGACGTGGATGGCCGGGACAAGCCCGGCCATGACGCAATTGGAGAGCCGACGGTGCTTCACGTCGACAGGCGCTTGATCAGAAAAACGCCTGAATGCCCGTGATCGCGCGGCCCAGGATCAGCGCGTGGACGTCGTGGGTACCCTCGTAGGTGTTGACCGTCTCAAGGTTATGGACGTGGCGCATCACATGGTATTCGATCGAGATGCCGTTGCCGCCGTGCATGTCGCGCGCGGTGCGGGCGATGTCGAGCGCCTTGCCGCAATTGTTGCGCTTGACGAGCGAGATCATCTCGGGGGCGAACTTGCCCTCATCCATCAGGCGGCCGACGCGCAATGAGCCCTGCAGGCCCAGCGCGATCTCGGTCTCCATGTCCGCGAGCTTCTTCTGCACGAGCTGGGTCGCCGCGAGCGGCTTGCCGAACTGCTTGCGGTCGAGTGTGTACTGGCGGGCACGGTGCATGCAGTCTTCGGCCGCGCCAAGGGCGCCCCAGGAGATGCCGTAGCGGGCGCGGTTGAGGCAGCCGAACGGTCCCTTGAGGCCCGAGACGTTGGGCAGCAGGGCGTCTTCAGGAACCACGACACCGTCCATCACGACCTCGCCGGTGATGGAGGCGCGAAGCGACAGCTTGCCGCCGATCTTCGGTGCGGACAGGCCCTTCATGCCCTTCTCCAGCACGAAGCCGCGGATCTGGTTGTCGTGCTCGGCCGACTTGGCCCAGACCACGAACACGTCCGCGATCGGCGCGTTCGAGATCCACATCTTGCTGCCGGTCAGACGATAGCCATCAGAGACCTTCTCGGCGCGGGTCTTCATGCCGGCCGGATCGGAGCCGGCGTCGGGCTCGGTCAGGCCGAAGCAGCCGACCCACTCGCCGCTCGCGAGCTTCGGCAGGTATTTCTTGCGCTGGTTCTCGTCGCCATAGGCGTAGATCGGATACATCACCAGCGAGGACTGCACCGAGTTCATCGAGCGGTAGCCGGAATCGACGCGCTCGATCTCGCGCGCGACGAGGCCATAGGCGACGTAGCTCGCATTGGCGCAGCCATATTCCTCGGGCAGCGTGATGCCGATCAGGCCGAGTTCACCCATCTCGTTGAAGATCTCGCGATCGGTCTTCTCTTCGAGATAGGCCTTGGAGACGCGCGGCAGCAGCTTGTCCTGGGCATAGGCCCGTGCAGTGTCGCGCACCATGCGTTCGTCTTCGGTGAGCTGCTCGTCGAGCAGGAACGGATCGTCCCACTGGAAAGAAGCCGCAGCCGGCTTGTCCTTGGCCTGAGGGCGCACGCTCATAAAACGTCCTTTCGCGTCTGGTTCCGTCTAAAAATTTGCCCGACAAATTAAAACGCCGGGGCAACAAGTGCAATTGCGTTGCAGATGTCCTGGTCTGCGTGAATCCCCGAGACGGGTGTCGCGCACCCGGGGATGACAGCGCTAGCTTTCGAGCTGCTCGTTGGCGACGATCTCGATGCCGAAGCCCGACAGGCCCTTGTAGTCGTGCACCGACGAGGTGAGATGCCGGATCGAGGTGACGCCGAGATCGCGCAGGATCTGCGCGCCAACGCCGACCTCGCGCCACTGGCGGTTGCGGTCTGCCTCCGTCGCGGTCTCATCCGGCAGCGGCGACACGGGAACGCCGGCCGCACCATCACGCAGATAAACCAGCACACCGCGGCCGGACTTCTTGAAGTGCTCGAGCACGATCGCCATGCGCTTGTGGCCGGTAAAAGTGTCCTTGACGATGTTGGGCTTGTGGAAGCGCGTCAGCACATTCTTGCCGTCGCCGACGCCGTTATAGACGAAGGCGACGTGGGCAATGGAATCGAACGGCGAGCGGTAGGCATAGCCCTGCAAGGGGCCGATCGGGCTTTCGGTCGTGAAGGTCGAGACCCGCTCGATCAGCTTCTCGCGCGCCTGGCGGTAAGCGATCATGTCGGCGATGGTGACGTGCTTCAGCTTGTGCCGGGCGGCGAAGCGGGCGACCTGCTCGCCCTTCATCACGCTACCGTCGTCGTTCATCAACTCGCTGATGACACCGACCGGCGGCAGGCCCGAGAGCTTGCAGAGGTCGACGGCGGCCTCGGTATGGCCGGAGCGCAGCAGCACGCCGCCATCCTTGGCGATCAGCGGGAAGATGTGACCGGGCCGGGCGAAGTCGTTGGCGCCGACATTGGGGTTGGACAGCGCGCGGCAGCACGAGGCGCGCTCCTCCGCGGAGATGCCGGTGCCGCCATCGGGTTTGTAGTCGATCGAGACCGTGAACGCGGTGGTGTGCGCGGAATCGTTGTGTGCGACCATCGGATCGAGCCGCAGGCGGCGCGCGTCCTCGGTCGTCACAGGCGCGCAGACGATGCCGGAGGTGTGACGGATGATGAACGCCATTTTCTCGGCGGTGCAGAGCGAGGCGGCGACGATCAGATCGCCCTCCCCCTCGCGGTCCTCGTCGTCGGTGACGACCACGAGCTCACCCCGGGCAAAGGCCTGCAAGACTTCCTGAATGCTATCGGGCATTTCCCAATCTCTATCGGTTATGAGCCGGAGGCTTAGCCGGACTTGGGCCGGGGCGCTAGTCTCCCCAGCGCAACCACTTATGCCGCACGGCAGGCCTGTTAAGGGAGGCGGGCTTGCACCGGGCATACCAGGGATATAGGTGCGGACGGGCTCGGCAAGAAGGCGGCCGGGCGCCGTCAGGGCAGCACTTCGCGCCGCTCACCGAGGCGCAGATCGAGCTCGGAGCGCTTGTCGGCCAGAAGGCCGGCCTGGGCCGCCTCGATCACCGTGAACAGCTCATGGGCGTCGCTGAGCCGGGTCACGGTGACGTAGCTGGCGCCGGCCTCGTAGAGTTCGCCGACGTCGGCCAGGAGGTCGGCCGTGGCCACGATCAGGGCGGTCGGATTGAGCGCACGGACGTGGCGGACCAGCTTCTCGTTGGTCGCGCCCTTGAGCAGCGAATCCGGCACGCTGAGGATGATCATCTCGGACTTGCCAATGCCGGCGTGGAGCAGCGTATCGACATTGCTGATGTCGCCATAAATCACGTGCAGGCCGCGCGAAAGCAGCGTCTTGTACACATTGGGGTTGAAGTCGACCACGGTGATTTGCTCCAGCAGCACCGGTGCCTGCCGTTCGATCTCGGCCAGCAGGGCGCTCGCCGCACGGAAAAAGCCGAGGATGACGATGCGGCGGGCCTCGCCATGGCCGCCCTCGTGCTCCTCCTCGGCATGTCCGTTGCCATGGTCGAGGTCGCGCAGGCCGATCCTCTTCAGGGGGCCGATCGCCCAGCGGGTGATCTCGTCGCTGCGGGTCATCACGAAGGTCGAAAGCACCGCGAGCACCACGAAGGCGAAGGAGGCCGCGTTCGCGGTCTCTGGCGCGATGTGATGGTCGGCAACGCCGGTCTGGATCACGACCAGCGAGAACTCGGAGATCTGCGCGAGGTTGAGGGCCGGCAACAGGCTGGCCCGCAGGCCCTGCTTCATCAGATAGAGCGGAGTGAAGGTGGTGACGAGGCGGCTCACCACCGTGAAGGCCGCGATCATCAAGGCTAGCCCGATCACGGAGAGGCCGGGCACGGGAATGGTCATGCCGAGCGCGACGAAGAACAGCGTGATGAAGAAGTCGCGGAGCGTCGTGACCTTGGCGGTGACGTCGAGCGCGTAGGGAAATGTCGAGAGCGAGACACCGGCGATCAGGGCCCCCATCTCGCGCGACAGCGACAGCCGCTCCGCGGTTTCAGCAACCAGAAAGCACCAGGCCAGCGCGCCGAGCAGGATCAACTCGGGGCGCCGGGCGATCTGATGGAACAGGCGCGGCAGCACATAGCGGCTGACCAGCAGCGCAGCGGCGACCAGCACCGCGACGCGGCCGATCGAGAGCAGGATCACGCTGACCTGCAAATTGTCGAGGCTCGGCTGCACCGCCAGGAACAGGATGGCGAAGATGTCCTGGAGCACCAGCACGCCGAGGGTGATGCGGCCGGGCAGCGTGTCGAGCTCGCGTTTCTCGTAGAGCACCTTGACGATGATGACGGTGCTCGACAGCGCGCAGGCGACACAGAGATAGAGTGCATCGAAATGGCCATTGCCGAGCGACAGGCCGATGCCGACGAAGAACAGGCCCCCGAGCAGGCAGCCGCCAAGGAGCTGGCCGCCCGCCGCGAACAGGATCACCTTTCCCGCCCGCACGATCTTCTTCAGATCGATCTCCAGCCCGATCATGAACAGCATGAAGATCAGGCCGAGCTCGGAGATGACGCTGATCGATTCCTGCGACTTGACCCAGCCGGCGCCGAATGGACCTATGCAGAAGCCGGCGATAAGGTAGGCCAGGATCAGCGGTTGCCGTGAGAAATGGGCCAGTAGGCCCAGCATCCAGGCAAACAGGATACAGAGAGAAATGTCGCGAATAAGCTCGTGCATGCCAAATTGGTCCGTTTTGCCGCACCCTAGAGACGGGTTGCGGCGCGGCAAGCGAGCAATTCGTCACATGCGAGAAGGGCTTTTCGCTGCAATGCTGCTATGCCCCTTCGCCCACGCCGTGCCCGCAGCCGCTCAATCCAAGGTCAATATCGAACAAAGCTATGCCGATTCGCTCACCGCGATGCCAAAGGAGGAACTCGCCGTCTCCGGTGGGTTCTACGTGCCCGCCTATTCCAGCGTTGCCATGAGCCAGGGCAAACTGCGGGTCGACTTCTCGGTGACGCTGAGCGTGCACAACGCCTCCGAGACCCAGCCGCTGGTGGTCAAACGCATCGCCTATTTCGACACCGCAGGCAAGCAGGTCGAGAGCTATCTGAAAGCTCCGGTCGCCGTGAGGCCGCTCGCCACCGTCTCGATCTTCATTCCGACCGACGACGTACGCGGCGGGACCGGGGCCAATTTCATCGTCGACTGGGCCGCAACGGGCGAGATCGCCGAACCCGTGGTCGAAGCCCTGATGGTTGGCGGCGTCGCCAATGCGCATTACGCTTTCATCAGCCAAGGACGTCCGACCCGGACGGCCGGCAAGAAATAAGGCTGGCCGGCGCAATGCCGGCTGCTCAACAAGAACAGAAACGAGGAACGCCCCCATGACGTCCAGCTTCGATTTCGCGCCCTTGTTTCCGGCAGGGCTGCCGACCCCGACTGCGCGCTGGACGGGCCTCGCCAAATACAGTTTCGTTGGCGGCAACAACGACGCCGAGCAGGTGCCGCTCGAAGACCTCATCGAGGCAACCAATTCAGCCCTGCAAAGCGAAGGCCGGTCGCTGGCGACCTATGGGCTCGCACACGGCCCACAGGGCTATTTGCCGTTGCGCGAATTCCTCGTCACCAAGCTCAAGCGCGATGCCGGCATCAACTGCACTGTCGACGACCTCCTGATCGTCTCCGGCTCGCTCCAGGCGCTCGACCTCGTCAACAGCGCGCTGCTCACGCGCGGCGATACCGTGATTTTCGAGCAGGAAAGCTATCAGGGCTCGTTGACCCGGCTGGCACGGCTCGGGGTCAACGTAGCAGGCATTCCCCTCGACAAGGACGGCATGCGCATGGACGTGCTCGCCGCGACGCTGGCCGACCTGAAGAGCCGCGGCATCCGGCCGAAATACATCTACACCATCCCGACGGTGCAGAACCCGACCGGCAGCATCATGCCGGAGAGCCGGCGAGCCGAGCTGTTGCGACTGTCGGCGGAATACGGCGTGCCGATTTTCGAGGACGATTGCTATGCCGACCTCGTCTGGTCGGGACAGCGGCCGCCGGCGATTTACGCGATGAGCCCGAACGGCGGTGTGATCTATATCGGCTCGTTCTCGAAGTCGATCGCGCCGGCGTTGCGCGTCGGCTTCATCGTCGCGCCCTGGGACGTGATGTCACGGATGCTGTCGCTGAAGACGGATGCCGGCTCCGGCGCGCTGGAGCAGATGGTGCTGGCCGCCTACTGCAAACCGCATTTCGCAAACCACGTGCCGGCGCTGACGAAGGCGCTTCGGACCAAGCTCGATACGCTGATGGAAGCCCTGAACGAGCAGTTCGGGACGGCGGCCGAGTTCGAGGAGCCGAAGGGCGGCATCTTCCTGTGGGTGAAGCTGCCCGATCAGGTCGATACGCTGAAGCTGTATCAGGCGGCGCTGGCCGCCGGCGTCTCGATCAATCCAGGACCGGAATGGTCGACCAACAAGAGCCATTCCAGCTCGCGGCTGCGGTTGTGCTTTGCGAGCCCCTCGCATCAGCAGATCCGCGAGGGCGTCGCCGTGCTGGCCGAAGTCTGCCGCAAGGAATTTGGCGTTCCGGCCCGCAGCGCCAATGTGGAGAAACGGGCCTGACGCCGATGCTTTAGGCGTCGACGTGAAACTCCACGTTGACCTGGCCGCTGCCTGACGACGGAAAATAGTCGCAGAGCTGCTCGGCCGCTCCGCGGTAGTCATGCCAGCCGAGCGCGGCGAACAGCATGATCGTGTCGGCCATGCCGCCTTCGCCGTTGCACTTGGTCGCATAGTCCGGGAGCATGTCGAGGAATTCGCGGTAGCGGCGGTTCTGCCAGAGCTCAAGCACGCGCAGATCGACCTGACGGTTGAACTCGCTGGCGATGGACGTCCATGCCGCCGGACCCAGCTTTTTGTTGGGCAAGAGCCGATGCGAGAGCGAGCCGCTGGCGAGGATCGCGACCCGCTCATCGGATTCATCAATGGCCCGGCGGGTCGCTTCGCCGAGGATCCGGCTCTCCTCGAATGACGTGAACAGCGGCGAGGCGACCGAGACCACCTTCGCGAAGCCGACCGGATTCATGTAGTGCATCGGCACGATGGTGCCGTACTCAAGCCCGAGGCTCGCTACTTGGTGGGCGATAACGTTGAGCCCCGCATCGGCCGCCGTGCCCGCGATTGCCTCGGCAAGCCGGGTGTCGCCGGGCAAGTCGTAGCGCAGATCCTGGATCATCTGCGGCGCCTCGTGGCTGGTGAACGCACCGCGATGCTGCGCATTGGCGTTGATGTGGTAGCCGAAATTGGAGAGCCAGTGGGTGTCAAACACCACGAAGCTGGTGACGCCACGCTCTCTTGCTCGCCGCCCGAGCTCGCGCAAAGAGGTCACCGCCGGTTCGCGCGCCGCACGCAGCGGGCTGTCGGACCTCTCCGACAGCATCAACGAAGGGACATGGGTGACCTTGGCCGCGAGTACGAGCTGCCCCATGGCGGTCCCCTCGGGGTTATCAGGCCGCCTGTGGCTGGCTGCCGTGGATCGCGGAGGCCAGCCGCAACAGAAGAACGATCGAGACGTTGCCCTTGCCGGCCTCGATCTGCGCGATGTAACGCTCGGAGATCCCGGAGCGGCGGGCCAGCTCCCGGCGCGACAGCGCGCAATGCATCCGCGAGGACCGCAAGCGTTCGCCCAGTTCGGCCAGAAACGCGGTCTCGGAATAAGGCGGTACGGCACAGCTCCCCGGCAGCACCTCGCCCGCGAAATCCATGACTTGATTCAGCATCGGTCTATCCACGTTCGCCTTCGGGAGCGCCATCCTACCCCCGAAACGTACGGCCTCATTGACGCGGATCAAATTCGCGCGCGATCGGCGGCTGTCGTGGACGAGCGCAAGCGGGATGCTACAGTTTGAAATTCTTCCAGGTGGGGCTTTCCAGGACATGACGTATCGTTTGAGCCGCTGGATCACGGCTGCGCCGCTGTGGGTTGCATTGACGTCCACGGCCGGTGCCGAGTCGCTCGCGGCGACGGTCGAGCAATGGGGCCTGCTCGGCTCGTGGGCGGTCGATTGCGCAGCTCGGCCTGACCGCGACAAGGGTGCGCTCTTGACTTACGAAATCCGAAAGGACGGCCGGGTGATGTACCGGCGCAATTTCGGCGAGGCCAAGGACGAGAACGAGGTGGTGTCCGCCACGGTCAACGCCGAAGGCCTGCTCAACGTGATGGTGTACTTCCCCTCGCTGCATCAGACCCGTGAGTTCGGGCTGCTTCTCGCGAAGGACGGCAGCCTGCGCGCAATCTACAATCGGGGCGAACGTGGCGAATACACGATCAGGGACGGCAAGTATGTCGCCACTGGCGCGCCGACGCCCGCACAGCAACGCTGCGATTAACAGCCGTTCAGAATTCTCCCGCCGTTCCTCCGGAACGTTCACGCGAATGCGCTGTTTAAATTTGCATTCGATTGGAGGAGGACATCATGAAGAAGCTTGGCTATGTGGTTGCCGCTCTCGGTGCGCTCGCGGTCGCGGCGCCGACGCTGGCAAGTGCGGAAACGGTGGTGATCAAGCGCGGTCATCATCACGGCCCGTACGAAGCCCGCGCCGAATTCCGCGAGCATCGCGACCATGGCTGGCATCGCGGCTGGCACAATCACGACAGGACCGTCGTAATCAAACGCAGCCATCGCCACTGGGACTAACGCGCAACGCAACAGGGAAATGGCCCCTCGCGGGGCCATTTCTTTGCGTCTGGGAAGCGTTCGGCGAGCCTAAAGCGCGATGAGATTACGATGAATCGTCGTCGCGCTTTAGCTCATTGTTTGAGCATGATCTTTTCGGAAGACCGCTGCACACTTTTCCGGATCATGCTTTAGTCCCACGCTGGCGCGAAACCCGGATTCACGCAGCGGCTGTCCTTCGGCAGCGCCGCGATCCTCTTGCGGTCGGCATCGTCGAGCGTGATCTTCAGCGCGTCGAGATTCGCCTGCTGGCTCTCGCGGCGCGAGGCCTTCGGGATCGCCGCGACGCCATCCTGGTCGAGCAGCCATTTCAGCGCGACTTGCGCGGCGGTCGCATTGTGCTTGGTGCCTATTTCTGTCAGCACCGGATCCGAGGCAATGCGTCCCTGCGCGAGCGGACAATATGCGACGAGCGGGATTGACTTGGCGTTGAGATAGGCCAGCACCTTCGATTGATCGAGCATCGCGTGATATTCGATCTGGTTGCAGGCAATCGGCGCCTTGATGTCCTCGACCGCGATCTTGAGCAGCGCCGTGGTGAAGTTGGCAACGCCAATCGCCCGCGTGCGCCCCTCCTCCTTCAGCTTCATCAGGGTCTCGAACACCGCGCCCCAGTTCGCGGCCTGCGACGGCCAGTGCACGAGATAGAGGTCGACATGGTCGAGCCTGAGCTTGTTCAGGCTGGCACCCAAGGCGCGCCGGATCGCGTCCGGGGCAAGGTTCTCGTGCCAAACTTTTGTCGTGACGTGCAACTCGCCGCGCGGGAGTCGGGCCGCAGCGAGCGCGGCGCCGATGGATTCTTCATTGGCGTACATCTCGGCGGTGTCGATGTGGCGATAGCCGATCGACAGCGCGGTCTCGACCGCCGCGCGACAGGCATCGCCCTGCATGCGGAAGGTGCCGAGGCCGAGCTTGGGCATGCTGATGCCCTGTGTCTTCAGATTGTCCATGAACAGGCTCCTGACGTAGTTCAGCCCGCCGAATGCGCGCGGCCCGGCCACGTGATCAGACTCTTCGGTGATGGAAAGGAAGCGGCGGGAAAAGCCAGTATAGCGCGGGAGGCGTGGCGCGGCCAATCAAGATCGGGTTAGCGGGGTACGCGATGCCTCCCCACCGTCATGGCCCCGGGCTTGTCCCGGCACCCACGCCTTGCCGCGCGGCACGAAGAGCGCGAATGCCCGGGACAAGCTCGGGCATGACGACCGGAGGCTCAAAGTTACCCGTCCTTCACCAATGCTGCGCCACCACAGCCGGACGAGCCAGCGGCTGCGGCACGATGTCGACCGACCAGAGGTCCCGGTTCTCGACGTCCTTCAAGGTCACTTTCATCACCCCGGTCGCGCCATCGATGTCGACGCGGCCGAAGAACTGCAGGCCGAAGCACGGCGCCAGATTCTCACCCTGCGCTTCGCTGCAACCATTCTGGTACATCGCAACGGGGCCGAAGGTGTTATCGAGCTCGCCCGGGCCCCAGGTGCCGGCCTGCAGGGGGCCGGAGACGAATTCCCAGAACGGCTCGAAATCCTGGAACTGGGCCTTGCTCGGATCGTAGTGATGCGCAGCGGTGTAGTGCATGTCGGCGGTGAGCCAGACGATGTTCCGGATTCCGGCCCGCTTGATGGAGCTGAGAAGGTCGGCGATCTCGTGCTCGCGCCGGTCGGGCGGGCCATTGCCAAGCGCAACCGCATCCAGGCTGACCAGGCCAATCGGCAGGTCGGCGGCGATCACCTTCCAGGTTGCGCGCGAGGCGGCGAGCTCGCGCTTCAGCCAGGCGAGCTGCTCGGCGCCAAGAATCCAGCCACGGTGATCTCCGCCCTTGTTCCAGGTCTCGTCGCGATAGCTGCGCATGTCGATCATGAAGACGTCGAGCAGCGGACCGTAGGCGATCTTGCGATAAACCCGGCCCTGCCGCGCACCGATGTCACGGATCGGCATGAAGTCGAAGAAGGCGCGACGGGCGCGCGCGACGAGGCGCGGCGTGCCGTCATCCTCAAAGCCAGCCTCGTCGTAGCTGCCGGCAGGGGACCAGTCGTTGGTCACCTCGTGGTCGTCCCATTGCGCAAACATCGGCACCTCGGCGTGGAAGGCGCGGAAGTTGTCGTCGAGATGGTTGTATTTGTAGTTGCCGCGGAATTGCGCCAGCGTGTGCGCGACCTCGGCTTTTTCCTCGGTCACCAGATTGCGCCAGATCTCGCCATTCGGCAGCTTCTGTTCCGAAGAGATCGTGCAGTCGGCATAAATGTGGTCACCGGAATGGATAAAGAAGTCCGGGCGGTTGTCGAGCATGGTACGATAGCTGCGATAGCCGCCGCGCGAGATATCGATCCCCCAGCCCTGCCCTGCGGTGTCGCCGGACCAGAGGAACGAGATCGACCCGCCCGCGGCCGGCGCGGTGCGGAAATGACCGACGCGACCTTCGCCGGCAAGGCCGGTCGCGATGTCGTCGAAGCGCACGCGATAGAAGATGTCCTGCCCGGGGGGCAGATCGTTCAGCAGCAACTTCGAGGTAAAATCAGCATCGGGCAACGCATCGCACGACGCTGACGTCATGATGGTCTTGAAGCTTTCGACGCTCGAGCATTCCACCTGCATGCGCGCCGGCCGATCGGCGCGCGCCCAGATCACGGCGGAGCCATCCGAGACATCGCCGGACTGGATGCCGCCCACGATCTGCGGTCGATCCGAGGCGCGGCTGAGATGCGGTTTTGCAAGTGTGCCGAGCGAGGCAACGGCGAGACCGGAAGCCGAGCGGACCAGGAATTGCCGCCGGGTCCATACGCGCGAGGCGCGGAGCGATACCATTCAGGAAACCTTCGTCGAATCACGACGAAAGGTGCCTGCGCTCCTTGACTCCTGCCCTTACGGTTTCTTGACTCCGCGCCTACGGTTTTGCGACGCGTGGATGACGCCTGTGAGCTAGCGCTTCCAGTCGCAGATGCCGCCGGTGCGGCATGGCCAGGTCTGGATACGGGTGTCCATCGCCTGCGCGTCCATCGGATTACCGCGGCGATGCGCGAGCTTCGTGCGCGCCGCCCCGCGTGGCTGGGCCTTTTGCACATGCGCGACCTTCGGCTCGGACACGTGCACGCGTGCGGCCGCGACCTTCTTCGGCACGTCGATGGGTTCGGCGCGGACGTGCGCCTCGTTGCCGCCCTTCGCTTCCAACGCGACCGGCGCGAACTGTGTTTCCGGCCCGAGCCGCTTCGGCGACAGCACGGCCTTGGACAGATCGAGACCGAGATATTCGTCAGGCTTGTAGTCGTCAGCGCGCGCAGCGCCGCCCCATGCGAGCACGAGCGCAACGGCAACTGCAAAAGGAACGCTTTTCAGGACCACGGACGCCTCCTGAAATTGATTTTGAAAGGAGTGATTTACCCCTATTTAGGAGGCGTCGCGCGCAATTCCAGCGGCCAATTGCCGCCGTGGTTAAGAAGTTTGACGATGTCAGGCGACCTTTCGCGCCGCCCCTGTCCCGTCCAGGAACCCCATCAGGCGGCTACGGATGATGATTTCCGCCTGGCCCATGATGCGATCAATGAGTTCCTTGCAGGAGGGGATGTCGTGGATGAGGCCTGCGACCATGCCGCAGCTCCAAGCGCCTGCATCCATCTGCCCGTCCAGCATGATCTTGTGATAGACGCCCGCGACCTGATCGTGGATGTCGTCGATGGTGAGCTTGGCGCCCTTCTCGCGTTCGATCTCGAGCAGGCGCTCGACATTGGCGTTCTTCAGCACGCGCTCGGTGTTGCGCAAAGCGCGCATGATCAGGCGGGTGTCGAGCTCGGTCGCCGCGACCAGCGCATTCTTCACGTTCTGATGCACCGGTGCTTCCTTGGTGGCGATGAAGCGCGTGCCCATGTTCATGCCGGCCGCGCCCAGTGACAGCGCCGCGACGAGGCTGCGTCCGTCGGCCATGCCGCCGGAGGCGACGAACGGGATCTTCAATTCCTCCGCCGCGCGCGGCAGCAGGATCATGTTGGGGATGTCGTCCTCGCCGGGGTGACCACCACACTCAAAGCCGTCGACGCTCACCGCATCGCAGCCGATGCGCTCGGCCTTCAGCGAATGGCGAACTGAGGTGCACTTGTGGATGACCTTGATGCCGGCAGCCTTCAGCGCGGGCATGTATTGTTCCGGGCTGCGGCCCGCGGTCTCCACCGCCTTGATACCACCTTCGACGATGGCCGCGATGTATTCCGGATAAGGCGGCGCCGAAAAGGTCGGCAGGAAGGTGAGGTTCACACCGAACGGCTTGTCGGTCATGTCGCGGCAGCGCGCGATTTCCTTCGCGAGCAATTCCGGTGTCTTCTGTGTGAGACCGGTGATGATGCCGAGCCCGCCGGCATTGGAGACGGCGGCCGCCAGCTCGGCAAAGCCGACAAAATGCATGCCGCCCTGGATGATGGGGTGCTCGATGCCGAACAGTTCGGTGATAGCGGTCTTCACGTAGGGGCCTCCCGGAGTTTTGCTTGATGCTTGAATCAGTCTAGCCGGACTTTTGCGCCGCGGTCACCATTTCTCTCCGAATGGCCTGATCTCCATCTCGAAAGTCCAGGCGCTCTTCGGCTGCTGATAGAGCTGCCAATAGGCATCCGCGACCGATGACGGCGGCATCAGCAGGTCGGGATTGTCCAGCGCGTTCGGCCCGAGCGCCTCGAGCCGTCGTTGCCGCACCCATTCGGTGTCGACGCCCGAATCGATGATGAGATGGGCGACGTGGATGTTCTTCGGTCCCAGCTCGCGCGCCATCGCCTGCGCCACCGCGCGCAGGCCGAACTTGGCGCTGGCGAAGGCGGCAAAGCCACTGCCGCCACGCAAGCTTGCGGTCGCACCGGTGAAGAAGATGTTGCCGCCCCCGCGAGGCAGCATCAGCCGCGCTGCTTCACGGCCCGCGAGGAAGCCGGAATAGCAGGCCATCTCCCAGACCTTGCGAAACACGCGCTCGGTGGTGTCGAGGATCGGGAAATTGACGTTGGCACCAACGTTGAAGATGCAGACTTCAAGCGGCGCGTGCTTGTCGGCGTCATTGAGGAAGGAGATGACTTCGTCCTCCTTCCGCGCATCGAGCGAGCGCGCTTGGATCTCGCCGCCGGCCGCCTCGACGTACTTCACCAGCGGCGCGAGCTTGTCGCCGTTGCGGCGGCCGGCAAAGATCGAAAACCCTTCGGCGGCGAATTTCTTGGCGATCTCGGAGCCGATGAAGTCGCCGGCTCCGATGATGGCTGCTGTCGCGTTTCGCTTGGACAAGATCGCCTCCTTCGACTGGCCGCGCAGCTCTACGCGCGACGGCTGATGATTGACCGGAGGCTATAGTTCTAAAATAGAACTGTCAAATTACAGGGCTGAGCGCCAGCTCACCTTACAAATATTGCTGATCATTCAAGTCAGTTCCCTTTTCAAACTTAATGATGCCGGAGAACCATGATGAGACGGGATATGCTGGAGGAAAACCCTGCTCGCTCTCGCCGCGCACCATTGCCGTGGTCGGCGATCGGAGCGGCCGAAGAAGCTGGTCCGCTTCGGCATCCTGCGCCGTGTCCCCTATTCCGAGTCGCCCAAGCGCTACGAGTACACCCTCACGCAGAAAGGCATGCGGGGCCCGCCGGGCGGAGGGAGGCGGTTGTGGCAGGCGCTTCGCTGACCGTTAATAGTTAGGTTCGCGCCGACATCTCCGGTGTCGTCCTGGCGAAAGCAGGGACCCCCGCGCGAGCGCATCGCTTGTCGCGGTTACCCCAGAACATCCCATCCCGTCCCCGCGTCGGCGCGCGTTCATTAATGCGTCTTCGTATTATGCCACTTCTCCAGATCGAGCTTGTCATCGTCCGACCGCTGCTCCTTCTCCGGATTGCCCTTCCACGGCTTATCGGTCTGGGCGTGCGATCCCCAGTCATTCTGATGCCGGGGATCGTCGGTTGGCCGCTCCTTACTCATCTGACCTTCCTCTCTGTATGAGGCGTCTATGCGAAGGGAACGCCGTAGTAAGCGTTGATGCCGCGCATCGCAGCGTCATCACCCCAGTTCCAATCGCTCCTCTCGTCGTATTTCGGCGCGCCTTCCAGCGCCTTGGCGGTGATGCCGGTGACATAGCCGCCGAGTTCAGTGTCGTATTTCAGCGATTGCCAGGGCAACGGATAGTGGTCGTTGCCGAGGCCCAGAAATCCGCCGAAGCCGAGCACGGCGTAAGACACCTTGCCGCTCACCTTGTCGATCATCACGCGTTCGATCGAACCGATCCTGTTGCGATCGACGCCGTAGACCGATGTGCCCTCGACCTTGTCGCTGCCGATCAACCGGCCAATCTCGCTGCGATCCAGCTCGCCTTGATTCAACATCTCAATTCTCCACTCAGCCAATGTGTGGACCAACCGGATGCAGAAGCGATCGTTCCTGACGGCTCGCGCTACGCAAGTCGGACTCAGGCCTGACGCGCGGTAGCACCGTTCGTGCGTGGCGAGAGGAAATCGTACATGTCGGCGGCAACCTGCAACTGCTCGATGCGCGTTGCGACGGCGTCACGCTCAATGCCCTGCGGCAGGCCCGCCATCTCATGCTCAAGCCGCAGCCTCTGCGCGTCGAGACGTTGTTCGAATGTGTGGGGCTCAGATCGTCTTCGCATCTTCCGTCCTCGGTGGCTGCAAGCCCGGGCTGTTGGCCCAGCGCTCGACTTGATCGATGACCTTCTGGTGGCTCGGGCGCACCGGCTTGGGCGCTTCTGGCTCTTCGGAAAGCTTGCGGGGTAACCTGACTTCCTCGGTCATGGCCTCTCTCCCTTTCCAAGAGAATGCGCCATCACGAGAGTCGTTTCAATATAACTTATTGATTTTATTGAGTATTTATACTCAATTGATGATTTTATCGACTCTTGTGGAACTCTCGCCAAGTTCGTCCATTGAGTAAACTACTCAACTTGCTCAATTTGCGTGATCGACCATGAACGACCTTCGCGCCGAGCGCCTTCAGGTCATGCTCTCGCCGGAAGAGTTGGCCGCCGTTGATGATTTCCGATTCAAACATCGCATGCCGACACGGGCGGCGGCGGTCCGCGAACTGCTCAAGTTCGGACTGGCCGCCTTGGGCGTCGATGCCGCGGCAGGCGTGAAATCGAGCAATTTCGGCGTATTCGGCCGCGGCCCTGAGGGACACACTCAGAGCGACCCCGAAGGCGGCAAGGAAGACTGATTCAAACGCCTCACAAAGCAAAACGACCCCGGCACGGTGGGTGCCGGGGTCGTCCTTGGAGATTACTTCCGGCGCACCGGGGGCATGACGACCGGAAGCAATTCATCGACTCTTCGCGCGGGGATTCGTTCCTCGCGCAGTTAGCCCGTCGGCGCGTTACCGGAATCATCCGGCATCACGCCGGAGCCCGGCGTTTTGGTTTTGTCGTTCAGCCTGGGATCGCGCGTCGCCTCACGTGACGGCGAGCCCTTCGGGGCGGCCTTGTGGACGGTCTGTGCGCGCTGCTTGTCGCGCGGCTGATCCTCCGCCCGCTTGTCCTTGACGATGCCGTGGTCGGAATGCGCCATGATGTACTCTCGCCTCTGCTGTTGTCTCGAAGCGGATACGCGCCAGCGCAATGAATGTTCCAGCCCGCGGGAGGACACGTAGCGCTAGCTACGCGTTGCGTGGATTGCCGCCGCTGCATTTTCCTGATGCAGCTGCCGCACCGTCGTCACGGTCGCGAACGCGACCGAAACGCCAAAGGCGAGAATGAGTGAGAGAAGAGCCAGACGTGGAGCCATCGCAAAACCTCCTTCTGGAATCCCAAAAATCAACGCGATCGACTATTGCCACATGATCACTGATTGGTCGCCTACGTTCCGTGCGCAGTCTCACACGCAGATTCACGAAAATGAACGCCTATGCATCCCGCGTTTGGCGGATGCGGACCGTGACGGGCGGGATTTCGCCATCGAGCCAGTCCTGCTCGTTCGCCAATGCCGTCCAGGCATCCGCCATGCGCGAATAGCGATTGTAGGCGGGTTGCCCCTCCGCACGCTCGGCAAGCTGCAGGCAGTTGTCGGCGTTATCCCTGAAGATATCAGACTGCTTCATACCGAGGACGTGGGGACGGAACCCCTACGCCGCAAGCGCCCTTACCGGATCGTAACGTTCGGGAACTTCGTATCCGATACGTCATTGGATATCGATGCGAGTTCTTGTCGCGATGGTCCTGGCGTTCATCTGCACCGCAGCGCCGGCCGATAGTACGGGCGAGCGAACGTCGGGCGACCATGCGCCGACCGCAACCGACGTCATCAGCGGCCTCTATACATTCAGCCGCTTCCAGCAGAGCCTCCTGGAAAGCACCGACCTGAAGGGCAATGCGGAGGTGAAAAACCTTGCCGCCTTGCGCGCAGAAGAGGCTGCCAAGCGCGACAAGGAACTGAAGCGGATTCAGGAGGCGATTGGTGCAGAGGCGCGCGTCGGCAAGACGACATCAGCCAACGCGAGCCTCGTCGAGCCCGAAAATTCAGACGGCCCAACCTACGTCAAGAGTTTCTACGCCGCACAGATTCCCGAATTCGAATCCGTCATCGACCTGCTCGAGCACTATCTAAAAACGCCCGACAATGCCGCGCTCGCAGCATTTGCCCGCGAACTACTGCCGACGCTTCACTCGCAGGCGAAGGATGCGGAGTGCGCCATGGCGGACAAGTAGCAGACTTGCTTGTCCTCCGGATGATGCTGCCGGTCCGACGGCCGCATGGTGCGATTGCTCTCTTGTCCCGCCTCGCATCGCCGGTGGCATCCTTATCGCCCGAGATCGTTCCTGTGCCGACGGCCATGGGTTTCGAAATGGGAACGCCAAGCGCCCTTCCGGCACCGAGAATTTCGCGAAACCGGATGGAACCATTGGCAATTTCAGCGGTTATTTTGGCCGGGCTGAGCATGACAAGTTCTAATTCCTTGCGCCGCAACGTTGGCGCTTGATTTCGAATTTGGCTGACGCTCCATTTTGACCAGTCGCGTCTTGCCTTTGGCTTCGGCCGGCGCTTGCGGGGGATTTATTATGAGCGACCTCGATCCCGGAACAGCGTCACGCTCCGGTCGTCGCGGGCCAAAGCCAAAAATCAATGGTACCTCGGAGCCGGATTCCCGGGCGGAATTGCTGCTCGCCTTGCAAGCGATGCGCAGCGGCGATTTCTCGGTGCGGATGAGCGGCGACTATCTCGGCATCGACGGCAAGATCGCCGACACTTTCAATGAAATCATCGCTGCCAACCAGCGCATGGCGCAGCAGCTCGAACTGGTCGGCCAAGTGGTGGGGCGCGAGGGCAAGACCCGCCAGCGCGTGAAATTCGGCCTCGCCTCCGGCTCCTGGGCCGATATGGAAGGCTCCGTCAACACACTGATCGACGACCTGTTGTGGCCGACGCGCGAGGTGACGCGCGCGGTCGCCGCCGTGGCGCAGGGCGACCTGCTCCAGACCGTCAAACTCGACGTCGACGGCCGCCCCTTGCGCGGCGAGTTCCTGCAGTCGGCGAACATCGTCAACACCATGATCAAGCAACTCGGCGTGTTCACGTCCGAGGTGACGCGCGTCGCGCGCGAGGTCGGCACCGAAGGCAAGCTCGGCGGCCAGGCTCAGGTGCCGGAAGTGACCGGCGTCTGGAAGGACCTGACCGAGAGCGTCAACTCGATGGCGAACAACCTGACCAACCAGGTTCGCAACCTCGCCGAGGTAACGATCGCGGTCGCCAACGGCGACCTTTCCAAGAAGATCACCGTCGACGTCCGCGGCGAGATCCTTCAGCTCAAGGAAGCCATCAACACGATGGTCGACCAGCTGCGCTCCTTCGCCTCCGAAGTGACGCGCGTGGCGCGCGAGGTCGGCACCGACGGCAAGCTCGGCGGTCAGGCGATCGTGCCCGGTGTCGCCGGAACCTGGAAGGACCTCACCGACTCCGTCAACGCGATGTGCGGCAACCTGACCGCACAGGTCCGCAACATCGCCAACGTGACGACCGCTGTGGCGCGCGGCGACCTGTCCCGCAAGATCACGGTGGACGTGCGCGGCGAGATCCTGGAGCTGAAGGACACCATCAACACCATGGTGGATCAGCTCAACTCCTTCGCCTCCGAAGTGACCCGCGTGGCGCGCGAAGTCGGCACCGAAGGCAAGCTCGGCGGCCAGGCGCAGGTGCCCGGCGTCGCCGGAACCTGGAAGGACCTCACCGACAACGTCAACTTCATGGCGTCGAACCTCACCGCGCAGGTCCGCAATATCGCCGATGTCGCGACCGCCATCGCCGGCGGTGATCTCTCCAAGAAGATCACGGTGAACGTCTC
>JAEYRD010000106.1 GCA_023435725.1 Pseudomonadota bacterium | reverse complement strand
CGCCTCCGAGACCTTGTGTGAAAAGAGAAGCTGTGGCGACCAAAGCGCGATGCGATCGGGATGAATCGTCATCGCGCCTTAGGTTGTTGTTTGGGCATGACCTCCGCGCAAGCGCGTTCGGCGTTTGTCACGAGGGAAAACCGCTTCACACTTTGCGCCAGCGCGGCCCTTCGGGCCCGGATCACGCTCTAGCCGCCGCTTCCCTTGATATTCGGTAGGTGCTTCATATCAAGCAGCGGCACCGGATTTTCCGGGTGCTGCAAGTCGGGCCGCCAATCATTGGAAGCCCCGCCGGGCACGCGCTTGATGCTGGGAAATTCAACGATAGACTTGTTGAAATCCATCACGACCGGGCTGATAAGTGCCAAGACCCAGCCGTTGTCCTGACCTGCGTACTTGCCCGGTGACTGTGTTGGCATACGTGCCGACATCGCTCCGTTGAAGACCATGTCGTATTTCTCGAACGGGTCCATGGTCAGATTGTAAATCGCGCCGATCGAGCCCAGGTTCTGCTCCGGGCCAAGCCAAGTGTCCTTGGCCGTCCATAGATATTTCCACGCGATGCTTAGGTCGGGATTGGTTGGATCACCGGCAACATCTGCGCGCGCTCCCATGAAGTTTTCGCCATCGATGTAGATCCACGACCTCCGCGCCGAATGCTTTGCGTTACCGAGGATGTATTCGCTGTTGTCGATGCTATCGAAGTAGATTGGCTTGCCATTGTTATCGACCCATGCGCCGTGGGGCGGCGGGGTCAGGCCAACCATCCTGGCGAGCGTCGCCCAGCAATCGATGTGCGACATCATCTCATCGTAGTTCGAGCCAGCCGGAATGTGTTGAGGCCACCACATCAAGCCTGGTACGCGCCAACCAGCCTCAAACGCCGTGCCTTTTTCGCCTCTGAAGGGGGTCGTTCCCGCATCGGGATAGGCATCCTGCCATGCCCCGTTGTCGGCTGTCACAATGACGATCGAATCTGGCGCCTCCGCGCGAATTGTCTCCATGATGCGACCGATGTCGTCATCGAGTTCGAGCAATGAGTCCGAGTAATCGCCCAGCCGGGACTTCCCGGCGAATTTGGCTGCAGCATTTGTCGGGTTGTGCATCTTCATGAAATTGACATCCATGAAGAACGGCTTGGCATCCTTGGCGTGCTTCTTGATGTAGTCGATTGCGTAATCGGCCTGCCGAACGTCGAAGTCGGCAAGGCGGTCGTACGTTATGTACTCGCCTCTCTTCGCCGGTTGTCCTGCGACCCCCTCCCACTCGTACATGTTCACGATCTCAAAATATGCTTTTGCGATCTCTGGGTTGTAGGAGGGAAACCACGGATGAAACCATTTGGAGGTGTCGGCATAGGTGTAGACGCCGGGGTAATATGCCGCAAACGCCTTCATCTCGTCGAAGCCATGTTCGATCGGGTAGGACTCGGGCTTGTCACCGAGATGCCACTTGCCGGAAAAATAAGTAGTATAGCCGCTTTTCCGGAAATACTCCGCGATTGTCGGCGTCTCCTTCTTCAGAGCATTTTCGTCACCCGGAGCGACCACGATTGATAGCGCCGAACGGATGGGAATACGCCCCGTTATGAATGAGGAGCGGCCTGCTGTGCAGCTTGCTTGACCGTACCAGTTCGTAAACGTCGCACCCTCCTTGGCGATCCGATCGATATTTGGTGTTGGATGGCCGAGCGCTTTGCCGCCTCCGCTGTAGGCGCCGAAATCGTTCCAGCCAGTATCGTCCGTCATCAGCATGACGACGTTCGGTCGCTTCTGTTGTTGGGCGGATGCGGGCACGTTCATCACCGCAATGGCGGCGACGCCTGCCAGGAAGCTGTGCAAGATTGCTTTTCCCGACTTCATTGCCTGTTTCTCCCTTTTTGGATTGCCGAGTGGCAAGCAATGAGGGCGGGAGACAATGATCAACACTATGCACTTTCGGCATATTACAAGATTGTGAGGGCCGCTTCTTGTTGGTTTGTCGGATCAGAACCATCGCGGTTGACTTCAGTTGCTGATCCCTTCTGCGAAGTGTCCGCGCGCCTAGTCGAGGTCGGGATAGCAGGCTAGATTTGTTCACGCCGAGTTCTTCGCATTTTGACCCTAAGATAAGAAAGCAGTCATCGATCGTCATCGTCCGCCAAGCCAACGAAGGAGATGCGACAATGAGAAAATTCACGCTGATGAGTCTTAGCATTTCGGCGTCGATCGTGGTTTTCGCGGTTGGTGCCGCGATTTCCGCGCAGGACAAGTACACGGTGCAAGTACCAAACGGGCTCGCGTTCTCTGAGTTCAGAGGATACGAAGACTGGCCTGTAATCGCGATCAGCGAGAACGCAGGCGCGATCGCCGTGATCGTGGGGAATCCGGCGATGATCGATGCCTACAGGGACGGCGTGCCTGGAAAGGGCAAGCCTTTCCCAGACGGCGCCAAGATGGCGAAAATCCATTGGATCCCCAAAAAGCAAGAGGCTTACCCCGGTCAACCAACGGTCCCGGGCACTCAGCACGATGTTGATTTCATGATGAAGGATAGCAAGAGGTTCGCGGACAGCGGCGGATGGGGATGGGGCGCGTTCGACTATGACGCGGCGTCCGATACATTTAGCCCCTCCACTGAGGCGAGCACTCCGCCGCAGGAACATGACGCGAAGTGCGGGTTCGCGTGCCACACCGTGGTGCAGAACCGAGACTACGTTTTCACGGAGTACGCAAAGAGATAAGTGTCGGGCACCGCGAGCTTGCGAGTAAATCGTTGCTTGCGAGCAGCAGGGCTGCCTTGGCGATTGGCTGGCAAAATGGCGAGACCGGGTGTTTGCCGGCGCAAGGCGAACGCCAAAGTCCGGCATGAATCGGGCGACCGCTTGGGGCCGCCCGAGCCGTTTTGCTTCAGAGCTATTGACCTATTGGCAGGGATACTGGCGGCCGTCATCAAGCTTGACCCAGGTGCCGGGCCTGCAGACGATACCGTTGCGCGCGGCATAGGTGTTCCAGTCGCCATACCAACCGTTTTCACCGTAAATACCGCCGCCGTACATGCCGCCGCCGTACATAACGGGTTGGCCGTACGCCGCGTAGGAATTGTGCCAGCCGCGGTAAGGCGCTGTCACGACGTTGAACGGCGTGGCCGCGACGGCCGCTGCTGTGCCGATAGCAGCGCCCGCAACGCCCGCGGCAACGTAGGCCGGCTGGCGATAGGCCGTTCGCCGATGATAATAACCCGGGGCGCGGGGATCGAGGGGACTACCGGGTCCAATATTCTCGCAGTTGGCGCTGGCGAACTCGGATTCGCAGGCGGCCGGATTGGAGATGACCGCCTGCGCCAGTGCAGGACTCGACAGAGCGGACGCCGCAATCACGACTGCACCAACAAGCTTTAGATTTGGCATGGCTTGCTCCCTGCGTTTGAGACGACAGCTAATTGCTACCTCTGGGAGAGGTTCCCGATTTTCGCGCGCGCGGAACATCAAATCGGCGTGACCGCCTTGGGCGAGATGAATCGCGGCGCCTCCAAAACGTTCTTGGTGGAGGCGTCACGTGCGTTGATCGGCGGGGTTCAGCCTCCAGAGACATAACGCGATACGGTCTAGCCGCGGTGTAATGTCGTAAATGGGCCGCCGATCCCCTCAATTCCGAAACTGCTCCAGAAACATCCGCAAGGAGTCGTGCGGGGTCTCGATGTCGGTAATCAGCCATCCTTCCGGCCCGTTGACCAGGATGAAGTTCAGCGTCACGCGGCGGCCGCGATTGTCGAAATTCGCCGCGACATAGGTCTTGTCGTATTGCCTGCGGATGATCGCGATCGCGACTGGCCCGAGCTTCCAGCTTGGGCTCTGGACCAGGAAATCATAGGGCTCGACCCTTGGCGCGCTCCAGGCCTTGCGCAGGCTGGGATCGAAGAATTGCCGGGCGGTGGCATCATCCCTCAGCAGGCCTTTCGACAGCTCCGGCACGCCGTCGCCGTAATGGGCATAGACGTTGCGCACGAGCGATTCCGGACTGCGAAAGCCGGCCTCCGCGCCGGCGAGCCCAAATCCGGTGAACAGGGCCACGATGCCCGCAAGTTCCCTCATGCCTGCCGCTCGCTTTATCGGCCGCCGGTCTTATCTTAAAAGCCTAGCATCCAGCGGCGGAGACCGGAAACTCGAGATGCGCGAATTGTTCGATGAAGCCGCGGGGCAGTCTCCGCTCGATCCGCGTGAGGCGGCCCGCCAGTCTGCGCGCACGCCGCAGCGCAAGCGCTTCTACAAGGAGGCCGGCCTCGCCGAGGCCGAGGGCGGCTTCGCCATCACGCTCGACGGCAAGCCGATTCGCACGCCCTCAGGCCGCCAGGTGGTGATCCCCTCGCGCGCGCTCGCTGATGCCGTCGCCTCCGAATGGGCGGCCCAGGGCGAGACGATCGATCCCGTGACCATGCCGCTGACGCGGATCGCCAACAGCGTGGTCGAGGGCGTCGTCGACCGCGTCGAGCTCGTCAGCGACGATCTCGCAAAATACTTCCAGACCGATCTCTTGTTCTATCGCGCCGGCCATCCCGAGGCGCTGGTTGCGCGCGAGGCCGCGCATTGGGACCCCGTGCTGTTTTGGGCCGCGGAGACGCTGGGGGCGCATTTCATCCTGTCCGAGGGCATCATGCATGTGAAGCAGCCGGACGAGGCGATCCAGACCGCCCGCGCCGCGCTGCCCGGGGATGCCTGGTCGGTCGCTGCGCTCCACATGGTCACGACCCTGACCGGCTCGGCGTTGCTGGCGCTGGCGCTGGCCCATGACGTGCGCGATGCCGGCCAGGTCTGGGCCGCCGCCCATGTCGACGAGGACTGGAACACCGACCAATGGGGCGTGGACGAAGAAGCGGCAGCGCGCCGGGCCACTCGCCAGAGGGATTTCGAGGCCGCCGTGGCGGTTCTGGCGGCCGTGAAGCCGCCCGCGGCCAAAGGTCCTTAACGACGGGTTTACGACGGCGGCCTTAGGGTGGGGCCAGCATTCCCCGGGTCCCCCTTGAGATGCCGACGCCGATAAGCTCGATCGTTCCCGTCAGTGCTGCCAGCCCTGTAGCTGATGCGGCGACGCCTGATCCTGTGCTTCAGGCCGGCAGCGTGGTCGATGCCAAGGTCGTCAGTTTGCTCGCCGACAATCTGGTGCGGATCGCGATCGCAAACCTCTCCCTCGACGTCATGTCGGAAGTGGCGCTGTCGCCGGGGCAAAACCTCCAGCTCGCGGTGTCGCAGAACGACGGCACGATCCGGCTCGCCGTCGTCAACGGAGCAGGCGAGGCGGCGGCCGATCAGGTCACGCTGACGCCGCGTGCGGCCTTGCTGGTGGAGAGCCCGCCGCTTGCGCCCTCGGCCAATGCGCCACGCAACACGCTGACACCATCGGAGCAGGTCGCGGTCACCGTGGCCTCGGCCGAGGCCGCGGCCAGGCAGGGCAGTCAGGCGCCGCTGTTCGCTAATCTGGCCTCCGTCGTGACCGGCAGCGATCTGCCGGCGGGACTGAAGCAGGCGGTGCTGGACGTGCTGGCGCAGCAGACGCCACTCAATGCCGGGCTCGACGGACCCGACATCGAATCTGCCTTCCAGAAATCCGGACTATTCCTCGAGGCCTCGCTCGCCGCGGGTGCAGCGCAGTCGTCCGGCTCGACGCCGGACCTGAAGGCCGCACTGCTGGTGCTGCGCCAGACGCTGGCGACGCTCGAGACCGCGGCTCCGCAGGCGGCGATGCAGCTTTCTGTGAGCGCCACCGTGACACCGCAGCCCGCCGCCGCGCCGGCCCAGGCCGCGGGCGAGGCGGCGCAGGCTGCATCGTTATCACCCGAACCGGACATCGCCCAACCTCCTCAGGCGTCGCGCAGCGGCAATCTCGCGGCCGTCGTGTTGGCCGACATCGCTGGCGGCGCTCCGCAGGCCGCGATGTCGCGAACCATACCCGCCGGCCTTGCCGCCAGCCTCCTGCAGGAGGTCACGCAGAACCTGCCGCGCATGACCGGCAACGTCCCCGGTTCGAACAAGGCCGTACCCGATAGCCACGTCTTCGAAGCCGCCGCGCGTGCGACATCGCCGCCGATCCGCGGCGCGCTGCCGTCGCCGCAACCGATCGCTTCGCCATCGCTCTCGCCGGACACGCCGCTGGCCGCGACCGTGCACCGCCTGCTCGACGACACCGATGCCGCGATCGCACGTCAGACCTTGCTCCAGGTCGCTTCGCTCCCTGATCGCGCCGATGCCTCGGGCCATCGCATCGATCCCGCCGTGCTGCAGTGGAATTTCGAGATTCCCTTTGCAACCCCGCAGGGCACGGCGATGGCGCAGTTCGAGATCTCGCGCGACGGCGGCAGCGAGTCCGCCGATCCCGCCAAGCGCGCCTGGCGCGCGCGCTTCTCGCTCAACGTCGAGCCGGCCGGACCCGTGCACGCGCTGATCACGCTCAACGGCGACAAAACCTTCGTGCGAATGTGGGCGGAGCGGCCGGCGACCGCGCAGCAGCTCCGCGCCGGCGTCGGTGAGCTCAATCAGGCACTCACGAGGGCCGAGCTCAAGCCCGGCGACATCGTGGTCCGCGACGGCACCCCGCCGCAGCCTGCGCCGGCCCGCGCCGGGCATTTCCTGGATCGCGCCACATGAGCGATCAATCCAAGCTCGCTATCGCGCTGCATTACGAGAAGGGCAGCAACGCGCCTGTTGTCGTCGCCAAGGGCAAGGGCACGATCGGCGCAAAAATCGTCGAAATCGCCAAGGCCAACGACATCCCGATCGAGGAGAACGAGATCCTGGCCGGCGCGCTCTCCAAGGTCGAGCTCGGCGAGGAGATTCCGCCCGACCTCTACAAAGCCGTCGCCGAAGTGCTGGTGTTCGTGCTGCGGCTGTCGGGCCGGGGGCGGTAAACGCTGTCATCGTTTGACCAGATATCGGCGGCATTGTAGCCGTCCCTTTTGTCATTCAACGGACACTGCTCTTGCTGACTCGCCGCTCCACCCTCGGCCTTCTTGCCGCAGCCGCCACCATGCCGCAGCGCGCGCTCGCTCATGTCGCGCCGCCGCGCAACGAGATCCGCGAGAGCTTGGCAAAACGCTTCGCCGACCTCGGCACGGCAGGCACCTTCGTTGCCTACAAGGTCGAGGACTATCTGATCGTCGCGAGCGATAGCGAGCGCTCCGGCGAGGGCAAGCTGCCGGCCTCGACCTTCAAGATTCCGAACTCGCTGATTGCGCTCGAGACCGGCGTCGTTGCCGATCCCGACAAGGACGTGTTTCCCTGGGACGGCGTGAAGCGGCCGATCGAGGCATGGAACAAGGATCACACGCTGCGCAGCGCGATTCTCGTCAGCGCCGTGCCGGTCTATCAGGAGATCGCGCGCCGCATCGGCCAGGAGCGCATGCAGAAATATGTCGATCTGTTCGACTACGGCAATCGCGATATCGGCGGCGGCATCGACCAGTTCTGGCTCACCGGCGCCTTGCGCATCGATCCAATCGAGCAGATCGACTTCGTCGATCGGCTGCGCCGCCGCGTGCTGCCGATTCCCAAACGCAGCCAGAATCTCGTCGCTGACATCCTGCCGGTGACCAAGGCCGGAGAGAGCATCATCCGCGCCAAGTCCGGTCTCCTCGGCGCCGAGCGCGGCGAGCCGTCGCTCGGCTGGATGGTCGGCTGGGCCGAGAAGGGCGAGGCGCACACCGTGTTCGCGCTCAACATGGATTGCCGCGAGCCGCGCCACATCGAGGCCCGCATGACGCTGACGCAAGCCTGCCTTGCCGAGATCGGCGCGATCTGAGCGCAACTGCGCTGATCCGTCCTTACCGGCCTCGGTCCTCATCCTGAGGAGACCGCGTAGCGGGCGTCTCGAAGGATAGTCGCGGGCGAGATCGGGGCCTTCATGGTTCGCCCGGCGATGGGAAGCATCGTCCGGAGACGCGCGTTCCGCGCTCCTCACCATGAGCGTCTCATGGCTGGCGCGGCCGAAGCCCCTCGACTAGCATCGTCCCGACCAAGCAAGAAAAATGGTCGGGAGGGTAACAATGAAATCAACGACGCTCTGGCTGTCGTCGCTCACGCTTGCCGCCGCGGGCGGCTGGCTCGCCGCCACGATGTTTGCTGCACCCGCCACCAGCAAGGAGCCGCGTTTTCCGCAGCTCACCATGGACCAGCTCGATGCCAAGCAGAAGCCGCTCGGCGAGCAGATCATGAAGGTGTCGAGCGTCGGCATCGGCGGTCCCTACAATCCGATGATCCGCAGCCCCGTGCTCGGCCAGCGCCTGTTCGACCTGTTCTACTATCTGCGCTGGGAGACGTCGGTCCCGACCAAGCTCAACGAGTTTGCGATTCTGATCATTGGGCGGCAGTGGCGCTCGCAGGTGGAATGGTTCGCCCACGCGCCGCTGGCGGCCAAGGCGGGCCTGTCGCCGGACATCATCGCGGAGCTCAAGGCCAACAAGCGCCCGTCGAAGATGGCCGAGGACGAGGCGGTCGTCTACGACTTCGTTACCGAGCTCACCACCACCAAGAAGGTCACCGACGAGACCTACGCACGCGCCAGGAAGGTCTTCAACGACCAGCAGATCGTCGACCTCACGGCGGTCGCAGGCAACTACGTGATGGTCGCGATGCTGCTGGCGATGGCGGAAGAGACCGTGCCGCCGGACAAGCAGGAGCCGTTCAAGCCGGGCGAGCCGTAGAGGAGGCAACGCCGGTTCAGGCGATATCGGTCTTCTTCGCCGACAGGGCCTTGTCGATCGCAAAGCCGCCGATCTCGCTCATCGCTTGCGAGATCGGGTCGCCGTTGCGGGCAAAGCCGTTGCAGAGGAAATCGAATTGTGTCCGTGCCAGGCGCAGCACCTCGATCGGCACGGAGACCGCGGTCTCGTTGAAACTGTCGACGGAGGCGCGCAGCGTCTCGAGTTCGTCGGTGAGCTTGCCGATATGGCTTTCGGCATCCTGCATCAGGCCGAGCAGCTTGCCGCGCTCGGCATCGAACGCTGCGCGCTCAGTGGCGGCAGCCGAGGTCACGTCCGCAAGCTGCTTCCGCAAGGTCTCGATCTGAGCGACCACGAGCTCGGTGGCTTCGCGCAGCTTGACGAGGCGCTTGTTCTCTTCCTGTTGCTCGTGAAAGAGCCGCTCGGCCGACATCGCCCGCTGCGTGAGCGATTCGATCTGGGTTGCGGCGCGCAGCAGCATTTCGCCGTTCTGCCCCGACACCATGCTGGCCATGCGGCGCAGGAAGTCGGTGGTTTCGGACGAACTCTTCGGCGGAAGGGTGACGACCGTCGCGGACATTGGGTGATGCTTGCAGCCAGACGTGGTGACCGCCGCCGTACCGACTGAGCTCACGCAACATTCGGCGCCTGATCGTGAGTCCCGAGCAAGCCTGAATCGGCAGGGTTGGTCAACCGGCGAAAGCCGATAAAATGGCGTATCCCGCCGCCAGAGCGCTCGTGGTCAGGCGTCCTTCCGCCGGCCGATCCGGCCGAGATGGGTGAAGCCGAACCCGGCCGAATATTTCAGGCCATAGCCGAGCGCCCGGTCGATGCCGATATGGGCGAGCCAGATCAAGGCGATTGACAGGGTGAGGGGCGAGGCGAAGCCGAAGCCCAGCGTCATCAGCGTCACCGGTAGCATGTAGCTGTGGGCGGCGTTGTAGACGAGGGCGCCGAATTTGGCGTCCGACAGGTATGCCAGGAAGCTCAGATCGGGAACGAAGAAGAGCAGGGCGAACACCAGCCAGGAGCCGCCCCAGGCCGCATAGAGCATCACCATGCCTACAAACAGGGTCAGACCCTCCAGGCGGAGCAGGATGTTGACGCCGCCCGTCGCCGCGCCGGTCTCGGCAGCTCGCTCGTCCATGATCGCCTCCCAGGCAAAACTTTGTAATCCCTTGCGCTTTTACGCTGCGGCAGGGCAGCCCTGCGACGCCGAAAGCCGCTTCCCGGCTCGCAAAATGCCGTGTTAGAACCCCCGGCAATCGCATTTAGGCTAAGAAGTGGCGGGAGCAAATGAAACATATCCTGGACGCCCTTGAAGAACGTCGTGCCGGCGCAAAGCTCGGCGGCGGGCAGAAGCGTATCGACGCGCAGCACGCCCGCGGCAAGCTGACCGCGCGCGAGCGCATCGAGCTCCTGCTCGACAAGGGATCGTTCGAGGAATTCGACATGTTCGTCGAGCACCGCTCGACCGAGTTCGGCATGGAGAAGACCAAGATCCCCAGCGACGGCGTCGTCACCGGCTGGGGCACCGTCAACGGCCGCAAGACGTTTGTGTTTGCCAAGGACTTCACCGTGTTCGGCGGCTCGCTGTCCGAGACCCACGCGCTGAAGATCACCAAGCTGCAGGACATGGCGATGAAGGCGCGGGCGCCCATCATCGGCCTCTACGACGCGGGCGGCGCCCGCATCCAGGAGGGCGTCGCGGCGCTCGCCGGCTATTCCTACGTGTTCCGCCGCAACGTGCTCGCCTCGGGCGTGATCCCGCAGATCTCCGTCATCATGGGTCCCTGCGCGGGCGGCGACGTCTATTCGCCGGCGATGACCGACTTCATCTTCATGGTGAAGAACACCAGCTACATGTTCGTCACCGGTCCCGACGTCGTGAAGACGGTGACCAACGAGGTGGTCACGGCCGAAGAGCTCGGCGGTGCCTCGGTGCACGCGACGCGCTCCTCGATCGCGGACGGTGCCTTCGAGAACGACGTCGAGACGCTGTTGCAGATGCGGCGCCTGATCGACTTCCTGCCGTCCAACAACACCGACGGCGTGCCGGAATGGCCGAGCTTCGACGACATCGGCCGCGTCGACATGTCGCTCGACACGCTGGTCCCCGACAATCCGAACAAGCCTTACGACATGAAGGAATTGATCCTGAAGGTCGTGGACGAGGGCGACTTCTTCGAGATCGCGGAATCCTTCGCCAAGAACATCGTCACCGGCTTTGGCCGCATCGCGGGCCGCACCGTCGGCTTCGTCGCCAACCAGCCGATGGTGCTCGCCGGCGTCCTCGACAGCGACGCCTCGCGCAAGGCCGCGCGCTTCGTCCGCTTCTGTGATGCCTTCAACATCCCGATCGTCACCTTCGTCGACGTGCCGGGGTTCCTGCCGGGCACCGCGCAGGAATATGGCGGCCTGATCAAGCACGGCGCGAAGTTGCTGTTCGCCTACTCGCAGTGCACCGTGCCGCTCGTCACCATCATCACCCGCAAGGCCTATGCGGCGCCTTCGACGTCATGGCCTCCAAGGAAATCGGCGCCGACATGAACTACGCCTGGCCGACTGCGCAGATCGCGGTGATGGGCGCCAAGGGCGCGGTCGAGATCATCTTCCGCGCCGACATCGGCGACCCCGACAAGATCGCCGCGCGCACCAAGGAATACGAGGACCGCTTCCTGTCGCCGTTCATCGCTGCCGAGCGCGGCTACATCGACGACGTCATCATGCCGCACTCGACCCGCAAGCGCATCGCGCGCGCGCTGGCGATGCTGAAGGACAAGAAGGTGGAAGCGCCGGCGAAGAAGCACGACAATTTACCGTTGTGAGAATACGTAGCCCGGATGAGCGTAGCGACATCCGGGTCTTAACTCAGGTCCCCGCATGTCGCTTCGCTCATGCGGGCTACCGGTCGGAAGCAGGGGAGCGCAGTGACGCCGCGCCGTCTTTCGGAAAAGCAAATGATCCGGGAGCTGGAAGCAGGCCGTGAGCAATTGCTAATGGCGTTGGCGTCACGGAGGCCGTTATCACTGCTTCGGCATCGTCTGCAGTCAATCACTGGGAACATCTACATCGTATGCTACATTCCAGAACAAACAGAGGAACTGTACGATATCCTCGTTGATGGGGTGACTGACGTTCATATTGAGCTTCCGCGTGACGCGAGCAGCACAGAGATTGTCTTCGAAAAAAGCGGCATCAAGGACTACTTGGAGACCTGTAGGCACATTACGAAGCCAGATCGTCGTAAACTAGAACTCGCGCTCGAGCTTGCTCAACGATGACCGAAGACGATCCGACCGACGAAATTTCCGACATCGAAGATCGGATCGCGGCGCTCGCTGAGATCGCCGAACGATGTCGGAAGTTCATTCTGGCGTCCAAGATAGCGATCGGCGGTGGTGTCGCACTGCTGCTGATCACGATCCTCGGTCTGTTTGGGGCAGGTCTGACCGCTGCGCTCGGATCTATCGCCCTGGTGCTGGGCGGGATCGTGTCGCTCGGTTCGAACATCAGCACGTTGCAGCAAACCGAGAGCGCCATCGGTGCTGCCGAGGCGCGCCGTTCGGCGTTGATCGGCAGGATCGACCTTCGCGTCGTCGCTGATACGCCGATGAAGCTGGTCTGATGGCGGCGCTTCGATCGCGGAACGGCACGCTCGCGACGCGATAGAGCAAGAAGGCGTCTTGCGAACCAGAACGCACGGCTGAGCAATGGGGCGCGCGAACAAAAAAGCCCCCGAGAGGAAACCCATAATGGGAACCTTTGGGGGCTATTTTTTGGCGAAGCTAGTCTTGAGAAAGTGCAAGGTTTCTATTTGCACATCCGCTCCGGTTCTCCTTCACCGGCTGCTCGATGTGCGGTTATCCCGCTCTCGGTCGTCACGGCACCAGCTTAGTCAATTGCCGTAATAATTACAGGACACGCACATATGACCACCTTGATCCATGTCCTGCTTGGGATTGTAGCCCGAGTCGTGGAGATTCTGCCTGTAGAGTGCCAAAGCGGGGCGTTCGTCAATATTACTGCCTATTGGTGGAGCACCAACAACCATCACGGCTGATCTGTGTTTCTGATGGAGTGATGAAACATGATGCTGATTACTACCAGCATTAGCTGATACGACACCAAAGGCTAATGTGGCTGCAATAAGAAGTGCGGTCTTCATGATACACCTCCTATGAGGCAACGGAGTTGCTGCCACAGCAAGGCTAGTGCTTCTGTCACTCGGTTCATTGTGAACTAGCTTACATCTGCACCATCAACTCCGCGTGGCATTCGCTGCGAACGCGTGAATCCGCTCCACGGTTTCCTGGTCGAGGATGGCCTTCGCCAGACGCTCGGCGCGGGCAACCTGCTCTTTGAGATAGTCGATGCGGCCGCGTGTCACCTTTGGCCGGAATAGTTTGAAGCAACTTGCTTCGTTCCGGCGGTTGTGACGGGATGAATAACGCCGGGTAAGCTGCGTCCGGTTGATGACGCTCGTCGAGCTATCAGGAATTTGCCATGTCCACGCTGTTCGCTTTCTTCCATCACTTGTGCGCCTTCACGCTGGTCGCAGCGGTCGCGGTCGAGTTCACGCTGATCCGGCAGGAACTGACGGTGTCGATCGCACGACGGCTTCAGGTCACCGATGTCGTGTTGGGCGCCGCCGCCGCGGGGCTGTTCATCGTCGGGCTGTTGCGAGTGCTCTTCTTCGAGAAAGGCTACGACTACTACCTCCATAGCTACGCGTTCCTGGCGAAAATCACGCTCTTTGTCATCCTTGGGGCGTTGTCGGTCATCCCGACGCAGGAGTTCTTGTCATGGGGTGCGTCGATCAAGGCGGGGCAGGCGCCCGTGCTCGACGCGAGGCAGAAGCGGCTGGTGTCGTCGATCATCCACGGCGAGCTTGCTGCCATCGTGGTCATCCTGCTCTGTGCCGCCGTCATGGCGCGGGGAGGGTGGGTTTAGCCGGTCAGCCGAGGCGCGCCGGTCGCGGGTGGCCGGCGCAACCTGCTTCATCGCAGCACTCAGCGCGTCACCGCATCGACCACACCAGCAGCCACGCGCCCGCAATCGCGCATGCAAGGCCGGCAGCACGCGCGATCCATCGTCCGACCGGCGTCAGCTTCTCCAGCAGGACGAGCAGCGCCAAAAGCGCTATCCAAAGCACGTTCATCACGCCGCCTATGAACAACAGCGCCATCAAGAGCCAGCAGCAGCCGACACAATAGCCGCCGTGCCGAAGCCCCAGCAGAAGGCAGCCGGCCGGCTGGTCGCGAAAGCCGCCGTGGCGCATCAGAAACAGAAGCGGCGACTGGCATTGGACGAGACAGGCGTCCTTGAGCGGCGTCCATTGGTAGATACCGGCCGCGACCAGCACGAATCCGCCGAGCAGGTTGCTGGCGAGCGTCATCCGGGAGTCCAGCAGGGCTGCGCGCTCGACCAGCCATTGCAGAAAGGTTGCCGCCAGCGAAAAGCCGCTCCAGGCGAGGAGATAACCGGCCGCGAACCAGCCGGTCGCCGCGAACGGCTTGCCCTGCGCCTTCGCCTGTCGACCCACGCGGGCGTACATGAGGATCATGGGCGTTGCCGATGGCGCCATCATTCCGACCATCATCACCGCCCACATCAGGAACACGTAAGCGAACTCGATCGCTCGCCACGGCGCATCGGCCGGCAGCATGATTCCGATCCCCGCCGGAATCATGCGAAAGCCGGTCATGTCCATGCCGCCCATGTCCATGTCGTTGGCGAGCCACAGCACATAGCCCCATGCCAGCGCGACGATGATCCCGATCGCGCCGCCGACGATCCAGCGGTCGCGCCGCAGCACGGTTTCGAGGGCGCTGTCGGTCATTTGCGATGCGTGTAGCCGGTCTTCTCGTGAGCCGTCAGACCAGGAGCGGCATCAGGCCCGGTTCGACCACTGGATCGGCGCATAGAGGCCATTCTTGCCCGAATTATCCCAGCGCATGCCACGATCGCTGAACGTATTGCCGGGGGCGCCGACCGCCATCACCATCCTGTCGGGGCTCACCGGATGGCCGATGTTCGCACAGATTTCCCCGCTCGGATGCATGGTCGGCAACGGATCGACGGACATGTGCAGGATACCCGGGATTTCCGCGGACCGCGTCTTGCCGTCGATCCGGAATGTGATCGGGACCTTGCTTACACCCAGGTTCTTGCTGATCAGCGGCGTGAACGCGGCCATGGGACCACCGGCCGCGCCGCCGAAGATCGCAGCCAGGGCCTCGGTCTGCTGATCGTCGGCGCGCTGATCGACATAGGTGGCCTGCGACCAGTTTCCATCGGCCATGACGCCGGGCGCCTGGAGGACAACCAGAACGTTCAGACCATCGAGCGCTGTGTCTCCGTAGCGGCCGCTCTCGATGTGAAAGATCAGCGGCACGTTGCAGAAGCCCTCGGTCGGTCGCGCGGTCAGCGGGGGACCCGCCGATACGAGGCACGGACACACGATGCTGCAACTGCAATTTTCGAAATAGTCACCGGCAAGGTGCCATGAAACCTGAGACGTGACCTGAGATGAGACCTGGTCCACCATCGCTCTCTCCCGCTAGGCCGAACCCGACAGATCGCTTTGGAATGAGCTACCTGTGGTGGAAGGCTACGCTGCGTGAGCAGGAATCGCAAGGCAACGCGCCGATCAAGCTGATGTGATGCGCAGGCCAGCGCGCGCGTCCGCTACGGCCTGAGCTATAACCGGCTATGCTGATGCCGAACAACGGGAGGAGATCCAATGCCCGCCGCCTTCTTCGTCGTCCGCGCCATCGTCTCCGATGCCAGCCAGCGCGCCGCTTTCGACAGATGGTACGAGAGCGAACATGTGCCCGACGCGGTGAAGGCATTCGGCGTGAGCAAAGCCTGGCGGTTCTGGAGCCTGGACGATCCCTCGCTGCATCAGGCGATGTATCAGTTCGATGACGAGGCCAAGTTAGCTGCGATGCTGAAGGGCGATGCATTGAAGCAGCTCGTCGCCGATTTCAACCGCGACTGGCCCGATGTGAAGCGATCGCGCGAGACGCTGGTGCTGGCGCAGGAGTTTGCGAAGTAGGGGCTACGAAGCGTCCCTGTCATTTTCAATGAACCTGAACGCGCGATTCAGCGGCAGTTCATGTCGAGACCGCGACACTTCCTCGGCATCACTTGCTCGATAGCCCAGAGGATATGTCATGGAGCGCCGGAACTTCTTGAAACTTGCTATCGGTGTCGCGGCGGGAGCCGCCGCGTTCACCGCCACTGCACAGGCCGCGCCGTTGTCGCCGCTCGGTGATATCAGCATGCCGCGAGGCAATCCGGACGCTCATCCCGCCGTCACCACGAGTGAGGAAGCCGCGCAGCTCAAGCCCGAGCAGGTGCATTGGCACGGTCATGGCCACTGGCATCATCGCCATTGGGGTTGGCGCCATCGTCACTGGGGCTGGCGCCACCGCTGGCATCGCCACCACTGGCGGCACTGGTAACGTCGCGTCAGCAACGCAGCCTGTCGACGCCAAACGGGGACCGCAGCTTGCGGTCCCCGTTTTTGTTCATTTTCAATCACGGGTAAAAAAATGGCCGCGTCGGCTTTCGCCGCGCGGCCATCTCGTCGTTACGAAAAGGTCAGATCAGATCGGACGGCAACGGCCGGCGTACCAGCGGAAGCCATAGGGGCAGACTCGGGCACGCGGCGCGACGACGACCGGCGGAGCGACCACGACCGGCCCGGGGGCCACGACAACCGGGCCGCCGCGCATCGGACGGCAGTGGCCATAGGGGCCACGGTACCAGCCGGGGCCGCAACCCTGCGCGGCGCTGGCCGCCTCGCTGAAACCAACGACCGCGCTGGCGAGCATGGCGGCGGCAAACAGATATTTCATTCGATCTTCCTTCTCGTCCTTGGGGGCAAGTCTTTGGGGCTTGGCGCTTGCGGCGCACAATGATTCAAAAGACACGATTCGACACGTTAAATTTGGGGGCGTGTCGACACGCCGCGATCCAAACCTGCCAATCATGACCTGAATGCGGCATGAACATTCTCCGCATGCGGCTTCACGCGACAGGAATGGCGCCAGAGCATGATCCGGACCCGAAGGGCCGCGTTAGCGCAAGGTGTGAAGCGGTTTTCCCCCGCGATACGCGGAGCGCGTTTGCGCGGAGATCATGCTCGAACAATAATCTAAAGCGCGATGACGATTCATCCCAATCTCAACGCGCTTTAGCGGTCGAGAAAGCCCAGCACCAGTTCCTTGTACTTCTCCGGCGCTTCGAGGAAGACGAGGTGGCCAGTGTCCGGAATCACTTCGGCCCGCGCGTTCGGCATCTTCGCGGCGAGCGCCGTCGCGAGTGCGACGTTCTGCCCCATCTTGGCGCGCAACGCCTCCGGCGCGTTCGGCCGGCCCGGCGCGTTGTGGTCGTCGGCGCCCATGATGAACAGTGTCGGTTCGGTGATGAGGGGGATCTCGTGTGCGACCGGCTCGCGATAGATCATCTGGCCGGAGCTGACGAAGGCACGCAGCCAGCGCGGATAGTCGGGGCTGCCCTTGATGTTGAAGCGGGCATCGATGAACGGCGTGATCGCATCCGGCGGCAGCTTGATCGCGTAATTGGTCTGGAGCTGCTTGCGGTAGCCGTCGGCGGTGAGCTTGTCCTCGGTCTCGATGATCTTCTCGGTCGGCGTCGGCGGAACGTAGAGGCGATAGTCCTCCAGCCCGATCGGCGCCGTCAGCACGAGATGGGCGACGCGCTCGGGATAGGCGCGGGCGATGCGCACACCCAGCATGCCGCCGAGCGAATGGGCGACGATGTCGGCCTTGCCGATTCCGAGATGATCGAGCAGCGCGATGGTGTTGCGCGCCAGCGTGTCGAAATGCAGTTCACCCGTGGGCTTGGAGGATTTGCCGAAGCCGATCTGGTCCGGCACCACGACGCGATAGCCGGCCTCGCTCAGCATCTTGATCACGGGCGCCCAATAGCTCGACGGAAAATTGCGCCCGTGCAGCAACACCACGGTGCGGCCGTTCGGCTGCACTGGCGCGACGTCCATATAGGCCATGCTGAGCTGCTCGCCGTCATTGACGACCGGCAAGAGATGCACGGGATAGGGATAGGCGAAGCCTTCGAGCGCGATGCCGTAGGGCTCGCGTGGGGTCGTGTCCGTGGCGCGAGCGGAGATGAGGGAAGAGGCGATGAGGGCGGCGCAGAGGGCCGCTGGGAGGGCGCGGTTCATAGTAATCTCCGTCAACCCGGGCTTGTCCCGGGCATCCACGTACGAGCCGCATTAAAGACGGTGATGGCCGGGTCAAGCCCGGCCATCACGAGGGACGTTGTTCACACGCAGTTGTGTTTAGTCCTTGGCGTTCCCGAACAATGCCGCAAACTGCTTCTCGCCGGTGCGGGTAAAGTTCACGACGCGGCTGCCGGGCGTGGGATCGCGCGCAGCCCATTTCAACTCGGCGAAGCGCTGCATCATGGCGGCCCCGAGCGTGCCGGCGAGATGGTGGCGCCGCTCGCTCCAGTCGAGGCAGGCCTTGCATATCGGGCGGCGCGGATGGGCGAGCGTCTCGGGCGAGATCTGCAGATGCTTGGCGAGAAAGCGCTCGCCCTCGGCCGTCAGCTCGATCTCCTGTTTCTTCTGCCTGACCAGTTGCCGCTCGCGCATGGTATCGAGCATCTGCACGCCGAGGTCGCCGGCAAGATGATCGTAGCAGATGCGCGCGCGCCGCAGCGCCGGATCCTTCGGCCCGGTGCGCACGCGCATGTGGCCGGTCCGCGCGGCGAGGCCCGCAAGGCCCTCGAGCACGCCGGCGACGTCGTCGTCGGTGAGGCGGTAGTAGCGGTGGCGGCCCTGCTTCTCCGGTTCGATCAGTCCGCCGGCTTCCAGCTTCGCGAGATGCGAACTCGCGGTCTGCGGCGTGATGCCGGCCTCCTGCGCCAGCTCGCTCGCGGTCAGCGCGCGGCCGTTCATCAGCGCGGTGAGCATATTGGCGCGGGCGGGGTCGCCGACCAGCGAAGCGACCATGGCGATGTCGGGGCCTGATTTCATGCTTCGATGGTAGCCGAAGCATTGCGGTCGGACAAGGGCGTAGCGTGTCTTGCGCAAACACGTCATTGCGAGCGAAGCGAAGCAATCCAGACTGCTCCAGCGGCGACAGGGCCGATCGCGCTTCTCGCAATGACGGCGAAAAGTCAGGAGCCCATCATGTCCGTCACCGTCTTCATCCGTTACCAGCTCGATCCGTTCAAGCGCGCGCAGTTCGAGGAATATTCGAAGCGCTGGCTCACCATCATTCCGAAATGCGGCGGCGATCTCATCGGCTATTTCATGCCGCACGAGGGCACCAACAACATCGCCTTCGCGCTGATTACGTTCGAGAGTCTCGCGGCCTATGAAGCCTATCGCGCCCGCCTGCGGCAGGATGCGGAGGGCATGGCCAATTTCCATTTTGCCGAGGACAACAAGTTCATCCTCGCGGAAGAGCGCACATTCCTGCGCAAGGTGGTAGTGTAGGCCAGAACACCGCCAGCTGGAGACGCTCATGATTGCCGTCATTTTCGAAGTCTGGCCCAAGCCGGAACATCGCCAAGACTATTTCGACCTTGCGGCCGATCTGAAGCCGATCCTGCAAACCATCGACGGCTTCATCTCGGTCGAGCGTTTCGAAAGCTTGACCGAGAAGGGCAAGCTCCTGTCGGTGTCGTTCTGGCGGGATGAGGCAGCAGTGCAGGCCTGGCGCAACACGATGGAGCACCGCCGCACCCAGGCCAAGGGCAGGGCGCAGATTTTTGCCGATTATCATTTGCGCATCGCCAGCGTCGTCAGAGATTACAGCATGACCGATCGCGAGCAGGCGCCGAAGGACAGCCGCGCAGTGCACGACGCGCACTAGCGTTCTCAGGCGCGCACTGGCGCTGCCGGGCGCGCACTGGCGGTGCCCCGTACGCGTGCCTATGTCTGCGCGGCCAACAAGGGAGAGAAACATGCACGTGACGACCGCGGACAAGCGCGCGACATTCAGGAAGATGCACGAGAGCGGCTGCTTCATCCTGCCCAATCCGGTCGACGTCGGCAGCGCCAAGGCGTTGCAGCATCTCGGTTTCAAGGCGATCGCGTCATCGAGCGCGGGCTTTGCCTGGACCATCGGCAAGGCCGACAACCATGTCACCGTGGAAGACGTCTGTCAGCATCTGGCAGCATTGAGCTCGGCCGTCGACATCCCCGTGAACGCGGATTTCGAAGGCGGCTTTGCGGTCGAACCGGACAAGGTCGCGGACAATGTCGAGCGCGGCGTACGCACCGGCGTTGCCGGCCTGTCGATCGAGGATTCCACCGGCGACAAGGACAAGCCGATCTATGAGCGCGCACTCGCCGTCGAGCGCATCAAGGCGTCGCGCAAGGCGATCGGCGACAGCGGCACGCTGCTGGTCGGCCGCTGCGAGGCGTTTCTCTGGGGCATCACCGATCTCAAGCTCGTCATCGACCGGCTCACCGCTTACGCCGATGCCGGCGCCGACTGCCTCTACGCGCCGGGCCTGAAGAGCCGCGAGGACATCGCCGCGGTGGTGAAGGCAGTGCATCCAAAACCGTTCAATCTCCTGATCGGCGGTTCCGGGCTGTCGTTGCAGGAGGCTGCTGATCTCGGCGTGCGCCGGATCAGCGTCGGCGGCTCGCTCGCGCGTGCCGCATGGGGCGGTTTCATGCGCGCCGCGAAGGAGATGGCGGAGAAGGGGACGTTCACCGAGCTCGGCAGCGGCTATCCCGGCGGCGAGCTCAACAAGATGTTCAGTTAGCGTGATCCGGACCCGAAGGGCCGCGTTAGCGCAACGCGTGAAGCGGTTTTCCGAAGAGATCGTGCTCCAACAATAGAGCCAAGCGAAGGCGGCGGGATGTGAGGTCCCGCCGCGCTCTCATCCTCTCGATGTCATTCCCCGCGAAGGCGGGGAAGCCGGTACGCCGCGGCGCCTCGATCAAATCACCGCCGTCTCGGAGCACTGGGTCGCCCGGTCAAGCCGGGCGACGACAGCTGTCGTGTGACGGTTACTTCGCGCCGTCAGACGGCGCCTGCGTGTCCGGGGCCGGCTTGCTTGGCGCAGCACCCGTGGTCACGCCAGGAGCGGTGTTGGGAGCGGTGTTGTTGCGCGGCGTCACGTCACGCATGCCGGGCGGCGCAGCCGGATTGGCTGGCTGCGTCTGTTGCGCGGTCTGCGTCGGCGGCGTGTTGCCCGCCTGGTTGTTGCCCGTGCTCGTATTGTTCAGCCCGTAGAACACGGCGCCCAGCACCACGGCTATTGCTACAGCAAACAGCGCGACCTTGCCGCTGGAGGCGGGGCCTTCGCCAAGCTCGGGATCGGCCTGAAGCTCGGCATCCCGGCGCGCCGCGCGAAGATACTCATCGTCGGCGAGGTTCGGACGATACGGATCGTTCGGAAAACGGTCGTCAGCCATCGATTGGTCTCCTCGTTGATTGCGGTGAGACAACCCGTGGATGCGAGATTCTGTTCCGCCTCCCTAGTGCTTTCGTCGCATGTTGCCCTCGCGTCGGGAATCGGGAACCTGTTCATCTCGGATGGCCCTGGTTCATCCTGGAACCCTGGACGTAAGTTCCACCATCGAAACAGGGAACAAGACGATGTGGAGCATGGAGAGCGACAGCGTACTGTATTTCCTGTCGCTGGTTGCGGTCGCCGCGCAGGGCATGACGGCTGCGCTTGCGGCTGGCCGGCGCAGCATGGACTGGCTCGGCGTCTGCTTCCTCGGTTGCATCACCGCGCTGGGCGGTGGCACGCTGCGCGATCTCCTGCTCGGACACTATCCGCTGGCCTGGGTTGCGAACCCGGTTTATCTCGCGCTGGCCGGAGGCGCGTCCTTCGTCACCATCCTGTTTGCGCGCCTCGTGCATCGGCTCAAGGTCGCCTTCATCGTGCTCGACGCCATCGGCCTCGTCGTCTTCACCATGGCCGGTTGCAACGTCGCCTGGCAGATGGATGCCTCGCTGCCGATCGTCATCGTCGCCGGCATGGTGACGGGCTGCGCCGGCGGTGTCTTGCGCGACGTGCTCTGCAACGACGTGCCGCTGTTGTTTCGCTCGGAGCTCTACGCCAGTGTCTCGGTCGTGACCGGGCTGTTCTACGCCACCGCCTTCGTCCTCAAACTCAATGCGGAGCTCTGGACGATTTTGACTTTCGTCCTCGGCATCAGCTTCCGCCTCCTTGCGGTACGCTACAAATGGGAGATGCCGAAATTCGTGTTCACGGGAGACGAGGAGCGGTAGCTGCTTTTTCTTCACCCAGCCCCGCTTGCGGGGAGAGGTCGGAATTTGCGCGAGCAATTTCCGGGTGAGGGGGAGTCTCCGCCGGTTGAGCTGGTCAGCATGCGCACAACTCTATCCACGTCGTCATTGCGAGCGCAGCGAAGCAATCCAGCATCTTTCCGCGGAGGGGCTCTGGATTGCTTCGCTGCGCTCGCAACGACGAAGAGGAGGCGATGGCGAGGGTCTCTCCGAGACCGCTACTGCCGAAGCAGCTTCCCGCCCTAACCGTCTCAGCGCGAGCGAAGCTCGTCTCGGCCGCGCAAGCGGGGAGAGGGGATTAATTGTTCTTTCGCGCCTTCGCCACCTGCGCCGGCGTTACCAGCGGTGCCGCATTGCCCCAGGAATTGCGGATATAGTTGGTCACCGCCGCGACCTCCCCGTCGGACAACTGCCTGGCATAGGCCGGCATCTCGCCGGCATTCGGCGCGCGGGGCGTCGTCACGGAGTGGGCGCCGTCGAGGATGATCCGCAGGGTGGAGGACGGATTGACCGATTGCAGCAGCGCGTTGGCAGGCAGCGGCGGATAGATGCGCGGCGCGCCGGAGCCGTCGGCTTCGTGGCAGGCGATGCAGAGCTTGGCGTAGACGGCCTGGCCGGCTTTCATCTCGGCATCGTCAATTGGCGTCACGATCGTCTCGCGCCGTGCCGACGGCAGGCTCTTCAAGTAAACCGCGATCGCATGCACGTCGGCATCGCTCATCTTCGACGTCGAGTTGACGACGACCTCGGCCATCGGCCCGTCGGCGTGGCTTTTGGCGTTGCGTCCGCTCTGCAGATATTCGGCGATGTCCTCGATGCTCCATGATTTAAGTCCGGTGCGGGGCGCGCCATCGAGTCTTGGCGCGTACCAGCCGCCGACCCCGTTGCCCGACAGCGCCAGCGCCTGCTTGTCCGCGCCAAAATAGTTCTTCGGCGTGTGGCAGGCGCCGCAATGGCCGAGCCCGGTGACGAGATAGCCGCCGCGATTCCACGCGGCGCTCTGGCTCTGGTCCGGCTCGAACAGCCCGGGCTTGAAATACACGTAGTTCCAGACCCGCATCAGGCTGCGATAGCCAAACGGCCAGCGCAGCTCCGGCGGCTTGTTGCGGCTGGTGACGGCCGCGAGCGTTCCGAGATAGGCGCGGATCGCCAGCGTGTCGTCCTTGGTCATCCGCGTGAAGTAAGGGTAGGGGAAGGCGGGGTAGTAGTTGGAGCCGTCGGGCGCGATGCCGTAGCGCAGGGCGCGGGTGAAATCGGCATCCGTCCAGGCGCCGATGCCGGTGTCGCGGTCCGCCGTCAGGTTCGGCGCATAGATCGCGCCGAAGGGCGTGTCGATGCGCTTTCCGCCCGCGAACGGCTTCGCCGGATCGGCGGTGTGGCAGCCCGCGCAGCCGCCGGCCTCGACCAGCGTCTTGCCGTAGGCGATCAGCTCCGGCGACGGCTCGGCGGCGATGGCCGCGCTCGCAACCGCACTGCACAATGCCAAACCCACAAGAGCCCAGACAGCCAGAATCGTCCGCATCGAAAGTCTCTCCTGCGACCAATCGACGTCATCCCGCATGACAAGGGCGTCACGTCATTTCGCGACGGCGGGGGTATGGTGACACAAATTGAAAATGGCCGGTGCCTTTGCAGCCACGAAATTGCGATTTTTACCCGGCGCTCCGTTTGGTCCAGATTTGTGATGCGGAGCGTTAAATATCCGACATAGAGTGGCACAGGTGGTCGGCGCGCCCTAGCTAAAAACAAAGGGCAGGCAACGGCTTAAGTCAGCAAGACCTGAACAGGGCGGTAAAGAGGACAGCATGGGCATCAACCAGGGTCCGATCAGTCTCGATCAAAAATACACCCAGGAAACCGGACACGTCTTCACCACGGGCATCCAGGCCCTGGTCCGGCTGCCGATGGCCCAGATCCGGCGCGACCGTGCCAACGGCCTCAACACCGCAGGCTTCATCTCCGGCTATCGCGGCTCGCCGCTTGGCGGCTACGACCAGCAGCTCTTCGCCGCCCGCAAGCATCTCGAACAGTACAACATCAAGTTCCAGCCCGGCGTGAACGAGGATCTGGCCGCGACCGCCGTGTGGGGCTCACAGCAGCTCAATCTCTCGCCCGGCGCCAAATACGACGGCGTGGTCGGCATCTGGTACGGCAAGGGTCCCGGCGTCGACCGCTGCGGCGACGTATTCCGCCACGGCAATGCCGCTGGCTCGGCCAAGAACGGCGGCGTGCTGTGCCTTGCCGGCGACGACCACGGCGCAAAATCCTCGACCGTCCCGCATCAGTCCGACCATGCCTTCATCTCGGCGCTGATGCCCTATCTCTATCCGTCGAGCATTCACGAGATGATCGAGATGGGCCTGCTCGGCATCGCGATGTCGCGTTACTCGGGCTGCTGGGTCGGCATGAAGGTGATCACGGAGACGGTGGAGACCACCGCCGAGATCGACCTCACCGACGAGATGAAGCCATTCATCATCCCCACCGATTTCGAGTTGCCGCCCGGCGGTCTCAATTTGCGCTGGCCCGACGACCGCTTCGAGCAGGACCGCCGCCTGCAGGACTACAAGGGCTTTGCTGCGATCGCCTTTGCGCGCGCCAACAAGGTCAACCGTATCACGATGGACTCGCCGAACGCCCGCTTCGGCATCATGGCGTCCGGCAAGAGCTATGAGGACGTGCGGCAGGCGCTGCGCGAGCTCGGCATCACCGAGCAGGTCGCCGCCAAGATCGGCCTTCGCCTCTACAAGATCGGCATGCCCTGGCCGCTCGAGCCGGAAGGCGTGCGCCAGTTCGCGGTCGGGCTCGAGGAGATCTTCATCATCGAGGAACGGCGCGAGATCGTCGAGAACCAGGTCAAGCAGGAGCTGTTCAACTGGCGCGACGACGTCCGTCCGCGCATCGTCGGCAAGATGGACGAGCATGACAAGCGCTTCCTGACCTTCGCCGCCGAGCTCAGCGTCGCCTCGCTTGCGACCTCGCTCACTGAGCGGCTTCTCCGACTTAATCTCAACCCCGAGATCGCGGAGATGCTCCGCGCCAAGGCCGACTGGTTCAACGGCCGTCAGGCGACCCAGATGCAGGCGGTCGCGCCGGTCTCCCGCGTGCCGTATTTCTGCTCCGGCTGCCCGCATAACACTTCGACCAAAGTGCCGGAAGGCAGCCGTGCGCTTGCCGGCATCGGCTGCCACTTCATGGCGCTGTGGATGGACCGCTCGACCGAGACCTTTACGCATATGGGCGGCGAGGGCGTGCCGTGGGTGGGCATCGCGCCTTTCACCAACGAGAACCACATCTTCGCCAATCTTGGCGACGGCACCTATTTCCACTCGGGTATTCTGGCCATCCGCCAGGCGGTCGCTTCCAAGGCCAACATCACCTACAAGATCCTCTACAACGACGCCGTCGCCATGACCGGCGGCCAACGCCATGACGGTGATCTGTCGCCGCAGAAGATCATGGCCCAGCTCCACGCCGAGGGCATCAGTGAGATCTACCTGGTCTCGGAAAATCCCGACGCCTATCCGGCCGACACCATCGCGCCGGGCGTGAAGAAATATCACCGCGACGAACTGCAGAACGTCATGAAGATGTGCCGGGGGTACAAGGGGACCTCGGCGATCGTGTTCGTGCAGACCTGCGCCGCCGAGAAGCGCCGCCGCCGCAAGCGCGGCCTCATGGAGGATCCGGCGCGCCGCGTCATGATCAATCCGGCCGTCTGCGAAGGCTGCGGCGACTGCTCGGTGCAGTCGAACTGCATCTCTGTCGAGCCGCTGGAGACCGAATTCGGCCGCAAGCGCGCCATCAACCAGTCCGCCTGCAACAAGGACTATTCGTGCCTGAAGGGTTTCTGCCCGTCCTTCGTCACCATCGATGGCGGAAAGCTGCGCCAGCGCGCGCCGGCCGATCTTTCCGACATCGGCGCGCTGCCCGAGCCGGCCTCGCGCCCGGCGCTCGACAAGCCCTACAACATCGCCGTCGGCGGTGTCGGCGGCACCGGTGTGCTGACCATCGGCGCGCTGCTCGGCATGGCCGCTCATATCGAGGGCAAGGCCTCGATGATCCTCGACATGTCGGGCCTCGCGCAAAAGGGCGGCGCGGTGCTCAGCCATGTCCGCCTGTCGGATCATCCAGCAGAGGTGACCTGCTCGCGCATCGTCACTGGAACGGCCGACGTGGTGCTTGCCGCCGACGAGGTGGTTGCGGTTGCCAAGGATACGATCTCGCTCTGCGACACCAGTCGCACCCGCGGCATCATCAACAGCCACGTCATTCCCACTGCCGACTTTGTCCTCAACCGCGACTTCAACTTCCAGACCCGCAAGCTGAACGCGGTGCTGGAGACGGCCTTGCACAAGGATTCCGTCTTCTTCGATTTCACCAAGCCCGCCGAGCAGCTTCTCGGCGACTCCATCGCCACCAACATGATGATGATGGGCTACGCCTATCAGAAGGGCCTGCTGCCGCTTTCGGCTGAAGCGATCGAGCAGGCGATCGAGGTCAACGGCGTCTCGGTCAAGATGAACAAGGAAGCCTTCCGCCTCGGCCGCCTCGCGGTCGCCGACCCCGCGCGCCTCGCGGACATGCTGAAGGGGACGGACGCGGTCGTCGCACCGAAGACGCTGGAGGCGATGACGCTGGACGAGGTCATCGAGCACCGCGCCAAGCATCTGACCGCCTACCAGAACGGCCGTCTCGCCAAGCGTTATCGCAAGCTGGTCGATCAGGTTCGCGATGCCGCGAAGCAGGGCGGTTACGACGACGCGCTGACGCGCGCGGTCGCGGTCAATTACGCCAAGCTGCTGGCTTACAAGGACGAATACGAAGTCGCGCGCCTCTTCACCGACGGTGCCTTCGAGCAGCAGCTCCGCGACCAGTTCGAGGGCGACTTCAAGTTCAACTTCAATCTCGCCCCGCCGATCCTGGCGTCCGGTGTCGATGCGCTGGGCCGCCCGAAGAAGCGCGCCTTCGGCCCGTGGATGCTGAAGGTATTCCGCGTGCTGGCGAAGTTGAGGTTCCTGCGCGGCACGCCGCTGGACATCTTCGGCCGCAGCGCCGACCGCAAGCTCGAGCGCGACCTGATCGCCGGCTACGAGAAGGACGTCGCCACCGTGCTCGGCCTCTTGTCGCCGGCCACCGTCGACACCGCCGTCGAGCTGCTCTCGCTGCCCGACCGCATCCGCGGCTACGGCCCGGTGAAGGAGAAGGCCGTCGCGGACGCCAAGGCCCGCTACGCCCAGCTCGCCGCCGACCTGGCCAACCCGCCGCCAGCGCCGCGCCAGATCGCGGCGGAGTAGGGGGCCGTAGCCCGGATGGAGCGAAGCGTAATCCGGGACGGTCGCGCTCGCAGATGACGACCCCGGATTGCGCTTCGCTCCATCCGGGCTACACCAGTTCGTCGGGCGGGTTGCGTCTTCGGCTAACTAGCCCCACGATTTCCTGTTTGAAATCAACCATCGTTCTACTGTGCATGGGGTTGTTTTCGCGTAATTGAAAACTGCTTGTGTCGTCGAGGCAAAACACCTTTAGGACTCTGCCTGTCGCGACCACCAGCGTCAGCGTTCGTACTCCGTCATTGCGAGCGCAGCGAAGCAATCCAGAATATCTCCGCAGCGACGGACTGGATTGCTTCGCTGCGCTCGCAATGACGGGGAGGGCACTTGCGCCTACCCGCCGCCCTCTCGCCCGGCGGAATATTTCCGCGCTTGCCAATCAGCCCACCGCGGTTCAGAAAAACGGTGCAAGAAGAAACGCGAGCGGAGACCTCTGTTTTGACCATCAAGGGCAAAGCCTATATTGCCGGGATCTACGAACACCCGACCCGGCATGCGCCGGACAAATCCACCGCCCAGCTCCACGCCGAGGTCGCCAAGGGCGCGATCGAGGATGCCGGGCTCAGCAAGGACGATATCGACGGCTATTTCTGCGCGGGTGACGCGCCCGGCGGCGCCTGGCCGATGGTCGACTATCTCGGCCTGAACACCAAGAAGCTCCGCCACGTCGATTCCACCGAAACCGGTGGCTGTTCCTACATCATCCATCTCGGCCATGCGGCTGAAGCGATCGCGGCGGGCAAGTGCTCGATTGCGCTGATCACGCTCGCCGGCAAGCCGCGCACCGGGGCGATGCCGCCGCGCGCGTCCGGCGCCGAGGTCGATTTCGAGTCCGCGTACGGTGCGACCACGCACAATGCCTATGGCATGTGTGCCATGCGCCACATGCACGACTACGGCACCACGAGCGAGCAGCTCGCCTGGATCAAGGTCGCGGCCTCGCATCACGCGCAATACAATCCGCACGCGATGCTCAAGGACGTCGTCACCGTCGAGGACGTGCTGAACTCGCCGATGATCTCCGATCCGCTGCATCGCATGGATTGCTGCGTCGTCTCCGACGGCGGCGGCGCGCTGATCGTGACGACGCCCGAGATTGCCAAGAGCCTGAAGAAGCCGCAGGTGCGCCTGATCGGCCATGGCGAGGCGATGAAGGGTCCGCGCGGCGGCAAGGATCTCGATCTCACTTACTCCGCGGGCGTCTGGTCCGGCCCGCGCGCGTTCGAGGAAGCCGGCATTACGCCGAAGGACATCAAATACGCATCGATCTACGACAGCTTCACCATCACGGTGCTGATGCAGCTCGAAGACCTCGGTTTCTGCAAGAAAGGCGAGGGCGGCAAGTTCGTCGCTGACGGCAACCTGATCTCCGGCGTCGGCAAGCTGCCGTTCAACACCGACGGCGGCGGCCTCTGCAGCAACCATCCCGTCAATCGCGGCGGCATGACCAAGATACTCGAGGCCGTCAGGCAGCTGCGCGGCGAGGCGCATCCGAAGGTGCAGGTCAAGAACTGCGATCTCGCCATCGCCCACGGCACCGGCGGCCTCCTCGGCGTCCGCCATGCCGCCTCGACTGCCATTCTGGAGCGCGTGTGATGAGCGAAGCAAAGAAATATCCGGCCCCGGTGACCAATCCGGAGACCGCAGCGTTCTGGGACGCGGCCAAGCAGGGCAAGTTCATGATCAAGCGCTGCACCGCGTGCGGCGAAGCGCATTATTTCCCGCGTTCGATCTGCCCGTTCTGCTACTCCGACAAGACGGTGTGGGAGGAGTCTCCGGGTGAGGGCACCATTTACACCTACAGCCTGATGCGGAAGTCGCCGACCGGTCCTTATGCCATCGGCTACGTCACGTTGAAGGAAGGCCCGTCGGTGCAGACCAATTTCGTCGATTGCGATCTTGAGAAGCTGAAGATCGGCCAGAAGGTGAAGGTGGTGTTCAAGCCGACAGACGGCGCACCGCTGCCGTTCTTCACGCCGGTGTAACACGAGGTGCTTTCCCTTCTCCCCTTGTGGGAGAAGGTGGCGCAAAGCGCCGGATGAGGGGGCTCATTCCTCAGAGAGACTTTCGCTGTGGAGGCAACCCCTCACCCAAACGAGTTCGCCGCACGGCTCTCGCAGCCCTCTCCCACAAGGGGAGAGGGCACTTCGACTGGCAGCGGCACATAAGAATCCGGAGAGGAAACCAGAAAATGTCCGCCAGGTACGAAGAACTCAAAGGCCTGAAAAACATCGGCCAGAAATACAGCTTCACTGATCGCGACGTGATGCTCTACGCCTATGGCATCGGCCTCGGCGCCGATCCCATGGATGAGAAAGAGCTCGCCTTCGTCAACGAGGGCACCCTGACGCCGCGGCCGCTGAAGGTAGTGCCGACCTTTGCGTCCGTCGCGGCCTGGGGAGCCGGCCCCGGGGAGATGAACCTCAACCGCGTGATGGTGGTCGACGGCGAGCGGGATATCACCTTCCACCAGCCGCTGCCGGTCGCCGCGCACATCACCGCCGACTCCTCCGTTGTCGAGGTCTACGACAAGGGCAAGGACAAGGGCGTGGTGATCAGCCATCAGACCGTGCTGAAGAACGAGAAGGGCGAGAAGCTGGCGACGCTGGTTGCTTCGCGCTTCGCCCGCGGCGATGGCGGCTTTGGCGGGCCGAACCTGACTCAGCCGGATCCGCACAAGATCCCCTCGCGGAGCCCCGACAAGACCATCGACATCACCACGCGTCCCGACCAGGCGCTGGTCTATCGTCTCTGCGGCGATCGCAACCCGCTGCACTCCGATCCCGAGTTCGCCAAGAAGGCCGGTTTCCCGCGCCCGATCCTGCACGGCATGTGCACCTACGGCATCACCTGCCGCGGCGTGCTCCAGACCTACGCCGACTACGATGCAAGCGCGTTCCGCCAGCACGTCGCGCGGTTCTCCTCGCCGGTCTATCCCGGCGAGACCGTGACCATGGACCTCTGGAAGGACGGCAACGTGATCTCGTTCGAAGCCAAGGTGAAGTCGCGCGGCGTCACCGTGATCAAGAACGGCAAGACGGTGCTGGGTTAGGAGGGCACCGGCGGCTCACTCCCTCGCCCCGCTTGCGGGGAGAGGGTGGGGTGAGGGGGAGTCTCCACGAGGACGGTGATTGTCGAGTTCGCGGAGGCTCCCCCTCACCCTGAAATCAAGCCCGGCTTGATTTCAGGCCTCTCCCCGCACGCGGGGAGAGGCGAAGCAAGAAACAAAAACAGGGAGAAGCCACCATGGGACTACTCGACGGCAAGGTTGCGCTGATCACCGGCGCGGGCGGGGGGCTCGGTGAGGCCTATGCGAAGCTGTTCGCACGGGAAGGGGCCTCGGTCGTCGTCAACGATCTCGGCGGCCCGCGCGACGGCTCCGGGGCCGACAAGTCGATGGCGCAACAGGTTGTGGACGCGATCACGGCCGAGGGCGGCAAGGCGGTCGCCAACGGCGCCGACATCTCCACCATGGAGGGCGGCCAGTCGGTATTCGACGACGCCATCAAGCATTTCGGCCGTGCCGACATCCTCGTCAACAACGCCGGCATTCTGCGCGACCAGACCTTCGCCAAAGCCTCCGAATCCGACTGGGACAAGGTCATCAAGGTGCACCTGAAGGGTACCTTTTGTTGTACCATGCCGGTGTTTCGCTGGATGCGGGAAAACGGCGGCGGTGTCATCGTCAACACCTCCTCGACCTCAGGTCTGATCGGCAATTTCGGCCAGACCAATTACGGCGCGGCCAAGGGCGGCATCTGGGGCCTGTCCAACGTGCTGGCGATCGAGGGCCGCAAATACAACATCCGGATCTGGACTCTGGCCCCGGGCGCCCTGACCCGCATGACCGCAGATCTGCCCCGCTATAAGGAGAACCCCGGTGCGGCGCTGGGGCCGGACGGCATCGCGCCGGCCGTGCTATACATGGTCAGCGATTTGTCGGGCGATCAGACCGGCAAGGTGTTGGGCGTGTCCGGGCCCCGCGGCGTGCGCGAAATGCGGATGATGGAAATGGAAGGCTGGAAACCGCCGCACTCGGGCTGGAAGGCTCAGGACGTCGTTGAGCATGCCAAGGAGATCTTCTTCTCCGAAGAGCAGATCAAGATGGGGGCGCGGCGGTTCTGATTCACTGTCGTTCCGGGGCACGCGCAGCGTGAGCCCGGAACCTCGCGATTCCGGTTCGGCTCTGCGAGCCGCCCCGGAATGACGAACAAAGGGATAAAGGACTTATGAAACTCACCGCCGACGCCAAGGGCACCTTCGCAATCGCGCCGACGCCGTTCCACGACGACGGCCGGATCGACGAGCGATCGATCGACCGCCTGACCGATTTCTACGAGGAGGTCGGCTGCGACGGCGTCACGGTGCTCGGCATCCTCGGTGAGGCGCCGAAGCTCGATGCGGCCGAGGCCGAGCAGGTGGCGGTGCGCTTCGTCAAGCGCGCCAAGAAGATGCAGGTGATCGTCGGCGTCTCCGCGCCGGGCTTTGCGACCATGCGCTCGCTGGCAAGGGCCTCTATGGATGCGGGCGCGGCCGGCGTCATGATCGCGCCGCCGCCGTCGCTCCGCACCGACGACCAGATCATCGGCTATTTCAAGCAGGCGGCCGAGGCGATCGGTCCGGACGTGCCCTGGGTGCTCCAGGACTATCCGTTGACGCTGTCGGTGGTGTTTACGCCCGCTGTGATCCGCAAGATCGTAACGGACAATGCGAACTGCGTCATGCTCAAGCACGAGGACTGGCCGGGGCTGGAGAAGATCTCGACGCTGCGCAACTTCCAGAAGGACGGCTCGCTCCGCCCGCTCTCGATCCTCTGCGGCAATGGTGGCCTGTTCCTCGACTTCGAGATGGAGCGTGGCGCCGACGGCGCCATGACGGGCTATGCCTTCCCCGAGTTGCTGATCGACGTCGTGCGGCTGTCGAAAGAGGGCAAGCGCGACGCCGCGCACGACCTGTTCGACGCGCATCTGCCGCTGATCCGCTACGAGCAGCAACCGGGCGCAGGCCTTGCGGTGCGCAAATACGTACTGCAGAAGCGCGGCATCATCTCCTCCAGCGTCCAGCGCAAGCCGGGCGCGACCATCACGCCGGCGGCAAAGGCGGAGGTCGACTATCTCCTGTCGCGTGTCGCTCGCGTCGACAAGCGCGCCAATCTTGGCCCGCAATCCAGCGCCGCGGGTTAGTCGCATGTCCGAGACATCAGCATCACGTCCCGCCTCGACGATCCTCCTGCTGCGCGACGGCGCCAAGGAAATCGAAGTCTTCATGATGGTTCGCCACCATCAGATCGAGTTCAACTCGGGCGCGCTGGTGTTTCCGGGCGGCAGCGTCGACGCCGGCGACAAGGAGATTGTCGCCCGGTCCGACCTGTATTCGGGCGGCGAGGCCTTGAGCGAAGCGGACCGCGGCTTTCGGATCGCTGCGATCCGCGAGACCTTTGAGGAGAGCGGCATTCTGCTGGCGCGAGCGAAGGACTCGGGCACGCCGATCGATGCCAGGCGCGCAGGCGAGATCGCGGATGCGCATCGCGTCGCGCTCAACGAGCACAAGATCAGTTTTCTAAGTATCCTGGCCGACAACGGCCTTCAGCTCGCGCTTGATACGCTGCTGCCCTATGCGCACTGGATCACGCCCGAAGGTCTGCCGAAGCGCTTCGACACCTGGTTCTTCCTCGCCGCGGCGCCGCCCGATCAGCTCGGTGCCCATGATGGCAGAGAGTCGACGGACTCGATCTGGGTGTCACCGCGCGAGGCGGTGGAGGGAGGCGAGAGCGGCCGCTTCAAGCTGCCGTTCCCGACCACGCGCAATCTGATCCGGCTCGCCAAGCAGGGCAACGTGAGCGCGGCCTTGGACCACGCCCGCGGCATGTCGATCGTCACGGTGATGCCTGTCATGACCAAGACCGAAAGCGGCCGCCAGCTCCGCATCCCCCGGGAGGCCGGCTATGACGGCGAGGTGTTCGAGGTCGGGGCGGTCGGCTAGGACACTTCGACATCCAGCGAAGTATCGGTGGCCGCAGACGCGCTAGGTTCCGTCCATCGCGAATGGACGGGACGGATCAGATGGACGACCGGCAGGACACCAACATCGCCGTCGACCTGGCGCTGCTGGTGGCGCTCGCAACGCTCTGGGGTGGCTCCTACACCTTCATCAAGCTCGGCGTCGCCACCATCCCGCCGATCACGCTGATCGCCGCGCGCACCGCGATCGCGGGCCTGCTGCTGCTCGTCGTCATGTGGGCGCGCGGCGTGAGGATGCCGACGGACGGGGCGACCTGGCAGCGCTTCGCGTTTCAGGCTGTGCTCAACAGCGTTATCCCCTGGACGCTGATCGCCTGGGGCGAGCGCCATGTCGATGCTGCGCTGGCGACGATCCTCAATTCAGCTGCGCCGATCTTCACCTTCCTGCTCACCGCAATGATCACCCGTCACGAGACGACGCCGCCGCGAAAGCTGTTCGGCGTGGTCGCCGGGATGGCCGGCATTTGCCTGATCGTCGGCGTCGATGCCTTCCGGGACATCGGCCGCGGCCTCGTTGCGGAGGCTGCGATCGTCGCCGCCACTGTCTGCTACGCCTGCGCCGCGATCTTTGGCCGCAGCTTCAAGGGCCTCGATCCGATGGCGCCCGCCGCGGGCTCGCTGCTGGCGGGTGCGGCGGTCCTGATCCCGGCCTCGCTGGTCGTCGAGCAGCCGTGGACGCTGTCGCCCTCGCAGAGTTCCGTGATGGCGCTGCTGGCGCTCGCCGTGTTCTCGACGGCGGCGGCCTTCGTGATCTACTTCCGCCTGATCCAGACCCTCGGCTCGGTCGGGACCACCGCGCAGGCCTATCTCCGCGTCCCGATCGGGGTGGCCATCAGCGTCGCCTTCCTCGGCGAGACCTTGAGCCGGACGGCCTGGATCGGCCTTGCCTGCGTGGTCCTCGGCGTTGCCGCAATGACGATCCCGGCCTGGAGACCGGCCAGCGTCAAACCGTCATAATCGGGAGGAGAGAAAAGGCGGCAGACCCTCGATATTAAGGATATTCGGCAGTCCGAGGCATGTTCCCCCGGGACCGCAATACGTCGTATATTGGACCTTCAGCAGCCCGGTCCAAAACACCAATGTCCGCCGAATTGACGCCGACCCCTGAGAAAAAGCGAACATTCTCGCTCTCCATCGGCCAGCTCACGTTCGGCAGCTTCCTGTTGGTGCTCGCGGTGATCATCATCACCTCGACCGCGAGCGTGATCGCGATCCGGCACATCGACACGACCTTCGCCGAGCTGCAGCGGCTCCAGAGCGTCGGCGACCTCGCCGAGGACATCGACCGCCGCATGAACGAGCTGCGCCTTGCGGCGCGCGACTTCGTCACCGATCCCGGCACGGGCATCCAGTTCAAGCAGGTGGGGGAAGCGGCCTCGACGCTGAGCGACATCCTGAAGAAGACCCGCATCGAGCTCGCGCCCGAGCAGCAGGATATGATCGACGGGGTCACCGAGCGGCTTGCGACCTATCGCAGCGGCCTCGAGCGGATCTCGACCCTGATAGATCGCCGCGCCCTGCTGCTTGCCGGCCTGCCGCCGCTGCGCGACAAATTCGACGCGGCGGTCTCCGGCACTGCGGATCGCGAACTGGCCTCGCGCCTGTCCGAGGCGCAAAGCCGCATCGCCCTCGGGCTGCTCGCACGCAATCCGTCCGCGGCCGAACAGGCTGCACAGAGCATGCGGACGATGGACATCGCGGATGCCAACTTGAAGGCGGCCGTGAACGACTATGCCGAGGCGATCATCGCAGTAGCAGTCCGGGAGCGGCAGATTGCCGACATCGATCGCGATGTGCTGGGGACCGAGGGGCGGCTGATCGGGCGCGTCACCGAATTGCTGCGCGAGGTCAGCGCGCGTCGCGGCCACGTGCTGTCGCGCGACTTCGCCCGCACGCTGACGGAAGCGCGGTGGCAGAGCATCGTGTTCGGCACCATCTGCGTGCTGATCGGCATGCTCGCGGCGGGCTTCGTCGTGCGGCGGACCGTCCGGCCGCTTGCGAAGATCGCAAGGTCGATCCGCGCTCTGGCCGCCGGCGAGAAGCAGACCTCGATCCCGTCCGCCGATCTCGACAACGAGATCGGCGACATCGCGCGGGCGGCCGAAGTGTTCCGCCGCGCGCTGGAGGAGGCCGACACGGCGCGCGAGGCGGCGGTGCGCGCGCTCACCGAGCAGCGCCTCGCCGAAGAAAGCTACCGAAAGCTGTTCGAAGGCTCGGTCGACGGCATCTACGTCACGACGCCGGCCGGTGATCTCCTCAACGCCAATCCGGCGTTGGCGCGAATGATGGGCTATGACAGCCCGAAGCACCTTATCGACAGCGTCAACGACATCGCTCACACGATCTATGTCCATCCCGAGGCGCGCGACGAATATCAGCGGCTGATGGCGCGCGACGGCATCGTTCGCGAGTTCGAGTACCAGGTGCGCCAGCGTAACGGCAACATCCTGTGGCTCTCCGACAGTGCCACCGGCGTGCGGGACGAGGCGGGCAATATCGTCCGCTACGAAGGCACGCTGCGCGACATCACCGACCAGAAGCGGGCGGAAGACGCCATCGCCGAAGGCCGGCGCCTGCTCCAGCAGGTCATCGACACTGTCCCCGCGGTCATCAACGTCAAGAACCGCGACCTGCGCTACGTGCTGATGAATCGTTACATGGCGGGCATCTTCGGCATCGAGCCTGCCGATGCCATCGGCCGCACCACCGCCGACCTGATGTCGCGCTATGGCGCGGCCAAGACCGACGAGAACGACAAGAGCGTGCTCAAGCTCCGCAGGGGGCTGGGCTTCTACGAGGAGGAGTACAAGGACGCCTCCGGCAACATGCGGCAATGGCTCGTCAACAAGCTGCCGCTGCTCGATGCCGAGGGCGAGATCGAGCGGATCGTCACCGTGGCGCTCGACATCGGCGAGCGCAAGCGCGGCGAGCAGGAGATGCGGAAAGCCAAGGAATCCGCCGAGACCGCGCTGCGCAATCTGCGCGAGACCCAGGCCTCGCTGATCGAGGCGGAGAAGCTCGCCGCGCTCGGACGGCTCGTTGCCGGCGTCGCGCATGAGGTCAACAATCCCGTCGGCATCAGCCTCACGGTCGCCTCCGCGCTGGAGCGCAAGACCGCGACGTTCACGGCCCAGGTCGAGCGTGGCGAGCTCCGCCGCTCCACGCTCAACGATTTCCTCAATACCAGCCGCGACGCATCCTCGCAGCTCGTCTCCAATCTCAATCGTGCCGCCGAGCTGATCCAATCGTTCAAGCAGGTCGCTGCCGATCGCAACTATTCGGACCAGCGCATCTTCGATCTCGGCGACCTTACCGAGCAGGTGGTGATGAGTCTGCGGCCGGGCCTGCGCAAGCACAATCTGACGCTCAACGTCGACTGCCAGCCGAGCCTGACCATGAACAGCTATCCCGGCCCATACGGACAGGTGCTGACCAACCTGTTTCTCAACTCGGTGGCGCATGCCTTTCCGGACGGGCGTCCGGGGATCATTGACATCCAGGTGCGCGAGTCCGGCAAGGACAATGTCGAGATCATCTTCTCCGACAATGGCTGTGGCATGTCGCTCGACGTCCGCCGCCGCGCCTTCGATCCGTTCTTCACGACGCGGCGTGACCAGGGGGGCACTGGCCTCGGCCTGCACATCGTCTACAGCATCGTCACCAATCGCCTCGGCGGGCGGCTCGATCTCGATTCCGAGCAGGGCGAGGGAACGCGCATCCAGATCATCCTGCCGCGCGTAGCTCCGCTCGAACAGGCGGCGGAGTGACGTAGAGTCATTTCCGTTGCGGCGGAATCGGAACGGGACTTGAGATTGTTATTTTGACGCGTTTTCTCTACGCGCAGCTGTATCCACTTCGTTCGAAAACGCTCTAGTCTGCCTCTGCGAGCTTGTGCAGGGTGGCGCCGAAAATCAGGCTGGCCTTGCCGACGAGCGCAGTCCCGGTCATCTCCGCGCGCGTATCGGTGAAGGTGCCGTTGACGCCGATGCCGACCGGCGCGGGGCCGCCGAACAGCGGATTGTCATCGCCACGCGGCGAGGTGTGCCGTTGCACCAGGACCTCGCCCTTGAAGGTGTTGTTGTCCCTCACCGTGTAGCTGCCGACGTAATAGAGATAGGCGTCGCCGCCAAGAATCTTGCCGTCGCGGAAAAGGATCACGCCGCTGCCCTTGCCGACTCGACCATCGAGCAGGGTTACGTGAATTGAATAGAGGCCGTTCTTCATAACGTCCCGTCAGCCGGCCGCCATTGCCCAAGGCGGACCGATCCAGCTTTTATGCCAAAGCGCGTTTGCGCGCGCAACGCGGCAGTTGCCGATGGTCGCGGCCGGCCGCTGCGACGCGGGTCGTAGTTGTCCAGGCTTGCGTGTGACACCGCAATGACGGTCCCGCTCATGGAGCGAGGCCCGTCAATGCGGATCAAAGTTGGCCCGCGAAATGCATAACCGTTGTTGCACTGGCCGCGGGGTGCTGGAGCAAGACGAACGTGATCAACTGGACTGATTCCGGCGGCGATGAGTCGCATCTGTGCAGTGTGCGTCCCACGAATTGCAAACGCGAGCACTGGAGGACGGGTAGCAAGATACGCTGGCGAAATGTGGCAAGCCTCGCTTGCATCTTAGCCTTGATTGCGTTCGCTGGGCCATTCGGCCACGCGCGCGATCGCGGCCAGTTCGTCAACACCAATGCCGAATTGAAGGCCTGGTTCGACGGTTTGCGCAGCGGCAAGGGGCCGTGCTGCTCCGATGCCGATGGTTCCGCGCTCTCGGACACAGATTGGGAGAGCAAGGACGGGCACTATCGTGTCCGCATTCCGCGCCTCGGTTATGTTGTCGACAGCCAGCAGCAGGACTTCGTCTGGGTCGACGTGCCCGAGGATGCCGTGATCTCCGAGCCTAACCGCGTCGGACGTACCATGGTGTGGCCGATCTACGGCTACGCGGGCGTCACTATCCGCTGCTTTATGCCCGGTAGCATGACTTAACCGGGCGACAGTACGCCCGGCTTCTCGTCGACGCCTATGCGGTGCGTCAGGTGTATTTCTTGTCGCGCTCAAGCAGCTCGATGGAGATACCTTCGGGGCCGCGGATGAAGCAGATGCGGACGCCGGGCCGGATCGTCGTCGGCTCGCGCGTGAACGTAACCCCCTTGGCCTTGATCTCTGCTGCCACGGCGTCGATGTCCTTCACCGAGAGGCCGAAATGGTCGAGACCCTGATGGGGGTGCGGCGGCGGCGGGTTGACGGCGCTGTCGCCTTCGAGCGGCGCAATGAAGATCCTGGCTCCGCCGAGATTGACGTCGATTCGTCCAGGCGCGCGCACGATCTCGCCACCGAGGATGTCTCGCAGCCAAGCCGCCGTAGCCTCCGGATCGGGGCTGCGCAGATGGACGTGATCCCAAGTGACGGCGACTGGCATTTCATTTCCTCCCGACGGGGTCTTCGATGGTGCAGCGGATGTTAGCGGCGCTATCCGGTGATCGCCACTGTTCTTGCCGATTCGCACGCGCGGGAACCTTAGTTCGCCTGCCGGATTAAGGTAAGTAGCGGCCGGGTCCGTCGTCGAACGCGCTGCGGCCGCTATCGGTGATGCGACCATGAACGCCAGGCTCGATCGGATCGGATTGCGACGCTTCGCCGGGATCGGCGAGAGACTGGCGCGGGCCGTGACAATTGCGAGCGTCTCATTCGGCCGCGGCCTGTTGTGGCTGCTGGCGGCAACCATCGTCGGCTGTGGTGTCTGGATGTTGCTGCCCCTCTCCAAAGGCAACGGCGCCCAACCGGTGAAGTCGAAACTGGCATCCGTCGAGATGGCTCCTTCGAGCGATGCGGCAGCCGCGGTCGCGCCGGCTTCCGAACCTCGGGCCTCGGCAATGGCTGAACTCGATCGCCTCAGGATTTCCTCGCAGACCTGGCGGCGCGGCGGCCTTGGCTCGAAGGCGCTGGTGACTTTCACGCTGCGAAATGACAATGACTATGCCGTGAAGGATGTCGAGATCGTCTGCGCATTTGCGCGGCGCGACGGCAGTCATCTCACCAACCGCAGCCGCGTGCTGGCGGACGCGGTCAGCATGAAGAGCCGCAAGACCTTTGCGCGTATCCCTGTCGGTTTCGTCAACGTGAATGCCGACCAGGCGAAGTGTTCGCTGGTCGCGGCACGGCGCGCGTAGAGGTAGAGGGCGCACTTTCTGGTAGCGGAAAAGTTACCCTCCCTGGTGCTTGGTCAAAAAACTTGGCGTCACCATTTGAACCGAAGGGCCGGGCTAGGAACCAATTAGAGGATCGCCGGTTAAGGCGAGGAACCCACGCGGGGCTGCGGGGGGCGGAGCGCGGTCGATGCCCATCTTTCGGTATTTCATGTTCGTCGGTGGAGCCTTGCTCGCACTGTTGTTTGTGGTGGATTACGTTCTGCCGTCAGGGCCGGCCGCGCAGGCCATCGCCACTGCGGGCAACGACCAGCCGCTGATCCGCATCCGGTCCGATCGCCACTTGCCCGATCGCGTCGTGCTTGACACCAGCCAGCCGGCGATTGCCGCGCCGGTGGTCACCGCCGCGGTCGTTGCGCCACAGCCGCCGGTGCAGGAGAGCGTGTCGCCGGCGTTGGCCGACATGTCCGCCAAGGCGCGGGTGCGCGAGACGTTCGCTCAGTTCACGCCGGCTGCGCCCAAGCCCGAGGCAGGCGCAGCGAAGAAGACACCGGTTCAAGCCAAGCGCAGGGTCGCCAGGGCGCATCCGGCGCCCCAGTTCGGACCGCAGTTCGGCCGGCCCATGATGGTGGCACAGCAGCCCCATTTCGGCCTCTTCAACATGACCTGGTGACAGCGCCTTCGACCCGCCTCGAAACGAGGCGGGGAGGGCTTTTTATTGGCCAGCCTCTCTGCTAATTCGAACAAGTCAGAACGACGCGCCCCGGCGATGGCTTGTCCAGCACCGTCAGGTGGCGTCGGTGACGGCCCGGCATTCGGGTCAGGGCGCTCGTAGCTCAGCTGGATAGAGCATCGGATTTCGATTCCGAGGGTCGGGAGTTCGAATCTCTCCGAGCGCGCCAGTAAAATCAATGATTTAGAGCGAGACAAAATCAGACCGGTTTGACCAGTCTGCAATTCCTGTCGTCGTTTTGTTCCGCTTAAGGTAAGGCGGCCAGCTCGGCCCCGGGTCTCTCTGACTAGTCGCCGCTGCCGCCGTCGCGGTTTATGTCGTTCCAGGGGCCTTTGCTGGATCGCCGCTTGGTGCTGGTGCTTCATCGGACGTGGGGCGCACGTACCTGCCTGAGTTCGGAAGGGGGGATGCCGTAAGCGGTTCGGAAGACGCGGTTGAAGGTCACGAGATTGCGAAAACCGCATGCGAACGCGATATCGATAATGCGATGGCGTCGCAGGGTCGGGTCTCGCAACATCGCCACGGCTTTCTCCAACCTTTGTTCACGGATATAGCGCCCGACGCTCAATCCGCCGCGTTCGAAGTCCTTTCGCAACTGGCTGGCGGACACGCGGACATGCGCGGCAATGCCTTCCTCGCTCAACAAAGGATCCCCGAGGCGCTGGGAGATGTAGCGCCGAGCCGACGTCAGACGCCCGCGGCTCGAGATTCCGAACCGTGCGCTGTCCTCCCCCAGATTGGGAGCAGCGATCGAAGCCGCCGCCGCGATCAGATCGGCGATATGATCAGCCGCGAACTGATTGATCAGCGGAACCGTGGATTCCGTCTCCCCGACCAGGACATCGACATAGGCGCGGAGAAGCCCATTGACCACCGACGGGCCGGATACGACCGTCATCAGGCGATCTTCGAACGGAGCGTATCGTTGACGAACGTGCTCCCGCTCTGTCTGCGCAGCGACAAGACCGCATTGTCCGTCGCCCGCCAGAATGATCGAAGGCGCGCTCTGCTCGATGAGTACGGACGCCCCAGGGGCAAGTTCAACGCTCTTCCCCGATTGGTCGACCCGGAGCGGGTATTGCCCTGCATTCAGGAGCAGCACGACATTGTTCGTATTGTGAGCCGCGATGTCGCTAGTCGTCCGCGATATCGACTTGACCGTGCCACGGATTGTGCCGAAAGCTGCATCGCGGGTTCGGGCAATTCTAAGCTCGCCCTCGAATGACATGCCGATCGCCGGATCGGCATGCAGATGGGCATAGCCGGACGAGAGCGATGAAATCCACTGCTCTTTCCGGAGTGTTTCATCGCCTATCAGGTCATTTGAGCTGTAGAAAATTCTCTGCACACATCCCCCTTAGGCTTCCGATACGCCCGCCGTTCGCACTCGCAACCAGACAACCTTGCCGTCGCCCTCAAGAGAGGCGCCCGGCTCGATGTCTGGCTGGAGCATTGCAAAATACCCGTCTGGCCTCAATTAGCGGCTTATCGGCCAGCTTGCTGCAGATATGGGGGACGGGTTTCGAGCGAGACCCGCGGCATATCACGGAATGCGAGCAGTCGTTCAGCGCAGCCCGAAGGGCCCCGGGCATTCAAGATGTATCGAATTTGACTACTAGAGCTGTCGATCTTGATAAGATCAAAGCCTGTTCATTCATTATCGTCTCGAAAGGTGGTTGGTTGCGCTAGGATTTCATCGTTGCTGCATAAGACGGTATTCTCATCGCGTGACCTGCCTTCAGAGCTGAACGATAAAGCGAGATTCGCCCGCTGGCAGGACATCCACGTCGCCGAAATCTGGTCGGTGGAATACAGCGTTTCCGGCAATCTCCCTTTCGAGGCGGATATCGAGGCGACCGCCATCGGGTCGCTGGTTCTCGGCCAGATGGCCGGCACCATCAAACAGGCGAACAGACAGGCTAGGAACATCGCCGACGATGGCCGTGACGGCTATCTCCTGCTCGTCAACAGGGGCGACACGGTGCTGGCCGGAACGCAGGTTGGCCGCGACTATAGTGTCGGACTTGGACAAGCCGCTTTGGTTTCGGCAGCCGAACCATTGAAAATGATCGGCGGAGACAGAAATCTCTGGGCCAATGTGGTGATCCCCCGCGACGTGCTCGCCACCACATTCAAACATGTCGATGATAGGCTGGCGTTCCTGATTGACGCCGAGAACGAGGCGTTGGGCCTGCTCACGCGATACTGTCGCATTCTCGAAGCCGGCCCGCCCATCGTCTCCCCCGATCTCGTGGCGCATGTGAGCGAGACGATCGTCGATCTCGTCGGCCTGGCTACCGGCGCAAAAGGTGAGGCCGCCGAGATCGCGGGCCTGCGAGGCCTGCGTGCGGCGCGATCACAGGCGATTCTGGCCAAGATCCGGGATGGCTTCCTCAGTCCTGAAATCTCGGCACGCAGGGTTGCGCAGGAACTTGGACTGTCCATCCGCTACGTTCACGAACTTCTGGAAGAAACCGGCTTCAGCTTTGCTGAGCACGTCCTCGAACTGCGATTGCAGAAAACGCGGCAGATCTTGTCTGATCGAACCTACGACAAGCTGCTGGTGAGCGAGATCGCCTATTCCTGCGGCTTCAGCAGTCTTTCCTACTTCAACCGCGCGTTCCGCCATCGCTTCGGCTGCACGCCAGGTTCCGTCCGATAGCGGCACCGATATCGATCCGCGAGTCTGGCCGCGACCGGGCAGGACACTGCTCTCCCAGGGCAAGACACGGCCAGCAACCTACGATATCCCGCGGTATGACGCGGGAATGCGATCAGGCGCCGCTTCGCTCACGAAAGCAGGGCGAAAACTGCATCGCCTATCGCCGGAGAAGGACTGGCGGCCCATAGCAACCCCCGGGCAGTTCCCGGTCTTCCGCCGAACAATCCGTCGAGTTGTTGGCTCTGGCGCCTGCCAAGAATGAAGTGCTGCACAAGGCGCCATCGTAGCCACCATTGCCTCGCAGTAACGCCAAGTCGAAAAACGGTCGCGTCGCACTCCAGGTCAATTCGCCCGCAGTACAGGGCAAGACGGCATCGGAACTCGATGCGATAGCTCCGAACACAAAGCCAAGCGGCTGTTGAATCGGAGGGTTTGGATTCGCATGGACGATCTTCGGAGCTGCAAGGCGTTATGTTTGAAGTCCCCCGGACCCGGGACGCTCCGCGCCCGTCGCCTCCTGTCGTCGGCCTCCGTTTTCGCTCTGGCGTTATCGGCCGGCTTGGCCTTCCCAGATGCCGCCAAGGCGGCTGATTGGACGGGAGCCACCTCCAACGATTGGTTCGTGACCGGAAACTGGAACACAGGCACGCTCCCCACATCTGCAGTCGACGTCGTCATCGCGACCACGACGCCGAACTCGGCCGTCATCACGGGACCGAACGCGGCCGCCAAAAACCTGTCAATCGGCGACAGCCTCTTGGCGATCTCGAACGGCGGACAACTCATCAGCAACGGCATCGGCTCGATCGGCTATACCGGCGCGACCAACGGGACGGTGACGGTGGACGGTGCCGGCTCGACCTGGACCAGCGTCGGGTCGCTCTATGTTGGCCATATCACCTCGGGCAGCGGCACGCTGACCGTCACGAACGGCGGCAAGGTCCTTAGCGGCGCCGCCTATGTTGGTTATTTTTCCGGCTCCACCGGCACAGCCACCATCGACGGAGCGGGGTCGGCCTGGATCAGCAACGCGGACATGGCCATCGGCCAGGCGGGCACAGGCCTGCTGACAATTTCCAATGGTGGCCTTGTCGTCAACGTCAACGGCCTGATCGCCGACACGCATATGGGCACGGTTGCGGTCAGCGGCGCAGGTTCGACCTGGACCAACACCGGCAATTTGGTCGTCGGCAATTTCCGACAGGGAACACTGACTGTGACCGGCGGCGGCACCGTGACCAGCGTCGCCGGCAAGATAGGGGCTTTCAGCGGCTCGACGAGCACGGCGACCGTCAGTGGCGTCGGCTCGACCTGGACCAACAGCGGGCAGCTCACCGTCGGTGATGGCGGCGAGGGGACGCTGATCGTTTCAAACGGCGGCGCTGTCAGCAACACCGTGGGTCTTGTCGGCGTACAGGCAGGATCCACCGGCAAGGTGACCGTCGACGGTACCGGCTCGACCTGGACCAACAGCGCCAACCTCACGATCGGCACGGCCGGCGCGGCTGCGCTGACCATTTCGAATGGGGGTACCGTCAGCAACGCGATGGGCTACGTCGGATATGCGGCGTCTTCGACGGCGTCGGTGACGGTCGACGGAGCGGGCTCGACTTGGACCAACAGCTCCGATCTGGTCGTCGGCCGGGCTGGCGCCGGAACTCTGATTATCTCGAACGGGGGCATGGTCAGCAATGTCATCGGCTATCTCGGAAACTATTCGCAGGGTTTTGCTACGGTCGACGGTGCCGGCTCGACGTGGAGCAACAGTTCGGCCCTCTATGTTGGGGCGAGCTCGGGCGGCGACGGGACGCTGACGATCTCGAACGCCGGCAGAGTCAGCGATACGGTGGGCCATATCGGCTATTCTCTCGGCTCTACCGGGACGGTCGCGGTCACCGGCGCCAGTTCGAGCTGGTCCAACAGCTCGGCCCTCTTCGTCGGCGATTCCGGCACCGGCACGCTGACGATCGTCAATGGGGGGGCGGTCGACAGCGTCGGCGGCGTCATCGGCAATATCGCCACCGGGACCGGAACGGTTGCCGTCTCAGGAGCGGGCTCGACCTGGATCAACAGCGGAGGCCTGACCGTTGGCAACGGTGGCTCCGGCACACTGCACATCCTGAATGGTGGCGCGGTCGCCAACACGTCTGTGATCGTGGGCAATGCCCCGGGCGCTCAGGGGACGGTGGTTGTCGACGGCGCCGGTTCGACCTGGACAAATAGCAGCGGCCTCACGGTTGGCAACAGCGGTTCCGGCACGCTGACAATTTCGAACGGCGGCACGGTGTCGGCTGGCGGCGCTGTTGTCCTCGTCGCGGCGCAGGCCGGTTCGGTCGGCGCGCTGAACATCGGCGGTGCGGTCGGATCGGCTGCGACTGGGGCCGGCACGCTCAACGCGTCGAACGTCCAGTTCGGCTCCGGTACTGGCGCGATCAACTTCAACCACACCGACGCCAGCTACACCTTCGCCGCGGCGATCGGCGGCTTCGGCACGATCAACCAGATTGCGGGCAGCACCAACCTGACGGCAGATTCCAGCGCCCTCACCGGCGCGACCTTCGTCACCGGTGGCCGGCTGGCGGTGAACGGCTCGCTGGCCAACTCGCTGGTGACGGCGTCGGGCGGCGGCATTCTGGGCGGCAACGGCATCGTCGGCGGCATCGTTGCCAATGCCGGCGGCATCATCGGCCCCGGCAACTCGATCGGCACGCTCACCGTCAACGGCAATGTCGCACAGGCGGCAGCCTCGATCTATCAGGTCGAACTGACCTCCACGGGCCAGGCCGATCGCATCAATGCGACGGGCACGGCGACGATCGCCAACGGCGCCACGCTCAACGTGGTCAAGCTCGATGCAGCGCCCTATGTGATCGGCACGCATTACACCGTGCTGCAAGCCGATGGCGGCGTCAGCGGCACCTATACGCTGACCGGCAACACCGCGCTCTCGGCCTTCATCGGCTTGGTCGATCACTACGACTCGACCCATGTCTATCTTGACGTGGCGCAGTCCAAGTCGTTCGCGGCCGCCGGCCTGACGCCGAACCAGCGGGCGACCGGCGCGGGCGCGGAGAGCCTGCGCAGCGGCAATCCAATCTACGATGCCGTCCTTATGCTGCCGACCGATGCGGTGGCGCGGCGCGCCTTCGACCAGCTCTCGGGTGAGGTGCATGCCTCGGTCAAGGGCGTGATGATCGAGGACAGCCGCTTCGTGCGCGAGGCCGCGCTGGACCGCCTGCGCGATGCCTTCGATGCGGTCGGTGCGGTGCGCTCGCCGGTCATGACCTATGTCGACGGCAAGCCGGTACTTGCACCCGCCAATGGCGATCGGTTCGCAGTCTGGGGCCGGGGCTTCGGCGCTTGGGGCCAGTCGAACGGCGAAGGCAACGCCGCCACGATCAGGCGTGACATCGGCGGCTTCTTCATGGGCGCCGACGGCGGTGTCGGCGACACCTGGCGCGTGGGTGTGCTCGGTGGCTACAGCCGCTCGACCTTCAACGTCAGGGATCGCAGTTCGTCGGGCTCGAGCGACAACTACCATGTCGGGCTCTATGGCGGCACGACTTGGGGCGATCTCGCCTTCCGCACGGGCGCTGCCTACACTTGGCACGACATCTCGACCGGCCGCTCGGTGGCGTTCCCGGGCTTCGGGGACAGTCTGAAGGGCAACTACAACGCCGGCACCGCGCAGGCCTTCGGCGAGTTCGGTTACGGCACTTCTATGGGAGCGGCCCGGTTCGAGCCCTTCGCCAACCTTGCTTATGTGAGCCTGAACACCGACGGCTTCACCGAGAAGGGCGGCGCGGCGGCGCTGACGAGCGGCAGCTCGACCACCGATGCGATCTTCACCACGCTCGGCCTTCGCGCCTCGACGACCTTCAACCTCAACGGCGCGACCGTAACGGCCAAGGGCATGGTCGGCTGGCGTCATGCATTCGGCGATGTCACTCCGCTCTCGACGATGCGATTCGCGAGTGGCGGCGACGCCTTCTCGATTGGCGGTGTGCCGATCGGACGCGACGCGGCGGTCATTGAAGCCGGTCTCGACTACGCGATCACGACTGCCGCGACGCTCGGCGTATCCTACAGTGGCCAGATTGGCTCGGATCTCACCGATCAATCCCTCCGCGCCAACTTCAATGTGAAGTTCTGAGGGAGGGCGGATGGATGAACGCGCCATTGCTCCGTCCTGACAATGGGGGCCGAAAGCAAAGGTTCCATCGCGGCCCGACGCCCGAGTCCCAGAGCATGATCCGGAAAAGTGTGAAGCGGTTTTCCCTCGCGACAAACGCGGAACGCGTTTGCGCGGAGATCATGCTCAAACAATAACCTAAAGCGCGATGACGATTCATCCCAATCTCGTCGCGCTTTAGGCGCCAATTTCGCGCCGCGGTCCGTGATGTCATCTCTCGGGAAGACCGGGTTGCCGGGCGCGCGCCAGCGTGTCCGAGGGCGCCTCATGGAACGTCGCGCGGTAGGCGGCGGCAAACTCGCCCAGGTGATGAAAGCCCTGGGCGCGCGCACACGTGGCGATCGTCGCGCCGCCTCCCTTGAGCAGCCGCGCGCGGGTGGCCCAGAGCCGCTTCAGGCGGATGTATTGATGCAGGCTCATGCCGCGCACCTTGGTCACCGCGCCGCCGAGTGTCCGGATCGAGACGCCGAGTTCATCGGCGAGATTGGCCGTGTAGATCGGAGCGGTTGGATAGGCGGCAATGTAATCGTCGATCTGCTGCACCAGCCTGGCGGATCGCGCGCTTGCGCTCGGGGCGCTGCGGTCCGACAGCGGGTTAAGCCGAAACAGATCGTCGAACGCGAGCAGCAGGCCCTCCTGGAGATGCGCGGCGACCTCCGTGGTTTCGAACATATGCGGCTCGACCGACGCGGTCCGCAGGATGTCGAGCACAAGCTGTCGCGCGTAGAGATGAGTGGCGGGGTCCGCGACGCGTACCCATAACGTATCGGCGCGATCGAACCAGCCGCGATCCCTGATCGTGGGTGAGAACATGATCAGCGCGTGATGATTGATCTGGGGCTCGACGAAATGGCAATGATGATTGCCGCGCAACGCAATGAAAAAGCGCGAGTCGAAATCCATCCCGCTCGAACTGGCCCGCAGATCGTCGGTCATCGGCAGGATCACCATGCCGCCCGGCGCGCGATAGACGGAATCGAGGATGCGCGCAAAGGACCTTGCGACGATGATCCGGCACGCCGGCAAGTTCACGACCGCGCGCGCCGCGGCGAAGTTGGCGACGTCGAGGGGGATGCTCCGGGAATCCTCCAGCGACTCGGCCGGCCGAAACGCGTCGACATCGGCAAATCGGACTAGCTGGAGGGCGGAGGAGGGGGCGAGCGCGTCGAAGAACATGCGTCTGGCCGGATTTTGCGATGCGATAATGATGACAATGAAATGAGCGCCGGTAATTCGCCATCAATGACGAAATATGACGCATCAGTAAACTGGTTTCCTGGCCGTAATATTGCGGACGTCATGCCATGACTGCCGGGCAGATCGGCCGTTAACGGTCCCGGTTCATCGGTTGGCCAGTGGCGAGGTCGATAAAGTGGAGGCGCGTGCAGGCAGGGCAAGCGAAGGACTCGAAGCTCCGGCCCTCGAGCCCAGGCTGCTTCTCAAGGTGCGTCTGCACATTCATGCCCGTCTGAGGGCATCGGAAAACGATGAAATCCGTCATGAAGATAGAATGACGATTCGACGAATTTCATCTTTGATCTAGATCAGTTCTGGAACTGCTCCAGGCGAATTGCTCGCGCATGGGCAATCCATCATCTCGCAAAAGCGAAGGGGCCCGAAGGCCCCTTCAGAAATCACCAGCGGCGATAGCCGTGGTCGCGGGGCCCGTAGTAGCGCGGGCCGTAGTAGCGGGGGCCGTAATGGCGCGGTCCATAATATCTGGGGCCGTAATACGGTGCCGGCTCGTAATACCCATAATAGTTCGGACGCCGAAAACAACGCCCCCAAGCATCGCAGACCAGGCGGACCTGCTCGACGTCGGAGACCTGCGGTGTCGCAGGCGCTGGCGCAATAGGCATGGCTGACGCCGCCGACGATGCCATGATGGCACCAAACAAGGATGCGGCGACGAGGCCAATCTTAAGCTTCATGATGTCTTCCTCTGCTTACGCGATACAGGTTTATCGAAGATGTTCTGATCAAATTGTGGCGGAGCCGAAATGTAATACTGATGAACAAACCTTCAGCCAGTCCGCCGCAGGCGACCTCAACTGCGCTAGACTACGCCGGGTCGAACTCGTGATCGACTCAGTGCTTGCGTATTTGTCTCACAGGACATCGCCGCCATGCTTGATCCTGCGCAATTCGCCGGCGCAGCTTCGCCCGTAGTCTTGCCTTCGTGGACAGCTTTTCGACGAATTCGAAGAGCGGGCTCACAAGGTGTTTGGAGCTGTGCAATGGACAAGATGAGAATTGACAAGGGTGACTGGCTGGTCGTGTGCGACGGTCGCAAGGCGCTCATTCTGGAGAACCTCGGCGACGAGATGTTTCCGAACCTTCACACCAGGGAGGTACATGAACAGCCCAATCCCTTGACCAGCGCGCAAGGGACCGATGCGCCGGGTCGGCTGCATGCCGCAGCGGGTGGCGCGCGTAGCTCGGTCGAGCAGACCGATTGGCATGATGAGGCCGAACGCGCCTTCCTGCGGAGCTTGGCCGGCCGGCTCGATGCCGCCGTCAGTTCGGGCGAGACTTCGGCCCTGACCATGGTGGCCTCGCCACGCGCGCTCGGCATGATTCGCGCCGACTATTCGGATGTCGTGCGCAAGGCGCTTCAAGGCGAGGTCGGCAAGGACCTCGTCAAGCTGCCGGTCTACGAAATCGAGAAGCAGTTGCTGCTGTCGGGCGCCCCCAGGTAGGGACACCCGCGAAGGACGCGCCAGCGCCCCTCAGAAGCAGGGGTGCCGGCGGCCGTCCTGGCCGATATAGGCGGCCGAGCTTCGGTAGCAGTGGTTGGTCGACGGGCCATCGTAATAGGCGAAGGTGCCGGGGGTGATGCCGGGGCCGTAATTGTGCAGATAGCTGATCGGGTAGGGCAGCGCGTTGGCGTAATGGCGATGGTACCGGTGATGTCCCCGTGCCTCCGCAAGGCTGGGGGCTAGGATTGCAGCCGACAGGGCAGCAACCGCGGCTACAAGCTTCAACTTGCTCATCTCGATTCTCCGGAACCCGCGCGAATAGGTTGGGCGTTTATAGCCATTTCGGCCGGCCGGGGCACCCGTCCGGTACCCGGAAATCGGGGCTGATTCCGCAGATTCCCGGGTGAGTGTGACAGAATTGCCGGAAGTAGACTCCAAGCCCGCCCATTTTTGGCCTTTTCGGGATGCTTAACGAATTCCCCACACAAGTATGACCAAAGAGTAGTTCGGTTAAGAATCCTGTCGCCGGCGCTTGGGGGGTCCTTCGAGCCGGTCCCATTCCTGAAGGCTTTCGCCGTCACGTCGCCATGCGCATCACGCTCCTGAGCCTGCTGTTGCTCTTCGTCGCCGCCGCCACGCCGGCGCGCGCCGAACTGCACATCACCCGCGACCACGGCGGCTATGTCGAGGAGTACAAGGCCAAGTACAAGCGCGTCCGCGACAAGGGCGAGCGGGTCATCATCGACGGTATCTGTAACTCGGCCTGTACTCTCGTCCTCGGCATCGTGCCGATGAACAAGATCTGCGTGACGCCGCGCGCCAGCCTCGGCTTCCACCAAGCCTATTACGACAAGGCCTTCACCTTCGGCATCAAGGTCACCAGCGCGGAGGGGACGTCCGACCTAATGTCCTACTACCCCGACACGGTGAAGGACTGGATCCGTCGCAATGGCGGGCTCACCACCGACATGAAGAAGATCAAGAACGGTGTCGAACTCTGGAAGATCATCGACCCCTGTCCGGAAGAATGGTGAGCGGCTGAGCTGAGCCATCGCTCCCGCCATCCGCCGCGGCGCAACAAGCGCGGATGGAGATTCGCATTGCCGCATGGACCCCCGTGGGGCAAGGAAGGCGGCAATGAATCACAATCAAGAAGTCTTGACCGCTCGCGCGGTGCCGGTCCTGTTCGTGGTGCTCTGGAGCACTGGATTCATCGGCACCAAATACGTCATCAACAACGCCGATCCCTTGACCTATCTCGCCATCCGCATGGCGGTGGTGATCGGCCTGATGGCGATCATCGCGGCGATCGCGCGACCGAAATGGCCGGACCGAATCGGCATCGCGCATAGCGCCGTCGCTGGCATCCTCGTCCATGGCTTCTATCTCGGCGGCACCGCCATCGCGATCGCGCATTCGATCCCGGCCGGGCTCTCGGCGCTCATTCCTGGCCTGCAGCCGATCCTGACCTCGACCATCGCCAATCGCTGGCTCGGCGAGCGGGTGACGCCGGTGCAATGGGCAGGCCTCGTGCTCGGCCTCGGCGGCGTCGCACTGATCCTGCACAATCGCCCCATGACCGGCGAAGCCGGGCTCGGCTGGCTTGCCTCGGTGGTTTCGCTGATCAGCATCACGCTCGGCACGCTCTATCAGCGCCGCTACTGCAACCACATCGACTGGCGCGCCGGCAATCTCGTACAATACGTGTCCGTCACGATCTTCTTCACGGTCGGCGCCTTCCTTTTCGAGGACCGTATGGTGCACTGGACGCGGGAGTTCGTGCTCGCGCTCGGCTGGCTTGCGGTGGTGCTCTCGATCGGATCGATCGGGCTGTTGTACTGGCTGATCCGCCACGCCGCGGCGACGTCGGTCGCGAGCCTGTTCTACCTGGTGCCTGCCGTCACGGCGCTGATGGCCTATTTGCTGTTCGGGGAAAAGCTCGACGCCCTCGCGATTGCCGGCATGGCGATGTGCGCGGCCGCGGTGTTCGTGGTCAATCGCCGCTTCTAGTTTAGGCGAACGCGGCTGGCTGATCTCGAAGATCGAGCATCACCCGGGCCGGCGCGCAGTCAAAGGGCGAGGGTAGGGTGTCGCGAGCGTCGTCTCCGGGCGCGCCGTACCCGGAGACCTGCGCTGGCGCTGCGATCAGCGCTTGGCTTTCTTTTTGGTCTTGACGGCTTTCTTGGCGGCTTTCTTCGCGGATTTCTTGGTGGCCTTTTTCGTGGCTTTCTTGGCCGCTTTCTTCGACGACTTCTTTGCAGCCTTCTTCGAAGCTTTCTTTGAGGCCTTCTTCTTGGAAGCCTTCTTCGGCGCTACTTTCTTAGCGACCTTCTTGGCGGCTTTCCTGACCTTCTTGACGGCGGTGACTACCGCTTCCTTGGTTGCTTCCATGGCGGTGGTGGCACTCTCCATCGCCTGTTCAGTGATCGGCTTCTCGTCGTCCATATCGTCCCCCACGGTTTGTATGGAGCGATGACGATAGCGGGATTCAAGATTGTGTCAAAGCAACGCTCAACCTTTGCGGATCCTCGCGTAGGCGGCGAGCGCGCGCTCGCGTGCCTTGGCGTGATCGACGATCGGCTGCGGATAGGTCTTGCCGAGCGTAACGCCGGCGGCCGTAAGCTCGATCGGCGTCGCCTGCCAAGGCTGGTGGATCAACGGGCCCGGCACGTCCTTCAGTTCCGGCACCCAGCGCCGGACATAGGTGCCGTCGGGATCGAACTTCTCGCCCTGAAGCACCGGATTGAACACGCGGAAATAGGGCGCGGCGTCGGCGCCGCAGCCGGCGACCCACTGCCAGTTCGCAGGATTGCTGCCGGCATCCGCATCGACCAGCGTGTCCCAGAACCAGCTCTCGCCGTCGCGCCAGTCGATCAGGAGGTGCTTGACCAGGAAGGAGGCGACCACCATCCGCACCCTGTTGTGCATCACCCCGGTGTGCCAGAGTTCGCGCAGGCCGGCGTCGACGATGGGATAGCCGGTGCAGCCGCGCCGCCAGGCGGTGAGGGCCTTGTTGTCGCGCTTCCAGGGGAAGCCGTCGAAGTTCGTTTGCAGGTTTTCAGTTGCGAGGCCGGGATGGTCGTGGAGGAGGTGGCGACAGAATTCGCGCCAGCCGAGCTCGCTCAGGAATTTCTCGACGCCGGATCCGATCGCGGGATCCTCCGCCGCGGCGAAGCGCGCGGCGTGCCAGACCTGGCGAGGGCTGAGCTCGCCGAACCGCAGATGCGGTGACAGGCCTGAAGTGCCTGCGCGATCCGGGCGATCGCGATCGCCGACATAGACGCGGGCGGTGCGCTTGAGAAAGTCGCGCAGTCGCGCGCGGGCCGAGATCTCGCCCGGCGTCCAGCTCTCGCGCAGGCCGCCGGCCCAGTCGGGCTTGCTCGGCTCGAGCTTCCAGCTCTCCAGCGTATCGCCGGCGACCTTGCGCGCTGGGCGCAGCTTCGTCGGCGCAGGCAGCGGCTTGGGCGGGTCGCCGAGCGATAACACCCGCCGCCAGAACGGCGTGAACACGCGCAAGCCTCGGCCTTCCTTGTTGCGGATCGCCGAGGGTGGGACGAGCAAGTCGCCGGGAAAGCTTTGCGAGTCGACGCCGAGCTTCGCCAGCGCCGCTTCGAGCTGTTGCTCGACCGCCTGATGCGGTCCCTGTGCGATCCCGTTCCAGTAGACGGCACCGGCACTGCTCTCGCGCGCCACGTCGGGGATCACCCTGGCCGCCGGTCCCTTGCGAAGGATCAGCGATCCGCCGCGCGTGGCGATGTCGGCACCGAGTGCCCGCAGCGACTGCGCCAGCCACCAGCGCGCCGCGCCGCCCGGCGCACGCCCGGCTGTATCATCCAGCACATAGAGGCAAAGCACCGGCGCGCCGGTTCTCGCCGCGGCGTGGAGAGCCGGGTGATCGGACAGGCGGAGGTCATCGCGGAACCAGACGATGATCGGCTGCGGGCTTGGCATGATCGGCGATGTGTCTCGTCGAGCGGGTTCTCAATAAACGGGACACGCAGGCAGAGTTTCATCCGCTGCGATCATGGCGGTCGGCTCGACCAGATCCCAATGCGCCATCGCGCATTGGGCAATTTCGCGAACCCGGGTTCGCTCCCCCCGGGATGAATTTGGGCGGTTGCTATCCGCAACCGCCAAAGATCACTTCGGCTGCGGGACGATGCGGATGTAGGGCTTCGGTTCCTTCCAGCCCTGCGGATAGATCGTCTTGGCTTCGTCGTTGGAGACTGAGCCGGCGATGATGACGTCGTCGCCCTGCTTCCAGTCGGAAGGCGTCGCGACGCGATGCTTGGCGGTGAGCTGGAGCGAGTCGATGACGCGCAGGATCTCCTGGAAGTTCCGGCCGGTGGTCATCGGATAGACCAGCACCAGCTTGATCTTCTTGTCCGGCCCGATGATGAAGACGTTGCGGACGGTCTGGTTGTCGGCTGGCGTGCGGGTGAGCGGATCGCCCGAGGTCGAGGCCGGCAGCATCTCGTAGAGCTTCGAGACGTTGAAGTCGGTGTCGCCGATCATGGGATAGTTCGGGGCCGCACCTTGCGTCTCCTTGATATCCTCCGACCATTTGGCATGGCGGTCGACCGGGTCGACCGAGAGGCCCATCAGCTTGACGCCGCGCTTGTCGAATTCCGGCTTCAGCTTGGCGAGCGCGCCGAGCTCAGTCGTACAAACCGGCGTGAAGTCCTTGGGGTGCGAGAACAGGAGCGCCCAGCTATTGCCGATCCAATCGTGGAACTTGATCTTCCCTTCGGTGGTCTCGGCTTCGAAGTCAGGGGCGGTGGCGCCGATCGGAAGTGTCATGGTTCTACCTCATCGCATTGAATTTGCTTGGGAATTTATCTCATGCCGCGGCCGTCATTATAGGGTCTCGGCGACGCCAAGGGAACTGGTTCAAGTAAAATGTGAATTTCTTCTCTGAAGGGCCGATCTCCTAGCACCTTTCTGTTACAGCGGCGCCTGCGGCGAAACATCTCCACCGGGGCTTCACGGTCTCGATTGCCCCGATAAAGCCTTTTATGATCCGCATCACGCTCGCCCCACGCGTCCGGAACCAAAATGGTCCTCGTAGCGACTAATCGGCAACCATCGAGAAAAGTCGCGATCCCCATATCGAATCGTTAACCACCCCTTTACGTCCGCATGAAAATGCTGACCGGTCGGAAGAAATCTGGAAGTGAACTATGTCTGCCGCTGCGCCCAAGTCCGTTGAGAAGTCTGCTGAATCACCGTCCCTCGAACCGTCCTGCCGCGATACCGCGGCCCATGCGCTGACCATCGTACGCGACGGCGTGATCACGGGCGAAGGTCCGACCACCAAGGGCCGGGTGCATTTCTCCCGCTCGCTCGATGCCGATGACGCCGCCTGGTGCGCGCGCATCCTGACGGCCACGGCCGTTAACGACCAGCCGGTCAGCCGTGCCGAAGCCGAGGCGCTGTTCGAAATCAACGAGGCCGCGACCGAGCGTACCGACGGCGGTCGGTTCGACGACCTGCTGGCCAAGGCGGTTGCCCACTATGCCGCGAGCGCCTCGGGCCTGAAGGTGCCGCCGCGCAGCGTCGCGCTGTCGGCCGAGTCCGACATCGAGAGCTGGGCGCCGTCCTACGCCTCCAAGGTCAACAGCGAGATGCTGGAGTGGATCGCCGGCCAGATGCGCGGCAAGCGCCAGAACAACCGTCGCCTCATGGCGATGGTGGCGACCTTCCTGGGCGCCACCGCGCTGCCTCTGGCAGGCCAACTGCCGAACGTGTTCGACATCGGCATGTAAGATTTTGCGCACTTGAGATGTTCGCGCCCCTTGCGGGGCGCGAGAGAAGGCGGCGGGGCTACTTCCCCGCCGTTTTTTGTTTGACGGTCTCGGTCTCGAGACCGAGCGTGCGGCCGGAGAAGCCGGCGGCGTCGAAATAGCGCTGGCTGCCGACGCGCTGGACGTTGAGCACAGTCTGCAGGCCGTTCTCGGACATCTTCGACTTCTCGACAGTCTTGAATGCCTTCGGCACGATGCCGTTGGGCAGGGCCTCCGACATCACGCGGCCGACCAGGCCGCCGTTCTGCGCGCTGCGCAAGCCCATGAGCTGGGCAGCCGTCATGCCGACGTCGGCATTGCTCACCGGCAGCTCGTCCACGAAGCCGCCTTTGAAGTCCGGTCCGATCGCGGCCATGAAGTTGAACGTGTCGCCCCGGCTGAAGCTGCCATGCATGCCCTGGCCCTGGCGCAGCACGGTGTCGGCCACCTGCACCGAGCAATTGGTCGGCACCTCGCCGCACTCGCTGGCGTAGGAGCGGAAGTTGACGACGATTGACGGCGTCGGCGTCGCCGACTTGCCGCGCAGATTGATACTGGAGAGCGGCAGCGTGCCGGGGAAGCGGCCGAGGGAGTCCTCGACGAACAGGCCGGAGACGTAGTCCTGCTCGAGCAGCGCCTTGATCGTCTTCGCCGCCAGCTTCTTGTCCTTGTTCGGCAGGTAAATCAGGTCGGAGCCGCCATTGGTGGCGACGACGAGGTCGGGCTTCTCCGGATCCTTGCCGAGCACGCCGTTGCCGGCCTTCGGATGCTTGTTGCCCTCGACCTTCGCGTTCTTGTCGTTGGGGTCGAACAGCGGCAGGTCGAGCGCCTTGGCGAGGTCGATCGCCAAAAAGCCCATCGGCAGGAAGTCCTTCGGCGTGTCGTCATAGCTGACCTTGGCCGAGGGGCTGGTCTTGCTTTCCTTGGAGATGGTCGAGAAGCCGTGGTCGGCCTGGATCATGATGTTGGTGTTGGCGGCGAGCCCGAGTTCGTCGAGCGCCTTGCGGATCTGCGCGAGGTTGTTGTCGGCATTCTTGATGCCGGCCATCGAGGTCGGCCCGTTGATGCCGGGCATGATCTGATTGAGGCTGTCGCCGGTGTTGTGCTGGCTGCCATCGGGATCGCGCGACCAGAACACCAGCACGAACGGCTTGTTGCGTGCCTTGAACATCGGCAGCACGACCTTGGTGGCGACGTCGGCGAGATAGGCCTGCTGGGCGACGTTGGCAACCGTGGTGCCGGGCGTCTTGGCGTCGCCCGCCTTGCTGTTGTCGCCCCGCGGCGGTGTGGCAAGGGGGAGGCCGGCCTTGGTCAGCGCCGCCTTCACCTCGTCCGACAGCGCTACGCCGTTCTTGCCGCCAGTCGAGTCGTCGAACACGATCGAATGCAGGCCGGCCTTCTCGGGTTTGTCAGTGTGGTCGAACTGATAGGTCGGACCGACCTTGCCGATCGCCGCGGTGCTGAGGCCCTTGTCACGGGCCATCTTCAGGATGGTCTCCTCGTTGAGGTAGTCGCCCTTGAAATGTTCGTCGATGTCGCCGAGCACGGCGTCGTTCTCGATGAAGGGGACCACGGTGTCGCCGGCAGGGACGGAGGTGTAGTTGGTCCAGATCGTGTTGGAGAACACGCCGGTGTCGCCGAGATAATGGCCCGTCGAGATCGCCGAGCCGTTGGCCATGGTGAAGGTCGGAAACAGCGAGTGCGAGTTCTTGAAGTTGACGCCCTTGTCGCGGACTTCGGCCATCGCCGGTGCTGTTTCAGGGGTGACTTTCAGCGCGCGCAGTCCGTCCGGAATGAACAGGATCAGGTTACGGGGCGTGTTGTTCTGGGCGAAGGCAAGTCCGGTGGACAGCACTGTCAGTCCGGCGGACAGCAACACCAGTGAGCGGCGCATCAAATCTCTCCTGCGGTGAGGCGGCATGGCCGCGACCGCGGCCCCCGGCATCGTTTAGTTTTGCTATATGACAGTTTTGTTACAAGGCCCATCGGCAATGCAACAGGGATGAGAGGGGTGGGGACAATGCGGTCACGGACTTGCGCCAATGAAACGCAACCTCGTTGGCGCGCGATGACCGGACGAGGCGCCTCAGTCCGGTCTCGCGCCGGACGCGGCAGTGCCTCTGGACCGCAACGAACAATCGATGACAAAATTCCGAATTCAAATGGGAGTAACGTCCAGGTCTTCCCGGGACTTGGTTGCGTTGCCTGGCGGGCAACACGAGCCAGGATAGCCAGCAAGCTTATTTCGGCGCGATCTCTACCCGCGGATTCTGCGCCAGAGCCTGCGCTGGTTTCACCGCGGCGGGATAGCCTCCGCCGTTGGCGAGATCGCGCCGCAGCGATGGCGTCGCCGCATGCAGCGCGAAGATAATCGCGATCTGAGTCCGGTTCTGGAGTCGGTATTTGCGCATGATATTGCCGATATGCGCCCGCACCGTGTTCTCCGAGATCTTGAGCTCGAAGGCGATGTTCTTGTTCTGCATTCCGCGCGCGATCAGCATCATCAGCTGACGTTCGCGGGGCGTTGGTGTAATCGAATTTTCGGGGCTCATGACTCTAGTTCCTCCCTGGCCGTTGAGTTGATGTGGCCATCCCAGCATGCTTTCATTCCGTCTTGAGCGCCTCTATTGGACTGAGCTTGGACGCCTTGTGTGCAGGATAGAAACCGAAGATCAGGCCGGTCACGATCGAGAAGACCAGGGCCAGGGCAATTGCTTCGCTGTCGATTGACGTGATCCAGCCGGCCATGCGGGCGACTGTCATCGACAGCGTGACCCCACCGACAACGCCGATAGCGCCGCCGAGGAGGCAGAGGACAAGCGCTTCGCAGAGAAACTGGAGACGGATATCCCGCATCCGCCCGCCGAGCGCCCGGCGAATTCCAATCTCCCGCGTTCGTTCCGTGACCGACACGATCATGACGTTCATGATGCTGATGCCGCCGACGAGCAGCGAGACCGACGCGATGGCGACGAGCAGGAGCGCCACGGTGCGGATTGCTCCCTGCTGCGCTTCCATGGCCGCCGCCGGATCCTGGACCTTGAAATCGTCTTCCTGGCCGGCGAGGACCCGGTGACGCTGCCGCAGCAGGCTTTCGATCTCGGATCGCGCGCCCGCCATCTGGCCGTCGGCGGCCACCTTGGCGACGATGTAGGCAACCGAGTCCCGGTTGATGCCGCTTGCACTACCGAGGAAGCGCAGCTTGGCGGTGGCGAGGGGGACGAAGGCGACGTCGTCCTGCGCCGGCCCCTTGCGGTCGAGCACGCCAACCACTTCGAGCGGCACCTTCATGATCCTGATCTGCGCGCCGATCGGATCGTCGCCCGGCGCGAACAGCTCGCGCGCGACCGTACTTCCGAGGATCACGACCTTGCCGGCCCCGGCCTCTTCGGCGCCGGAGAAATAGCGCCCGGAGGCGAGCTGCCAGTCGCGCACCATGAAGTGTCCGGTCGTGGTGCCATTGATCGTCGTGTTCCAGTTCTTGCTCTCGTGGATCACCTGCGCCGTTCCGGCGATCGAGCCGGCCGCCGCTTGAATCTCCGGAATCTGCTCGAGGATGGCCTGCACGTCGCTTTCGGTCATCGTCAGTTTGGTGCCCTCCTTGAGGCGGACGCCACCCTGATAGACTGCGCCGGGCGTGATCATCAGCACGTTGGCGCCGATCGAGCGGATCTGTTCCTGGAGGCGGAGCTGTGCGCCGGCCCCGATCGCGAAGACCGTGACAATCGATGCGACGCCGATGACGATGCCGAGCATGGTAAGGACGCTGCGCAGCGGGTTGAGGCGCAAGGCGTGCAGAGCAATCTGGAAGCCCTGGAGCATCGTCATGACGCAGCGCTCCGCTTCGGCAGCAGCGGAGCCAGCACCTCGTCGCTGACGATTTCGCCGTCATGCAGGCGGATCGTGCGACGGCACTGGGTCGCGATGCCGGCATCATGCGTGATCATCACGACGGTCTGGCCGCGCCGGTTGAGCGCGGCGAACAGCGCCAGGATCTCGGCGCCGGTGCGACTGTCGAGCGCACCGGTCGGCTCGTCGGCGAGCACGATCAACGGGGAGGCGATCAGGGCACGCGCGATCGCGATGCGCTGCTGCTCGCCACCAGAGAGCTGCCGCGGAAAGTGATGCGCCCGGTGCAGCATGCCGACGGCCTCGAGGCTGTGCTCGGCTCGTTCCTGGCGCTCCCTGCGGCCGATGCCACAATAGATCAACGGCAGGGCGACGTTCTCGATCGCGTTGTGGCGGGCGAGCAGATTGTAGGACTGAAACACGAAGCCGATGCTGTGGGCGCGCAAGGTCGACCTGCGGTCCTCGGAGAGGTCGGCGACATTGGCGCCCTCGAGATAGATCGCGCCTTCGCTCGGCAGGTCGAGAAGACCGATCATGTTCATCAGCGTGGACTTGCCGGAGCCGGACGGTCCCATCACCGCGAGAATTTCGCCCTGTTCAATGTCGAAGCTGACATTGCGCACCGCCGTCACCGCGACTCCGTCCGCACGATACGTCCTGCAGACGGAGCGGAGGCTGATAAGGGGCAGGGGAGCGGTCATGATCCGAACCTGATTCCAAGAAATTCCAGGCCGGCGGGCCGGATTGCCTGGCCGACGGCGACCTGGCTGCCTTCGACGAGATCTCCGCTCTTGAGCGCCACCTGCTCGGTGCCCGCCGCGCCGACGGTCACCGGAATGCGCTGGAGTGAGCCGGCCGCGGTGCGTACCCAGACGCCGCTGCGGTTCGAAGCTGTGTCGGTCCGTGCGCCCGAAGGCTGGAAGCGCAACGCGGCCAGCGGTACTTTCAGCACGTCGACCTGGCGCTCGATCACGATCTTGACCAGTGCAGTCATTCCCGGCAGCAGCGCGCCGTCGAGATTGGAGGTCGACAGCACGACGGTGTAGGTCACCACGTGCTGCTGGTTCTGCGGCGCCTTGCGCACCTGCCGAACCACCGCTTCGAAGCGGCGGTCGGGATAAGCATCCACCGTGAAATGCGCGGGCTGGCCGGGAGCGATCCGCCCTATGTCCGCTTCGTCGACCTGGGCGTGAATCTCCATGTCTTCCAGGCGATGGGCGACCACGAAAGTTGTGCGCGACTCCAGCCCCACGGCAAGCGTCTGGCCCTCGTTGACGAACCTGCCGACGATCACGCCGTCGATCGGCGAGCGGATCACGGTGCGATCGAGGTCTGCTTGCGCCGCAGCAAGTACGGCCGCCTTCTCCGGCACCGCCATCCTCGCCTGGTTCAGCTCAGCCTCGATCCTGCGCACATCGGCCTGCGCGCCGTCCACGGAGTAGGCATTGAGGGACACCATCACCTCGGCCTCGCGCTCCTGGGCGAGCCGAGCGGTAAACTCCGTCTGGGCGTCGTCGACCGTCGTAGTAGCCACGACGTTCTGCGACTGCAGCGCCAGCTTTCGCTGCAGGGTCTTCTGCGCCGATGATTTGACCGCCTGGGCGCTCTCGAGCTTGGCGGCAAGCACGTCGCGGCTACCCTTGGCGTTCTGCAGATCGATCCTGGCGCGATCCAGCTTGGCCCGTTCGATTTCCACGAGGGAATTGGCGACCTCGAGCGCCGCCTTGGCCTCGTCGACTTTGGCCGCGAAACTGCGGGGATCAATCAGGGCGAGCGGTTGTTCCTTGCTCACGGTGTCGTTGAAATCGACATATACACGCGCAAGTTGCCCTGACAATTGGGAACCTACCTCGATCGTCTTGACCGGTTGCAGGGCACCGGTGACGGTCACGGTCTGCTCGATGCTGCCGCGCTGTATCGAGGCGTAGCGGAAGACAGGCGCGTCCGACTCGAAGGTTGGGGCTTCGCGTGCACCTGGTGCGAGGAGTTGTTTTGTCGACTCGTAGGCGCGTGTTGCGCGGGCTGCAGCACTCCCAGCCGCGCCGGTGATGGTGGCCGATCCCGCGGCGTAGACTGCGGCGAGGCCGCATGCAGTTCCGAATAAGGCAATGACTGGCACAAATCGCATATCAGCAACCCCCGCCCTCTTGAAATGACCTTGTTGGCGGAAAGGCCGGAATCGCGAGATGGCTGCAATTTCGCCCGAGGCGATTCCGGTGTCTCGGCAGTATGTCGTCGTACTTAATGCGACGGACGGGCGCGCTCTATGATTTAGAAGTAAAGTCCGTGGCTACGCCTTTTCGTGATTTGCGCGGGGCCTATACCGGGCGTATTCAAACGGATGCGCGCGGTATCGAATTCGATAGCTGACTGCACGTCTCGTCTGATCTCGCTAGATCAACCTCTGGGCGTTCAGTTTGGAAGGGTAGCAACGCCGTGACACAACTGGCATTGGCGGTACCAAGGCCACGACGCCGGATTGGCGCATCCTCGACATTGCTGCGCCGAAGGTCGCCTCGAATCCCTTCGATCAAAAAATCCGAAATGTTAACTGCTTCACTCGTATCCACTGGGCCTTTTGCCCTAGAACGTAGGAGTGACGACCCTTTGCCGCTCGTTCGCACCCGCCGATGCATTCAAGCACCTTTCGCTGCTTCCAATCGTGATGGATAGCTCGTTGCCGGATCATCGAGCCCCAATTCGGGGAGTTAACTGCGATGAATTCAACCCAGGCCACAGTTTATGTCGTTGATGACGAAATCCAGATTCGAAATGCGATTGGCAGCCTTTGCGAGGAAACTGGACACAAGGTCAGGTTGTTTGCCTCAACGGACGAGTTTCTTGCCGAAGATCTAGCTAACGGACCATCCTGCCTGGTGCTCGACGTCCGCTTTCCCGGCACGGCGCCGACCGGCCTCGAGCTTCAGCGCAAGCTGGCGGAGTCGGGCGTGCAGATACCGATCGTCTTCATCAGCGGCCACGCGGACGTGCGCGTCTCGGTCGAGGCCATGAAGCGCGGCGCGGTCGAATTTTTGCCAAAACCTTTTCGCGAGCAGGAGATACTCGATGCGATCAGGCACGGCATCGAGCGCGATCGCAGGCGCCTGGAGCGCGAGGGCGGGGAGCGCGAGGCACGCCAGCGCGTCCAGACGCTGACGGCACGGGAACGCGAGATCATGCTGCTGATGGCGGACGGGCTCGTTGCCAAGCAGATCGCGGCCAGGCTCGGCGTCAGCGAGGTGACGGTGAAGGTGCATCGCGCCAGAATGATGCGGAAGCTGGGGTTGCGTTCGCCGGTCGAGGTTGTGCGATTGATCGACAGCATGGGACTCGAGGCGGAGCGATTCGCTGCTGGACATGCGCAGATCTAGATTTGCGGACGGCAAGTCATCGCGCATCGTCTAGTCCGTATCGACTAGCATAAACTGCAGTCTGTCGGATCGCACTAGATCGGTTCAGAGTCCTCCCTACGATGTCGGCCTGCTCCAAGACGGCATAGACGGCATCCGAACTCAGTCAGACAACTCGGCTAGAAAGGGATATTCCATGCGCAAATTGTTTTTTGCTTCCGTTGCCGTGTTCGCCCTGTCCTCCGCGGCTCAGGCTGCCAATACCGCAACCACGGTGCAAGTCGGCATCGTAAACGGCTCCAGCGTGAACCAGCAGGGCCACGTGAATGACTCCTCGACCACCTCCCAGCTCGGCTTCCTGAATACCGCGACCACCATGCAGGGCACGACCACTCCGTCGCTCAACAATGCGAGCTCGGTGACTCAGGTTGGTGTCTTTGGCAACTCGGCCACCACTGGGCAGGTTGCCACCGGCAACAACACCAGCTCGATCAGCCAGTCCACGCTCTTCGGCCTCCCGCCGAACAACGCTGCGGCCGTTGGGCAGTTCGGCATCGGAACCAACTCCAGCACCATCACGCAGCACTAAGCCAGCCCCGTATCGGCCCCGGGCGCGTCCACCGAGCGGCGCGTCCGGGTGATACTCGACAGACCATACTCGAAATCACCGCGATCAGGTTGCCTGAACGGGGCGGCGGGTCGACGGCTGACATTTCGCGGAGGATATGACATGCGCACGAAATTTTTCGTCACGACGGTCGTCATGCTGAGCGCGCTGACCGCTGTCGATGCCCAAGCCGCCAACTCGATTAGCGTGTTGCAGTTCGGTACGACAAATCTCTCGTCCACGGTGCAGACCGGCCCGGTGAACAACACCGCGACGACGCTGCAATTCGGCGCGACCAACACCGCATCGAGCTTGCAGTTGGGATCGCTGGCCTCGATCAATTCGGCGACGATAGGACAGGGCGGCACGACCCCCACCGCGACCAATAACGCCGCGGTCGGTCAGGTCGGCGGCGCCAACACGAGCTTGATCGGTCAGATTGGTTTGAACAATGCTGCCGGGGTATCCCAGCTTGGCATTCTGAACGGCTCCACGATTTTGCAGCAGGCTCCGTGACCTGAGATCGTGTTTTGGCTCGGCAGAGATAGAAATAGTGTGGAGGCATATGATGAATAGGCATCTTCTGGTCGTTGCGACGGCGGTCCTCCTCTCCTGTTTTGCTGCGAACGGCCCTGCGCGGGCGCAAAGCGCTGACATCAAGACGATCGTCTCGGTCAACGGGCCGCCGGTCGTCTTGAACCAGACCAGTTCGACCAACATGGCCGGCGTGTTCATGATCGGCGGTAACACCAGCGCGACTGTGACCCAGAACGGCTCGAATAACGCTGTCGGTATCCTGCAATTCGGCGGGACGACATCGGCTTCGGTCGGGCAGACCGGCATGAATAATTTCGCCTTCGTCGGCCAGACCGGCCAGTCGGCGACGAGCGTCCTGTCGCAGCTCGGCAGCATGAATACGGGATCGATCGCGCAGTTCGGCAGGATCAACTCGTCGACGGTGGCCCAGACCGCGCCCTGAGGTAAAGCGAGTTCGTCTCGGTCAGGAACCAGCAGGGGCAAAGGCGATGAGGTTCAGGTACGGTAAGCAACTATTGGCGCTGTTGGCGCTGCTCGCCGCTATAAGCGTCGCGTCCGAGGCGTCGGCCGGATCGAGGCCATCGCCATTCACCGGATTCCATGGCGGCGGAGGATTCCGAGGCGGCGAACTCATGCAGGTCGGGGTCGCGAACCCGAACCCGAACGTGAGCATCGAGACGATCGTGGAGTACGGCAACAATGTTCAGCCGGTCACGATCGTGGAGAACAGCAGCATCAATATCGCGCGAGTGATCCAGTTCGGCGGGACGGGAACTGTCGACGCGACCATTGTCCAGAACGGCACACGCAACTATGTCGATGTGATTCAGATCGGTGGCACCACCAACGCGGCCATCGGTCAGTCCGGCGTGAGCAACATCGCCGACATCACCCAGGTCGGCACTTCCACGAACGCTCTCCTGCTTCAGATCGGCGACATGAACACGGGGGCGGTGCAGCAGTTCGGGCGGTTCAACTGGCTGTCGATCTTCCAGTTCGGGCGGTAGTCGAGAACGTGAGGTGCGGCATGAGGTCCATCATATTCGCAGCAGGAATGTGCATCATGGCAGCAATGACAGCCGGACCAGCAGGCGCCGGCGAGACCGGCGACGGCCACACCACCGTGGTCCAGGACGAGAACGGCACGGCCGTCATCACGCAAAGTGGCGATCCGGCACAGGCCGAGGTCAGGGTCGACAAGGAGCCCGGACGCACGACGGTCTACCGTCGCAGCGGTGGAAACACCGCGATCGTATCGCAAGGCAACGGAAACGCGCAGGACTTGCTCGATTGGCTGCGCAAGCATCAGCCCCACTGACGTAACGAGGCCCATCGTTCGTGAGAGAACGATGGGCCTCGTTGCAAGCAGGCGCTACCAGTTGCGATAGACGCCCGTGAGGGTGCCGTTGTTGGCGCCCTCGGGGCCGACATCACCCTGCGTCGAACTGGGCGCCGGTTGGTGCCGTTGATCGCACCGTACGGTCCGGTTCGGTCCAGAGAGTATTGATGCTCCTTCCTCGTGTCGGGGCCTAATGGGGAAGCGTTCCGGACCTGTTCGGCTGGCGCGATCAACCGCGGTCAAACTGATTATGAAGCAGCGTTCTATCGGCCGAAGTGCTTGAAACTAGTTCGGAATTCCGGACGTCACGCCGCACCTTGTTTGCCGTCAATCCCGCGCCTTAACCAATAATTAATTATACGTTTGCGGGCGGGTGACGGGCCGGCCTAGCGTGCAGTGGGGAGCTGCTATCGCGAAGCCAAACGAGTTGGTGCGTATCATGATGTCCAGATCACATGGGGCGTTGCTCGCCTCACTCAGCGCAGCCGCGCTGCTCCTTGCTGCCAGTGACAGTGTTGCCAGGCCCGGCGGCGCCGGCGCGCATGGGCTCGCCGCCGCGCCTTCCGGCGCGGTGGCGCGTCCGCCGATCGCGCCGGGCGCTCGGTTCCGCGGCCGTAACAATCCCTGGGTCTACTGGCCGGGCGGAGGCGGGTTCTTCTACGATGGCGCGACCTATAGCCAGCCTTTCTTCGATGCCGGGCAGTCGCTCTCCAACGACGTGCGCTACACCTACACGTATGACGTTCCCTGGGACTGGACGCATCGTTTCCCGCCGAACGTCGTGCCGTCCGACCGGCCCTATGTGCCGAGTTGCCCGACTGAGCAGGTGACGGTGCCCGGCAGCGGTGGCGGCGAGCACACCGTCAACATCATGCGCTGCTACTGAGCGGCGCGCTTTCCCCTACAACAGTCCCGCGGCCGCGGCGCGGTCGCGGTCCACTTGTTTCTGCCTGACGTTGGCGAGCTCCCGGCTGCAAACGATGAACAGCGTCGCGCCAGGCTGGATTCCGAACTGACCGCAGACATGACGATCCTCCTCCGCGATTGTCTGCTCGAGCTGTGCCCGGGCATCGGCTTGCGTCGCGGGTCCAGAGATGAAGAGCGCATGCAGCCCGTAGGCCACGGCGGCGGCCATGACGATGGCGCTCGCATAGGCTAGGCGTTGCTGGTCTTCAGGCGCACGGGAATTTGCCTTGATTGGGGCATCCGTCATGTCGGCTTCTCTCAATCAATTGAAGTATGAATGGATGAAATGGGACTTCCGAGCCGCCAAAACCGGCGGGCTCACTACCACTATACTCTTCGCGGTCGTCAAGATGTGAACCAAATCACGGGGATTGCGCGGTAACGAATTGCCGCCGTAGCGAGCCGCTAGCCCAGCTCAAAGCTGGTCACGCCGAACAGGCGGCCGAGCCGCAGCCGCGCGATCTGTCCCGTGTACATGCGCGCGGTCTCGAAGCTTGGTACGAGACCAAAACCTTCGGCGAGCGCGATCGCGTCGCGGTTGACTTCGGGGACGTCGAGGAAGACTTCGCCGCCGCCGGTACTTGCCAGCAATGCTTGCACGATCCTCGCTGCGTCGGCGCGGTCGTCGGCAACGAGCGGAGTGATCTTGTAGCCGGTCCGGCAGGGGCGGATGACGCCCCATGCGGCGAGCTTGCCATCGCGCAGCAGCGCGCGGCCGATGTGGCCGGGCGCGTCGATCCAGGCGCGCAGGAAGGGGCGGCGCGCTGCAGGGAAGACCGTGGCGTCATCGGCTTCAATAAGCGCGAACGGAATTTCGTTGAGTGCGACGACATCAGCAGGCGGCCTCGGCGGCGCCGCGACGATGCCGCCATAGCGGACATTTGCGTAAGCAAGCTGGAAGCCTGATTTCCTGTAATTGTCCTGCTGCGCCACGACGCCGTCGAGCCCGATCACGCGAGAGCCCGCATGCGCGATCGCCGTGTTCCAGATACGCAGGCCGTGGCCCGAACCGCGAAGGTCCGCGCGCACGATGTAGAAGCCAAGGAAGGCGAAGCGATCATCGTAATTGACACAGGAGACGGTCGCGACCGGCTCGCCGTCGATCTCGCCGACGAAGAAGCCCTCAGCATCGGGAAGCGCAAAACAGGCGGCATCCGCAAGACCCGGATTCCAACCTTCGGCCGCGGCCCAGTCGATGGCAATGGCGATCTCCTCGGGGCGCAGATTGCGGATTTGCAGATCGCTCATTTTACAAGTCACTCATGACGGATGCCTTCGACGGTGGACCTGCCGGCCGGTCCGGCTGTAGAAGGCCTCATGATAGGCCGGGCCGGCGGCTCGCCTCAACACAGGGATGATCGGTCATGGCAGCAGAGAAGGTCGCACTCGTCACCGCGGGCGGCAGCGGCATGGGGGCGGGGGCTGCGCGGCGGCTCGCGGCCGACGGATTTCGCGTTGCGATCCTGTCGTCCTCCGGCAAGGGCGAGGCGCTGGCGGCCGAGCTCGGCGGGATCGGTGTCACCGGCTCCAACAAGTCGAACGACGATCTGAAGCGTTTCGTCGACGGCGCGCTTGCCAAGTGGGGCCGCATCGACGCGCTCGTCAACAGCGCCGGCCACGGCCCGCGCGCGCCGATCACGGAGATCACCGACGAGCAATGGCACACCGGCCTCGATACCTATCTGCTCAACGTGATCCGTCCGACGCGGCTGGTGACACCGGTGATGCAGGCGCAGAAGGCTGGCGTCATCGTCAACATCTCGACCGCCTGGGCGTTCGAGCCGAGCGCAATGTTTCCGACCTCTGCGGTGTTCCGCGCTGGCCTTGCCGCTTTCACAAAGATCTTCACCGACGCCTATGCCGCCGACAACATCCGGATGAACAATGTTCTGCCCGGCTGGATCGACAGCCTGCCGCAGGCCGATGCGCGCCGCGACAGCGTGCCTATGAAGCGCTACGGCAAGGTCGAAGAGATCGCGGCGACGATCTCGTTTCTGGCCTCCGACGGCGCAGCCTACATCACCGGCCAGAATATCCGCGTCGACGGCGGACTGACGCGGTCGGTCTGAGCAGGCCATTTCGAATCGGAGTCTCGCACGTGACGGGCTTGCGCGCGTCACTTTCATGAACGGCAACGCGCAGCCCTCGGGGTACAAGGTTCAGTGCGAAGCCACGAGCCGCGCCAGCGCCGGCAGGATCTTGTAACGGACGATCTCGTGCGGATACTCGCCGCGATTGGCGAGCAGGACGATGCCGATATGTCGCGCCGGGACGAGGCCGAGATAGCCGGAGGCGTTGTTGAGGCCGCCGGGCTTGTCGACGATGGTGAGGCCGGGAAGGTGCACATTCTCCCAGGCCATGGCCTCGCCGAACTTGTCGTCGACGCGGAAGACCTCGCGCTGCGTCATCCGCAGTGCATCGCGCAAATGCGGGTCGATCGACCGGCCGTCGGCACAGGCCGACACGAAGGTCGCGAGGTCCCGCGCTGAGGAGAACATCTGGCCGGTGCCGGGGAAATCAAAGTAGCTCTGCTGGTTGCCGGGCGGGCCGATCGGCACGCCCTGATACGAATAGCCCTGCACGACGCGCTGCATCCACGCCGCATCCATGACAGCGCGGTTGTCTTCGCCGCGTTCGGGGACGCAGGTCGCATTCATGCCGAGGGGCCGCAGGATGCGCTGCTCGAACAGAGTTGCGATCGGGGCCTCGTAACATCGCTCGAGCACGAGCTGAAGCAGCACATAGCAGGCATGGCTGTAAACCCGCTGCTTGCCGGGAACTTCGCCGGCCTGCGGCTTCCAGGCGTTGAACATGTCGATGAACTGCGCCCGTGTGTATATGTCGTTTGGCCAGGGCGGATGGTCGGTCGGCAGCAGCATGCCCGACGTGTGCGTGACGAGCTGGCCGACGGTGACGCGGCCGACATAGTCGCCGGTGAGCTCGGGCAGATACTTTGGCAGGCGGTCGTCGAGCCGCAGCTCGCCGCGAAGCGTGCCAAGCGCGACCAGCGTCGCCTCGAACGGCTTTCGCAGGGAGCCGAGGTTGAACACCGTGTCCGATGTGATCGGCCTGCGTGTGGCGTCGTCGGCAAAGCCGTAGTTGAAGAACTCGACAAGGCCGCCGGCACAAAGCGCGACGGCGACGCCGCCCGGCTGGTCCGGCGTCACGATCGGCGCCAGCTCACTGGCGACGATGTCGCGCATCTCCGCGATCATGTCAGAATCCGCGAATGCACGGCGCGACCCGCCAAGCGCGATCGCAACGGGAACGAGCGCTGCCCGGGCGAGGGCCCGGCGGGTGAGATACGATGAGGTGACTTTAGACGGCACGGCTCTGGCGAATGATGCGATGCGCCCCCGAATCTCCTTTTAGCGGGGAGAGAGACGCACCCCAATTCACGATTGCGCGTTGCGGGTTCCCATGTGAAGCCTGCGATAAATTACTTAGCCGATGGGCTAACAATCATTGACGGCGGAGGATGGTGGCCCTATAGTTAGCTACATGGCTAACCAATTGTCCCAGCTCGACCAGGTTTTCGCAGCCCTTGCCGATCCCACCCGGCGGGCGATCGTGATGCGGCTCTGCGCCGGCGAGGCCTCGGTCGGCGAGCTCGCAGACCCGTTCGACATGGCGCTGCCGAGCTTCATGAAACACATCCATGTGCTGGAGACGAGCGGGCTCGTTCAGTCGGAGAAATCCGGTCGCGTGCGCACCTGCCGCCTCAGCCCGGACGCGCTTGTCGGCGCCGAAGACTGGTTCCAGCAACAGCGCGCGATCTGGGAAGCGAGGCTCGACCGCTTCGAAGCCTACGTGATGAAGCTCAAGAGAGAGAGGGAGAGGGCGGCCGCCAAGCGGCCGTCCCGCACAACCAAACGGAAAGGTGCTGAGTAATGACGAATTCTGCCAATGCTTCCCTGTCACAATGGTCGCTCGACCGCGAGATCGTGATGTCGCGCGTGATCGACGCGCCGCGCGATCTGGTGTTCGAGGCGTGGTCCGACCCAAAGCATCTGCCGCAGTGGTTTGGACCGAAGGGTTTCGAGATCGAGACCTTCGAGATCGACGTGAGGGTCGGCGGCGTCTGGCGCTTCAACATGATCGGCCCCGACGGCACCGTCTATCCGAACCGCATGCGCTTCCGCCGCATCGAGCGGCCGTCGCTGATGGAGATGGACCACGGCGTCGATCAGGACGACGATCCCGGCCTGTTCCGCTTCACCGTCACCTTTGCCGAGCAGAGCAACGGCAAGACGGTGCTGATGATGCGGCAACTGGCTGCAAGCACGGAGCAGCGTGACGGCATGATCGGCTTCGGCGCCGTCGAGTACGGCTACCAGACGCTGGACAAGCTCGCGGCCTATGTGGCGGGGATGAAGGGGTGAGGACACCCGCGACCTGCAGTCCATCTCCCCCGTGCTGAGGAGACGAAGCACGGGGTCCACCAGCGGGGCCTTCATCCTTCGGGGCGTGCGTTCCGCGCTCCTCAGAGCCTGACCGAAAAAGGTGAGCGGTTTTGGCGGGCCTGTGATTCCTTCGGATTTGCGAAGATTCGAGGGAGGACACCATGCCGTGGACCAAAGCCGCTCGTATCCAGTATCAGCGCAG
>JAEYRD010000098.1 GCA_023435725.1 Pseudomonadota bacterium | reverse complement strand
GCGCATCGCCCGACACCAGCCGGCCTTGTTCATCCAGCTGCGATAGTTTTGCGGGATCGAGGAAGCCGAGCGAGGCATTCGTCGGCGTCACCAGCCAGCCGCCGCCATCCAGCCTGACGCTGATATTGCCGGAGGAGCCCGGCGTCAGCCCGCGCTCGAACAGGGACCGTCCGAAGCGGCAGATATCCTCACGCAGCCGCGTCTCGTTGCTCATGGCCGTCATGCCTGCTTGTCTCACGCTTTGGCAGCGCGGCCAAGCCGTGTTATTCGGTTGACCAAGCCGCCGCCAAGGGCGGCCGTCCGGGAAACGTTCGCAAGGGTCAGTCGCATGTCCGCCTCCACGTCACAGAATCAGCGCATCGCCGTCATCGGGCTCGGCTCGATGGGGTTTGGCATGGCGACCTCGCTGAAGCGCGCCGGCCATGCCGTGACAGGCTGTGACGTTTCGGCCGATGCGGTGGCGCGTTTCGTGGCGGACGGCGGCGCGGGTGCCAAGACACCGGCCGAAGCGGCCAAGGGCGCCGACATCGTCGTCAGCGTCGTCGTCAATGCTGCGCAGACCGAGACGATTCTGTTTGGCAAGGACGGCGTCGCCGAGACTTTGCCGAAGGATAGCGTCTTCATATCCTCCGCCACCATGGACCCGGACGTGGCGCGTCGCCTCGCAAAACAGTTGGAAGCGACCGGCCGGCATTATCTGGATGCGCCGATCTCCGGCGGAGCGCAGCGTGCCGCGCAGGGTGAATTGACCATTCTCGCCTCCGGCAGCTCCGCCGCCTTCGCGAAGGCGCGCCCGGCGCTCGATGCGATGGCTGCCAAGCTCTACGAACTCGGCGACGATGCAGGGCAGGGCGCCGCTTTCAAGATGATCAACCAGTTGCTCGCCGGCGTGCACATCGCCGCGGCGAGCGAAGCCATGGCGTTCGCGGCCAAGCAGGGCCTCGACATCCGCAAGGTCTACGAGGTGATCACGGCCTCCGCGGGCAATTCCTGGATGTTCGAAAACCGCATGCCGCACGTGCTCGATGGCGATTACGCGCCGCGCAGCGCGGTCGAGATCTTCGTCAAGGACCTCGGCATCATCCAGGACATGGCGCGTAGCGCCAGATTTCCGGTGCCGGTCTCGGCCGCGGCGCTCCAGATGTTCCTGATGACGGCCGCAGCCGGCATGGGGCGCGACGATGATGCCTCGGTGGCGCGGATGTATGCGCAGGTCACCGGCGTGAAGCTTCCCGGCGACAAGTAGAGAAGAGGATTCCAATGCCCCGTTTCGCCGCCAACCTCTCGATGATGTTCACCGAGGTGCCGTTCCTCGATCGCTTCGATGCCGCAGCTCAAGCCGGCTTCACCGCGGTCGAGTTTCTCTTTCCCTATGAGCATCCGGCCGAAGCGGTCGGCGAGCGGCTCAAGCGGAACGGGCTGACACAGGCGCTGTTCAATCTGCCGCCGGGCGACTGGAATGCCGGCGAGAAAGGCTTTGCGTCACTGCCGGCACGTTTTGTCGATCTCAAGGCGAGCCTCGAGACTGCGCTGCCTTACGCCAAGGCCACCGGCGTCAAGCGCCTCCACCTGATGGCCGGCATCGCCAATCGCGGCGAGCGAGTCGCTATCGAGGCCTTCTACAAATCGGTGGCGTGGGCCGCGGAGTTCTTCGCCCCGCACGGCATCGATATCGTGCTCGAGCCGATCAATGCCCGCAACGTGCCCGGCTACTTCCTCAACGATTTCGGCTTCGCCCGCGACCTGATCCAGGAGTTGAGGCTTCCGAACCTGAAGCTCCAGTTCGACATCTATCACTGCCAGATCATCCATGGTGATGTGACGATGCGACTGCGCGAGATGATGCCGATCATCGGACACATCCAGATCGCGAGCGTTCCCTCGCGCAACGAGCCCGACGGCGAGGAGCTGAACTATCCATTCCTGTTCGCCGAGCTCGACCGGCTCGGCTATGCCGGCTTCGTCGGTTGCGAATACAATCCGCGCGGCAAGACGACCGATGGCCTCGCCTGGTTCAAGCACTATGCGGGAGTGAAGCCGTGACACTTGCGTTGGGCTGCATCGCCGACGACTACACCGGCGCTTCCGATCTCGCCAACACGCTGACGCGTGCCGGCCTGCGTACCGTGCAAACCATCGGCGTGCCCGCTGACGATCTCGCGCTGCCCGAGGTCGACGCCGTCGTGGTGTCGTTGAAGAGCCGCTCGATCGAGGCCGGTCTTGCCGTATCGCGCTCCCGAGCGGCGGAGAAGTGGCTGCGCGGCCGCGGCGCAAGCCACGTGCTGTTCAAGATCTGCTCGACCTTCGATTCCACCGATGCCGGCAATATCGGCCCGGTGATGGACGCGCTGCGCGCCGACTGCGGCGAGGCCGTTGTTCTGGTGACCCCGGCCTTCCCGGAGACCGGCCGCACCGTCTACCAGGGCAATCTGTTCGTCGGCGCCGTGCCGCTGAACGAGAGCCCGCTGAAGGACCACCCGCTCAACCCGATGCGCGATTCCAACCTGGTCCGCGTGCTGGCGCGTCAGAGCAAGACGCCAATCGGCCTCGTCGACCTCGCGACCGTGGCGCGCGGTGCAGATGCCGTGCGGGCTTGCCTTGCTGAATTGTCGGGCAAGGGCACTGGCGCCGTGATCATCGACGCCGTGTTCGACCGTGACCTGGAAACCATCGGCGTCGTCGCAGCCGAGCGTCGGCTGTCGGTCGGTGCCTCCGGAATCGGCCTCGGTCTCGCGCGCGCGCTGGTGTCGACCGGCAAGGTCAAGTCGGCGACGGCAAGCAGCGAGTCGGGCGCCGCCGTGGGCGGAGCGGCGGTATGCCTTGCCGGAAGCTGCTCGCAGGCGACGTTGCAGCAGATTGCGAGGGCGGAATCCGTCATGCCGGTGCTCCGTCTCAACCCGGACAGTATTCTTACGGGAAAGGGCGAAGGCGAGCGCGCTCTGGCTTGGGTCAGGCCCCGGCTCGCCGATGGCCCGGTGCTGATTGCATCGAGCGCGACACCGGATGACGTCGCCGCGCTGCAAGCGCGTCACGGCCGCGACGCGGCCGGTCACGCCATTGAGCAGGCGATGGCCGACATTGCGGAAAGCCTAGTAAAATCAGGTGTTCGACGCCTGATCGTGGCCGGCGGCGAGACCTCCGGCGCGGTCGTCGACCGCCTCAAGATTCCTGGCTTCCTGGTCGGTGCGGAGATCGCCGCAGGTGTTCCGGTGTTGCGCGCCGTCGGCGCGGAAGCAGGCGACATGCTGCTCGCATTGAAGTCGGGCAACTTCGGTGGTCCCGACTTTTTCTCCGATGCGCTTAGGCTCATGCGCTAAGCGCAGAGCGTTCTTAGTCGCTCATTCACTTCTTTAAGGTTCCGTACTCGTACGGAGTCGTAGTTAACAACTGCTCAGTTGATTTGTTGTTGGATATCGGCGCCGCGCCTTTTGGTTGATCCGCAATTTCAGGACGCGCATCGCGCCAACGCAAAGAGACCAGTTATGTTTGCCACCATCTCTATCCGCGCCAAGATCATTAGTGTCGTGGCATTCCTGCTGGTCGCGATGACCGGCATGGGCTTGCTCGCCGTCATGAAGATGCGGTCGATGAACGCCAATACCACCGACATCACCACGAGCTGGCTGCCCAGCGTCCGGGTGCTCGGTGAACTGCGGGCCAGCGTGATCACCTATCGCAACGTGGTTCGCCAGCACATGCTGGCTGAAACGCTCGACGACAAGCTCGCCAACGAGAAGACGGCCGTCACGGTGCTCGATGGGCTCGCCAAGGCGCGCAAGAGCTACGAGCCGATGATCACCTCGCCCGAAGAGCGGAGACTGTACAACGAATGGGCCAAGCTCTGGGACGACTACAAGAAGGGTACCGAAGAGGTCTTTGCGCTCTCGCGCAAGGAGGCCGGCAAGGTCCCGCATGAGGCGCAGGAGCTGAACACCAAGACGGTCAACAAGATCGGCCTTGCGTCGGATGAGGTCCTGACCAAGGACATCGAGCTAAACACCAAGGGCGGTGACCAGGCTGCCCAGGATGCCGCCGATAGCTATTCCTTTGCCTTCATGCTGGTCTCGGTGATCCTCGGCGCCGCCGTTGTCATCGGCATCGCGGTCAGCATCTACCTGGTCCGCGACGTCTCCAGCGGCATCAACTCGATCATCCAGCCGATGCAGGCGCTGGGCCGGGGCGATCTGACCGCTGAAGTCCCGCATCGCGGCGAGAAGACCGAGATCGGCGCCATGGCCGACGTGCTCCAGATCTTCAAGGAGGCCCTGATCGCCAAGAAGGCTGCCGACGAGGCCGCCGCGGCCGATGCCGAGGCCAAGATCGAGCGCGGCCGCCGCGTCGACAACGTCACCCGCGAATTCGAATCGATGATCGGCGAGATCGTCCAGACCGTGTCGTCGGCCTCAACCCAGCTCGAAGCCGCCGCCTCGACGCTGACTTCGACTGCCGACCGCTCCCAGAGGCTGGCAACGACGGTTGCAGGTGCCTCGGAGGAAGCCTCGACCAACGTGCAGTCGGTGGCTTCGGCGACCGAGGAAATGGCCTCGTCGGTGGGCGAGATCAGCCGACAGGTGCAGGAATCGGCGCGGATGGCGGGCGATGCCGTCGGCCAAGCCCGTGCCACCACCGAGCGCGTCAGCGAGCTGTCCAAGGCTGCCTCCCGCATCGGCGACGTCGTCGAGCTCATCAACACCATTGCCGGCCAGACCAACCTCCTGGCGTTGAATGCCACCATCGAGGCGGCCCGCGCCGGTGAAGCCGGCCGCGGTTTCGCGGTCGTCGCCTCCGAGGTGAAGGCGCTCGCCGAGCAGACCGCGAAGGCGACCGGCGAAATCGGTCAGCAGATCTCCGGCATCCAGGCGGCGACCAACGACTCGGTCGGCGCCATCAAGGAGATCTCCTCGACCATCGAGCGTCTGTCGGAAATCTCCTCGGCGATTGCGGCTGCGGTGGAAGAGCAGGGTGCGGCGACCCAGGAGATCGCCCGCAACGTGCAGCAGGCGGCGCAGGGCACCCAGCAGGTCTCCTCCAACATCACCGACGTGCAGCGCGGCGCAACCGAGACCGGTACGGCGTCCTCGCAGGTGCTGTCGGCGGCGCAGATGCTGTCGAACGACTCCAACCGGCTGAAGACCGAAGTGAGTAATTTCCTGACCAACGTCCGCGCGGCCTAAGCAAATCCACGACTCATCGATCTGACGACGAGCGGCGCATCAAGCGCCGCTCGTTTTCTTTGCCGATAGCATGATGGTGCAGGCCGGTAGCGTCATGGGGAGCGACCGTAATCATACGGCTCCACGGTTTTATCGATGATTAAATTCGGCTTTCGAAAATTGCGGTGAAGGCACCCGCGAGTCGCCTTCACCGAGAATAAACGCCTGAGGAGATTGGCCGGGCCCCAATGCGCAAGAATTTTCCTGTTACCGACGTCGAATATCCGATCAGCGATGAAACGCTGATCGTTTCCAGGACCGACCTCAAGGGCAAGCTGAGCTACTTCAACGAGGACTTCGTCGCCGCGGCGGGCTTCACGTCTGAAGAGCTGATGGGGCAGCCGCACAACATCGTCCGTCACCCGGACATGCCGCCGGAGGCGTTCGATAATTTCTGGGACGCGCTGAAGGCCGGCAAGCCGTGGCTTGGCGCGGTGAAGAACCGCCGCAAGAACGGCGACTTCTACTGGGTGCTGGCGACGGCCTCTCCGATCCGCGAGAACGGCCGGGTCACGGGCTACACCTCAATTCGTACCAAGCTGCCGGCAGATCAGCGAAGGCTCGCCGAGGAGGTCTACGCCGCGATCCGCGCGAAGAAGCCGCACGGCTATCGCATCGATAGCGGCATCATCCGTCGCCGTTCACTGCTCGACCGGTTCTCGGTTTTCACCAGGACGCTGAAGGCGCGCCTGGTCACCATGACGGCGGTCCAGGCGTTGTTCCTCCTCGCGCTCGGCATCGGGGGCGCGCTCTCGACGAGCGGCTCGGTGAGCCTGATGCTGTCGCTGCTGGCCGTTGTCGGCGCTGCCACTGCCGGCTTCGCCGGACTTACGACCCTGCGCGCGGTCCAGGGGCCGATGCAGCATCTCAACGACACGATGCTCAACCTCGCGCAAGATAAGCTGGACAACCGCATCGTCATCGAGCGCGATGACGAAATCGGCGAGGCGCTGCGCAATCTCCAAACCGTCCAGACCATCATTCGCTTCAGTCGCGACGAACTGCGGGCGGTGCAGCGCCGCGCCGAGGCGCAGCGCAAAGGCGAGATGGCGAAGCTTGCCGACGGCTTTGAGGCCGCGATTGGCGAGATCGTCGAGGCCGTCTCGTCGGCCGCGACCGAGCTCGAAGCCTCGGCCTCGACACTGTCCTCGACCGCGGGCCGGGCGCAGGAATTGGCCACCGCTGTTGCGGTCGGTTCCGAGGAAGCGTCAACCAATGTCCATTCGGTGGCCTCCGCAGCCGAAGAGATGTCGTCGTCGGTGAGCGAGATCGGCCGCCGGGTGCAGGACTCGGCCCGGATCGCCGGCGAGGCGGTCAACCAGGCGGAAGCCACCACCGTACGCGTCAGCGAATTGTCGCGGGCCGCATCGCGGATCGGCGACGTCGTCGAGCTCATCAACGCGATCGCCGGCCAGACCAACCTGCTGGCCCTGAACGCCACCATCGAGGCGGCGCGGGCCGGTGAGGCCGGTCGAGGCTTCGCGGTGGTCGCTTCCGAGGTGAAGGCGCTCGCCGAGCAGACGGCCAAGGCCACCGGCGAGATCGGCCAGCAGGTCGGCGGCATCCAGGCCGCGACCCAAGAGTCAGTCAGCGCCATCAGCGAGATCAGCGGCACCATCGCGCGCTTGTCGGAGATCTCGTCTGCGATCGCGGCGGTTGTGGAAGAGCAGGGCGCGGCGACCCAGGAGATCGCCCGCAACGTGCAGCGGGCCGCCCAGGGGACGCAGCAGGTCTCGTCCAATGTCGGAGATGTCCAGCGCGGCGCCTCCGAGACCGGCTCGGCCTCAACGCAGGTGCTGTCGGCGGCGCAGACGCTGTCGCGCGATTCGAACCGCCTGAGGCTCGAGGTCAGGAAATTCCTGGGCTCGGTCCGCACCGCCTAGGCGGAAAACATGGCAATCCGGAAGGCGGCGTCTCCAGACGCCGTCTTTGCGCGGCAGAAAGCGGGTTCTGTAATCTTCCGGGCAGAGGCTGCATATCTGGAATGCGATTTCGCTATGCGATAGCAGGGAAGTGACCGCGCGCGACGCGCTGTCGTTGGCCATTTCAGCGGTGTTCGGGTAAAGCAGCTGAGGAACCCGTGGGGGCGTGTTCCCTGTCCCCTGATTTGGAATTGCCTGACGAATGATTGCTCTGGTCCGTATTGCCCTGAGCCGGCCCTACACGTTTGTCGTGCTCGCGCTCCTGCTCCTGATCATCGGACCGCTGGCGGCGCTGCGGACGCCCACTGACATCTTTCCCGAGATCCGCATCCCCGTGATCGGCGTGGTCTGGCAGTACACCGGCCTGCCGCCGGACCAGATGTCGGGCCGCATCACCACGCCGTTCCAGCGCTCGCTGACGACGACGGTCAATGACATCGAGCACATCGTCGCAAACTCCTATAACGGCTTCGGCATCGTCAAGATCTTCTTTCAACCGACCGTCGACATCCGCACTGCCAACGCCCAGGTCACCGCCATCTCGCAGACGCTGCTGAAGCAGCTGCCGCCCGGTGCGACGCCGCCTTTGATCCTGAATTACTCCGCCTCGACCGTGCCCATCATCCAGGTGGCGCTGTCGGGTGACGGGCTCACCGAGCAGAACCTCGCCGACATCGGCATCAACCAGCTCCGCACGCCGCTGGTCACCGTGCCTGGCGCGGCGATCCCGTATCCGTTTGGCGGCAAGCAGCGCCAGATCCAGATCGACCTCGACCCGACCGCGCTCCAGGCTCGCGGCCTGTCCGGCCAGGACGTCGCCAATGCGCTCGCTGCGCAAAACCTGATTACGCCGGTCGGCACTCAGAAGATCGGCACCTTCGAGTACAACATCCAGCTCAACAACTCGCCGCTCAAGATCGACGAGCTCGGCAACCTGCCGATCCGGGCCGTCAACGGTGCGATGGTCTATGTGCGCGACGTCGCGACCGTACGCGACGGCAACCCGCCGCAGACCAACATCGTCCACGTCGACGGTAATCGATCGGTGCTGATGATGGTGCTGAAGGCGGGCGCGACCTCGACGCTCGATATCATCGCCGGCATCAAGCAGAAGGTGATCGACGTCAAGGACCAGATGCCGGACGCGCTGAAGATCGGCTTCATCGGCGACCAGTCGGTGTTCGTGCGCGGCGCGATCGAGGGCGTCGCCTTCGAAGGCGTCATCGCGGCGCTGCTCACCAGCGTCATGATCCTCCTGTTCCTCGGCAGCTGGCGCTCGACCATTATCATCGCGGTCTCAATTCCGCTGTCCGTGCTCGGCGCCATCATCATGCTCTCGGCGATCGGCGAGACGCTGAACATCATGACGCTCGGCGGCCTTGCGCTGGCGGTCGGTATCCTCGTCGATGACGCGACCGTGACAATCGAGAACATCAATTATCATCTCGAGCAGGGCAAGCCGGTCGAGCAGTCGATCCTCGACGGCGCCAACCAGATCGTGACGCCTGCCTTCGTGTCGCTGCTCTGTATCTGCATCGTGTTCGTGCCGATGTTCTTCCTCACCGGTGTCGCGCGCTTCCTGTTCGTGCCGATGGCCGAGGCCGTGATGTTCGCGATGATCTGGTCGTTCATCCTGTCGCGCACGCTGGTGCCGACCATGGCGAACTATCTGCTGCACGCGCATGTCCATCACGAGGGCGAGCCGCCGAAGTCGCGCAATCCCTTCGTCTGGTTCCAGCGCGGTTTCGAGGCGCGGTTCGAGCGCATTCGCGGCGGCTACCGTGGTCTGCTGGCCATGGCGCTGGCGCATCGCGCGGTATTCGTGATCGGCTTCCTATGCGTCGTCGGCGCGTCGTTCGCGCTGGTGCCGTTCCTTGGCCGTAACTTCTTCCCCGCCGTCGATGCCGGCAACATCCTGATGCATGTACGCACCCAGGTCGGTACCCGCGTCGAGGAGACCGCCAATCAGCTCGCCGACGTGCAGAAGGCGGTCCGCAAGCTGATTCCGGGCGAGATCGAGACCATGACCGATAATATCGGCATGCCGATCTCCGGCATCAACATGACCTATAACAACACCGGCGTAATCGGTCCGCAGGACGGCGACATCCAGATCAAGCTGAAGGAAGGCCACAAGCCGACAGAAGAGCACGTGAAGGTGCTGCGGGAGCAGCTGCCGCGGATGTTCCCCGGTGTCAGCTTCGCTTTCCTGCCGGCGGACATCGTCAGCCAGATCCTGAACTTCGGCGCGCCGGCGCCGATCGACCTGCAAATCCGCGGCAACAATCTCAACGCCAACTTTGCCTATGCCAACAGCCTGCTGGCGAAGGTCCGCAAGATTCCAGGCGTTGCCGATGCGCGCATCCAGCAGTCGCCGAACAACCCGACCTTCAATATCGATGTCGACCGCACCCGTGCGCAATATGTCGGCCTGACCGAGCGCGATGTCACCAACAGCCTTGTGGTCAATCTCGCCGGGTCCTCGCAGGTGGCCCCGACCTACTATCTCAACCCGGACAACGGCGTGTCCTACTCGATCGTGATGCAGACGCCGCAATACCAGATCGACTCGCTCAGCGCGCTGCAGACGCTGCCGATCACCGCCGCGGGCAATCCGCAGTCGCCGATCCTCGGCGGCATCGCCGACATCAGGCGCTCGACCTCGAGCGCGGTGGTCTCGCAATATGACATCCAGACGCTGGTGCAGATCTTTGCGACGACCTCGGGCCGCGATCTCGGCGCGGTGTCGAATGATATTCGTCAGGTCATTGCAGATACCGCCAAGGACCTGCCGAAAGGCTCGTCGGTGGCACTGCTCGGCCAAGTGCAGACCATGAACGGTGCCTTCACCGGCCTCTTGTTCGGCCTGCTTGGCGCGGTCGTGCTGATCTACCTGCTGATCGTCGTGAACTTCCAGTCCTGGTCCGATCCTTTCGTGATCATCACCGCGCTGCCGGCGGCGCTGGCCGGCATCGTCTGGATGCTGTTCACGACCGAGACCACGCTGTCGGTACCCGCGCTGACAGGCGCCATCATGTGCATGGGCGTCGCCACCGCCAACAGCGTGCTCGTGATCTCCTTCGCGCGCGAGCGCTACGAGGAGCTCGGCGATCCCATCGCAGCCGCGCTCGAAGCCGGCTTCGTCCGGTTCCGCCCGGTCCTGATGACCGCGCTCGCCATGATCATCGGCATGGCGCCGATGGCTCTGGGGCTGGGCGAGGGCGGTGAGCAGAATGCGCCACTGGGGCGCGCCGTGATCGGCGGCCTGATCTTTGCAACCTTTGCCACGCTGATGTTTGTTCCCGTGGTGTTCAGTATGGTACACAAGAAACAAGGCGCCAAAGCCGCCGCCCCATTGGAGACTTCGCATGTCGCCCACTGAACCGCGCTCCTCGGTGTCGCACCGGAAACTGGGCATTTTCGGCGTGGTGGCGCTGATGGCAGCAGGTCTCGTGGTTGGCACCGGCATCCGGGCCCGCGAGGACCAGGGCTCCAAGCTGAAGGAATGGACCGACGACCAGGCGGTCCCCAGCGTCGCGGTGGCCCTGCCCAATGCCAAGGCCCGCAACGCCACCATCGACCTGCCGGGCCGGCTCGAGGCCTATTATCGTGCACCGATCTTCGCCCGCGTCTCGGGCTATCTGAAGAGCTGGAGCGCCGACATCGGCGCTCGCGTCAAGGCCGGACAGGTGATCGCCGAGATCGAGGCGCCCGACCTCGACCAGCAGCTCTTGCAGGCTCGCGCCGACCTCGCCAGCCAGCAGGCGAGCGCACGGCTGTCGGAAGCGACGCTGAACCGGCGCAAGACGCTGGTCGCATCGAACTTCGTCTCTGCGCAGGAGATCGACGAACGCACTGCCGACCTTTCCAACAAGAACGCTGCCGTCCATTCGGGGCAGGCCAATGTCGAGCGCCTCGAGGCGCTGGCGGGCTACAAGAAGATCACCGCGCCCTTCGACGGCGTGGTCACGGCGCGCGATACCGACGTCGGTGCGCTGATCAATGCCGGCGGCGGCTCCGGCCCGGCGATGTTCGTGGTCTCCGACATCACCAAGCTGCGCGTTTACGTCAACGTTCCCCAGAACTATGTGCCGGCGATCAAGATGGGCGCCAAGGCCACCATTACGCTGCCGGAGTATCCAAACCGGACCTTCCCGGCGACGGTGGAGGCCTCCTCGCAGGCCGTCGACGTCGCCTCGGGCACGACGCGCATGCAGCTTGGTCTGGATAATTCCAGCGGAGAGCTGATGCCCGGCGGCTATGCCAGCGTGAAGCTCGGCCTCCAGCGCGACTCCGCTCCGCTCAGCATCCCTGCCAGCGCCCTGATCTTCAACGGCAGCGGCCTGCGCGTCGCGACCGTCGGTGCGGACGACAAGGTGCTGTTCAAAACCGTGACGATCGCCCGTGATCTCGGCCGCGAGATCGAGCTTGCATCAGGAATCTCGCCCGACGATCGCGTCATCAGCGCCCCGCCGGACGGCCTCTCCGATGGCGACGCCGTCCGCGTCGTCGGCGCCGGCGGCAAGCCCGCAACGGCATCGGAAAAGCAGGCGCCGAAGAGCTGAGGGCTTCTTCACCTCGCCCCGCTTGCGGGGAGAGGTCGACACGCGAAGCGCGTCGGGTGAGGGGGACTCTCCGCGAGTCCACTCTCACCGCCCCGTGGAGACTCCCCCTCACCCCAACCCTCTCCCCGCGAGCGGGGCGAGGGAGATCAGGCCACCCGCCACTCCGGGACACCGTCCGCGGCCATCTTGATCTCGCCGAGCGAGCCGACCGGCGTCTGATCCATATTGAGCAGGTGCGCCAGCGTCGCCGCATCGCTCGCCGGAATCCGCGCCAGCGTGCGGCGATCATCCGCCGTGCGCAGCATCACAACGCCGTGCTCGACATCGCCGTTGCGGCCATAGAGCACCGTAAAGCTCTCCACTTTGCCCTTGCCTGATGGCTCCGTGACGAAGTCCGGCACCGCGCGCTTGTCGCGGTCGGCCTCGCTCTGCACGCTCGTCACTTGCGCCAGCGCTCCGCGCGGCGCTGTCTTCGACACGACCAGCGCGTGATGCTTGGTGACGAAGCCGCCCTGGCCATAGAGCAGGCCGAGTTTCGCGCCATCGCGCACGCGCCGCGCCATCGCGCAGGCCGCATGCGTCATGTAGGTGTTGAGCGGAGCGCCGAAGAAGGTGAGGCCGCCCGTCACCGTCGGCTGCACGTCGTTACCCAGGCCCAGCGTCCGCCGCGCCATCTTGGGCACGCAGGGGAAGCAGCTGTAGAGCTCGATGGCGTCGAACTTCTTGCCGTCGCCGCCGGCGAGATCCATCGCCGCTTTCAGGACTGCGTTCTGCGGATGGCTCTCATGGAACTGGTCGCGCAGCAGGTAGTCGCGCGGTTCTTCCGCCGAGGCGCCGCCGAGTGGATAGACCAGCTTGTCCTCCGCGATGCCGGCCGCACGCGCCTTGGCGAGGCTGGTGAGCAGCAGCGCGCCGCCCATGTTGACGCTCGGGTTGGCAACCATGAGCTTGTTGTAGGGCCACGCGATCAGCCGGTTGTCCGCCGTCGGAGTCGTGATCTCGTCCGGTGTGAAACGCCGCTTCAGCCAGGCGTTGGGATTTTGCGCGGCGGCTTCCGAATAGCGCGACCACAGCGTGCCAGACTCTGCCATGGCTTCACGCGGTGTCTGGCCCCAATGGGCTGACGAAGCCGCCTCATAGAACGGATAGACGGTGACGGGGCGAAACACGCCGAGTGTCACGGCCAGCGGTTTCTGGAACGCGGCGCCGCGCTTCGGCTCCTCGACATCATGGGCGAACGGGGTCCAGGGCAACTTGGCCCCGGCGCGTTCCGCCTTGGTCGCGGTCGACTGCGCCTCGGCGCCGCAGACCGCAGCCGCGGTGCATTCGCCGCGTGCGATGCGCTTGGCGGCCTCGTGGATGTAGCGGATCGGGCTCTCGCCGCCGACCGGGCCGTAATAGCAATGCGAAGGCGTGATCCCGAGCCGCTGCGCCAGCAGCTTCTCCGGATCGCGGTAGCGCCAACTCAGGAAGTTGACGACGTCGAGCGATTGCACCTCGCCGAGCAGCTTTGCACCCGCATCCTGCTCGGCACGGCGCAGCGCTTGCTCCAGAAGATCGAGCGGCTCGAGACCCTCGGTGATCTCTTTCGGGCGGTCGACGATTTCGCCGATGCCGACGATAACGGGAATGCGGTCTTCGGGGAGATTGCTCTTGTCAGTCATAACGTCCAATTCAGTTGCGCGATGCTAGTTGTCTTTGTCATTGCGAGCGAAGCGAAGCAATCCAGGATCCTTCCGAGCAGGTGGATTGCTTCGTCGCTTCGCTCCTCGCAATGACGGTGTGTGGTCGTTATTCCGCCACCAGCGCATTCATATGCTCGACGGCTTCGGCGAACTGTTCCTTGAACTCCTGCACCACCGCGCCCGCGGATTTCACGCTGTCGATCAACCCGACGCCCTGGCCGACGAAATAGCTGACGAGGTCGCGCGCCCGGGCGTTGCCGGCGGCGGCCGCGCGATCGATCGAGTTGAAGGCGTCGCGGCTGATGATGCTTTGCAGCGGCATTGGCAGTGCGCCGGGGCTCTCCGGTGCGCGGTCCCAGGCGTCGGTCCAGACCGAGCGAAGCTGCCGAGCCGGCTTGCCGGTGCGGCCCTTCGAGCGGATCGCGTCACGGGAGGACGCCGCGATCATCTTCTCGCGAAAGATCTCCGTGGTTTCGGCCTCGACGGTGGCGAGCCACACCGAGCCAGTCCAGGCGCCGGCTGCGCCCATTGCCATGCAAGCCGCCATCTGCCGTCCGGTCATGATGCCGCCGGCCGCGAGCACCGGGACGTCGCGGATGGGCTTGATCGCCTTGATCACCTCGGGCACCAGCACCATGGTCGAGACCTCGCCGCAATGGCCGCCGGCCTCGGTGCCCTGCACCACGAGGATGTCGACGCCGGCGGCGACCTGGCGCAGCGCGTGCTCCTTGGCGCCGACGAGCGCCGCAACCGGCACGCCGTGCTTCTTGCCCATCTCGATCATGGCCTTCGGCGGCACGCCGAGCGCGTTGGCGATCAGCCGGATCGGGTGGTTGAACGAGACCTCGAGCAGTTTCAGCGCTGTCTTCGCGTCGAACGGCTGCGGCTGATTGTCGGCAACATCGGTGGTGGTCAATTCGATATCGTATTTCTTCAGGAGATCGCGCGTGTAGTTGCGGTGCTGCTGCGGCACGCGCGCCTCCAGGCTCTTCCAGGTGACGTCCTTCTCGCCCGCCGTCGAGATGTTTTCCGGGATCAGCACGTCGATGCCGTAGGGCTTGCCGTCGACGTGCTCGTCGATCCATTTCAGCTCGCGTTCGAGCGTGTCAGGCGTGTGCACGGTGGCGCCGAGAACGCCAAAGCCGCCGGCGCGGCTGACGGCGGCGACGACGTCGCGGCAATGGCTGAAGGCGAGCAGCGGAAATTCGATGCCCAGCATGTCGCAGATCGGCGATTTCATCGTTCTCTCCCGGCGGCCGCCTTCGTTGCTGTTGTCGTTTCCTTCGGTGAAGGCCGTCCGACGCTAGCCCATCGCCGTCCGCGATGCCAAGCCGGATTTCCCTGCGCATCTTGCGTGCAGGCGTCACGCAGCGCGCGGAGCTATTCCGCGGTACAAAATAAGCAATTCAGTGCCACCGATTTGCCTCTTGCGCTTTCGCAAGGCCAAGAGAATGCTGCCTGACAACAACAGAAAACATCAAGGGAGCGCCAACCGATGTCGTCAGCGAAATCGAGCTCGGGCCAAACCACGGAAGCCTATGACGTGGTCGTCGTCGGTGCGGGCTTTGCCGGCATGTACATGCTGCACCGCCTGCGCGGTCTTGGTTTCTCGGCTCGCGTTTACGAGCAGGGCGGTGACGTCGGCGGCACCTGGTACTGGAACCGCTATCCCGGCGCGCGCTGCGATGTCGAGAGCATGCAGTATTCCTACTCGTTCTCCGAAGAACTCCAGCAGGACTGGGATTGGACCGAGCGCTACGCGCCGCAGCCGGAGATCCTGAAATACGCCAACCACGTCGCCGACCGCTTCGACCTGCGTCGTGACATTCAGTTCGACACCCGCGTCGAGCGTGCTGCGTTCGACGAGCATGCGAAGGTCTGGTCGGTGACGACATCCGACGGCAGGACGGTTGAGGCCAAATTCGTCGTGCTCGCCACCGGCTGCCTCTCGAACGCGCGCAAGCCCGACATCAAGGGCCTCGAGGATTTCAAGGGCCCCGTCTATCATACCGGCAGCTGGCCGCATGAAGCGGTGAATTTCTCCGGCTTGCGCGTCGGCCTGATCGGCACGGGGTCGTCAGGCATCCAGTCGGCGCCCGTCATCGCCGAACAGGCCAAGCATCTCACGGTGTTCCAGCGCACGGCGAATTTCTCGATTCCCGCCCGCAACGCCGCGCTGACCGACGAGGAGCGCGATGCCTTCCGCAAGGACTATCCGCAGATCCGCCGCTTTGCCCGGGAAGTCGCACGCAACGGCATTTTCGCGGAGCAGCCCGATCGTGGAGCGCTCGACGATAGCGACGATGTCAGGCATGGGAAATACGCGACGCGCTGGGAGCGCGGCGGGCTCACCTTCATGTATGTCTACAACAATCTCGGCCTCGATCGATCAGCGAACGACACCGCGGCGGATTTCGTGCGCGGCAAGATCGCGGAGATCGTGACGGATCCAGAGACCGCAAAGCTGCTTCAGCCCAACAGCCATCCGATCGGGACCAAGCGCATCTGCATCGACACGGATTATTTCGCGACCTTCAACCGGCCGAACGTTACGCTGGTGGACATCAAGGCCAATCCGATTGAGGAGATCACGGCGAGCGCCGTTCGCGTTGCTGGCAAGGACCACGAGGTGGACGCGCTGGTGATGGCGACCGGCTTCGACGCCATGACCGGATCCGTTGCCAAAATCGACATTCGCGGTCGTGGCGGGCAGACGCTGAACCGCAAATGGGAGGAAGGGCCGAAAACCTATCTCGGGCTGATGAGCGCAGGCTTTCCGAACCTGTTCATCATCACTGGTCCCGGCAGCCCATCGGTGCTCTCGAACATGATCGTGTCGATCGAGCAGCATGTCGACTGGATCGCCGACTGCCTCGTCCACATGCGCAAGCAAGCTCTTGCCACGATGGAGGCGGGCAGGGACGCCGAGGACAAATGGGTCGCCCATGTCAACGAGGTCGCCCACGGCACGCTCTATCCCCAGGCCAATTCCTGGTACATGGGCGCCAACATCCCGGGCAAGCCGCGCATCTTCATGCCCTATATCGGCGGCGTCGGCGTCTACCGGCGGATCTGCGACGAGGTGGCGGCGAAGGGATATGAAGGGTTCTCGATGGCGCGGGCAGAGCAGCCGCAGGCGGCGGCCGCAGCGTCGTGAGCCGGGTTCTCTCCGTCCGTCATTCCGGGCTCGCCCTGCGGGCGCCCCGGAATGACGGTGGGGAGGCTGCTTGCCATGACGGAAACGCGGAGCGTGCTCGCTCAGCCCTGCAACCCCGCACCCTTGCCAATCCTGCCCCGGTCGCTAGCTAACACCCCACGCGCCTTCCGCGCCGGAGCCCTTTTCATGACCGACACACCCGCCTACGTGCCGCCCAAAGTCTGGACCTGGAACAAGGAGAACGGCGGGCAGTTCGCCAGCATCAACCGCCCGATCGCCGGCGCGACTCACGACAAGGAACTGCCGATCGGCCGTCACCCGCTGCAGCTCTATTCGCTGGCGACACCGAACGGGGTGAAGGTCACGGTGATGCTGGAGGAACTGCTGGCGCTCGGCCACAAGGGCGCCGAATACGATGCCTGGCTCATCAGGATCGGCAATGGCGACCAGTTCGGTAGCGGCTTTGTCGATATCAACCCGAACTCGAAAATTCCGGCGCTGATGGATCGCTCCGGCCCTGAGCCTATCAGGGTGTTCGAGTCCGGCTCGATTCTGTTCTACCTCGCCGAGAAGTTCGGCGCCTTCCTGCCGAAGGACATCAAGACCCGCACCGAAGCCATGTCATGGCTGTTCTGGCAGATGGGCAGCGCGCCCTATCTCGGCGGCGGCTTCGGCCATTTCTATGCCTACGCGCCGTTCAAGATCGAGTACGCCATCGACCGCTTCGCGATGGAGACCAAGCGCCAGCTCGACGTGCTCGACCGACGACTCGCCGACAACGAGTACCTCGCCGGCAGCGAATACACGATTGCCGATATCGCGGTATGGCCCTGGTACGGTGCGCTTGCCAAGGGGCTGGTCTATGGCGCCGGCGAATTCCTCTCGGTGCAGGACTACAAGAACGTGCAGCGCTGGACCGACCAGATCGCGAAACGCCCCGCGGTGAAGCGTGGCCGCATGGTCAACCGCGTCTCAGGCGATCCCGCCAGCCAGCTCCACGAACGCCACGACGCGTCCGATTTCGACACCAAGACGCAGGACAAGCTCGCGCCGGCGACGTAAGGCGCTCTTTCTTCACCTCGCCCCGCTTGCGGGAAGAGGTCGAATGCAGATCGAATTCGGGTGAGGGGCGACTGTCCGCAAGTGCAACTCTTACCACTCCTGTGGAGACTCCCCCTCGCCCCAACCCTCTCCCCGCAAGCGGGGCGAGGGAGCAGAGCGACCATGTAGCCAGACTTGATTCTTCAATCCGGCAGCATCTCCCCGGACCCGCCGAGCTCCGCGGGCAGGTCGACGTATTTCGGCAAGCCATCCTTCACCGACACCATCTTGCTCGCGTAGTTGGCATGCAGCGTCGGTTGGTGCGTATAGCCTTTCAGCAGATTGGCGTAGACGTCGATCAGCCGCATCCGCGGATGCTCGGTCATGACATGACCGCCGCAGCGCTTGCAAAACTTGCGATAGGAGTGCTCGGTCTTGTTGAAGCTCCCGAGCTCCGCTTCGCCCTTGGTGATGCGAACGCTGTCCGATTTCCAGAGGCTGAAGGCGTTGATCGGCGCGGCCGACCAGGCCTGACAGTCGGCACAATGGCAATAGCCGGCGAAGACCGGCTTGCCCGTGACTTCGACCTCCACGGTCCCGCAGAAGCAGCCGGCCCGGTAGGTCGCGAGCGGCTCCCCTTGCGTGTTCTCGCCCTCCGCAAGCAGATCGTTGTAGGTGGGATTCCTGCTCATGAAGTTGCGGATGAAGTCGCACTCGACAGACAGCTTGCGTCCCTGCGCGCGCACCGCATCCAGCGTCGCGCGGCCGAGCTTCGAGCCGATGCCGCGGCCGCCGAGCTCGGGCGGCACTTCGGTATGCACCAGCGTGATCGCGCCGTCGTTCTTCCGGTAGGTGACGAAGGCGACCAGTCCGTCGACGTCGAGCTCGAACCGGCTGCGCTCCTCATTGTCGCCAAAGGCGTCCGGCATCGTCTGGCTCCTTCGTGCTGCCCTCTATTTGTCCTTCGCGCCTTGCGCCGCCGGAAACACCACGCGGTCATCCGTGCGGCAGTAGCGGTCGGCGAACATGCGGCCGATCGGGTGATAGCGATCCATGTGCACGCGCATCGCCTTGTCGTCCCACAATTCGTCGCGGATATGGAAGTGGATACCTTCGCCCATGATCAGCCGGCGATCGTCGTTGACGTCGATCATCTTCCAGAGCTTGCACTCCATCGCCCAGGGCGCGTCGGCCAGCCGGGGCACCGCGATCTTGGTCGAGGGCGCGAGCTTCAGGCCGAGATAGTCGGGCTCGCCGATTTCGGGCGGAAAATCGCCGCTGCTCTCGTGCATGGCCTGCGCCAGCGGCTCGTCGGCGATGTTGACCACGAACTCGCCGGTACGCTGGATGTTGAGGAAAGTGTCCTTGTCCTGACCGTTGGGCTTGCGGTTCGCCGCGAACATGCAAAGCGGCGGATCCTCGCAGAATGCGTTGAAGAAGCTGAAGGGCGCCGCGTTGACGATGCCGGTCGGCCCGACTGAGGTCACCCATGCGATCGGCCGCGGCAATATGAAGGACGTCAGCACTTTGTAGCGCTCGCGTGGCGTCAGGTCGCTGGCGGCGTATTCCATGGATGCTCCGTTGATTGTTTTCACCTCGCCCCGCTTGCGGGGAGAGGTCGGATCGCCGCGGGCGATCCGGGTGATGGGGAGTCTCCGCGAGTCCGACTGTCAACGTTTTCGCGGAGACTCCCCCTCACCCAGACCCTCTCCCCGCGAGCGGGGAGAGGGGAAAGTAGAGAACGGCGGATTACGCCATGCTCAGCTCGTGGCGTCCCACCACCATCCAGTGCACCTCGTCCGGACCGTCGGCGAAGCGGAGGTGGCGGACGTCCTGGTACATCTCGGCGAGTGGGGTCCAGTGCGAGATGCCGGTGGCGCCGTGCATCTGGATCGCCTGGTCGATGATCTTGCACGCGCGCTCCGGCACCATGGCCTTGACCATGGAGACCCAGACGCGGGCTTCCTTGTTGCCGAGCACGTCCATGGCCTTGGCGGCCTTCAGCACCATCAGCCGCATCGCCTCGATCTCGCAACGAGCCTGCGCGATGATCTGCATGTTGCCGCCGAGATGGGCGATCTTCTTGCCGAAGGCCTCGCGGGTGAGGCCACGCTGCACCATCAGGTCGAGCGCCTTCTCGGCCTTGCCGATGGTGCGCATGCAGTGATGGATGCGGCCGGGGCCGAGGCGGAGCTGCGAGATCTCGAAGCCGCGGCCTTCGCCGAGCAGCATGTTCTCCTTGGGGACTCGCACATTGTTGAAGCGCATGTGCATGTGGCCGCGCGGAGCGTGGTCCTGGCCGAACACGTACATGGGGCCGAGCACCTCGACGCCGGGCGTGTCGCGCGGCACCAGGATCTGCGACTGCTGCTTGCTCGGCGCCGCATCCGGATTGGTCTTCACCATCACGATGAGGATCTTGCAGCGGGGATCGCCAAGGCCGGAAATGTAGTACTTCTCGCCGTTGATGACCCATTCGTCGCCGACGAGCTTGGCCGTCGTCGAAATGTTCTTGGCGTCGGAGGAGGCGACGTTCGGCTCGGTCATGACATAGGCCGAGCGGATATCGCCGTTGAGCAGCGGCTTCAGCCACTTCTCCTTCTGCTCCTTGGTGCCGACGCGCTCCAGCACTTCCATGTTGCCGGTGTCGGGCGCCGAGCAGTTCATCGTCTCCGACGCCAGCGGGCTCTTGCCGAGCTCGGCTGCGATGTAGGCGTAGTCGAGGTTCTTCAGGCCGTGGCCGGTCTCGTCATCGGGCAGGAAGAAGTTCCAGAGACCTTCCTTCTTGGCCTTGTTCTTGGCGACCTCGAGCACCTCGAGCTGCTTCGGCGTGAAGCTCCAGCGATCCTCTTTCTTTTCGCCGGCCTTGGCGAATTCGATCGACATCGGTTCGACGGTGTCGCGGATGAACTTCTTGACGTGATCGTAGAGCGGCCGGACCTGGTCCGACATGCGGAGGTCGTTGAGCTCGTCGCCAGGATTGAGGGTGTAGTTGGTGGTGCGGGGAATGTAGGTGTGTTTTGTCATTGTTCCTCCCGTTTCGCTGAGACCGTTGGGCCGAAGAATAGTCGCAGCGCGGCGAAAGCGCGAGCGCGCATTTTTCACGCGAGCCATGCCATGTGATGGAGTTTCGCGGGGGTGTTTGAAATGTTGTTTGAATGGCGCCGCAGGTTCGGTGTGCCTGCCACGCTCTCCGCTGTCATCGCCCGACTTGATCGGGCGCTCCAGGATTCAGAGACGCAACGATGAATCGAGCGGTCGCGGCGTACGAGATGCCCCGCTCCCGTGCGCAATTGCGCACGAGGCGGGGCATGACAGCGTCGGCCGGATCAGTTCGGCATCCGGTGCATCGCGCAGATCTTGTTGCCGTCGAGATCACGCAAGTAAGCGAGATATAGCTTGCCGCCCGGGCCCTGGCGCACGCCGGGCGGATCTTCGCAAGTCTTGCCGCCGCTGGCGATACCGGCCGCATGCCAGGCGTCGACCTGCTCCGGCGAGTTGCAGGCAAAGCCGATGGTGCCGCCGTTCGCGTGCGTCGCCGGCTCGCCGTTGATCGGCTTCGATACCGAGAACACGCCGGTCTTGGTGATGTAGAAGATGCGATGGCCATCGACCCTGGCCGGCCGCACTTCGAGCGTGCCAAGCAGATTGTCGTAAAACGCTTTGGCCTTGTCCAAATCGTTGGTGCCGATCATGACGTGTGAAAACATGTGCCCCTCCTTGGAGTTTGTAGCCCGGATGGAGCGCAGCGAAATCCGGGTTTGTTGTTTTGGCAGTCCCGGATCGTGCTGCGCTTCATCCGGGTTACGTGCTCAGGAAATCAAAACGCAGTATAGCCGCCGTCGATCACGAACGTGTCCGCCGTGTGATAGGACGACGCCTTGCTCATCAGGTAGACCGCGATGCCGCCGAAATCGCTGGCCTCGCCGAAGCGCCGCATCGGAATGCGCGGCATCACGTTCGCGACGAATTTTTCATTAGCCATGATGCCGGCGGTCATGTCGCTCTTGATCCATCCGGGCAGGATCGCATTCGCGGTGACGCCATGGCGCGCCAGCTCGACGCCGAGCGCGCGAACCAGCGCGTTGATGGCGGCCTTGGTCGCTGCATAATGCTCGTTACGCGCGGTGCCGAAAATCGAGGCGAGGCTCGAGGTCGCGACCAGCCGGCCGAAGGGATCGCCGGTATTGGCGCGCTCGGTCATGTGCTTAGCGGCCGCCTGGAATGCGTGGAACACGCCGTCGAGATTGGTCGCGAACATCGTGCGCCATTCCTCCTCGGTGCGCTCGATGAAGGAGCGCCGGCCGCCGCCGCCGATGCCGGCATTGGCAAAGCAGCCGTCGACGCGGCCGAACGTATCGAGCGTGGCCTTCATCGCGGCATTGACCGAGGCCGGGTCGGTGACGTCGCAGACGCGGGTATCGACCTTGCCGGGGAAGTCCGCCATGCTCGCGGCAGCGCTCTTGTTCTTGTCAGCATTGCGGCCCCAGATCGAGACGTTGCAGCCTTGGCCGGCAAGCGCCTGCGCGATGCCAAGCCCGATGCCGCCGTTGCCGCCGGTGATCACGGCCACGCGGCCGGTCAGGTCGAAGATGTTCATGGAGCGTTTCCTGTTTTTGGCGCACAACCACGCCAGCCTGTGCGCGCAAGATTGTGCGATATGACGACAAGGTATGTTCGGAGCACCATGGACAAGGCCGCGACAAAAATCAAATATGCGCCCCGGCAAAAGTAATTCCGGCCTGCGAAACATCGCGGGCGGCAACTGACGAGGAAACCATGCAGTTCAAACACGTCACGCTCGATTTCGATGGTTCGGTCGCGATCCTCAGGCTCGACCATCAGGAGGTGATGAACGCTGTCTCCGTGGACATGCTGGGCGGCCTCTCCGACGCGCTCGACGCGATCGAGGAGAAGAAGGACGAGGTGCGCTGCGTCGTGCTGACCGGCGCGGGGCGGGCGTTCTGCACCGGTGCGAATCTCCAGGGCCGCAACAACCAGTCGAAGAAGACCAAGGCCGGCGTGACGCTCGAGACCGGCTTTCACCCGTTCCTGCGCCGCATCCGCAACCTGCATTGCCCGATCGTCACCGCGGTCAACGGTCCGGCTGCCGGGGCCGGCATGAGCTTCGCGCTGCTTGGCGACATGATCCTGTGTGCCCGCTCGTCCTATTTCCTGCAGGCCTTCCGTCGCATCGGTCTCGTGCCGGATTGCGGCTCGACCTGGCTGCTGCCGCGCCTGATCGGCAAGGCGCGTTCGGTCGAATTGTCGCTGATGGGCGAGCGCCTGCCGGCCGAGAAGGCGCTGGAATGGGGCCTCATCAACCGCGTCTATGACGACGGCGTGCTGATGGAGGAGGCAATGAAGCTCGCGCGTGACCTCGCCAGCGGCCCGACGGTCGCGCTTTCGTTGATCCGCAAGCTCTATTGGGACAGCCCGGAAAACTCCTTCGAGGATCAGCTCAATCTCGAATTCCAGTGCCAGCTCCGCGCCGGCGACACGCATGACTTCCGTGAAGGCGTCGGCGCGTTCCTGGAGAAGCGCCCGGCGCAGTTCAAAGGCAAATGATCGCGGCGGAGCTTTCGCGCAGCGTTGCGCGCTGGTGCAAGGGGGCGACCGGCGTCACCGGGGCGGCAAAGCTGTCCGGCGGCGCCAGTCAGGAGACCTGGCGTTTCGACATTGTGCATCCCGATGGACCGATCGGCGCGATCCTGCGCCGTTCGCCGAAGGGCTACGGCGCGGCCCCGAGCCGCGCAGCGGGTCTTGCGGCTGAAGCACAACTCATGCAGCTCGCCTTCGAGGCCGGCGTACCGTCGCCGCGGGTGATGCATGTGTTGACGGCTGACGAGGATCTCGGCACCGGCTTCATCATGCAGCGGGTCGAGGGCGAGACCATCGCCCGCAAGATCCTGCGGGATGACGAGTTCGCGGCGGCGCGGCCGCATCTCGCGCGGCAGATCGGCGGCGTGCTTGCAGGCCTGCACAGGCTGCCGCTGGACAAGCTGCCCGCGTTGCGCCGCATGACGGCGGCCAAGGAGATCGGCGAGTTCGAGTGTGACTATCGCAGCCTGAACTGGCCAAAGCCCGTGTTCGAGCTGGCGCTGCGCTGGCTGCGCGATCACGATCCCGGTCCGTCGGCCGAGGAGACGCTGGTGCATGGCGATTTCCGCAACGGCAACCTCATCATCGGCGCCGACGGCGTCCGCGCCGTGCTCGACTGGGAGCTCGCCCATCTCGGCGATCCAATGGAGGATCTCGGCTGGGTCTGCGTCAACTCCTGGCGCTTCGGCGAAATCGACAAGCCTGTCGGCGGTTTTGGTACGCGCGAGGAGCTGTTCGCGGGCTATGAGGCCGCCGGCCGCAAGGTCGATCCGGCGCGCGTCAAATTCTGGGAAGTGATGGGCACGCTGCGCTGGGGGATCATGTGCGGCGGCATGATGCAGCGGTTTCGCGAGGGGCCGGATCATTCGATGGAGCGCGCGATGATTGGCCGCCGCGCCTCCGAGACCGAGATCGATCTCTTGCGGCTGCTGGCGCCGCGCGGGAGTTGACCATGCAGGACGAACCGACACCGATCGAGCTGACCAAGGCGGTCGCCGATTTCCTCCGCAACGACATCACGCCGCTGATCTCCGGCCACCAAGCCTTCAAGCTGCGCGTAGCCGTCAACATCCTCGACCTCGTCACGCGGCAGCTGACGCAGGAGGAGGGGAGCGACGCGAAGGAGGTCGAGCGCCTGCACGCACTGCTCGGCATGGACGGCTCGGTCACCGATCTCAACCGCGCGCTCGCCGAGCGCATCGCCGGCGGCGAGCTCGACCTGGCAACGCCGGGCCTCGCCGAGCATCTCTGGAAGACCACGATGGACAAGCTCGCCGTCGATCAGCCGAACTACGCATCGTACAAGCGCGAGCTGTCGCGCGGCGGGTAGGTGGCGGCACATCCCCGTCATTTCGAGGAGCGCAGCGACGAAGCAATCCAGCGCATTTCCGTGGTGGCAGTCTGGATTGCGTCGCTTCGCTCGCAATGACGGTGTTGAGGCAGGAGCGCACCTCTCTCCACCGTCATTCCGGGGCGTCGCGTAGCGACGAGCCCGGAATCCATTCATCCACTAACTCTGCCGCCCGATGGATTCCGGGCTCGCGCCCAAGCGGGCGCGCCCCGGAATGGCGAACGGAGAGATACGAGCTACTTCCCCTGCCAATTCGGCGGACGCTTCTCCGAAAACGCCTTCGGGCCCTCGATATAGTCCTGCGAGGCCACCATCGCCTTCACCGCCGGGTACTCTCGCTGCTCCTCGATCGCCTGCTCCAGCGAGACGGCCAGTCCCTTCTGGATGGTCTGCTTCGAAGCCCGGATCGACATCGGCGAGTTCTTGGTAATCATCTCCGCCCAGCGTAGCGCGCCCGACAGCGCCTCGCCCTGCGGCACCACCTCGTTGACGAAGCCGAGCTCATGTCCCTCCTTGGCGCTGACATGGCGCGCGGTGAGGATCATGCCCATGGCGCGCTTGAGGCCGATCTGGCGCGGCAGCCGGTGCAGTCCGCCGGCGAGGGCGGCAAGGCCGACGCGGGGCTCGGGCAGGGCGAAGGTCGCGTTCTCCGATGCGATGATCAGGTCGCAGGCCAGCGCGATCTCGAAGCCGCCGCCCATGGCGACGCCGTTGACCGCGGCGATGATCGGCTTGTCGCAGTCGAAGCGCGAGGTGAGGCCGGCGAAGCCGCGCTTGTCCCAGCCGCGCTTGCCGCCGGCCGCCTGCCATTTCAGATCGTTGCCGGCGCAGAATGCCTTGTCGCCCGCGCCGGTGACGATCGCGACCCATTGTTCGGGATCGGCCGAAAAATCGTCAAACACCTTGTTGAGCTCGAAATGCGCGTCGGTGTGCAGCGCGTTGTAGACCTCGGGGCGCGACAGCGTGATGATCGTAATCGGCCCCTTGCGTTCCACCTTTGAGAATTTCAGCTCCATCGCTCGCTCCGCATTTTCTTGTGAGGGAATATTGGCGTCATACTACCGCGCGTCAGCGCTGCAACACCATCGAATTGCGCAATGCGCCTTGCGCCTCTCACACGCCTCGCTCTGCTTGACTTGGATTGCTTGACCAGGATTGCTTGACTTGGGCTGCTTGACTTGCGCGCGCTCTTCTCACCTTAATCGATCGAAGCAAAAACGCGCATAGCGCCTTAACGCAAAACGAAAATTAATCCGGGAGAGAACCGTGGATTTCTCATTGCCTGCCGATCTCGTCGCCTATCTCGGAGAGCTCGACCGTTTCATCGAACGCGAGATCAAGCCGCTCGAACAGGCCGACGACAACATTCGATTCTTCGACCATCGCCGCGAATGGGCGCGCACGGATTTCGAGAACGGTGGCCTGCCGCGCCATGAATGGGAAACGCTGCTGCGCAAGGCGAAGGACCTCGCTGATACCGCCGGCCATCTGCGTTTCGCGGTGCCGAAGCAATATGGCGGCAAGTCCGGCTCCAATTTGTGGATGGCGGTGATCCGCGAGCATTTTGCCGCCAAGGGGCTCGGGCTGCACAACGACCTGCAGAACGAGCACTCCATCGTCGGCAATTTCCCGGTCGTCACCATGCTCGACCGCTACGGCCGTGACGACCAGAAGGCGATGATCGGCGGCTCTATCAAGGGCAAGTACCGCATCACGTTTGGCCTCACCGAGCCGCATCATGGTTCGGACGCCACCCACATGGAGACACGCGCGGTGCCCGCGACCCGTGACAACGTCAAGGGCTGGATCATCAACGGCGAAAAGATGTGGACGACGGGCATGCACGTCGCCACGCATTGCGCCCTGTTCGCGCGCACTAGCGGCAATGACGGCGATGCCCGCGGCATCACCTGCTTTCTGGTGCCGGCGAAGAGCCTCGGCGTGAAGGTCGAGGAATACATGTGGACGTTCAACATGCCGACCGACCATCCGCGTGTCAGCTTCACCGACGTGTTCGTGCCGGAGGACGCCCAGTTCGGCGAGGTCGGCCGCGGCCTGTCGCTGGCGCAATGCTTCGTGCACCAGAACCGTATCCGCCAGGCGGCGAGCTCGCTGGGCGCTGCCGTCTACTGTATCAACGAGAGCGTCAAATACGCGCGTGAGCGCAAGCCGTTCGGCAAGGCGCTCGCCGAGAATCAGGCGATCCAGTTCCCGCTGGTCGAGCTCGCCACGCAAGCCGAGATGCTGCGCCTGTTGATCCGCAAGACCGCCTGGGAGATGGACCAGCTCAACGAGGAGCAGATCGAGCGTACGCTCTCCGACCGCGTCTCCATGTGCAACTACTGGGCAAACCGACTTTGCTGCGAAGCCGCCGACCGCGCCATGCAGGTCCATGGCGGCATGGGCTACTCGCGCCACAAGGCGTTCGAGCACATCTACCGCCACCACCGCCGCTATCGCATCACCGAGGGCAGCGAAGAGATCCAAATGCGCAAGGTGGCCGGGTTCCTGTTCGGCTATATGGGGCCGGGGAAGCATTAGCCGTCGTCGCGAACCAAGCGAAGCAATCCAAATCGTTCCGCGGAACACTCCTGGATTGCTTCGTCGCAAGAGCTCCTCGCAATGACGAAGGAGTGAGGCAGGCATCTGCCTCAACACAGTCATTGCGAGCGGAGCGAGGTAATCCAGATATATGTCGCCGTGGAGGGACTCTGGATTGCTTCGTCGTATCGCTTCTCGCAATGACGATCAGTTCACCCTTCTATCCTTCCCCGCCCAATAGGGCTCGCGCAACTGCCGCCGCAGGATCTTGCCCGAGGGGTTGCGCGGCAGCGCGGGGATGAACTCCACGCTCTTCGGCGTCTTGTAACCGGCGATGCGTTCGCGGGTGAAGTTGATGATGTCGGTGGCGGTCGCCGTCTTGCCGGGTTTCATCACCACGACGGCTTTCACCGCTTCGCCCCATTTTTCATCGGGGATACCGATGACAGCAGCTTCCGCAATGTCAGGATGATCGCACAGCGCGCTCTCGACTTCGGCGGGATAGATGTTCTCGCCACCGGAGATGATCATGTCCTTGATGCGGTCGTGGATGTAGAGGTAGCCGTCCTCGTCCATGTAGCCGGCGTCGCCGGTGCGCAACCAGCCGTCGCTGCGAAGCGTCGAGGCGGTCGCCTCCGGCAAATTCCAATAGCCGGCCATGTTGGAGCCCGAGCGCGTCGCGATCTCGCCGACCTGGCGCGGCGGCAGCTGCTTGCCGTCAACGTCGAGGATTGCGATCTCCACGCCCGGCAGCGCCTTGCCGGCCGAGCGCATTCGCTCGAGACCCTCGACGTGGTCCTCCGGCGGCAGCGCGACGATGGTACCTGTCGTCTCGGTCATGCCGTACATCTGCACGAAACCGCATTTGAAGACCTCGATGCACTCCTTCAGCAGCGCCGCCGGAATCGGCGAGGCGCCGTAGAGCATGTATTTCAGACGTGAGAAATCGACCGTCTTGGCGCGCGGCTGGCGCACCACGAACTGCATCGCCGCCGGCACCATGAAGAGTTTCGTGATGCCCGACCGCTCAAAGAAGTCGAGCACCTTGGTCGGATCGAACTCGCGTGCGATCACCCCGCGCGCGCCGTGGTAGAGCCCCATCACGCCCCAGCCCGAGCCGCCGATGTGGAAGATCGGCATCGCCACCAGCGACACGTCACTGGTCGACCACCGGTTCCATTCCGGCTTGTCCTCGGCATTGCCGGTCTGCACGAGGTTCAGGAAGTTCGCGTGTGACAGCATAGCGCCCTTTGGCTTGCCTGTCGTGCCTGACGTATAGAGCTGGATCGCGATGTCCCTGGTGTCGATCGGCACCTTCGGGTCATCGGCGCTCTGCGCGTCGCGCCAGGCCGCAAAATCCTGCCATTCCGGCGCGCCGCCCTCGGTGGTGATGATCGTGCGCACACCCGGAAGCTGGTCCTTGATCTGGCGAACCTGCGCGATGAACTCAGGTCCGACGAACAGCACCGGCGCCTTGCAGTCAGCGACGATGAAGGCGACCTCGGGACCCGCGAGCCGCCAGTTCACCGGCGCCATCACCACGCCGGCCTTCATCGCGCCCATCAGCAGTTCGAAATAGAGATCGCTGTTCTTGCCGAGATAGGCGATGCGGTCGCCTTTCTTCACGCCCATCGCGACAAGCGCGTTCGCGACCTTGTTGGTCCTAGCGTCGAACTCGGCAAAGCTGGTGACGCGCCCCTCGAACTCGTAGGCGGTGGCGTTGCCGCGGCTCTTCGCGCGCTCGCGCACCATGTCGGCGAGATTCGCCAATGGCTGTGTGGTGGACATGTTTCTCCCGTGGCGTTTCGTTTTTATGCCGCGGAGTGTGGCGTCATCCGCGGGCAAAGACAATACGACAGAGGGGAGAGCGCGGTCTTGTGTCTTGAACGCGCTGCAGCGCCATAAGCGTGTTAACACCCATCTTCAGCGCGCCACGCGTAAGGGCTGCGCGCTGAGTTGCGTCCGGGGCGCGGGATCAGCCCCGCGCGGCCCGGTCCTTCTCGTTCTGCGCCATGATGCTTTCGCGCGCGGTTTTCCAGTCGTCGTCGCTCCAGTCGCGGAGCTGGTAGAAATTGCCGCCCATGGCGAGTGCCTGCGCGCCGTCCATCGCGATGGTCTCGCCGGTGATCCAGTCGCAGCCGCCGGAGATCAGGAATACCGCGAGGTTCTGCAACTCCTCCATGGTGCCGACGCGGCCCATCGGATTCATGGCCTTGGTGCGCGCGCCGGCCTCGTCACCGGGCTTGATGCGCTTGCTCATGCCCTCGGTCGGGATCTCGCCCGGCGCGATCGTGTTGAGGCGGATGCCGTACCTGCCCCATTCGGTGGCAAGCGACATCGTCATGGCGTGGATCGCCGACTTGCTCATCGCCGACGGCACCACGTAGGGTGAGCCGTTGCGCACCCAGGTCACGGTGATCGAGACGACATTGCCGGGCTGGCGCGCGGCGATCCAGCGCTTGCCGACCGCATGCGTCACGTAGAACGTGCCGTGCATGACGATGTTGGCGACGGCATCGAAGCCGCGCGGCGAGAGCTCTTCGGTGCGCGAGATGAAATTGCCGGCGGCGTTGTTGATGAGATCGGTGAGGGGCGCGTCGCGGAAGATGTTCTCGACCATCTCCTCGACCGCCAGCGAGTTACGGATGTCGACGCCGTGGCTGGTGACGCGGCCGCCGTATTGATCCATCAGCTCGGTCGCGGTCTCGTCGCACACGATCTTGCGCCGGCCGCAGATGTGCACTTCGGCGCCGAGTTGAAGGAAGCGCGCCGCCATCGACTTGCCGAGCCCGGTCCCGCCGCCGGTCACGAGAATGCGCCGTCCGGCCAGAAGATTTTCCTTGAACATGGCTGTTTCCTCCGTACGGATTGTCAGTTAATTGGTCGATTGACTAAATCCGGCCGCCGGCTTCCTGTAAAGCGGCACTGAACAAGAACACGGGAGAATTCGTCCATGGAAGAGCGCGTCTCGATCTCGATCTCCGAAGGCGTCGCCGACGTGCGCCTGGTGCGCGCCGACAAGATGAACGCGCTGGATCAGGCCATGTTCGAGGCCCTTGTGGCCGCAACGGACCGGCTTTCGAAGGAAAAAGGCGTGCGCGTGGTTGTTTTGTCCGGTGAAGGCCGGGCCTTCTGCGCCGGTCTCGACATGGGACGCTTTGCCGCCATGAAGGAGAAGGGCGGCAATGGAATTCCGGGTGGCGAAAATCGCGACCTTACCAAGCGTACGCATGGCCAAGCTAACTTCCCGCAACAGGCTGTCTGGGGCTGGCGCCAGCTTCCGGTTCCGGTGATCGCGGCCGTGCACGGCGTTGCCTTCGGGGGCGGCTTCCAGCTCTCGCTTGGTGCCGACATGCGCTTCCTCTCACCCGATGCGCGCATGTCGGTGATGGAAATCAAATGGGGTCTCGTGCCTGACATGGCAGGCACGCCGATCCTGGCCTCTCTCGTGCGCGACGACATCCTGCGCGATCTCACTTATACGGGCCGTATCTTCTCCGCGCAGGAGGCGATGACCTACGGCCTCGCCACGCGGATCTGCGACGACCCGCGGGCAGCAGCCCTCGAGGTCGCGCGCGAGATCGCCGGCAAGAGCCCCGATGCGATCAGGGCCGCCAAGCGACTGCTGAACAATCTCTCTGTCGATCCCGGCCCCGCGCTGCTCGCCGAATCCGTCGAGCAGCAGAAGTTGATCGGCAGCGCGAACCAGACCGAAGCGGTGCGTTCCAATCTGGAGAAGCGTGCGCCGAAGTATGCGGATTAGCCTTCCGTCATTCCGGGGCGATGCGAAGCATCGAGCCCGGAATCCATAACTACGATCGTGAGTATGGATTCTCAGATGCGCGATTGCGCGTCATAGCCTGCGCCTTCGGCGCATCCCGGAATGACGAGTGTTGTTGTGGCTACAGTTCTTAACCCGACGAAAGATCGGAAAATAACAAATGAGCGAAACGTCCCAATTCCTCGGCATCGTCTCCGGCGAGCGCCGCCGTTCCCACGCCGAGGTCGCCAGCCGCGCCGACCGCATCGCCTCCGGCCTCGCGAAGATCGGCGTCAGGCAAGGCGATTGCGTCTGCATGCTGATGCGCAACGACATCGCCTTCCTGGAGGCTGCCTACGCCGCGATGCGGCTGGGCGCCTATGGAGTGCCGATCAACTGGCATTTCAAGCCGGAGGAGATCAACTACATACTTGAGGATACCGGCACGTCCGTGCTTATCGGACATGCCGACATGCTGCACGCCTTGCGCGGCGCGATCCCGAAAGGTGTCACCGTGCTCAGCGTGCCGACGCCGCCTGAGATCCTGTCCAACTACAAGATCGATCCGGATCAGCTGAAGACGCCGGACTTCGCGATCGATTTCGAGTCATGGCTCGCGCAATTCCAGCCCTATAACGGCCCGGTTGTGCCGCAGCCGATGAACATGATCTACACATCAGGCACGACCGGCCATCCCAAGGGCGTGCGCCGCAATGCGCCCACGCCGGATCAGCAGGCCGCCGGCGAGCGCATGCGCGCGATGATCTACGGACTGAAGCCCGGGGCACGTGCGCTGCTGCCGGGGCCGCTCTACCATTCCGCGCCGAACTCGTTCGGTATCCGGTCGGGCAAGCTCGGTGGCGCGCTGGTGCTGATGCCGCGCTTCGAAGCCGAAGAATTTCTCGAAGTGATCGAGCGCTTTCGGATCGACACCATCTTCATGGTGCCGACCATGTTCATCCGCCTGATGAAGCTGCCGGAGGCGGTCCGCAAGAAGTACGACGTTTCCTCGCTGCGCCACATCATCCATGCCGCAGCGCCCTGTCCGGCGGACGTCAAGCGCGCCATGATCGAATGGTGGGGGCCGGTCATCTACGAATTCTACGGCTCGACCGAATCCAGCGCCGTCACCTTTGCGACCTCTGAGGACGCGCTGAAGAAGCCCGGTACCGTGGGCAAGATCTCGCCTGGCGCCGAGCTCCGCTTCATCGGCGATGACGGCCGGGTGCTGCCGGTTGGCGAGATCGGCGAGATCTACTCCCGCATGGCCGAGATGGCGGATTTCACCTATCACAACAAGCCGGAGAAGCGCGCCGAGATCGACCGCGACGGATTCATCACCTCGGGTGACGTCGGCTACATCGACGAGGACGGCTACGTCTTCATCTGCGACCGCAAGCGCGACATGGTGATCTCGGGCGGCGTCAACATCTATCCGGCCGAGATCGAATCCGTGCTGCACGCCGTGCCCGGCGTGCATGATTGCGCGGTGTTCGGCATCCCGGATGCCGAGTTCGGCGAGGCGCTGATGGCGGTGGTCGAGCCGCAGGCGGGCATCACGCTCGATGCCGCCGATGTCCGCGCTCGGCTGAAGACCTCGCTCGCGGACTACAAGGTGCCGAAGCACATCGAGATCCGCGCCGGGCTGCCGCGCGAAGACTCCGGCAAGATCTTCAAGCGCCGACTGCGCGATCCCTATTGGGAGCAGGCCGGCCGCAAAATCTGAGAATGTGTAGCCCGGATGGAGCGCAGCGCAATCCGGGACGGTGCTCGCGATTGAGACCCCGGATTTCGCTACGCTCCATCCGGGCTACAAGAACCAACAACGACCAAGAGGGCTCTGATGAGTGACGCTGCAGGTGCGGACAAGACGAAGGAAGTCCTCTATGAGGTCGCCGACCACATCGCCACCATCACGCTGAATGCGCCGGAGCGCATGAACACGATCTCCGGCCCAATGTTGAACGATCTGGCGCGGCTCCTGACCGAGGCCAATGAGGATCGAAACGTTCGCGTCGTGCTCCTGACCGGCAAGGGTCGGGCGTTCTGCGCCGGCCTCGACCTGCGCAAGGAGCGCGACGGGAACGGCCTGAGCGCCGCGTCCTCGCCGACTACGATCAACCTCCGCAACACGCCGCCGACGGTCTTGCAGGCGATGGACAAGCCGACGATCTGCGCCGTCAACGGCGGCGCCGCCGGTTACGGCATGGACACCGCGCTCGGCTGCGACATCCGCATCATGGCGGAGTCGTCAAAGCTTGCGGCCGCCTTCGTCAAGCGCGGCGTGGTGCCGGAGTCCGGCGGCACCTGGCTGTTGCCGCGCATGCTCGGCTGGGCCAAGGCCTCCGAGCTGATTTTCACCGGCCGCACGCTCAGCGCCCGCGAATGCCTCGAATGGGGGCTTGCCAACGAGGTCGTCCCGGACGGCGATCTGATGGGCCGTGCCCGCGCCATCGCCCTTGAAATCGCCGCCAATGCGCCGCTGGCAGTCCAGGCCTCCAAGCGCATGATGCGAATGGGCCTCAATGAAAACTTCTCCGACCACGTCCACCACGTCTATCTCCAGCTCCTGCCGCTGTTCAAAACCCAGGACATGGCCGAGGGGATGAAGGCGTTCATGGAGAAGCGCGAACCGAAATTCGAGGGGCGTTGAGCCGGCGAAGCTATGCCAGCCCGCCGGCGGCGAACACCAGGAACGACCGGCCGAGCACCTTGTAGACGTCATCGAACTCGAACCGTGTGCTGGACGCGCCATCGGCGACATTGGTGTCCAGCAGCAGCGACCAGCACGGGCCGGCTGAAGTGTGAGGCAGCCTGAAATCGACCGGTCCTTCATAGCTGTTCAGAATGATCAGCACGCTGTCGTCCTCGCCGTGGCGCGCGATCGCGGTCTTGCGCGCACGGCCGTCGAGCACGACGCCAAAGCACTTCAACCAGCCGCTTTCCCATTCGGCGCTCGACATCTCGCTGCCATTGGCATTGACCCAGAGGACGTCGCGGATATCGAGCTGCGTGTCGTGCGCGCCGGTGAGAAAGCGGCTGCGGCGGAGGATCGGATAGTCGCGCCGGAGCTGGATCACGCGCTTGGCGAAGGTGAGCAGCTGTTGCGCATCCTCGCCGATGTTCCAGTCGAACCAGGAGATGTGGCTGTCCTGGCAATAGGCGTTGTTGTTGCCTTGCTGGGTCCGGCCGAATTCGTCGCCGCCGAGCAGCAAGGGCGTTCCCTGCGAGAGCAGCAGCGTCGCGAGCATGTTGCGCATCTGCCGCCCGCGTAGCGCGATGACGTCCTTGTTGTCCGTTGGGCCTTCGACGCCGCAATTCCAGGAGCGGTTGCTGGAGTTTCCGTCCCTGTTGCCTTCGCCGTTGGCCTCGTTGTGCTTGGCATTGTAGCTGGCCCAGTCGTTTAGAGTGAACCCATCATGCGCCGTGATGAAGTTGACGCTGGCCCATGAGCGGCGGCCGCCCCACCGGCCGAAGATGTCGCCCGAGCCGAGAAGCCGCGAGGCGAGTGCGGACGGCGGCGCCTCGCCGCGCCAATAGTCGCGCACCGTGTCGCGATACTTGTCGTTCCACTCGGCCCAGCCGGGCGGGAATCCGCCGACCTGGTAGCCGCCGGGTCCGCAGTCCCAGGGCTCAGCGATCAGCTTGACGGTCGACAGCAGCGGATCCTGGTTCATCGCCTTCAAAAATCCGCTCTGCTCGTCGAAGCCATAGACCTCGCGCGCGAGAATGGTGCCGAGATCGAAGCGGAAGCCGTCGATATGCATGTGCCCGGCCCAATAGCGCAATGAGTCCATCACCATCTGGATCACGCGGGGGTGGGACAGGTTGACGGTGTTTCCGGTGCCGGTATCGTTGATGTAATATCGCCTCTTGTCCGGAAGCAGGCGGTAATAGCTGGCATTGTCGATGCCCCTGAACGACAGCGTGGGCCCGAGTTCGTTGCCCTCGGCAGTATGGTTGTAGACGACGTCGAGGATCACCTCGAGCCCGGCGCCGTGCAGCTTCGACACCATCTCCTTGAACTCGCGCAAGCTGTTCGGCACGTCCGACGCATAGCGCGGGTCCGGCGCGAAGAAGCCGATGGTGTTGTAGCCCCAGTAGTTGACCAGGTTTCTCCGGAGAAGATTATCGTCATTGATGAACGAATGGATTGGCAACAGCTCGACGGAGGTCACGCCGAGCGATGTCAGGTGATCGATCACCTCGGGCGCGGCGAAGCCGGCATAGGTGCCGCGGAGGTTCTCCGGCACATCGGGGTGCTTCCTGGTGAACCCTTTGACATGGGTTTCGTAGATGATTGTCTCGTTCCAATGCACGTTCTGCCGCGCGGCCTCGGCCTGCCAGTCGAAGTCCGGATCGACAACGACGCATTTCGGCATGAAGGGTGCGCTGTCGCGGTCGTCAAAGGTAAGGTCGTCACCCGTCTCCATCTTGTAGCCGAACACCGCCGGATCCCACTTCAGGGTGCCGGCATGGGCGCGAGCATAGGGGTCGAGCAGGAGCTTGTTGGGATTGAAGCGGTGGCCGGCGTCGGGTTGATAGGGTCCGTAGACGCGGTAGCCGTAAGAAATGCCTGGACCAACGCCGCCGATGTATCCGTGGAAGACCTGGTCGGTATATTCCGGCAGTTCGAAGCGGTGCGTCTCGCGATCGCCGTCAAACAGGCAGACTTCCACCTTGGTGGCATTGGCTGAAAAGACCGCAAAGTTCGTGCCTTTGCCGCTCCAATGGGCGCCCAGCGGAAAAGGCAGGCCTTCCTCGATGACAAAATCGGACATTTGCTCCCCAGGCCCCGGCGGCCGCCGCGGCCACGCCACTGCGTTCCGAATGTTTCCAACATCCGGACCATTCTGGCCGTTGCGTGCGTCAATTGCATGAAGCGAACGCCGGTGACTTCGTTTGAGGCAATTGGCGTCCGGTCTACGGACTGTTCAGCGCGATGGCGCAGGATCGCGCAGGTCGTGCTATACGAACGGGATCGTTGATTGCGGATGATCCCATGGCTCCCGTTTCCCTTCTGCTTAACCTTCTCTGGATTCTCATCGGCGGCGCCTGGATGGCGTTCGGCTGGCTGGTCGCTGCGATCATCATGGCCATCACCATCATCGGCCTGCCTTGGGCGAGGGCGGCGTTCAACATCGCCGTCTACACGCTGCTGCCCTTCGGCTCGAAAGCGGTGCGGCGTGACGAGGTCACCGGTGCTGGCGATATCGGCACCGGCCCGCTCGGGGTGCTCGGCAATATCATCTGGTTCGTGCTCGCCGGCTGGTGGCTGGCGCTCGGCCATCTCTTGACGGCCTTGGTGCTCGCCATCACCATCATCGGCATCCCCTTCGCCTGGGCGCATCTCAAGCTTGCAGGGATCGCGCTCTGGCCGATTGGCAAGGTGATCGTGCCGGCCTAGCCTTTCGGTTCGCAGGCCTCAGCTTTCCGGAATAAAGCGGACGTTGCCGCGCGTGATCCTAATTGTCGGCTTGTGGACCCATTGCGGATGTTGGCTTGACTCAATTGCCTTCGTCCACGACCAATTTTGCAGCAGGGAGTGCCGATAGGCAGCTGGTTGCCTTATATATGATAGTCTTCCTTTTCCTTATCTCAAGAAATTACGCAAAATCGAAGCGATCGCGATGTCTACATACACGATGAAGAAGGGAAGAAGCGCCAATGCGAAGCTGACGTTGCGGTACACTGGCCACGAACCTACGAGGTCCATCGCAGTGGTCACATAGGCAAGAGGTAGAATTATTGCCCCCGCTGCTCCGCCAACTACAATTGTCACCGTGGATTGATGGAGTGTCAGCGTCAAATCGTGCCGGCGTGTTAGCCACGTTATTCGGGCGATATGTACTGCCAGCAAGCAAGCGAGTGTCACAGTCAGGGCAGAACTCGGCTCGCTGAAAAGAAGAAAGGTCACGCTCCAACCCGGAATTCCGGTGAGCCAATCCATCCACAGCATTCGAGTAATTTGTGGTCGGTTCACAAAATGGAAATCACGGAAGCTGACTGGGAGCGTTCCAAACCTTCCGTTCTCGACTGCCTGGATCTCCCGCACCGACAATGAGATCGCCCCGCTATCGGCTCCGCCTTCCGCGCGTATCGCTGACATCATTTCGCCCGTAGTCGCCGACCAGCGAAGAGTCTTGCTCCTCAGCATGATGATCGCTGCAAAAAATCCAACAACTAGCCCCATGCCGGGCACAACAACCAACGGCCGGAATTCCGTGGTAGCAAAGGGTAACATGACTAACAGCGGTGCGACCGCTGCACAAATTGCGACAACAAGGGCGTACGGTAAGCTGTCGATAAATCTCATGCTTGAATCCCGCCTAATTCCCTTCGCCCATTTAGATTGCCGAAACTATTCTGCGTTTAGCAGAAGCTCGGTTTGAAGGTTTGATCGATGGGGTATTCGAAATATAGGTCGAAAGGTCCTGTCCTACAGGGGAATGAAATCGAATCCGCTCGTTGAAGTCCTCGTCGGCATTTTGCTTGGGCCACGGTGTTTATTTTGTTGGGCGCGCCATTCCTTTTGCTCGTCGGGCGGTGAACCATCGGCTTGCGTCCATTCGAGCCCACGACGGTTTCGGCACCCAATGGTTGTGCTATAAGTCACATTAATCTTAGGTAAATACGAACGCAGCAACGCCGCATTAGCCGATCTATTCCGCTATTGGCGCAATGGTGAAGTCTGCGAACACGGACCCCAACATAGTTCAGCACCGACCCATGTGTTCGCGGGCCTCGCCGAATGCTACTTGGTGAAGAACCAGATTACTGGTGCGCCCGCTAAACACAGGATGATCAGAATAAGCGCTAGGCGGCCCAATTTGGCCGACGCGCCAGCCTCAGAGAACTCGCGGTTTGGCAATTTGTCGAGCCATCGGCGAAGGCGCGCCAAGTGTGGCCCAATTCCACTAAAGTCCAACCAGTCCAGCATTCTGAAAAAATGTCCGTAGTGCGTGTAGAAAGCACTAATACGACCATAGCGCACCTGCGCGGGATACGGAGGGGAGGTCAGCCAAGCCTAATCTAAGCTCCCATTTGCCGGGCTGGATCGTTCATTGCCGTCAATGGGGATATCTCCGGCGATGCGGGACACGGCCAAGCGATGCTACGCACACCATGTCTCGCGTTGCCCGACGGGCAGGACCCGCCAGATGCAGGTCAATGGTCGGTCGTCAAATATTCTGATTTACAGGATTGGGCGCTTCGGATAAACAGCAGGACATCCTGGCCCGCCAAAGGGACGTTTCGCGATCGTCACGATACGTAGGCCGGGATGCGATGGACGCGGCAGCGCCGGCGCGTGACGGGATGGCAGGGCGGGCGACCCCCGTGAGCCGTTGCGATCCGCGCAATCGACACGGCGCGGTCACAGCGCTTCCTTTGGCCTCGGGGGCGAGCACGCGCGAGCTTCTGAATGGTTGGAGAGGAACGTCCGTGGACGACAAAAGCGTGTGGTCCTGACGCCCGGGGTCTGTGTGTCAAGGCTTGCGGTGATGAAGCGGCCCGACCGGGTGCGCGCATCGGTCATCCGCAAGACGACGGGGGCAATAGTGCATCGCTCCCCGGGGAGAGCGCGCCATAAGCCGTAAAACCATTGCGCAGGGAAGGCCGGGATGTCCCGGCATCACCTGTGGTCACCCCGCGTGCGTTTTTCGCGTGCGGACCCTGGGTGCCAGCCGGCACCCGGCCTTCCCTGCGCCCTTTCTTCTCGATGAGGGCAAAAACGAACAGCAAAGCTCGGGCGCTTGCGCCGCGAGACTGAAGAAACGCGTCTGTGTCGATCGGCAAAAGACATTCGCGCCGGTGACGATGTTACTGCGCCGCCCCCAACTTCATCTTGCGCTGCGGCAAAAAACTTGCACACTCGGCGGGCCGGAGAGCCAAGGGAGCTCTAGAAGGGGAGCGAGCCATGTCCCTCCAGACCGTACCGCCCGACGCCGTTGAGCCGCGCCCCAACCGCCCCGAAGACGTTCAGGCGCTGGAAGCGGATGTGCGGTTGCGGGACGATATCCGCCTGTTGGGGCGTATCCTGGGCGACACGGTGCGCGACCAGGAAGGCGCCGATGTGTTCGACCTGGTTGAGCGTATCAGGCAGACCTCGATCCGGTTCCACCGCGACGAGGACCGGCTTGCCCGCCGCGAGCTGGAACAGATCCTCGACAGCATGTCGATCTCGGAGACGGTGCGGATCGTCCGCGCCTTCAGCTATTTTTCCCACCTCGCCAACATCGCCGAGGACCAGAACAACATCCGCCAGATGCGCGCCCGCAGCGCCGGCAAGGCGGCTGGCAACGAAATCGGCTCGCGTGGCGGCTCCGGCGTGCTGGCGGAAACGCTCGGCCACGCCAGGGACGCCGGGATCAGCGCCGATGCGCTGCGCAGCTTCTTCAAGACCGCGCTTGTCAGCCCGGTCCTGACCGCGCACCCGACCGAGGTGCGCCGCAAGAGCACCATGGACCGCGAGATGGAGGTCGCAGCTTTGCTCGACCGTCGCGAACGCGTCGCACTGACAGCGGACGAGGCGGCGGCCAGCGACGAGCAGCTCCGCCGCGAAGTGCTGACGCTATGGCAGACGAACCTGCTCCGCCGGACCAAGCTCACTGTGCTCGACGAAGTCGCCAACGGCCTGTCGTTCTATGATTACACGTTCCTGCGCGAGGTGCCGCGGCTGGTTAACGTGCTGGAGGACCGGCTGGAGGAGGGCGGCGAGCAGGCCGCCGGCGAACTCGCCTCGTTCCTGCGCATGGGAAGCTGGATCGGCGGCGACCGCGACGGCAATCCCTTCGTCACCGCCGACGTGATGCGCGGCACGCTGCGGCTGCAGTCGAGCCGGGTGATGCAGTTCTACCTGGAAGAACTCCACGTGCTCGGCTCGGAACTGTCGATCGCGGCCCATCTCGCCGACGTCTCCGAGGAGCTGCGTAACCTGGCCGAGCGCTCGCCGGATACCTCGCCGCACCGAAGCGGCGAGCCTTACCGTCTCGCCGTCTCCGGCATCTATGCGCGCCTGACGGCGACGGCCGAAAAGCTCGAGGTCGAGATCACGCGCCGACCCGTCGGCAAGGGCAGGCCATACGAGACCGTCAAGGAGCTGCAGGCCGATCTCGACGTGCTGTACCGCTCGCTGATCTCCAACAACGCCCGCGTCATCGCCCGCGGCCGGCTGCGGGTGCTCCGCCGCGCGGTGGACTGTTTCGGCTTCCATCTGGCGCGGCTCGACATTCGCCAGAATTCGGCCGTGCATGAGCGGACCATCGCCGAGTTGATGGATGCCGCCAATCCGGGCATGTCCTATCTCGCGCTCGGCGAGGAGGCGCGCATCTCGCTGCTCACCAATGAATTGCGCAGCCCGCGCTCGCTGGTCTCCCCGTTCGTCAAATACAGCGACGAGACGATGGGCGAGCTGAACGTGTTCCATGCCGCCGCGGAGGCGCATGCGAGGTTCGGCTCGGATGCCATTCCCCAATGCATCATCTCGATGTGCAAGGGCATGTCCGACATGCTCGAGGTCGCGGTGCTGTTGAAGGAGGTCGGCCTCGTCCATCCCTCCGGGCGCAGCTCCATCAACATCGTGCCGCTGTTCGAGACCATCGAGGATCTGCAGGCATCTTCCGGCATTATGGACCGCATGCTGTCGGTGCACGATTATCGCCGCCTCGTCGATAGCCGCGGCAGCGTGCAGGAAGTCATGCTGGGCTATTCCGACAGCAACAAGGATGGCGGCTTCGTCACCTCCGGCTGGGAGCTTTACAAGGCCGAGATCGGACTCGTCGAAGTGTTCGAGCGTCACGGCGTGCGGCTGCGCCTGTTTCACGGCCGCGGCGGCTCGGTCGGCCGCGGCGGCGGTCCGAGCTATGACGCCATCATCGCGCAGCCCGGCGGCGCCGTGAATGGCCAGATCCGCATCACCGAGCAGGGCGAGATCATCTCGTCGAAATATTCCAACGCCGAAGTCGGCCGAAACAATCTCGAGATCCTTGCGGCCGCGACGCTGGAGGCGAGCCTCCTGCATCCGCGCCGGAGCGCGCCGCGCCGCGAATATCTGACCGCGATGGACGAATTGTCGAACCTCGCCTTCAAGGCCTATCGCGGCCTCGTCTACGAGACCGACGGCTTCGTCGACTATTTCTGGGCCTCGACGGTCATCAACGAGATCGCGACGCTGAATATCGGCAGCCGTCCGGCCTCGCGCAAGAAGACCCGCGCGATCGAGGACCTTCGCGCGATTCCCTGGGTGTTCTCCTGGGCGCAATGCCGCCTGATGCTGCCGGGCTGGTACGGCTTCGGCAGCGCGGTCGAGCAATGGATTGCCGCGCATCCCGACAAGGGCATGCCGTTCCTGAAAGAGCTCTACAGGGAATGGCCGTTCTTCCGCATGCTGCTCTCGAACATGGACATGGTGCTCGCCAAAAGCTCGATCGCGATCGCCTCACGCTATGCCGAGCTCGTGCCGGACGAAGCCCTGCGCGAAAAAATCTTCGGCCGTATCCGCCGCGAATGGCATTCCTGTATCGAGACACTGCTGGACATCATGGGCCAGGACCGGCTGCTCCAGGGCAACCCGCTGCTGGAGCGTTCGGTACGCCACCGCTTCCCGTATCTGGATCCGCTCAATCACGTGCAGGTCGAGCTGCTCAAGGAGCACCGCGCGCAGAACCCGGACGAGCAGGTGCTGCGCGGGATTCAGCTCACGATCAATGGCATCTCCGCCGGGTTGCGGAACACCGGTTAGCAACGCGGCGTCCGCGCGCCTCGTCGCCGACGTGGATGGCCGGGACAAGCCCGGCCATGACGCAGCAGCTGTCAGGGCTTCATCGCGCCTTGTACGCTGGTGTAGACGGCATAAAGCGACGACGAGCCACAGATATAAAGCCTGTTTCGCTGCTGGCCGCCGAAGCACAGATTCGCCACCGTTTCCGGAATGTGAATCTTGCCGAGCAATTCGCCCGATGGCGTGTAGCAGCGGACGCCGTCTTCGTTCGGATCGCCCCAGCCAACCGAACACCAGACCCGTCCCTCCGTGTCACAGCGGATGCCGTCGGTGATGCTCGGCTTCGGCATCTCTGCGAAGACTTTGCTGTTGGACACCTTCCCTGCCGCCACGTCGAGGTCGAACACGCGGATATGGGATGGGTTGTCCGGTCCGTCCGTGAATCCAGTCTCGCAGATGTAGAGCTTCTTCTCGTCGGGCGAGATGGTGATCCCGTTGGGCTCCACAAAATCATCGACGACAACCTTGATGTCGCCGGTCTTCGGATCGACGCGGTAGACGTTCTTCTTCTCCTGCTCGGGGTCGGCCTTGACGCCCTCGTAGAAGCCGCCGATGCCGTAGGCCGGATCGGTGAACCAGATCGCGCCATCAGCCGTAACGACTGCGTCGTTCGGCGAATTCAGCCTCTTGCCGTTGTATTTATCGGCAATGATGGTGACGGAGCCGTCGAGTTCGGTCCGGGTGACGCGTCTGCCGCTATGTTCGCATGTGATCAGGCGCCCTTCGCGATCGATCGTGTTGCCGTTCGAGTTCATCGAGGGTTGGCGGTAGACGCTCGTATGACCGTCGTCCTCCGAGAAGCGCATGATGCGATTGTTGGGGATGTCGCTGAACAGCAGATATCGCCCGGCCGCAAAATACACGGGTCCTTCGGCCCATCGGAAGCCGGTTGCAACACGCTCGACCGCCATGGTGCCGGCGAAGGCCGGAAAGCCGGCAGGCCCGAACGTCGGCGGCCCCTTCTTGGCGGATTCCAGATGGGAGTCCGGGTAGCGGCTGCCGGGAAGTGGTCCCAGCGGCAAAGGCGCCGTCGACCTCATCGGAGTGCCGGTCTGCCCCAGTGGCGCGACGGAGGCCGCGAGGGCTGCGTTCACGGTGACGCCCGTTGCGGCTACCGCAGCCGCCGCGCCCTTCAGGAGGGTGCGACGCCCAAGGCAGGGACCGTCAGTATCGGCAGAAATGGTCAGTGATTTTGTCATAGTCTCCTCCCATTTTTTTGTGGAAGGAGACCATTCGCCCGCAATCGGGCGTAATGCGGGCGGTCTCCGGTCAGACAACCAGAGATCGCAATGCAACAATCGCTGGGAATTCGTTTAGACGGGATCCCAGGGGAAGACGTCGGCCGAGCGGTCGAGCTTGTAGAACGAGCCCTTCAGTGCAGGCATGCCGTGTTCCGCGATCGATTGCGGCGTCCAGCCTTCGCTCCGATGCACAGAGCGCAGCGGACGATTTTGGCTGAACAGGAACAGCTCATTCATGCGTGCGCCGAAGATCTGCCCGCTGACATCCTTGGCGGCATCGGAGAGCAGATAGGCGCAGATCGGCGCGATCTTTTCCGGTCCCATCTGCTTGATCTTCTCGACACGCGCCTTTTCAGCTTCGGTCTCGGTCGGGATGGTGCCGATCATGCGGGTCCAGGCGAACGGCGAGACGCAGTTGGAGCGGACATTGAAGCGGCCCATGTCGAGCGCGATCGACTTCGACAGGCCGACGATGCCGAGCTTGGCGGCGGCGTAATTGGCCTGGCCAAAGTTGCCGATCAGGCCCGAGGTCGAGGTGAAGTGCACGAAGGAGCCGCTCTCCTGCTCGCGGAAGATCCGTGCCGCGGCGTGGGAAACGTAGAACGAGCCCATCAAATGGACTTTGATGACGGCCTCGAAGGCTTCCACACTCATCTTGTGGAAGATCATGTCGCGCAGGATGCCGGCATTGTTGACGACGCCGTCGAGCCGGCCGAAATGATCGGTCGCGGTCTTCACGATCTTGCTGGCGGGGATCGCTTCCGCCACCGACTCGAAATTGGCGACGGCGGTGCCGCCGCGCTTCTTGATCTCCTCGACGACTTCCTCAGCGGGCGTGGCGCTAGAACCGCCGCCGTCGGCGGCGCCGCCGGGATCGTTGACGACGACCTTGGCGCCCTCTGCAGCGCAGAGCAGCGCGATCTCGCGCCCGATGCCGCGGCCTGCCCCGGTGACGATGATGACCTTGTCTTGCAGTGATTTTGTCATGTGAGTTCTCCAGATGCCTGTTCAATTTGTTTCGTCATTCCGGGGCGGAGCGAAGCGACGAGCTCGGAATCCATAACCACGATCGGGGGTATGGATTCCGGGCCTGCGCCCAACGGCGCATCCCGGAATGACGAAGTGGTTAGCGTTCGTTCGTGAACACGATCGTCCCCGACGCTGCGAACATGCCGCCGACGCCGTGACACACCGAAATCTTCGCGTTGGCCACCTGCGCCGGCGCGATGCCGCGCATCTGGCGCACGCTCTCCTGAAGCGCGTACATGCCGTACATGCCGGAATGCATGTAGCTCAATCCGCCACCATTGGTGTTGAGCGGCAACTTCGCCCCGGGCCGCGTGTTGCCGTCGGCGATGAACTTGCCGGTCTCCTCGTGCGGCATGAAGCCGAGGTCGCCGAGGCCGAACAGCGGCAGATGCGCAAAGGCGTCGTAGATCATGAGATGGTCGACGTCCTTGTGCGCGATACCGGCCTCCTTGAAAGCGAGGGGGCCCGCGGTCTTGAAGGCGCGCGAGGAATTGAATGTCTCCATCTGGCTGACCATCGGGGTCTCCACGCTTTCGCCGGTGCCCATGATGTAGACGGGCTTGCGGGGAAAGTCTTTGGCGCGGTCGGCCGAGGTCAGGATCAGCGCGCCGCCGCCGTCGGTGACGAGGCAGCACTGCAGCAGTCGGAACGGATAGGCGATCATGCGCGAGTTCAGCACGTCGGCGACCGTGATCGGGTCCTTCATCATCGCGCGCGGATTCTTCGCCGCCCATTCGCGCTGAACCACGGCGACCGAGGCCAGCTGCTCGTGCGTGATGCCGTAGGTCTTCATGAAGCGCAGTACGGGGATAGGGAACATGCTGGGTGGCCCGTAGACACCGTAGGGTGCCTCGAACTGGCCTTGCAGACTGTCGGCGGGGATCGAACGCGGCAGCTTGCCGATCATCGACTTGCCGCTCTCGGCATGCGTGATCAGCACCGTCTTGCACAGTCCGGCCTCGATCGCCGCCGCCGCATGGCGGACGTGCAGCATGAAGGAGCAGCCCCCGACCGAGGTGCCGTCCACCCAGGTCGGCTTGATGCCGAGATAGTGGCAGACCTGCTGCGGCGTTTCGACCGCGGTGGCGAAGCCGTCGATGTCGGACAGCTTCAGCCCGGCATCGGCGATGGCATTGAGCGCCGCATCCGCGTGAAGCTGGAGCTGCGACATGTTGGGGATGACGCCGAGCTCGGTGGTCTCGGCCGCGCCGACGACGGCAACCTGGTTTCTGCGCATGGCTTACCCCTTCGCCGGACGGAACACGGGGAGGCTGATCTTGTCGTCGAGCTCATGGAAGGCGACCTCGAGCTTCATGTCGAGCTCGAGCGCTTCCGGGGTCTGCGGGCAGTCGATGATGTTGCTCATCATCCGCGGCCCTTCGGCCAGCTCGACCACCGCGATCGCGTAAGGCGGCGTGAAGCCGGGCGCGGCGGGACGGTGGTTGATCACGTAGCTGTAGAGGAGGCCCTTGCCACTCGCCTTGAAGGTGCTGACCTTGCGCGAGGCGCAGGACGGGCAGAACGGACGCGGCGGGAAGTAGACATGCGCGCAGGCGTCGCAGCGCTGCAGGCGCAGTTCGCCCGCCTTGGTGCCGTCCCAGAAATGCTGGGTTTCCGGCGTCGGTTTCGGTCGTGCGCGCTGCGGTTCGGCCATGTCGGCAGGTCCTCCCAAAGGACAGGCTTCACGCCAGCCTGTTTCGATCTTGATGCGACAATCGACCATGGCGCGTCAACGGTCCAGCAATGCGCATGCATGCCATCATGCGTACAGTGCTTGTGTCGAACTGAGGCAGCGCTATAGATTGCGCGCGCCAATATTCCGTGAGACAGACATGCCCGATTTTCAGACACTGGCGAAGCTCGCCGACGACCTCGAAAGCGGCCGCACCACCTCCCGTAAGCTGGTCGAGGCGTGCATCGCCAAGATCGCCGATCCCGCCGGCGAGGGGCAGCGCACCTTCATCCATGTCGACAAGGACGCCGCACTGGCGGCTGCCGATGCGATGGACGGCTTGCGCAAGGCCAAGGCCGCGCCGTCGCGCTATGCCGGTATTCCGATCTCGATCAAGGATCTCTTCGACATCAAGGGCCAAGTGACGCGCGCCGGCTCCCGCGCGCTCGACGACTCTCCCCCGGCCGAGCAGGATGCGGCGACGGTGGCGCGGCTGCGCAAGGCCGGCTTTGTCGTGATCGGCCGCACCAACATGACCGAGTTTGCCTATTCCGGCATCGGCATCAATCCGCATTATGGCACGCCGAAGGGCGCCTGGAACCGGGCCGTGGGCCACGTGCCGGGCGGCTCGTCCTCGGGGGCCGCGGTCTCTGTGCTCGACGGCATGGCGCATGCTGCGCTCGGCACCGACACAGGCGGCTCTTGCCGCATCCCGGCCGCCTTCAACGGCATCGTCGGCTACAAGCCGACGCAGCGGCGCGTGCCGCTCGACGGCTCGGTGCCGCTGTCGTTCTCGCTCGACAGCATCGGGCCGCTGGCGCGATCGGTCAGTTGCTGTGCCATACTCGATGCGGTGCTCGCGAATGAGCCGATCGTCCCGCTGAAGCCGCGCACCGTGAAGGGCATGCGGCTGGCGGTGCCGACCACCATCGCGCTCGACGATCTCGACGCGGCCGTGGCCGAGACGTTCGAGCGTGCGCTGAAGACGCTCGCCGACCACGGCGCGACCATCGAGCGCATCGAGATGGCGGAATTCCACGACATCGGCCCGATGAATGCCAAGGGCGGCTTTGCCGCGGCCGAGAGTTTTGCGTGGCATCGCTACCTCATCACGTCCAAGGGCGACGTCTACGATCCCAGAGTCTCCGTGCGCATCATGCGCGGCGAGGCGCAGAGCGCGGCCGACTACATCGATCTCCTCAACGAGCGCCGTTCGCTGATCGCCCGCGTCAATGCGCGGATCGCGCCTTATGACGCGCTGGTGCTGCCGACCACCGCCAACACGCCGCCGAAGATCTCCGATCTCGCCGACGACAAGGCTTTCACCACCGAAAATCTGCGCGCGCTTCGCAACTGCAGCCTAATCAACATGATCGACGGCTGCGCCATCTCGCTGCCTGCGCATCGCGAGGGCGACGTCCCCGTCGGCCTGATGCTCGCGGGGGCGGGCGGCTCCGATCGCCGTATTTTCGAGCTTGCTGCCGGCATGGAGGCCGTGATCCGTGTTTGACCTGACTTTCACCGTCGATGCCCAGGACGCCACAACGCCGCTGACGCTGGCGATCGACCAGGCCGTCATCGCCGGCTGGACCGGGCGCGATCCCGTCGCGCGCGATAAGCACATCGCCGAGCTCGAGGCCGTCGGCATCGCCCGGCCGGCCTCGACGCCGATCTACTACCGCGCGTCGGCGCGGCGTCTGACCACCGAAGACAGCATCGAGTGCTGCGGCGGCGATTCCAGCGGCGAGGTCGAGTTCGTGCTGATCGGCTGGCAGGGCCGCATCTTCGTCGGCTGCGGCTCCGACCACACCGACCGTAAGGTCGAGGCCTACAACGTCACCGTCTCCAAGCAGATGTGCGACAAGCCGATTGCTTCGACGCTGTGGGAGCTCGAAGACGTGATCGGCCATTGGGACAAGATGATCCTGCGCTCCTACGCCTGGATCGAGGGCGAGCGCGTGCTCTACCAGGAGGGCACGCTGGACGCGATGCTGCCGGTCGACGATCTCATCGCCCGCGGTTTTCCGGACAAGAAGCTGCCCGACGGCTGCGCCATGTTCGGCGGCACCTTTGCCGCCAAGGGCGGCATCCGCCCCGCCGACCGCTTCGAGTTCGAGCTTGAGGACCCCGTGCTGAAGCGGACCATCAAGCACGGGTACGACGTGGTGACGCTGCCGGTGCTGGGCTGAGGCGGCTCTACCGTTGTGGTAAGCGATGCTCTCTCCGCGTCATTGCGAGGAGCCCTTGCGACGAAGCAATCCAGGTTCCCTCCGCGGAGACATTCTGGATTGCTTCGTGCGCTCGCAATGACGGGGAAATCGTCGTCGGAAATCGGGTGGCGGCGGGCGGGCCAGTCTTGCGAAGGTGATTGCCATGACAGCAACAGCACGCAAATCGTCCCTTCGGTCGCCCATCGACCTTGCCTCCCACGTCGACACCCTCGACTGGCCCCACATCACCGCAGAACTCGATGCCCAGGGCTGCGCCGTCCTGAAGAGCCTGCTCACGCCTGATCAGTGCCGCGCCGTCGCCGCGCTCTATCCCGACGACGCAATCTTCCGTAGCCGCATCGTCATGGGCCGCCATGGTTTTGGCCGCGGCGAGTACAAATATTTCTCCTATCCGCTGCCTGATCTGATCGCGGAGCTACGCCCAGCGCTCTATACGCATCTCCAGGGTGTCGCCAATCGTTGGAACGAGGCGATGGGGATCGACATCCGCTATCCCCAAGGACACGCGGCGTTCCTCAAGCGTTGCCACGAGGCGGGGCAGGCGCGGCCGACGCCACTGCTGCTGCAATACCGGGACGGCGACTACAATTGCCTGCACCAGGACCTCTATGGCGAGCACGTGTTTCCGCTCCAGGTCGCGATCCTTCTGTCCGAGCCGGGACGGGATTTCACCGGCGGCGAGTTCGTGCTGACCGAGCAGCGCCCGCGCATGCAGTCCCGCGCCGAGGTGGTGCCGCTGTCGCAGGGCGACGCGGTCGCCTTCGCTGTGCACCACCGGCCGGTGCAGGGGACGCGTGGCACTTATCGGGTTAATCTGCGCCATGGCGTCAGCCGGATCAGGTCCGGTCAGCGCCACACGCTGGGCGTGATCTTTCATGATGCCAAATGAGCTCTGCGATTGACGGATGATCTGTTCGACACTGCCGCCGAAGCGCAGCCGTCCCGCGAGGACATCGCCGATGGCGCCGTACTGCTGCGCGGCTTCGTCAAGCCGATCGAGAACGAGCTGATCGCCGCCGTGCGCGCCATCGTGGCGCAGTCGCCGTTCCGCCGCATGACCACGCCCGGCGGCTATCAGATGTCGGTGGCCATGACCAATTGCGGCGAGCGCGGTTGGATCACCGATCACACCGGCTATCGCTATGATCCGACCGATCCGCGAACAGCCGCGCCATGGCCGGCGATGCCGCCCATGTTCCGCGATCTGGCTCGGCGCGCGGCGGAGCAGGGCGGTTTCATTGGCTTCACGCCCGATGCGTGCCTCGTCAATCGTTACGAGCCCGGCACGCGGCTGTCGCTGCACCAGGACAAGGACGAGCTGGACTATTCAGCGCCGATCGTTTCGGTCTCGCTCGGATTGCCCGCGACGTTTCTCTTCGGCGGCATGGCGCGAAGCGACAAGCCGCGCCGTTTCCGGCTCGTTCACGGCGATGTCGTGGTCTGGGGTGGGGCTAGCCGGCTCGCCTATCACGGCGTCGCGCCGCTCGCCGACGGCGAGCATGCGCTGCTCGGGCGGAAACGCATCAATCTGACGTTCCGCAGGACGCGGTGACCCTTCTCGTCATTCCGGGATGCGCCGTAAGGCGCAGGCCCGGAATCCATACTCCCGATCATGGTTATGGATTCTCAGATGCGCAATTGCGCATCGTAGCTCGCGCTACGCGCGCCCCGGAACGACGTTACGGCTTCGGCGGGTGAATGAACGCCCAGGGGCTGACCTCGGAGTCCCGCGTCACCTCGACCGAGATCAGATACGGCCCGCCATGGGCGAGCGCCTTCTCCATCGCGGCCTTGAACTGCTCGGGAGCAGTCACGCGCGCGGCCGCGACGCCAAAGGATTCCGCGAGCTTGACGAAATCCGGATTGACGAGATCGGACGCCACGACGCGGCCGTCGAAGCGTTCGCGCTGGTCGCGGCGGACATTGCCATAGGCATTGTTGTTGAACACCAGCGTCACCACGCCGATGTTGAACTGCACGGCGGTGGCGAGCTCCTGCACGCCGAACATGAAGCCGCCGTCGCCGGTGATCGCTACCACCGGTCTGTCGGGGTTCGCCACCTTGGCGCCGAGCGCGGTCGGGAAACCCGAGCCGAGTGTGCCCTGATAGCCCGAGGTGATGAAGGTGCGCGGCTCGTAGATCGGGAAGCCGTACCAGGAGGCGAAGCCGAACTGCGACAATTCATCGGTCACGATCGCGTTCGCCGGCAGCACCTCGCGCAGGATGTTCAGATACGCCATCTGCGGCTGAATGCGCTGGATCTCGGCTTGCGCCATCGCGGTAGCCTCGCGGATTTCTCCGCGCCGGCCGGCCGTCCTCGTAAAGCCGGCCTTCTTCACGGCTGCGACGAGATCGGTCGTTCCGGCCTTGGCGTCGGCGACGACGGCGGCATCGGAGACGAGGCGGCGCATCTCGGCCGGATCGATGTCGATCCGAATGGATTTCAGCCCCTTCGGTTGGTACGGCCAGCGGAAGCCCGATGCCGGCAGTTCGGCGCGGGTGCCGATGCCGATCATCAAATCGGTCTTCGGCCACAGCTTGTAGGCGGCGGCCATGGTCAGGCCAAGCTCATGCGCATTGGAGACGATGCCGCGGCCGCTGCGGAAGGCCACGACCGGCGCATCGATCATCTCGGCGAGTTCGAGAATTTCCTCGCGCGCCTCGATCGCGCCGCTGCCGACGAAGATCATCGGCGCCTTGCTGTTCTTGATGAGCGCAGCCGCTTGCTTGATCAGGTCGGGGTCTGGCCGCGGCGCGGGCAGCGGCTCGAGCACTTGGGCGGCGGCCGTGTCGGCGCGCTGGGTGAAGACGTCCCACGGCATTTCGACCGACGCGGGCCCGCGACGGCCGGACGTCATCTCCTGGAAGGCGCGCGCCACGACCGTCGGGGCGTTGCCGGGATATTCGATGCGATCGGCCCATTTCACGTAGGTGCGCAAGGTCGCGAGCTGATCCGGCATCTCGTGGAGATGGCCGCGTCCCTTGCCCAGGAACTGCGTCGGCACTTGCCCCGTGACGCAAAGCACCGGCTCGTTACAGCCGAAGGCGGTGAGCAGCGCTGCGCTGGCGTTGAGCACGCCGGGACCGGGCACCACGCTAAACACGCCGGGCTTGCCGCTCGAGCGCGCATAGCCGAACGCCATGTAGCCGCAGGCCTGCTCGTGCCGCGCGCCGATGACCTTGAGCTGGGCCTGGTGGAAAGCGTCGAACAGGCCATAGACCTGCGCGCCGGGCAGGCCGAACACGGTATCGACGCCATGGGCGACAAGCCCGCTTACGATCGCTTCGCCGCCGGTGAGGGTGGTCATTGCACTATTCCACTTCGATTGCTGTTCAGGCTTCGTCGACGACACCGTTGCGCAGCAGGCCGATGCCCTCGGCCTCGACTTCGATGACATCGCCGGGCTTCAGGTACCGCGGCGGATCGAACCGCGCACCGGCGCCCGTCGGCGTGCCCGTGACGATGATGTCGCCGGGGACGAGCGTTGCGAAGGTCGAGATGTAGCTGATGAGGTAGCGGAACGGGAATATCAACCGGCTGGTGCGGTCGTCCTGCCGCAGCTCGCCGTTGACGTGCGTGGTGAGACGGACGTCGGCGATCTGCGATTCCGTTGTGTAGGGCACGAGCCACGGTCCGAGGCTGCCGCTGGAATCGAAGTTCTTGCCCTGCGTGACGTTGAACTTGGCATGGCGGAGCCAGTCGCGCACCGATCCTTCGTTGCAGAGCGTGAGTGCCGCGATGTGATCGAGCGCTGTGCTTTCCGGGATGTGCCGGCCGGGCTTGCCGATCACCAGCGCGATCTCGCCCTCGTAGTCGAGCTGCACTGATGCGCGCGGGCGCACCAGCGGAGTGTCGTGCCCGACGAAGGAGCGAGGCGAGCGCATGAACATGCTCGGATATTTCGGCGCGTCCTGGCCATCCTTGTACTCGGCGTTGCGGTCGGGATAATTGACGCCGATGCAGATGATCTTTTCCGGCGCGGGCACGGGCGGCAGCCAGGTGATGTCGCTGATCGCATGGTCCGGCGCGTGGCCGGCGGTTCCTTCGGCAAGGCTTGCGAGCTTGCCGGCCGCGATCACCTCGCGCAGTGTCGGATAGTCCTTGGCGTGGCGGGCAGAGAGATCGGCGATGCCGCCGTCGACGACGGCCCCATAGCGGACTTCACCTTTGACGGAATAGGTCGCGAGGCGAGGGAGAGACATCGCTCAGTCCGCCACCAGCACGTCGGCCACGAATTTCGGCTCGCGCACGGCCTGGCCCGTGAACGGCGAGCCCTGCTCGAACCAGGACCGCGGCGCCGGTGCACCCCACAACGTCTGTCGGCGCGGATCGCGCAGCGACCAGCGCAGCGGCTCATGATCGTGATCGCCGGTGAAATAGTCGCTGGTGTAGAGCTCGAGACGGTGGCCGTCGGGATCCCTGACATAGAGGAAGAATGCGTTCGAGATGCCGTGGCGTCCGGGGCCGCGCTCGATGTTCTTCACGAAGCCGGAGGAGGCCATCACGTCGCAGAGATGGATGATGTTCATCGCCGTCGGCGTCCAGTAGGCGAAGTGGTGCAGGCGAGGGCCCTTGCCGTTGGTGAATGCGAAGTCGTGGACGTTGCCCTTGCGGTGCATCCACGCCGCGGCGATGCGCCCGTTCGGTCCGTCCTCCTCGGCATATTCGGTGAGACGGAAGCCGAGCCGCGCATAGAACTCGACCGTGTCCTGCACTTCGGCGGCGAAGACATTGAAATGATCGAGCCGCTGCGGGTGGCAGCCCTTGTAGAGGTCGAAGCGGCGTAAGAGATGTGGCCGCCGGGCCATCGACGCGTAGAGTTCGATCTGGAAGCCGAACGGATCGGTGAATTGCAGCGTGCGGCCCTGGAACGGCTGGTCGACGAAGGCATAAGCGAGGCCGTTCTCGGAGAGGAACAATGCGGCCTTGTCGAGATCCCCGTCGTTGCCGACCTTGAAGCCGAGCCGGGCGCAGGCCGGCACTGCGGCCTTGCGCAGCACCAGCGAGTGATGCTGATGCTCCTCGGCGGCGCGCAGGTACACGACGTTGTCGTCGGCGTCCTCGACATGCAGGCCGACGGTGGTCTCGTAGAACTCGCGGCTGAGCTTCAGGTCGGTCACGTCGAGCACGACGTGGCTCGAGCGGATGATGTTGAAGGGCGGCTCGAAGACGTGTTGCGGTACCGGCATTTGCGTTTCCCCTCGGATTTGTCATTCCGGGGCGGCTCGAAGAGCCGAACCCGGAATCCATCGCGCAGCAGTGTTGGTAGTTGAATGGATTCCGGCCTCGTGCTTCGCCCGCCCCGGAATGACCGTTTCCTACATTCCCAGTTTCTGAATCTTGTGCGTGCCCCGCGCCAGCGAGACGTGCTTGGTTTCCATGTAGAAGTCGAACGAATAGTCGCCGCCATCGCGGCCAATGCCTGATGCCTTCATGCCGCCGAACGGCGTCGGCAGGTGGCGGACGTTTTCCGAGTTCAGCCAGATCATGCCGGCCTCTAACGCGTCGGCGACGCGCAACGCGCGGCCCATGTCGTTGGTCCAGACATAGCCGGTGAGGCCATAGCGGATGTCGTTGGCGATCTCGATGGCGTCCGCCTCGTCGCGGAAGGGCAGCACGGTGAGGAAGGGGCCGAATACCTCCTCCTGTGCCACGCGCATCTTGCCGTTTGCGCCTGTTACCAGCGTCGGCTCGACATAATGTCCGCCGCCCGGCCCGTCATAGGCTTTGCCGCCGACCGCGATGGTCGCGCCGTCCTGGCGCGCGACGTCGAAATAGGAGCAGACCTTTGCCAGATGCCGCTCGTGGATCAGCGGGCCGATCTCGGTGCCGGGGTCGAGGGGATGGCCGACCTTCAGCGCCTTCACGCGGGCGGTCAGCTTCTCGATGAATTTCTCCGCGATGTTTTGCTGGATCAACAGGCGGCTGGACGACGTGCAGCGCTCGCCGTTGAGCGAGTAGATCATGAACACGACGGCATCGAGTGCGCGGTCGAGATCGGCATCGTCGAACACGATCACCGGGTTCTTCCCACCGAGCTCGAAATGCACGCGCTTCAGGGTCGGTGCGCCCTGCGTCATGATAGCCGAGCCCGTCGCGCTCTCGCCGACGAAGCCGATCGCCTTGATGGCGGGATGCTCGGTCAGCGCCTTGCCGGCCTCTTCGCCGAAACCATGGACGGTATTGAGCACACCGTCGGGAACGCCGGCTTCCTTGACGAGCTTCGCCAGAATGGCAGCCGTCACCGGCGACCACTCGGCCGGCTTGTGCACGACGGTGCACCCGGCAGCGAGGGCAGGGGCGATCTTCCAGGTCGAGAGCATGAACGGCGTGTTCCACGGCGTGATCACGCCGACGGGACCGATCGGCACGCGGGTGGAGATGTTCCAGTGCTCATCGCTCGGCGTGTTGAGGCCGTCGCGCGCTTCAGCGCACTTGTCGGCGAAGAAGCGGAAGTTTTCGGCAGCACGGATCGCGGCCTTGGCCATGAAGCGATAGGCCTGGCCGGTGTCGATGCATTCGAGCACGGCGATGTCTTCGGCATTGTCCTCGATCGCGTCGGCGACCCGATGCAGCAGCTTGCGCCGCATCGCAGGGCCCATGTCGCGCCAGGACTTGAAGGCGAGGCTGGCAGCGGTCGCCGCGGCGTCGATATCCTCGGCATTGCCGCGCGCGACGCTCGCGAGCGTCGCGCCGTCGACAGGCGACTTCGTCTCGAAGGTCTCGCCGGAGATCGAGGGAGCGATCTTGCCGTCGATCATGTGGCCGATGCCGTCAGCGCGCAGCTTCTTCAACAGCGGCGCGACGCGGTCGCGGTTGGCCTGGAATACATCGCCTTTCGGCGTGGGCTTATCCATGCGCAGCCTCCACTTTCAGGACGTCGTGGATGTTGTTGCGCTTCCAGCTCGTGTCCTTGTCGTTGATCTGCATGTCGAACGACAAGGCGAACTTGCTGGCGGCGAAGACGGGGTCGAGATGTCGGGAGAGCGCCTGGAAGACATGCTCGCCGGCTTTCTTGCGCGTCGGAAGATCGCGGCCCTCGCCGATGCGCAGCACCATGTCGAGAAAACCATAGTCGCGCTTGTTATCGGCGATCGCATAGTGCTCGCACCTGATAGCGCGGACGCGGATGCCGCCGAGCGGGAAGATGCCGGTCTCGACTGCCGCCTGGCGCACCACCTCGCACACCGCGCCGATGTCGAGGCGGCCGTCCAGATTGGCCGAGTATTCGATCGTGAAATGCGGCATGGCGGTTTCGTTCCCTGTATTCTTATTCGTCAGGCGAAGTAGCAGCTCACCGAGCCGTAGGCGCCATAATCGGCCTGAATTGTGTCGCCCTTGCGGGTCTCGATCGGACGGATGAAGGAGCCGGCGAGCACGACCTGTCCGGGCTCCAGCGCAAGGCCGAGCGGCGCGATCTTGTTGGCAAGCCACGCCACCGCAGTGGCGGGATGATTGAGTACGCCGGCGGCGAGGCCCGTTTCCTCGAGCTGGCCGTTCCTGAAACAGAGCGCGCCGATCCAGCGCAGGTCTGCGTCCAGTGGCCGGATCGGCCGTCCTCCGAGCACGATGCCGGCATTCGCCGCATTGTCGGCAATGGTGTCGAAGATCTTTCGAGTCGCTTTGGTTTTGGGATCGACGCGTTCGATGCGGGTATCCAGGATTTCCAGCGCCGGCACGACGAAGTCGGTTGCATTGAGCACGTCGAACATCGTGCAGTCGGGCCCAGCGAGGCGTTTGCTCATGATGAAAGCGAGCTCGGCTTCGACGCGGGTGGCGATGAAACGCTCGGTCGGGACCAGCCCGCCGTCGGCGAAGAACATGTCGTCGAGCAGCACGCCGGAATCCGGCTCGTCGATATTGAGTGCGCTCTGCATTGCCTTCGAGGTCAGACCGATCTTGTGCCCCTTGACGATGCGCCCCTCGGCGATCTTGACGCCAACCCAGGCCTTCTGAATCGCGTAGGCATCGGCGATGGTGATGTCAGGAAAATCCTGCGAGAGCTGCCGGATCTGCGTGCGGGTCTTCTCCGCCTGGTGCAGACGCCGTGCGCAAGCTTGGATATCGTCGTTGGAAAGCGCCATCTGTGATCTTACAAATCGTGGTGCCCAGAGATACTTAACATGTTAAGTGAATGGGTCAAACACAATTTGGCTTGCTGCACTGCAAACATTCTGCCGTCGGAAAGGGCGTCATGACGAAGAGACCGGCTGATCCCGCGAATGAAAGTGCGCCCGCCGCACGGCAAGTGCCGATGCGCGACTTCTCGCGTTCGCTGCCGATGTCGCTGTTGCGGGCACGCGAGGCAGTGATGCGGCAGTTTCGTCCGAAGCTGCGCGAGCACGGTTTGACCGAGCAGCAATGGCGGATCCTCCGCGCACTGGCGGCGATCGAGGCCGCGGAAGTCACGGAACTTGCGCGCACGGCATTCCTCCTCGGACCGAGCCTGTCGCGCATCCTGCGCGATCTCGAGGCACGCAATCTGATCGAGCGCAAGACCGCGAAGGCCGACCAGCGCCGCAGCATGGTCTCGATCTCGAAGGAGGGCGTGAAGCTGATGGCCTCGGTCGCGCCGTCCTCGGAAGCGATCTATGCCGAGATCACGCACCGCTTTGGCGCGCGCAAGCTCGCCGAGTTGCAGGAGATGCTTGGACAATTGGAGTTGTGTCTGGCTTCCGCCGACGCCAGTGACGAGATCACGGACGATGCGTAGCGGCAAATTTGCATGGTGACTTGATCGTTACGCATGACTGTCGTCACTGCATGGCGCGTGGACAGCGCGAGCAACGCGAAATCCACGAAAGTCCGGAAAAATAGCCGAGAATAGATCGTTGCCGCGGGTGTTGATCATCTCTGGGGCGTGAACTCTCCGCACTTAGTCGAGGCTGCCGCAATATCAATTTACTCAAGCCGGGAGAATCCGTAAGTAGCATCCGGCTCTGTATTCAGTAACAAAGCCAAACAAAGAAGGGCCGACAAGGAAGCCCGGCCCCAGGGAGGAATGTATGAAACTCACGAGACGCGACTTCGCTGCCGGAATTGCTGCCGGCATTGCCGCGCCATACCTCATCAAGAGCGCGAACGCGCAAGGCGCCACCATCAAGATCGGTATGTGCGCGCCCGTCACAGGTCCCGCCGCTGAATCCGGCGGTTACGCCATCAAGGGCGCCAAGCTCGCGCTCGAAGCCGTCAACAGGGCCGGTGGTATCCTTGGAAAGCAGGGCGAGTTGATCGTCGAGGACGATCAGACCACCAACCCGGGCATCGTCCTCGCCTTCTCGAAGCTCGCCGCGCAGTCCGACATCGTCGGGTTCCTCGGCTCGATCCGCTCGACCCAGGTGCACGCGATGGCGCCTGACGTGATCAAGCTCGGCAAGCCCGTGATGATCGGCGGCACCGACCCGAACCTCACCCACATGGGCAATCCCTGGCTGTTCCGCTTCCGCCCCAATGACAGCTATTCCGGTCGTGTGATCGCCGAGTACGGCGTCAAGACGCTCGAAAAGAAGAAGTGGGCCGTGCTGCACTCGACCGATGCGTTCGGCACCGCGGGCGGCAAGGCGCTGACGGAGGCGCTGACCAAGCTCGGTGCTCCGCCGGTGCTCGATCAGGGTTATGCCAACCAGAGCCAGGACTTCACGCCGGTCGTGCTCGCGATCAAGCAGTCGGGCGCAGACATCCTGGGTTCCTACTTCACCTTCGAGAACGACCTCGGCATCTTCGCCCGCCAGCTGCGCCAGCTCGGCGTCAATATTCCCTGGGTCGGCTCGCCCTCGATCGTCAACATCACCGCGCTCAAGCTCGCGGGTCCCGCGCTCCACAACACGTATGGCGTCGCCGACTACGCGGAGGATTCCAGCGAGGGCTCGAAGGCGTTCGGCAAGGTCTACCGCGACGCGGTCAAGGTTGCGCCCGACAATCAGAGCTCCTGGACTTTCGATGCGGTCAGCGTCCTGGCCGCGGCGATCAACAAGGCTGGCTCCACCGATCCCGGCAAGATTCGCGAAGCCATCCTGGCGACCAGGAAGTTCGCGGGTGCCGAGGGCGAATATAACTTCGACCAGAACGGCGACGGCCTCCACGGCTACAACATCGTGAAGAACGACAAGGGCAAGATCGTCTTCGACAAGCACATCGAGTTCAACGACTGACGTCGGTCAGGCCTCCCCGATCCCGATCGGGGAGGTCGAACGTCTTTCGGCGAACGCATCCGACCTCCAACGGAACGCTTGTGATGGATCTCGTCCTGCAACTGCTGTTTACCGGCATCGGTATCGGCGCCGTCTACGCGCTCGTCGCGCTCGGCTTCGTGCTGATCTTCCGTGCCACCAATGTGGTGAATTTCGCCCAGGGCGAATTCTCCATGGTCGCGGCCTATCTGATGGTCGTCGCAATCGAATTCGGTTTGCCCTACTGGGCGGCATTTCTGGTCGCGCTGGCCGGAATGGCGCTGCTCGGCGTCATCTTCAATCTCGGCGTCTACTATCCGCTCCGCCATCGCACCTATCTGCCGGTGATCATCGCAACGATCGGCGCCTCGATCCTGCTCGCCAATTCCGTGCTCGCGATCTACGGTCCGCAGCCGCAGGTGCTGGAGGGCTGGTTCGAAACGCCGGGCATCCAGCTCGGTCCGATCTATCTCGACAGCCAGTATCTCCTGATCATCGGCGTCACGATCTGCCTCGTGATCTTCAATTTCTGGTTCTTCGAGAAGACGCTGCTCGGCAAGAAGCTGCAGGCGACCTCGCAGGACAAGGAAATGGCCTCGCTGCTCGGCATTTCCGTGTCGACGATGATCATGATCACCTTCATCTATTCGGCGGTGCTCGGCGGCCTTGCCGGCATCCTCGTCGCGCCCGTGCTGTTCGTCTCGATCCAGATGGGCTCGACGATCGCGCTGAAGGCGTTCGCGGCGACGATCATCGGCGGGTTCGGTGACGTCGCGGGCGCCATCATCGGCGGTCTCGCGCTCGGCGTGATCGAGACGTTCGGCGCGGCCTATATCTCGGTCCCGTACAAGGACGGCTTCGCGTTCCTGGTTCTCATCGCCTTCCTCATCTTCCGGCCGCAGGGCATCTTCGGCGAACGCGTGGCGGAGAAGGCATGAGCGCTCCCAGCGACAACATGCCGATCCCGGCGCCCGCCATCCACTCGAAGCCGCTGCTCGTCCGGCACCTGCCGTACTTCACCGGTGCGGCGATCCTGGTTGCGCTCGCCGCGACCATGCGCTTCGACGGATACGTTCACAACATCCTGCTCCAGGCCACCACGTTCTCGATCGCCGTGTTCGGGCTCTCGGTGGTGCTCGGCCTGTGCGGCCAGATCAATTTGGCGCAGGCCGCGTTCTTCGGTCTCGGCGCCTATGCGGTCGGCATCGGGACGACGGACCTGCATGTCAGCTTCTGGCTGTGCCTCGTCGGCGGCTGCGTGATCTCGCTGCTCGCCGGCGCGTTTCTCGGCATGTCGACGCTGCGGCTCGGCGGGCATTACCTCGCGATGGTGACGATCTCGTTCCAGCAGATCGTCACGCTCGTGATGATCAACGCGATCTGGCTGACGCACGGGCCCGACGGCGTCCCCAACATCAAGCGTCCCGAGCTGTTCCAGTCGTCGCAGAGCTATCTCGCCTTCTGCGTCGCGATGCTGGCGATCGTCGGCTATCTGGTCTGGCATCTCGCCGATACCAAGCTTGGCCGCGCCATGCGCGCGGTGCGCGACAACGAGCTTGCGGCCGGCGTCAACGGCATCGACGTCTTCCGCACCAAGATCTACGCCTTCGCGCTCTGTGCACTTCTCGGCGGGCTCGCGGGTGGCCTGTTCGCCGGCGGCTTCGCCTATGTCAGCCCCGATCAGTTCTCCTTCGCGGAATCGATCGTGTTCCTGACCATGTCGCTGCTCGGCGGCGTTGCCTCGCCGATCGGCTCGGCGATCGGCACGGGCCTGCTCATCCTGATCCCGGAATGGCTGCGCTTCCTCAAGAGCGTGCCGGGCCTCTACCTGGCGATCTACGGCCTGTTCGTGATCCTGATCATCCGCTTCATGCCCGATGGCATCTGGGGCTTTGTCGCCGACGCGTTCACGCGCTGGCGTGCCAAGACCAAGGCTCCGCCGGCAGCCAGCGCCCTGCAATTGAAGCCGGCGACGGTCGGCGGCGACATCGTGCTGGAGGTCACCGGCCTGTCGAAGCATTTCGGCGGTCTGAAGGCCGTCGATGGTGTCGACATCGCAGTGAAGCGCGGCGGCGTGCATGCGCTGATCGGGCCGAACGGCTCGGGCAAGACCACCACGCTCAACGTGCTCTCGGGCCTCTACCAGGCGACGGCGGGCAAGATCGTGCTCGACGGCACCGACATCACTCACATGCCGCCGCATCAGCGCACGGCTGCGGGCCTGGGCCGCACGTTCCAGAACATCCGCCTGTTCCGTTCGATGACGGCGCTGGAGAACGTCGAAATCGGCGCGGAGCGGCCCGGCAACACCATGGTCGGGAAGGGCGATGACGCCCTGACCGAGCGTGCGATGGAGGCGCTGACCTTCGTCGGCCTCGGCAGCCGCGCCAACGAGCTGATCTCGAGCTTCTCCTACGGCCATCAGCGCCTGATCGAGATTGCCCGCGCGCTCGCCTCGAACCCGACGTTGCTCCTGCTCGACGAGCCTGCGGCCGGCCTGAACTCGACCGAGAAGCTCGAGCTGCACGAACTGCTCAAGCGCATCGCGGCGCAGGGCCTGACCATCCTGATCATCGATCATGACATGACGCTGGTTTCGGAAGCGGCCCAGCACATCACCGTGCTCAACTTCGGACGCCGCATCGCGGACGGCGAATCCATGGCCGTGCTGCGTCACCCCGACGTCGTCTCCGCCTATCTCGGGAGCGAATGATGCCGTTGCTCGAAATCCGCAATCTCGTGGTGCGCTACGGCGAGATCGAGGCGCTGCGCGGCGTCACCTGCACCGTGGAGCAGGGGCAGGTGGTGACGCTGCTAGGGGCCAACGGCGCCGGCAAGTCGACGACGCTGCGCGCCATCTCGGGCCTTTCCAAGGCGACCTCCGGCGACATCCTGTTCGACGGAAAATCCATCGCGGGCCTCGGCCCGGAAGCCATCGTCCGCATGGGCATCTCGCACGTTCCGGAAGGCCGCCGCGTCTTTCCGGGTCTCACGGTGAAAGAGAACATCATGCTCGGTGCGTCAAATCGCCGGGCATCGACCTCGGAGATCTCGCGCGAGGCGGACGCGATGTTCGACCTCTTCCCGGACATCAGGAAGTTCACCAATGCGCTCGGCTGGACGCTGTCAGGCGGCCAGTTGCAGATGGTGGCGGTCGCGCGCGGGCTGATGGCCAAGCCGCGGCTGCTGCTGCTGGATGAACCCTCGCTCGGCCTTGCGCCTGTCATCGTGCAGGCCGTGTTCAAGATCATTTCCGAGATCCGGCGCAACACGACGGTCCTGCTCGTCGAGCAGAATGCGCGCATGGGCCTGTCCGTGGCCGACTATGGCTACGTACTGGAAACCGGCCGTATCGTGCTCGGTGGCAAGCCCGACGAACTCTGGGGCAACGAGGCCATTCGCGCCGCCTACCTCGGCGGCCATGCCAAGGCGAGTGCTTGACCGGGAGTTCCGGGCGATCCCGAGCGGAAAACCCGGGCCGAACGCATCAAGAACGGCATCCCCTTGCCGGATGACAACTGGGCGGCGATAGTGAACACCGCCCGCGAGGTCGGCGTCAGTGAAGTCAACATCCAGAGGGCGACCGCATAGCTCTTGCGTCATTGCGAGCGTAGCGCGGCGATCCAGTTAGCGGTAACAGCGGGGTCGTGCTGTCGCGGCGCTCGGCGTGTTGGCGACGGTCCAAACAGCAGAGAAGGAAGGCAACGTGGCGAACAAGGTCAAGGAAATCTGGAAGTCGGGCAAGGCCGTGGTCAACGCGTGGCTCGCGATTCCCTCGGGCTTCTCGGCCGAGATGGTCGCGCAATGCGGCTTCGACAGCGTCACTGTCGACATGCAGCACGGCGTGCAGGACTATCTGTCGATGGTGCAGTGCTTCCAGGCCATGGACAAGCATCCGGTGACCCCGATGGTCCGCGTGCCCTGGAATGAGCCCGGCATCATCGGCAAGGTGCTCGACGGCGGCGCCTATGGCGTGATCTGCCCGATGGTCAACACGCCGCAGGAAGCGAAAAACCTCGTTTCCTATTCCAAATATCCGCCGAAGGGCGTGCGCTCCAACGGTCCGATCCGCGCCGGCATGTACGGCACCGCGGGCTCCTACCAGAAGACGGCCAACGACGAGATCGTGCTGCTGCCGATGATGGAGACCAGGACCGCGGTCGAGAACATGGAAGCGATCCTCGACGTCGAGGGCATCGACGGCGTCTATATCGGCCCGTCCGATCTCGGCTTCTCCTACGGCCTCGAGCCCAAGCTCGATCGCAGCGAGCCCGAAATCCTCGCGATCTACGAGAAGATCATCAAGGAATGCGGCAAGCGCGGCCTCAACCCGGGCATCCATTGCAGCGGCGCCGAAGGCGCGGCGCGCGCCATCAACATGGGCTTCAAGCTGGTGACGCTGTCGAACGAGGTCGGCCTGATGGCGACCTACGCCAAGATGCAGGTCAACCAGACCCGCAAGGATTCGGCGGGGAAAGCCTGAGCTTGCGTGTCCCGGACGCGGCGCAGCACGAAGTGATGCGCCGCGGAGCCGGGATCCAGTTGCCAACACCACGCATGGGCCCCGGATCAGCAGCGCATCGCTTTCCGCGCTGCGCAGCATCCGGGGCACGATAGTTTCGATACAGGAGATACCCATGACCATCAGCCCCGTCATTCGCCTGCATCCCGATGATGGCGTGCTGATCGCGCGCGCGAGCCTGCCGCCGGGAACGGTGGTCGCCGACGGTGTGACGACGGTCGATCGCATTCCGTCCGGCCACAAGGTCGCGATCAAGCCGATCGCCGTGGGCGAGCCGGTGAAGCGCTACGGCCAGATCATCGGCTTTGCGACAGTGCCGATCGCGCCGGGCCAGCACGTGCATACGCAGAACTGCGGCATGGGCGACTTCTCCAAGGATTATGCCTATTGCGCCGACGTCAAGTCGACGCCGAACTTCGACCTGCCGGCGACCTTCGAAGGCATTCGCCGCCCGGACGGCCGCGTCGCCACGCGCAACTATATCGGCATCCTGACCTCGGTGAATTGCAGCGCGCACGTAGCTGGTCTCGTCGCCGACGTCTTCAAGAAGAATCCCTTCACCGGCGACAATCCGCTGGCCGAATTCCCCAATGTCGACGGTGTGGTCGCGCTGACCCACAAGACCGGCTGCGGCATGACGCAGAACGAGCCGCTCGCGCTGCTCCGCCGCACGCTCGGCGGCTATGCGCGGCACGTCAATTTCTCCCACGTCATCGTGCTCGGCCTCGGCTGCGAGGTGAACCAGATCCGAGGCCTGATGGAGGAGCAGAAGCTCGCCGGCCGCCTGCGCGCGATGGATATCCAGGAGGTCGGCGGCACCCGCAAGACGGTGGAGGCGGGGGTTGCCTTCGTGCGCGAGGCCCTGGCGGACGCGAACAAGGTCAGGCGCGAATCCGTGCCGGCCAGCGAACTGACGGTCGCGCTGCAATGTGGCGGCTCGGACGGCTATTCCGGGGTATCAGCCAATCCGGCGCTGGGGGCTGCCAGCGACCTCATCGTGCGTCACGGCGGCACCGTGATCCTGTCGGAGACGCCGGAGACCTATGGTGCCGAGCATCTGCTGACGCGCCGCGCCGTCAGCCGCGAGGTCGGCGAGAAGCTCGTCGATCTCATGCGCTGGTGGGAGGAATATACCGAGCGCGAAGGCGCCGAGATGAACGCCAATCCGAGCCCAGGCAACAAGGCCGGCGGCCTTACCACCATCCTGGAAAAGTCGCTCGGCGCGATGGCGAAGGCCGGCACCACCAATCTCGTCGACGTGCTGCGCTACGCCGAGCCGGTGACGAAACGCGGCTTCGTGTTCATGGACACGCCCGGCTACGATCCGGTCGCCGCGACCGGCCAGGTTGCCGGCGGCGCCAATCTCGTCTGCTTCACCACGGGCCGCGGCAGCGTGTTCGGCTGCAAGCCGGCGCCGTCGATCAAGCTCGCCACCAACACGCCCATGTACAAGCGCATGGAAGACGACATGGACGTCAATTGCGGTACCATTCTCGAAGGCGAGGAGAGCGTCGAGCAGTGCGGCCAGCGCATCTTCGACCTGATCCTGAAGACGGCCTCCGGCCAGCCGACCAAGAGCGAGAGCTTCGATTTCGGCGGCGCGGAGTTCGCGCCCTGGGTGCTCGGCGCGACGATGTGACGGCGCGCAGCGCACCTTGCTGCCGAAATATGCAGGACGACGGAGCCCGTAGGTAATCCTACGGAGGCGTCGGGTGATCGCACGGGGCCCGCGGTCACTCATGATTAATGATTCATGTTGTAATCAAGTTTCGATGCGGGCCACTCCTTCGAGGGCGCTGCCCTTCGTGAGGATTCGTCAACGATGACGCATACGATACGGCCAACTGGCGTGGAAAATCTCCTCGGCGACGAAGAGTTGATCGTGTCGAAGACGGATCTCAAGGGCCGCATCACTTACGCCAACGACGTCTTCATCCGTATGGCCAAATATTCCTACGCGGAACTGATGGGCGCTCCCCACAGCATGATCCGCCATCCCGACATGCCGCGCTGCGTCTTCAAGCTGCTGTGGGATACCCTGCAGTCCAAGCAGGAGATCTTCGCCTACGTCGTCAATCTGGCGAAGGACGGCAGCCATTACTGGGTCCTGGCCCATGTGACGCCGACGCTCGACGAGCGCGGCAATATCGTCGGCTATCATTCCAACCGTCGCAAGCCCGATGCCGTGCAGATCGAGCGTATCAAGCCGATCTACAAGACGCTGTGCGCGGAAGAGGCGCGGCATGCCAATGCCAAGGATGGCATGCGTGCGAGCTTCGATGCGATGGTGGCACTGCTCAAGCAACAGGGTGTCGGTTACGATGAATTTGTGCTCTCTCTCTAAGGCGCAGGGAGCGACCGCGCTCGCGTGTGTTCTTGCTATCGTTGCGTTCGTTCTCTCGCTCGCCGGTGTCACGGGAATTTCCGGGGCCGCGTTGCAGGGCGCGACGGTCGTGCTGCTCGGTTACGCCGTTTGGTGCCAGCAACGTACGGCGGCAGCCGTCGATGAGGTGGCCGATGTGTGCCGCAAGGCCGCGCATGGCGATCTCGAAGCGCGCATCCTGAGCAATCGGCAGGCCGGGCGGATCGGGTCGATCCAGAAGTCGGTCAACGACATGCTCGACATCACCGACGCCTTCGTGCGCGAGGTGTCGGCCTCGATGGACTATGCAAGCCGCGGCAAGTATTTCCGCAAGATTCTGGCGCGCGGATTGCCCGGCTCGTTCCGCCGTTCGTCGACCGTCATCAATTCCGGCACCGACAGCCTCGGCCGCCGCGTGGTCGAGATTGCCGGTCTCGCAAAGGAGTTCGGCACGCATCTGGACGAGGTTGCGGGCACCCTCATGGGCGCGGCGACCGATCTTGAGTCCGACGCCGGCCAGATGGCGGCAGCGGCCGAGAAGACCAGCCGGCAGACCTCCGGCGTGCTCAGCGCCTCCGACCATGCCTCGCGCAATGTCGCGACCGTCGCCAGCGCCGCCGAGCAGCTCGCGTCCTCGATCGCCGATATCGGCCGGCAGGTGACCGGCTCGACCGCAAGCACGGGCCGCGCCGTGAACGAGGCCAATCGCGCCGGCAGCGAGATCCGCACGCTTGCCGACGCCGCGCTCCGGATCGGCGATGTCGTCAAGCTGATCAGCGAGATCGCCGAGCAGACCAACCTTCTGGCGCTCAACGCCACCATCGAGGCGGCCCGCGCGGGCGAGGCCGGCCGCGGCTTTGCGGTCGTGGCGTCCGAGGTCAAGAGTCTCGCCAACCAGACCGCGAAGGCGACCGAGGAGATCAGCGCCAAGGTCGGTGAGATGCAGCAATCGACGACGAATTCGGTCGCGGCCGTCGAGGCGATCGCGCAGACCATCACCGAGATCAACGGGATCACCTCATCGATCGCGACCTCGATCGAGCAGCAGGGTCTCGCAACCCGCGAGATCGCCCGCAACGTGCAGGAAGCCTCCGCCGGCACCTCGCGGGTCTCCTCCAACGTCACCGGCATCAGCGAAGCCGCCGCTGACACGGGGCGCGTCGCGAGCCGCGTCAACAGCGCTTCCGAGCGTGTCCATGGCGAGGTCGAGACGCTCAGGCGCGAGGTGACGCAGTTCCTGCAGCGGCTGACGTCGGCTGCGTAAGACCTCCGCGAAGAGCGCGCGCAGCGCTGCTCACCCTCTCCTTTTGTCGGAGAGGTGGCTCGGCGCCGCGATCCCGCGCCGGTTTATGGGCCCCGGTGGAACCACCAAAGCCTCAGCCCCCGCTTCGGGCGTTCCCGGGTTGCTGCTTCGCGCTCGCAGTCGGGAATGATTGGAGGCGCGTCGCCTTCCAGTTCGGCAAGTCGCTCGAGTAATTTTCGCAGGCGCATCGGTACCGGTGAGGCGCCGCGCGTGAGGCTATGCCGAAGCTCTTTGCCGATCACGCCGCAGATCGCCCGGCAGTGCTTTGGTTCTAAGGCTTCGATCAGGTGAGGGGCATGGGGCGGAAGGGGGAGCGCCATGACGCCACCTCCGGCTTGGTGCACAGCCTCCTTGCGTGTGCACGGCGTACCTGCCACCTCTATCAGAACGCGCATCGGACGTGCCCGATCCGGCAGAGCCGAAATTTTTCTATGCCGAAATTTTTCTATGATGGGTGAATTTACCGTGGGGCTCGCGACCTGTGAGGCGAGGAGGAACCCCGGAGCGCCCTGGCGGCTACTTTGCAAGACATCGGCCGCAACGTTGGGGAACCATTTCTGAGAGTGCCCGGTTAGTTTGTGGGGAGGGTCCGATGAAGGCGAGCATTGCCATGAGGACCGAATATCTCACCACGATTGTGATAGCTGCTCTTGCCGCTGGTACTGCGCTGGCAGTCAGTTCTGTCGGCCCGCGGCCTTCCGAAAAGCAGTCCACGCCGGCTGCCGTGCAAACGGCGGATCGATTGGCTGCGTCCGTGGATACGTTTTTGCTTCGGTCCGGCGGCTGACAGCCCGGCGCAACCTGCCCAAACCGTTCCCCGATCCGGGCGCACGTGGACGGGCCGCCCTGTCTCATTCAATGGGCGAACCCCATCAGGGCGGCGATCCTCAGAGAGTAGTGGATCACGAGCAGCGCGCCGATGATGAACATCGCGATGCCGATCACCGCCCACCATTTGATCCTTCTGGTCATCAGGTGCCCCTTTCTGCGGATGTCTTCAAACCCATCGACACGCCGGTCCTGCCTTGACCGACTTGCCTGTTGGCGCGTCTATCAGGTTCTCAAGGATGGTCGATCGAAAATGAGGCGAGCGATGCGCAAACTGCTACCTTTGCTATTGCTTGGCGGTGCGGCGATGTCGGTAATCGCGCCCGCCACGGCGCAAACCTACGATCCCAGATATCCGGTCTGTCTGCAAAGATGGGTCTGGGGTGGCAGCACATATTTCGAGTGCACGTTTACATCATGGGATCAGTGTCGAGCAGCGGCGTCGGGACTTCCGGCCATGTGCTTGGACAATCCCTATTGGTCGCAAGGCTATTCCAGATCGCCCCGCGGCCGCGCCAGATAATGACGTTGCCCTTCCTGCGTGTAGGTTCGACGACAATTGCCGTTCTATAGAACTGGCGCGGCGGCGCTATCATTGACGACCTTGGCGCGGAGCGGCTTAACCGGGCGCCACTCGATCTTCCTTGTCC